>JAZKCQ010000068.1:0-55295 GCA_040388015.1 Verrucomicrobiota bacterium | reverse complement strand
GGCTGGAGTCGGTGGAGTTCCAGTTCGGGCCGAATCCGGGCGAGCCGCTGCTGCCGCTGCGGCAGATCGCGTCGTCGGGCGAAATTTCACGGGTGATGCTGGCGGTGAAGTCGGCGCTGGCGGACCAGGATGCGACGCCGTTGATGGTCTTCGACGAGATCGACGCGAATGTGGGCGGCGAGGTCGCGAAGGCGGTGGGCCGCAAGATGGCGGCGCTGGGGACGCGGCACCAGGTGGTGGCGATCACGCACTTTCCACAGGTGGCGGCGATGTCGGCGCACCACTTTGTCGTGGAGAAAGAGGTCTCCGGCGGCAGGACGCGCTCGCGGCTCTATCCGGTCAGCGGCGAGACGCGCATCCAGGAGCTGGTGCGCATGTTAGGCGGCGGCGGCGAGCAGGCGCGGGCGATGGCGGCATCCTTACTGAACCCGTAAATGCCGCGCAGTTACAAAGCAATCCCGGAGCTGGTGGAGTCCCCTTCCAAGGAACTCGCCGCGTCGCTGGGATTGCCTTGGAAAGGTGCCGGGATGCCGCGTCTGGTCATCGGGCGGCGGGAGTGGATTTCCCTGCCGGAACTGGGGGTTTCGCCGATGAACGCGAAGACCGACAGCGGGGCACGGAGTTCCTGCATCCATGCGGAGAATGTCGAGCTGGCGGTGGATGAGAAGAGCGTGAAGTTCACCACGACCAACCACTACAACGACACGATCGCGTGCGAGGCGGCGGTAGTTAGAACGGCTCGTGTCAGGAGTTCCACCGGAAAGGCGAAGAAGCGGATTTTCATCGAGACGACGGCGATGCTGCCGGGCGGATTCACCTGGAGCATCCTGATCAGCCTGGCGGATCGGTCCGAAATGCAGTGCCCGATGCTGCTAGGGCGGCGGGCGCTCGCGGGGTATTTCCTGATCGACCCGCAGGGGGCGCATTTGCTGGGGCCGCGGCGGGAGTTGCCGAAGCTCTGACAAAAAAACGGCCAGCCGAATGAACGACTGACCGTTAGGAAGTGAGTGACAGGCTGGGATGCCTGTTTCACGTGGATCAATAGCGGTAGTGGTCGGCCTTATAAGGGCCTTCGACCGGGACGCTGATGTAGTCGGCCTGCTCCTTCGTGAGTTTCGTGAGCTTGGCTCCGACTTTCGCGAGGTGGAGACGGGCGACTTCCTCGTCGAGGTGCTTCGAAAGCACGGTGACCTGGCCGGCCTTGTAGACGTCCTTGTTCTTCCAGAGATCGATCTGCGCGAGCGTCTGGTTGGTGAAGCTGTTGGACATCACGAAGCTCGGGTGGCCGGTGGCGCAACCGAGGTTCACCAGGCGGCCTTCGGCGAGCATGTAGATGCTGTTGCCGGTCGGGAAGGTGTATTTGTCCACCTGTGGCTTGATGTTGGTGCGCTTGACGCCGGGAGCTTCGTTGAGCTTGTCGATCTGGATTTCGTTGTCGAAGTGGCCGATGTTACAAACGATGGCCTGGTCCTTCATTTTCTCCATGTGCTCGAGGCGGATGATGTCGAAGTTGCCGGTGGTGGTGACGTAGATGTCGCCCCAGCCGAGGGTGTCTTCGAGGGTGAGGACGCGGAAACCTTCCATGGCGGCTTGGAGCGCGCAGATCGGGTCCACTTCGGTGACGACGACTTGCGCACCTTGGCCGCGGAGGGCTTGGGCGCAGCCCTTGCCGACATCACCGTAACCGCAGACGACGCCGACCTTGCCGGAGATCATCACGTCGGTGGCGCGCTTGATGCCGTCGACGAGGGACTCGCGGCAGCCGTAGAGGTTGTCGAACTTCGACTTGGTGACGGAGTCGTTGACGTTGATCGCTGGCACAAGAAGCGTGCCGGCCTTCGCCATTTGATAGAGGCGATGGACACCGGTGGTGGTTTCTTCGGAAACGCCCTTCCAGTCCTTCACGATCTTCGCGAAGATGCCGGGCTGCTTGGCGTGAACGTCCTTGAGGAGGTCCTTGATGACTTGCTCTTCGTGGTTGCCGGATGGGGTGTTGACCCAGTCGGAACCGTTTTCGAGTTCGAAGCCTTTGTGGATGAGGAGGGTCGCGTCGCCACCGTCATCGACGATGAGCTCGGGTCCGAGGCCTGCCGGATTGACCAGAGCCTGCCAGGTACACCACCAATATTCCTCAAGCGTTTCGCCCTTCCAGGCGAAGACCGGGATTTCCTTGGCAGCGATCGCAGCGGCGGCGTGGTCCTGCGTGGAGAAGATGTTGCAGGAAACCCAGCGCACTTCGGCACCGAGATCGACGAGGGTCTCGATGAGGACGGCGGTCTGGATCGTCATGTGGAGCGAACCCATGATGCGGACGCCCTTGAGCGGCTGCTCCTTGCCATACTTTTCGCGGGTGGCCATGAGGCCGGGCATTTCGTGCTCGGCGATTTCGATTTCCTTGCGGCCGAAATCGGCGAGGCCGATGTCTCTTACTTTGTAGTCTGTGAAGCTCATTGTTATCGTTAGTTAGAAATTAGGATCAGCCCACCGCCTTCTTGAGAGCGGCGGCCTTGTCGGTCGCTTCCCAGGTGAGATCGGCGTCGTCTTTTCCGAAGTGACCGTAGTTGGTGGACTTCGAATAGATCGGGCGGAGGAGGTTGAGTTGTTTGACGATGTCGGCTGGCTTGAAGGAGAAAACCTTCAGGATGCCGGCGAGGATCTGGTCGTCCGGCTTGGTGCCAGTGCCGAAGGTATCGACGTGAACGCTCACCGGAAGCGGGTGGCCGATGGCGTAGGCGAACTGGACTTCGCAATGGGTGGCAAGTCCGGCAGCGACGATGTTTTTCGCAACATAGCGGCCCATGTAGGCGGCGGAACGGTCAACCTTCGACGGATCCTTGCCGGAGAAAGCACCGCCACCGTGACGGCCCCAGCCGCCGTAAGTGTCGACGATGATCTTGCGGCCGGTGAGGCCGGAGTCGCCCTGAGGACCGCCGACGACGAACTTGCCGGTCGGATTGATGAGATACTCGGTGTCCTTGGTGAGCATGTCCTTCGGCAGGACCTTTTTGATGACCTGCTCGATGCAGAATTTCTCGATTTCCGCGTGCTCCACATCGGCGGAGTGTTGGGTGGAAATGACGACGTTCACGATGCGGGTCGGTTTGCCATCGACATACTCGACGGAGACCTGCGACTTCGCGTCCGGGCGCAGCCACTTGGCAAGTTTGCCAGCCTTGCGGATGCGGGTGAGCTCGCGGCCAAGGCGGTGAGCATACATGATCGGAGCAGGCATGAGCTCGGGAGTCTCATTGCAGGCGTAACCGAACATGATGCCTTGGTCGCCGGCACCTTGCTCCTTGTGCTTCTTGCCTTCCGCAGCGGCGGCGTCGACGCCTTGGGCGATGTCCGGGCTTTGTGCGGTGAGGTAGTTGTTGATGAAAAGAGTGTCGGCGTGGAAGACGTCGTCGTTGTTGGTGTAGCCGATGCCACGGACGGCGTCGCGGATGATCTTGCCGATGTTGATGGCTTCATCGAGCGGCTTCGTGGTGCCCTTCTTCTTGTCTTGGAGCGAAGGGATGGTGATTTCACCACCGACGACGACGACGTTGCTCTTCACGAACGTTTCGCAAGCCACGCGGCTTTTCGGATCGAGGGTGAGGCAGGCGTCGAGGATGGCGTCCGAGATGGTGTCGGCGACTTTGTCCGGATGGCCTTCGCCGACGGACTCTGAGGAGAAAATGAAGGTGCTCATGTGCTTTTTATTTTTCGTATCGTCAAATCGTGATGCGTTGATATAACCGTGCCGCCATGCCGTCAATGCTGAAATCCCTGAAGCTCCTTTCCGATCCCACCCGCCTGCGGATTCTGATGCTGGTGGAAAACGAGGCGTTGTCCGTGGCTGAACTCCAAGAGGTTCTGGGAATGGGGCAAAGCCGGATTTCGACGCAGCTTTCGCAGTTGAAAATGGAAGGACTGGTGAGCGATGAGCGGAGCGGGAAGAACAACATTTACTCGTGTTCGGCCGATTCTGATCTGATGGAGGTCGCCCGACTGGCGGCGGCGGAAGTGCAGGAGGTGGCCGCGGACGAGACCGCGCTGCGGCATTTGCTGCGGAAACGGAAGGACAGCGCGCGGGCTTATTTCGACGAATTGGCGGGGAGGTTTGGGAAAGATTACGTTCCGGGACGGTCTTGGAAGGCATTGGCAGAAGCTCTGATCAAGGTGCTGAACTATCGGGTCGTCGCGGATCTCGGAGCGGGCGAAGGCACGCTGGCCCAGCTGCTGGCCCAGCGGGCGGAGAAGGTCATCGCGGTGGACCTCTCGCCGAAGATGGTGGAATTCGGCCAAAATCTGGCGACACAGAACGGCCTGAAGAATTTGGAATACCGGATCGGCGACATCGAAAGCCCTCCGATCGAGAATGGCAGCCTCGACCTCGCCATCCTGAGCCAGGCGCTGCACCATGCCGAGCATCCCCAACGGGCGTTGGATGCGGCATTTCGTATTTTGAAGCCGGGCGGCAGATTGATCGTGCTGGATTTGTTGCAGCATCATTTCGAAGAAGCGCGGGAACTCTATGCCGATCGCTGGCTGGGATTTTCTGAAAGCGATCTGGCGGCGATGCTCGAAAAAGCGGGCTTCAGCCAGATCGAAACGGTCGTGGCGGATCGGGAAACCGAAGCGCCGAGATTTCAGACCTTGTTGGGAATCGGCGTGCGACAGGGTTGAGCCATTCCCTTGCAAAGTCGTCCGACGCGTGCGAAAGCAACGCATGCGATTTCTGCTAGCCACGCTTGCCGCGCTTCCGTTTGTGAGTTGCGCCCCGGCCCCGCCCGCCCGGTCGGTTCGGAAACCTGAGATCATCGAAAAAACGCCGGTGGTTGCGACTCCAACCATCACTCCGGCAGCGCCCTCCGCACCTGCCGGCACACCTCATTTCACGACTCGGAAAATCTCTGAAATCACCTTCGAGGGCGTGGAATTCGACTCCAGGAACCACCGCCTCGTGGTTGCCGACCAACCGGACGGCCCCGGCTCCAAGTTCGCCGACGCCACCGCCGCAGGAAACGCCCGCGGAGGGATCGCGGCGGTGAACGCCGGATTTTTCACTCCGGAAGGTGCCCCACTCGGACTGGTTGTTTCCGCGGGAAAAACCACCGGCGCGTGGAACTCCGCCTCGTCGCTTGGCAGCGGCATCTGGTTTGAAAACCCCTCCGGCGGCACCGGCATCACCCGCCGGGAAACGCTCGGACGTCCGGCGGCAGCACGCTCCCGTGAACTCATCCAAGCCGGCCCCCTGCTTGTTGAAAACGGCCAGGCGGTTTCCGGTCTCGAAGCCGCGAAAACCAGCGCCCGCATCGTCATCCTCTGGGACGGCGGCACCCGCTGGTGGATCGGCAAAGGCTCGCCGTGCTCGCTCGCCGATCTCGGAAGGGCCCTCGCCAGCGGCCAACCCGCCGGCTGGAAAGTGCGCCATGCCCTCAATCTCGATGGCGGCCGGTCTGCCGACATCTGGGTCTCCGGTTCGGTTTCCGGGGGGCCGTTTGCGAATCGCCCGCCTTGGAATCGACCGGTCCGAAACTTTCTCGTGCTCGTTCAGCGATAAAGATTTCGTGACATTACAGACTCAAAACGAAAGGTGGACAGTGATCTTTCCAATGGTAGTCTGAACTCCTTTCCTAGCGTATGAAAACCATGTTTCGGGCAATCGTTTTTCCCGCCATCGCAGCCACTTTTCTGTTTGTTTCCTGTGCCACGGTGAGCAAGGTCGGACAAGGCTCCGTGGCGTTCGTGAAGAAAACCACCACCGCCACCACCTCCAAGGTTTCCGCCCTCTCCGAAATGGCGGTGAACAAGATCAACCCTCCCGGCGTGAAGGTCGTCGAAGTCCGCGAAAAGGATCTTAAAAAACTCCCGACCGGTGAAGAGCGGGCCCTCGCTTTTGAAAACACCCGCAAGCGCGGTTTCTGGGCCTCCTTCATGGGGCCTGTCGATTTCAAAGAGCCAACCCTGCCGGAACCCGGAGGAGAAATGGATGGAAGCCTGCTCCCACCCAAGGCCCCTTGAGCCGCGGAATCCACCTATCCGTTGATTCGCGGCTTGAAGATCGGGGAATGTTGAGGATGATCCCCCGCATGTCACGGTTGCTTTGCGCCCACCTCGTCGCGCTCTCCTTTATTGCCCTCGTCACCTCCTGTGGCGGCAATCCCCCACCCCGTCCCCAGCCCGGTTCCAACCCGCAGGCACAGCCTTCAAGCTCCGGACAAGCGGTCAAAATCGCCGCCATTCCTCCGACCGCACCGCCACCGATCGCCGCGGAAAGCGCCATCGTCATCGACGTGGTCAGCGGCCGCGTCCTCTATGCGAAAAACGCGGACTCGCCCCGTGCCGTCGCCAGCACCCAGAAAATCGTCACCGCCCTCTGCGTTCTCGACGCGGGTAACATCGACAAGCCGGTCACCATCGAATCCTCCGACACGGCCTGCGAACCCACCAAGCTCGACCTCAAGCCGGGCGAGGTCTATTCCCGCCGTGAATTGACCAAAGTCCTGATGGTGAAAAGCGCCAACGATGTCGCCCGCTCCCTGGCCCGGGATGTCGGCGGCAGTCAGGAGGGTTTCTCCGCCCTGATGAACCAGAAAGCCGCCTCCCTCGGCATGCGGAATTCGAACTTCATCAATCCTAACGGACTCCCGCAGGCGGGGCAATACTCCACCGCCCGCGACATGGCCATCGCCGCCCGCGCCGCCTACCGCAGCCCGCTCATCCGCTCGTTCACCGCCACCAAGTCGATGACCTTCCGCTTCAACGACGGCCGCACACGACTGTTGGAAAACACCAACCGCCTGCTCAAGACCCTGCCATACTGCGACGGGTTGAAAACCGGCACCACCAATGCGGCGGGGCGCTGCCTCGTCGCCAGCGGTTCCCTCAACGGCAGGTCTGTCATCACCGTCGTTCTGAAATCCAACACACCCAACGTTTGGAAAGACTCCAGCAAGCTCCTCGCCTGGGCGCTCGAGCGTCCTGCTTCAGGATCCTAACCGACATCTTTTCTCCGGATGTCCAGCCCCGCCGAGTGCCTTCGCCAGCTCGCTGACGCAGGATTGCTGCGCGAGCTGCGGCCGCTCGACACCCCCACCGGAGTCCGGATCAGCCGCGAGGGCAGGACGCTCTGGAACTTCGCTTCCAACGACTACCTCGGCCTCTCCCGTCATCCGGAAATCGAAGCAGCACTGATGGAAGGCGTCCGCCGCTACGGCGCGGGCTCCGCAGCATCCCGTCTCGTCTGCGGCACGCTCCCCCCCCACCGGCTGCTGGAGAACGCTCTCGCAGAGGCCAAACAAACCGAAGCGGCGCTCACCTTTTCCTCCGGCTTCGCCACCGCTCTCGGCGTGATCCCGGCGGTGGTTGGCAAATCCGACTTCGTCTTCCTCGACAAGCTGTCCCACGCCTGTCTCGTCGACGCCGCGCGGCTGTCCGGCGCGACGATCCGGGTGTTTCCGCACAACGATCTTAAAAAACTGGAGCGCTTGTTAGTTTCGACCCGCGCGAAATCCGCATCCGCCCGCATCCTGATCGCCACGGAATCCGTCTTCAGCATGGACGGCGATCTCTGCCCGCTGCGGGAGATCGTCGAACTGGCGGAAACCCACGACGCACTGCTCCTGCTCGACGAAGCGCATGGCTTCGGAGTTCTCGGGGAACACGGCATGGGTCTCGCCGAACGGGAAAACCTCCAGCAGCGTGTCACTTTCCAGATGGGTACCCTCAGCAAGGCAGCAGGACTATCAGGCGGTTATCTCGCCGCCTCCCGCGACTGGATCGATCTCCTCACCAACCGCGCGCGTTCGTTCGTTTATTCGACCGCCCCTCCACCCGCCCTGGCCCATGCCGCCATCGCCTCGTTGGCCCTGATTCGTTCGAAAGAAGGACAATCCCTGCGTTTGAAACTGCAGCACAACATCGCCCTGCTCTCTCAAAACCAAACGCCGATCATCCCGAAAATCATGGGATCGAACGAAGCCGCTCTTGCCGCCTCATCGACACTGGACCAAGCCGGCTTCCTCGTGCCCGCCATCCGCTATCCGACGGTTCCGCGAGGCACGGCGAGACTTCGCATCAGCCTGTCGGCGGCGCATACCGGCGAGACGCTGGAAGCACTCGGCAGTCTTTGCCGGGAACTCAGCAGGAAACCAGTGGCGACGGAATCGCGATAACCTGCATGCCGGCCCGTTGGCCTGCGAGAATGCCGGCAGGAGCGTCTTCGAGCACGAGACACCTCGTCGGATCCACGCCCAACAGGTTCGCCGCCTTGAGGAAAATATCAGGAGCGGGTTTGCCCTCCGCCACATCGTCGGCGGTCACGACCTCGTCGAACCAATCGGAAATCCCAACGATCTTGAGAGTCTTCTCGATGACCATGCGCGAACCGCCGGTGGCGATCGCCATCGGCACCTTGCCACGCAGGCTTTCGGCGAAGGCCGCGACTTCATCGATCAGGGTCACCGTATTGAGGCGCTTCAGGAAGGCTTCGCGTTTGGCGAACGCCACCGCCGCGGGATCGAGGTGCAGATTGTATTCGTCATTGAGCTCCACCACGATGTCCATCGTGGGGCGACCGCCCATTGCGAAAAAGACGTCTTCCTTGAAGACTCCACCGGCTCCATGCATCGCGAGAGCCTCACACCAGGCATCGAAGTGGGCGGGCATCGAGTCGACGAGCGTGCCGTCACAATCGAAAATTACAGCGTCAAAACCAGTGGGTGGGAACGAGAAGGGTCCGATACTTGCCATTGCGCCGCACGGCTTATGCACAGAACGGCCCGTTGGCAAGGGCGGTCGTTTAGAAAATTCCAAATCTGCCATTAGAGTGCCGAAATGGTCACACTTTCGTCAAAAACTCGCAATTTCATCGGACATCGGCCCCAAAAACGCCCTCATGACGCCAAACTCGTCAATTCTTCGGAGCGGTATCGGCTCGGGGAACGGCCGGTGACCCTTGAGAAGCTCCTGTTGAACTGGGAGAGCGATTGGTAGCCGATGAGGAAAGCGATCTCGGAAATGCGGGTTTCCGACTTCAGAAGCTCCCTTTTCGCCCACTGGATGCGGCGTCGGTTGATGTAGTCGGTCAGGGTCAGTCCGGTGGCCTCACGGAAGATCCGGCAGAAGTGCGACTCGCTGAGTCCGGCCTTGCGCGCGACCAGCGGGAGGGGAAGAGGTTCGGAAAGATTCTCCTCAATGAAATCCCTCGCCCGTTTGATGGCCGTCGGCTCGCCCCCCTCCTGGACGGCGAGGAGTTTCTCCGCCTGCTGGCCGAGCTGCTCCGCGAAAGTGGCCAGCAACGTCACCATGCTTTGATAACGCTCGGGCTCCACGCTCCGGGTCTCATGGTAAGCGGCGCCCAGTTTTTTCACCTCAGCTTCCTTCAATCCATGCCGTGCAAGCGTCTTGGAAACCTGCTGGAACGCGGTGGGGGAAGGCACGCGGTTGAAAACCTGACCGGTCTTCAAAAAACCAATCAACTGCGATCCCGACCGGACAGGCACCGCCGTCGCGGCGAGTCCGGCGAAACAATGACACGTGGTCGGTCCATCCACCGCCGCCACCTCCATGAGCTTGCGGTTCGTCTCGACGCAGGCGGCGCAGGCGCTCTTGCAGAGATTCAGCGTCTCGCAGAACGGACTCCTGTTCCTGCCCGGCTCGTCAAGACACCATTCCCCGACGTTCGCCCCCACCAACCGCAGCGGAAGTCCAGTCGCCGAGCGGAACGCGTCCTGATACGTCTCGAAAAGCTCGGAATGCCGGAGTTTCTCAAAGAGCGCTTGGTCGTAATCGTTTGGTTCCCGTGACATGGTCGAGGTCGGGCGTCATGCCCTCGCCATCAACGTAGGAAATCCCCGGAACGCTGACAACCTTTCCATTGGACCGATTCCGCAGGCCGAATCCCACAATCGCCAGGGAAATCGCCGAACTCAGCGGCATCAGGATCGCCGCCAGCAACGGGCTCATCAGGCCGTTCAGACAGATCGCGACCGCCGTGAGGTTGTAGCCGAGCGCGAACGCGAAGGCGATCCTCACCACCTGCTGGCGGCGTCTCGCCAACGCCAGCAACTGAGGCAGAAATCCGAGACCTTGCCCCATGAAATAAAAATCGGCCTTGGCTTCCAGCAGGCTGCGATCGACCACAGGTGTTCCGCTGGTCCATGCGGCGTTGAATGCAAGCGAGTCGTTTGCCCCGTCTCCCAGATACAACGTGTCCTGCCGGTCCAGCTCGCGGACGATGTCCTCTTTCCGCTCCGGCAGCAGCGAGGCATGGGCGTCGGCTGGCGCGACACCGAGCGCGGCGGCGGCCGAAGCAACCTTTTCGAGCCGATCACCTGATAGAACCACCGCCCGGAATCCCCTCGCCCTGAGCAGTGCCAGCGCCGCGATGGCATCCTCCCGCAGCGATTCGCGGAAAACGAAGTGGCTGACCCGTTCCCCATCACGGCAGAGTTCGGCATCATGACTGGAAAAATCACCCGCCACCGCGGACGAACGCCACCCCGGTTTCCCGAGCGACCATTCCACCCCATCCACCTGATAGAAACGCCCGCACCCAGGCACATCGGAGACCGCGACCGGAGCCTCCTCGCGCAGCATCCGCTGCCCTTCCCTGCCCAGCGCTTCCAAGAGCGAACGTGAAACAGGATGCAGCGAATCGTTCGCCAGCCGCGCCAATGCAAGCCGCGCGTCGTGATCGATCGAGCCGATCGCATCCGGATTCACCAGCACCGGACGCTCCAGTGTGAGCGTTCCCGTCTTGTCGAAAATGATCGTCCTCACCCGCCGGAGCCTCGCCCACAGCAGCGGCTGGCGGATGAAAACACCGGCTTTCTCCATCATCGATCCCGCGATTTCATCGGCCATCGGCAAAGACACGCCGAGCGCACAGGGGCATGAGACGACGAACACCGAAATCATCACCTGGAGCGCCTGCGCCGCGCCATGATGGCCGCTCCACCAGAAAAACGCTACCGTTCCGATGCACAACACGGCGAGCAGATAGAATTTCAACAACCGCTCCAGCGCAGGCACCCGCACCGCCGGACGGTCGCTGGAGACGAGCTTCGCCAGCATCGATTCAGCCCACGTTTCCGCCGCTTTCAGCACGACCGGCGTCCTGCCAAGATGGATCGCTCCCGCAGGCAGATTCCGTCCCGCCTGGAACAGGCACGACTCTGCCTCGCCGCTGATCCATTCGAGCGAAAAATCCGCCGCCACGCTATCGAGCACCGAGGCGACGGGCGAAGCTTGGCCGGGCAGAAGTTCGTAACGGACGCCCGCCGCCAGATCTGCCAGAGCCAGTGGTTCGGCACGATCCGGCGAATGCATCGTCTCCGGCACCGGACGATGCCGCTGCATGCGCCGGCGGTTCTTCTCCATCGCGGAGAGCTGGAAATAGCGGCCCGCGAGCATCAGGAAGACGAAGGTGGAAACAAAATCGAAATAGATCAGTCCGGGGATTTTCAAACTCCAGCCGGCGATCGAACCGATGTAGGCGATGATCAGTCCAAGAGCGATCGGCAGGTCGATGTGAAGCGCTCTCATCCGCGCGGCCTGCCAGGCCCGGCTGATGAAATAGCTGCCGCCCGCGAGCATCGAGAGCGTCGCGGTCAGAAGCGCGATCAGTTGGAAAAGCCCCGAGAACGCGAAGTCCTCCGGCATCCCCAGATAGCTTGGCAATGTGAAACCCATCGCATTCAGCATGAACGCGCCACACAGCCCCAACCGCGCGCCAAGCAGGCCGGCCTCCGATGCGGAACTGCCGCCACGTCGCGAAGAGAGTGTGTAGCCGAAAGATACCAGTTCGTTTGCGAACGCCACCAGATCCATCCGGCCCGCCTGCCAACTCAGATGAACCCGCCCCGTCGCCGGGTGCGCCGCGGCTTCGAGCGCGCCCGGCTGACGAAGGAAAATTTTCTCCACCAGCCAGACGCAGCCGATGCACGAAATGCCATCGAGCGAAAAGTCGGCCTCAACACTCTTTCCGGGCGAGATCCCGGATTCGGTTTCCACGATTTTTTCCGACAGCCAGGTGAAATCATGGGCTTCGAACGGCACACTTCGCACCGGCCTCACCGGCGTATCCTGTCGTAGCTGATAGTAGCGGTCCAGTCCTTCGTCGTGAATGAGGTCGTGCACGAATTCGCAGCCCTTGCAGCAGAAGCGGTCTTCCTTGGTGCCTGCCGTGAAGGGCGTGCCGCAGTGTGCGCAATGGGACATGACGGTCAGTGGGTGGGAATATCCTCACAGCAGGAAGGAAGGTCTTCCGCATCCGTGCGGAAACCCGGCAGCGTGTCGTGGAGCCGCCACATCATCACCAGCGCTGCGACGAAGGCCAGGCCGCGTTGGATCCTCACCATCGCCCTCGGCGAAACCTTGCGCTTCATCCGGTGAAGCTGCGTTTGCGCGAGCCACAGCAGCGGCACCGTGCCGAGTCCGAAAGCCAGAGCGAACTCCGCCCCGCTCCAGCCCGAGCCGCTCAGAAGGGCGGCTCCGAACAGCAGATAGAGCGGACCACAGGGCAGCAACGGCGTGAGGAATCCCAATGCGAGTCCGCTGCGGACCGGTGTCAGCCGTGCCGTCCGGAACCGCCAGCGCGCCGCGAATTTCAGCAAGCCAGCCGGACGCGGCAGGCGTTTTTCAAGTCCGAACGCGAACATGAGAAACAGGCCGGCGAGGATCCAGGGAAGGATCACGGCTGGTGAACTGAATATCCACTGCAACGGCTGTTTCCCGACGGTCCCGCAGATGGCACCAACCACTGCGTAGGATGTCAGCCGCGCGCCGTGGTAGGACGTCGCTGCCAGCATGCGTTCGCTTTCGCTGGCGGGCATGGCGGACAAACCGCAGGCGATCGGTCCGCACATGCCGACACAGTGGACGCTGGTGACCAGCCCGGCGACCAATGCTCCGACGGTGGTGTGGATCGCATCCATGAAGTGTTAGCGGGATTTCCCGGTGTTCACGATGATGGGTTCGGGCGCGAACTTGCTGGCCACGTAGATCAGCGAGGACCACGCGGCGATGAGCAGGAGAAAGGCGGAAATGACGAAGAGCCAGGGACGGAACATGAGATGGGATCGACAGGAGGTTTATTGGCGGAAAAGATGCGGATTCGGGCCGAGGAAGTCGACTTTGCGACGGATCGTGGAACCGCCGGGTTCGGAGTGGATTTTCACCGTGAGCGTGACCGGCCCCTTGTAGGAATCGTTGGGAACGATCACGACCAACGGACGGGCCAGTTCTTTGAGCGCGTTCAGATTGAGCCCGTCGCCGAGTCCGGTGATCGCATAGCCGGGCGGCGGATTCTCCAGGGAGACGGCGAACTTCACCGGCTGGTTGCGCTTGTTGAAGAGCCGGAGCTGATAGTGATTCCGCACCACCGCCGGATCGACGTAGAACGACGGTCCTCGCATGCGGGTGAGATCCGCGTTCATCGGCTTGGCCCGGAAGAACGCGGTGATGCCCAGCGCCGCCAGACCGAGCAAACCTAACAAACCATAAGCCAGCAGACGCGGGCGGAAAATCCTGCGCCGCCCCCCTGCCAGCCCCCGGGTGGAATCGTAGCGGACGAGGCCGGTGGGACGATTCACCTTCCGCATGATGTCGTCGCAGGCATCGATGCAGGCCGCGCAACCGATGCATTCCATTTGCAGGCCGTTGCGGATGTCGATGCCGGTCGGGCAGACGGTGACGCAGCGGTTGCAGTCGATGCATGAACCCGCGTTCGGATCGGTCGCCTTGCCACGCGGTTCGCCGCGCCCCGCGTCGTAGCCGATGATCATGGTGTCTTCATCCGTTAGCGCCGATTGCAGGCGGCCGTAGGGACACATCAGGATGCAGAACTGCTCTCGGAAATGAGCGAAGCAGAAGTAGAGCGCCCCCGTCAGGCACGCGACGGTTCCGAAGGAAACGGCATGCGCCAACGGCCCCTGTTTCATGATGGAATAGAGCCTTGGAATGGAGACGAAATACGAGAGGAACACATGCGCGATCACCGCCGAGACGAGAAGGTAGAGCCCGTGTTTGATCACGCGTTTCGTGATTTTCGTATGATCGAGCGGTGCCGCCGCCAGCCTGCGGCGGGCATGGTGATCCCCATCGATCCAGCGCTCGATGCGCCGGAACACGTGGTCGAGAAACACCGTGTAAGGGCAGGCCCAGCCGCACCAGATGCGGCCGAGGACGGCGGTGACCACGAACAGGAAAAAGCCCAGTCCGCTGATGGCGAAGAACAACACCCACAAATCCTGCACCACCAGCGACAATCCGAACGCGTGGAAATGCCGCGTTTCCACATCAAAAAAAACGGCTGGCGCCCCATTGATCGGAATCCATGGCAGCGCCGCGTAAACCAGCATCAGCAGCACCGCGACGAGGCGTCTCGCCAGCGTGAACCGGCCACCGACATCAGCCGGGTGCAGGATGTGGTGCGAGCCATCGGGATTGATGGTCGTCACCGAATCGAGGTTCGGGCGTCTGGCGATTTCCGGGCGATCGGGCACTGGACGGGTGAAATTCTGCTAGCGACCGGCCGCAGGAAATTCCTTGGGATTTTCGTGAATGATGAAGGAGACGAGTTCGACAATCTTGATCGGAGCCATCTTCTGTCCCCAGGCCTCCATTTTGGCCCCGTTGTGACCGGCGCTTTCCGGAGGCGTTCCGTTGTTGATCAGCCTGAAGATGTCCATGGGTTTGGCGCCGTATTTCCATTCCCCATCGGTGAGAGGAAGACCGGGCAGCGGGATGAACTGGCCGTTGCCGAGGTCCATCCTGGCGGACAGGTTCTGTCCGTGACAGGCGGTGCAGTTCGCCAGATAGGCTTCGCGGCCGTTGGACACGGTTTGCTCGTCCCGGGCCCATTTGTTGACGATCGCGTCGTCGTCCAGCTTCGCCAGCATATCATCGAGCGCCCTGGCCTTCACCTTCGCGACTTCCGCCATGGCAGCGTTGACGGCTTCTCCATCGGTGCGCATGAAACCGAACTGATAGTAAAGCAGCCAGCAGAGGGGGAAGAAAACCACCCCACCGTAGAAAATGAAAAGCCACCAGTTCGGCAGTGTCTGGTCGTATTCCTGGATGCCGTCATACTCGTGGGGACGGATGACGACCTCGCCTTTCTTCGAGGCATATGAGGCGACTTTGATCTCGGGATCGGATGACATCGGATGAAGGGAAACGTTGGATTGGAATCAATCGCCAAGCGGGAGGTTCGCAAGCTCCTCGCGGCGGGCTTTCGGCAGTTTAAGCGCACGGATGGTCGTGCAGACGAACACCGAGGCGGTGAAGAAAAACGCGATGACCGGCATGACGACGGTCCAGTCTTCGAGGATGAGGCGTTTGAACATGGCAATGATCTGTTAGTTTTTCGTCTCGGATTTCCGGCCGCGGCGGTAGCTGTCGGGATCGAGCGGCCGGCCCTGTGGATTCTCCGGTGCTTCGACCACCTGATAGGCGCCGACCTTCTGCAGGTAGGCGATGATGGCCACCACGCGGCTGTCGGCCAATTGATTGCGCAGGGCCTCCGCGCTCAGGTCAGGCTGTTTCGGCAGAAACGCGCCGGCCTTGACGAGCGCGCCGGCGATTTCCATCCCCTGGTCGCGGGCGCTTTGCTCGATGGCGTCCTTGGTCATGGCGGGCCATGGCACTCCGAGGCGGGTCTGGGCGGCGATGCGGCCCGGCAGTGATTTGAAGTCGGCCTTCGTATCGAACAGCCACGGATACGGCGGCATGTTGGAACCGGGCGAGGTCTGGCGTGGGTCCATCATGTGGTTGAAGTGCCAGAGATTGTCGCGCTTGCCGGCGCGCATGAGTTTGGCGTCCTTCACGATCTCCCCACCCTCGCGGGCGAGGTCGGGGCCGGTGCGTTTCGAACCCCACTGATAGGGATGATCGTAGAGCGATTCGCCGAGGCGGCTGTAGCCTTGGTTTTCCGCGGGTCCGTAGCGGAGCACGTCGGGAACGAGGGTGCGGATCATCTGCGAGTGGCAGTTGTAACAACCTTCGGCGACGTAGAGGTCGCGGCCTTCCAGCTCCAGCGGAGTGTAGACCACCTGGATGCGCTCCTCCACGTTGGCGGCCTTGTTCACCAGCAGCGAAGGGATGATCTGCACGGCTCCCCCGATGGCGGCGGCGAGGAAGATGAGGACGGTGAAGGGCAGGTAGTTTTCGATGAGGCGGTCGAAGAAGTCCGACCACTGGCTGCCGTTCCGCTTGAAAAGCCTCACCGCGCGCACGCCCAGCAGGATGGCGACGACGAACGCCGCCTTGTCCGCATGCGGCGGCAGGAAGAACCACAGGATCATGAAGGCGAGACCGAGGATGACGTGCGTGACGGGATCGCTTTTGAAAACCTCGCCCAGCCGCATCTTGTCCATCTCCCCGCGCTCCAGCGGCACCACCTCCGCCGTGGCGTCCGTCGCCTGGCCGGAGCGGGCGGTCATGATGAGGTTCACCGCGCAAAGGACGAATCCCAACAGATAGAAAACACCACCGAAGGAGCGGAAGATGTAGAAAATCTTGATCTGCTGGAGCGTCTCGATGAACTCGTATTTCAATGTGGCTCCGCCGGGATTGGTCTCGCTGAGCATGAGTCCCTGCATGATGCCACCCGCCCACATCGCGGCGACGTAGAGAAGGACGCCGACGAGGCCGATCCAGAAATGCATGTTCGCCAGCGATTTCGACCACAGCTTCGTGTTCCACAGCCGCGGGGCCAGCCAGTAGAACATGCCAGCCGCCATGAAGCCGTTCCAGCCGAGCGCCCCGGAGTGAACGTGGCCGATGCCCCAGTCGGTGTAGTGGGAGAGCGCGTTCACCGAGCGGATGGAAAGCAGCGGCCCTTCGAACGTCGCCATCCCGTAGAACGTCACCGCCGCGGCGAAAAACTTGAGCACCGGCTCGGTGCGGATCTTGTCCCATGCGCCGCGCAGGGTGAGCAGGCCGTTGAGCATGCCCGCCCACGAAGGCGCCCAGAGCATCAGCGAAAACAACATGCCGAGGTATTGCAGCCACTTCGGCAGCGCGGTGTTGAGCAGGTGATGCGGTCCAGCCCAGATGTAGATGAAGACCAGCGCCCAGAAGTGGATGATGGAGAGCCGGTAGGAATACACCGGCCGGTCCGCCGCTTTCGGGATGAAGTAATACATGATCCCGAGGATCGGCGTCGTCAGGAAGAAGGCGACCGCGTTGTGGCCGTACCACCACTGGACCAGGCCGTCCTGCACGCCTCCGAAGATCGGATAGGAATGGGTGAAGGACGTCGGCAGGGACAGATGGTTGACGATGTAGAGCATCGCGATCGTCACGATGGTCGCGATGTAGAACCAGATGGAAACGTAGAGCGCGCGTTCGTTCCGCTTCGCCAGGGTCCAGAAGAAGTTGATGCCGAAGACCACCCAGATCACCACCACGCTGACATTCAGCGGCCAGATCAGCTCGGCGTATTCCTTGCCTCTTGTCAGTCCCGCGGGAAGCGTGATGGCGGCGCCCAGAATGATCGCCTGCCAGCCCCAGAAATGGATCGACGATAACAGATCCGACGCCGTCCTCACCTTGCACAGCCGCTGGGTGGAGTAGTAGATCCCGGCGAAGGCCATGTTTCCCACGAAGGCGAAGATCACCGCGTTCGTGTGCAGCGGACGGATGCGGCCGAAGGTGATGTAGGACAGCCCCTCCGCCTTGAACAATCCGAAGCTGACCGTTTCGAGAAACTTGCCGTTCATCTGCCACCACGAGAGCTGGGTGGCGGCGAGGACGCCGACTAACATGCCGATGATGCCCCAGAACAGCGAGGCGGTCATGAAGCGGCGGACGCTGCGGTCGTCGTAGGTGATGGTCGTGGTGGTGGACATGCGGCAAGGATTTCAGGGACGGGCCGCCGGCCGCTTGGCCGGGGCGGGAACGTCGTTGAGAGGAAGCAGTGAATCGCGTTCCAGGCTCTTGTTGCGGCAGCGCCGGTATTCCGCGGCGAAGCAACAGATGAAAATCCCTGCCAGACAGCTGCTGACGAGAATGGTAAGGGCGAGAACGTTCACGGCTGTGATTAGACCTCGATTTCCAGCATGCGGCATCGCATGCCTTACCATTTACTAAGCGTATTCTCTGATTGCGGGTCAATCGCAAAAGAAAACGCGGCGGCTCCCGGTTGGGAACCGCCGCGCTGTTGGGACGGGACTCAGAGTCCGATGACCTGATCCTTGTAAACCCCGGCAGCCACGATCATCCGCTCCGGCGTGGTGTTCCTGATATCCACATCGCCCTCGATGACGACGCCTTCGTCGAAATGAACCGGGCCGGAAATTTTCAACGAGCGGCAGTTGATCAGGCTCGGCACGCCGAGCGGATCGAGCTGATCCACCAGCTTGTAGTCGTCCGACAAAATAATATTAGGCGGCACGCCTTCACGTTCGGGAGCGAGGCGGACCTGACCGTCGTCGAGCACCTCGTAAGCGTCGGATCGCAAGGCGAGCAGATCCGCAGTCGTCTTCACCGGAGCAAAACGGCTGCGCGGCACGTCGAGCGCGGCCGCTCCTTCGAAGCACTCGATCGCCGCGCCCATGGCGATTTCCAACTGCACCACCGCCGTCGATTTCTTGTCGCGCGGATCGACGGTCTTGTTATTGCGGATCATCGGCAGCGGCAGCACACCTGAGTCCGCGGCGAGCTGTGCTTTCAGCAGATCAAGCCGCAGCCACAGGCTGTTGGTGTTGAAATACTGGTGGCGGCCGATGTCCTGGAAGGCGTCCGCATCCGAGTCAGGACATTGCGCCACTTCACGCAGCAGGAGGCGTCCGTCGGATTTACGCACCGCGAGATGGCCGCCCTTGCGGTCCGCCGCCGTGCGCCGGGTGACCTCCATCAGAAAGGGCGCGCCGGATTTCGCAAAATAGGTGAGGATCGCGGGATCGAGGATCGCCCCCAGGTTGTCCGAGTTGGAAACGAACGCGTATTTCACGCCTTCCGCTAACAACCGGTCCAGCCAACCGCTGCCGACCAACGCCGGATAGAGATCGCCATGTCCCGGCGGGCACCATTCCAAATCAGGATCGGCCGGCCATCGCACGGGCTCGAAGGTCGCCGCATCGATCTTCGGAATCTGGTTCTGCATCAGCTCCACTTCCGGAGCTTCCGACAACCCTTGCGATTCGTAATTTTTCAGATGTCCCAGGGTGTCCTCGCTGGTGCTGAAGCTGTTCATCAGCAGCAGACGCACACCGGTGCCGCTGGTTTGGCGGAGATCGAGGATCTGCCGCACCATCAGATCGAGGAAATTGACGCCCTCGCGGACCGAGAGCAGGCTTTTCGGCCCCTGCAAGCCCATGCCCGTTCCGAGGCCGCCGTTCAGCTTGATCACCACCGCCTGCGAGAGCAGTGAGGTGTCCGCCTCACCCGCCGAGGAAATCGACTCGAAGGACGCCAGCCCTTGCGCCGGGGCAATCGTATCCTCCGGAATCATTCCGGTCTCGTTGCGCAGCAGCGCCTCATAGTTCCGGCGGAAGGCACGGATGGCGGCATCTCCCATCCCAGCGGCGGTCATCTTGGTCTCGAAAGCGGCGAAATTTCCCATGGTTTTGAAAAGTGGTTCGCCGAAAACCCTGATCCCGTATCGCCCGACGGTCACGCGGAAAACACATCCATCCGAAACCTCCGCCGGGCGCTGGCAAACCGCTACTTCTCCGACCGGAATTCACCCGGCTTCTTGCTGAAGGCGAACGGCAGTTCGTGGACGTTTTTCCAATACCACACCGTGATGCTCAGTTCTTCCCCGACCACCAGGTTCGAGGTCCTTTCATCCGGGCCGAACGGTCCCAGCTTCTTGCCATCGGCGACGATTTCGTAGTCGACGATCCGGACCCGAGGCGCGACTTCCAAGGGATCTGGCGAAACGCCCTTCACGGGTTTCCGGTTGGAGACCGCATTGTTGATGTAGAGATCGGAGGCTAGCAGGAATTCGGAGGACTCGGGGTCCAGCCTCTTGTCACGGGACGGGCCGAAACAGATGTTGAACGGCCCGACTCTCTCCAGTTCCGTGCGCAGTCCGGTTTTCTCCATTTTTTTCAACCGCAGCTTGGCCGTGGCAGAAGTCATCCCCGTCCCGAAGAGCAGCTTCACTCCTCCCGCCATTTTGGAATTTTTCAAATCGTCGGCGGAATAATCCCCGCCGAAGGCAATGCCGAACGGCAGCTTCACGGGCCCGTCCTCGGGCCGTTCAGCTTTTCCCGCCGGCACCTTGTCGGGGATGGCGACCGCGGCCACCCGCTTTTCACGGCTCTCCGTGCCATCACCCGGGACAAAGGACCCTAATTCCAACGATTCCTCCGCCACCCCTAACAAATTCGGACCTGTGGCGTGGAAAATGAAAACCGCTCCCGGCGGATCGTTTTTCAAGGCCAGCTCCTTGTCCAACTCGGCGAACGGATCGGAGGCGTCCGGATGTTGCTGATGCTGCACCAGATTGTGGTCCGGCAGGTCTTCTTTGAGAAGGCACCATTGATAGCTCACCTCGGTAATGGACGGCAGAGCGAGCCTGCGTGCCGACTCTTGTGAGAGATCACTCTCCTTCAATGTGACGATCCTGCCATCCTTCATGACAAACGAGCCGGATCTCACGTCCTTGGATTTCGTCACCGCGATCAGATCCAGCTCGGCCTCCTTGCCGTCCCTGCTCGTCCATTTTTCGAAATTCCCGGAAGCCACGCCCGAAACCGCGAAACCCATCACCATCAGCCTGATAAGCATGCGGTTTTCTATCAGAAGGTGCCGGGATGTCAAGCCGGCCGCTGCCGCCCCTCCCCTGAGTCACGAATCCGGGCCCTTTTTGGGATTGACCGGAAAGCCGCATGACTATTGGACGCATGCGCATTCCGCAGTTACCTGTGGCGCGACTTCTCCCGCATGAAAATCCTCATCCTTTCCCGCAATCCCAAGCTTTACAGCACCGACGCTCTCTACGCCGCCGCCGCCGCGCGGGGCCACGAGGTCCGGGTCGTGGACTATCTGCGCTGCTACATGAACATCACCTCGCGCAAACCCCGCATCTACGTGGATGGTGAGGAACTGGTGGCGGATGCCGTCATTCCACGGATCGCGGCGCGTCACACCTTTTATGGCAACGCCGTCGTCCGGCAGTTCGAGATGATGAACGTCTTCACCCTCAACGACTCGGTGGCGATCGCCCGTTCGCGCGACAAGCTGCGCTCGCTCCAGATGCTGGCGAAACGCGGCATCGGTCTTCCGGTGACCGGATTCGCCCACCACACGGAGGCGACCGGCGAACTCATCAAAATGTGCGGCGGCGCCCCTCTCGTCATCAAGCTGCTCGAAGGCACCCAGGGCGTCGGCGTGGTGCTGGCGGAAACGACGAACGCCGCGGAGTCCGTGATCGAGGCGTTCAGAGGCTTGAACGCGAACATCCTCGTGCAGGAATTCATCAAGGAAGCCGAAGGTGCGGACATCCGCTGCGTCGTGGTCGGCGGAAAAGTGGTCGCTTCCATGAAGCGCCAGGGCGCGCCCGGTGAGTTCCGCTCGAACCTCCATCGCGGAGGGTCGTCGGAAAAAGTGAAAATTTCCTCGGACGAACGCGCCGTCGCCATCAGTGCCGCGAAAGCGATGGGACTGAACGTCGCGGGCGTCGATCTGCTGCGCTCGAATCACGGCCCGGTGGTGATGGAGGTCAACTCCTCGCCCGGTCTCGAAGGCATCGAACAATCGTCGAAAAAGGATGTGGCCGGCATGATCATCGAGTTCATCGAGCGCACTGCCGTGAAGCCATCGAAGTCGACGGACAAGTGACACCTCAGGAGAGCTGTCCCGGAAGCCTCGCCACCAGGTAGAGCGGATCGTCCTCCGCGACTTTCACCTGCACCAGGTCTCCCGCCCGCTCCAGCATTCGGCCACAGTCGGGTGACAGGTGGCGGAGTTCCAGGATTTTTCCGAGTTTCCGGTAGCGGGCTGCCAGCCCCTTGATCGCTTCCAGTCCGGAGAGATCGCAGACCCGTGCTTCATGGAAATCGAGCACCACCCGAGCGGGGTCGTTTGCAGGATCGAATTTCTCCGCGAAATCGCGCACCGAGCCGAAATAAAGCAATCCTTCCAATCGATAGATCCGCGTTTCCCCGGAATCGCCCACCACCGAAAGCCGCACATGCTTCGCGCTCTTCCAGGCGAACACCAGAGCGGACAGGATCACTCCGCTGATCACGGCCATCGCAAGATCCTGCCACACCGTGATGGCGGTCACCGCCACGATCACCAGCACGTCGCTGAGCGGCACTTTTCCCACCGTCCTGAAGCTGGTCCACTCGAAGGTCGCGATCACCACCACGAACATCACCCCGGTCAGGGCGGCGATGGGGATCCGGTCGATCAGCGGTGCTCCCACCAGGATGAACGCCAGCAGGGCCAGAGAAGCGATGACGCCGGACATCCGCCCGCGGCCGCCGGAACCGATGTTGATCAGGCTTTCACCGACGAGCGCACAGCCGCCCATGCCTTTGAAGGAACCGGCCACGATGTTCGCCGCACCGAGCGCCAGCGCCTCGCGGTTTCCCTTGCCACGACTCTCCGTCAGTTCGTCGATCAGCTGCAGGGTCATCAGTGTTTCAATCAATCCCACCAAGGCGAGAATCAACGCATACGGCGCCACAAATCGGAAGGTTTCCCAAGTCATGGGCACGTCGGGCAGGTGGGGCGCCGGCAGGGATCCCTGGACGCTGGACAGGTCTCCCACCGTCTGGGTCGTCAGACCGAAGGCCCCCACCAGACTCACCACGATGATCGCCACCAGCGAGGACGGCACTTTTTTCGTGAGACGAGGCAGCAGATAGACAATCGCCATCGTCAGCGCCACCAGGCCTAGCATCAATCCGAGCGCCGGGCCTTGCAGCCAGTCGCCGACCACCGCTCCTTCCCGCTCGCGGAACATTTTCAGCTGTGACAGGAACACCACGATGGCGAGTCCGTTCACGAACCCCATCATCACCGGATGCGGCACCAGCCGGATCAGCCGGCCGAGTTTCAAAGCGCCGATGAGAATCTGGATCACGCCCATCAGAATGACCGCCAGAAGCAGGTATTCGAATCCCGCGCCAGGGCCGCCGCGCCGGTTTCCTTCGCCGACCAGCGCCACCATCACCACCGCGAGCGACCCCGCCGCGGAGGAGATCATTCCCGGCCGGCCGCCGAACGCCGCCGTGATCAGGCAGACGATGAACCCGGCATACAGTCCGGAAATCGGCGGCACCCCGGCCACGAATGCGAACGCGATCGAGCCAGGCACCAGCGCTAGCGCCGTCGTCAATCCCGCCAACGCGTCGTCCTTCCAAGAGCCGCGCTTCTTTTGAAACAGATTGAAAAACATGAGTGAATGAAAATTTGAGAACCAGCACACGCCGGACGCGCCGCGCGCCCACCAACAGACCGTGGAAATCCCGCGGATTTCTACGGATGATCAAACCAACCCGAGCCCGCTCTTCACGGCGGGTTCACCGCGCCGGTTCCGGCGTGGAGCCTTGGGATCTTGGCAAAAGACGAACTCATCCGCGCCACCAAGCCCCGGGGGAAAGAACGGGTCAAGACATTCCCTCGTCACGCCAGCCCGTGTTCCAGCCCGATCCGCGCCATGATGGATTTCGGCAGTCCGTGGTCCTTTGCAATGCGTTCCCAATCCGCCACCGCCGCCAGCACCTGCTCGATGGCATCGTCCACCCTGCGGACTCCCTGTTCATTCCCCAGCCGCTTCAGATCGGCACGCGTGATTCCTCCGGCCTTCCCCATCACCCGCGCGGCCCGGAAGCCGGAGGCTAACGGATACGTGGCGAGCGTGACATCGAACGCCGGGGCGAGCTTCCAGTTTCCCGATCCATCCATCAGAAACGCATGGTTGCGCCCGTGATCGTCGTCGTTGGCGGTCAAGACATTGAAAACCGCACGCCGGAAGATTTCCTCCACCGCCCGCTGGTCTTCCGTCAGCGCGCGGGCCAGATCCATCAGTTCGCCATACTCCAGCCCCTCGCGCAGCGGCGTGTGGGTGAGACCCGAGTAGGAATGCAGATGCAGCCTCGTTCCATCCGCCATCCGGTCGAACCGGCGAGTCAGGAAATGGCAGCCGCCCGCCGCTTCGAGCAGCCGTGTTTCCGGCAGGTCGATGCCAGCGGCGCTTGCCATCGCCGCGTAGGCCGCCTCGATCCGGCCCTCATGCAGGACGGGCTCGGTGTCGAATTTGATCAGCCAGCTGCCGAATCCCTCGGGAGCGGGATCGTCCAGGCGGATTTCCGAAAAATCATGGGAAATCGCGAGCAGCGCCTTCGGCTGCGCACCGCCCGGCGACATGCCGGACCGGAGCAATTCCGCCAGCACATGGCCGCTCTCGCCACGCAGGGCTTCACGCGCGGCTTCGACCAGTTCGCCGAGTTCCGCGATCATGCCGTCGTTGAAGTCCCTTCCATCGAGATCCGGTCTGAATGCCAGCGCGCCCATTTTCCGTTCGCCCTGGCAGGCGAGCTTGCGCAGGACGGTCACCTTCTTCCAAGGAATCCCCCGCTCTTCGAAATGCCGTCGCATCAGCCGCTCGCCCCACCAATCGGGAAGCGCGTCCTGGAACAGACCGTGCAGTTCGCCGAACGCCGGCGTCGGAGTGGTCACCGCGCCGACCGTCTCGTTAGGAAGATAGAGCGGTGAAAGTTCGCAACGCCCCGATCGCCAGGCGGCATCATATTCGAAGAAAACACTGCCACGCGGATCCTGATAGAGACGACCGATCCGCCGTTCGTCCTGTCCGGACCAATGGACCTCAAGTTCCATCGCCCGCCCCCTCCTTCCGTCGGCGTGGCGCACGCTGGCGCTCGGAACGTTTCACCGCCTCGATGGATTCCATCGCGCCGGTTTGGGCGAACAAGCCACGAAGCTCTCCATCGACCCCCAGTGCGATGGCCACGCGAATCAGACGCTGGAATGAACCGCTGCCCTTGGCTTCCAGCAATTTCAATGTCGAAACCGCAACCCCGGATTTCTCCGACAATTCCTCCTGGGTCCACCCCTTCGCCAAACGCAACCGCTTGAGCTGCTGCCCGATTTCACAGGCAAGCGTAACGGGATTTCTCTGATTAAGGGCTTTTATTTTGTCCACAAAGACACTTTTAAGCCTTTATGGACAAAATTCCAATGCTTATTTAAATCAAGCAAGCGTGCCTTTGACCCGGCCGAGAACTTCCTCATAGGCTTCCATGACCCCACCGAGGTCACGGCGGAAACGGTCCTTGTCCATCTTTTCACCAGTCTTGAGATCCCACAGGCGGCAACCGTCGGGGCTGATTTCGTCGGCGAGCACGATCTGCGACGGATCGGAGACAAGGCGGCCGAATTCGAGTTTGAAATCGACCAGCTTGAGACCGGCTTTCGCAAAAAAATCGATGAGGATGGCGTTCACCTTGAGCGCTGACGAACGCAGGTGGGCGAGGTCTTCCGGAGTGGCGAGGCCCATTTCCCGGATATAGTCGTCGTTGATGAGCGGGTCGCCGAGTTCGTCGGACTTGTAAGAAAACTCGATGATGGGCTGGGAGAACGCCTGACCTTCCGGCGCACCGGTGCGCTTGCAATAACTGCCTGCGGAGACATTCCGAATGATGACCTCGACCATCAGGATGGTGACCTTTTTCACCTCGACGTTCGTATCGTCGATCTTGCGGACGAAGTGGGTCGGCACCCCCGCATCTTCGAGGAAACCGTAGATGAGCGTGCTGATCTCATTGTTGAGGCGGCCCTTGTTTTCAAACTGCGCTTTCTTCTCACCATTGAAGGCGGTGGCGTCGTTCTTGAACTCCATGCGCAGGGTGTCCGGGTTTTCGGTCGCCCAGAGTCGCTTGGCCTTTCCTTCGTAAAGCGGTGTCATTCGCAAGTGGTAAAACCCCTCCCCGCCGTGGTCAAGAGCGCGGGAGCGGAAGGTTGAAATCGTGCGGGTTACAGCATCTGGTTTCGAACAGCTAGAATTCAAGACTTGCTAAGGATCTGGGATTTCTCCAGCGTTTCAGCGCAAATCGAACCCTGCAGCTGCCCCCGGCACCAAGGATATGCCATCATCCAAGGCCAGAATCCTGCGATCACGCTCCCTCCCCTCAAGCCGCCCGTTCAGCATCGCGGTTTTTTTCTCAGCGCTGCATTATCTAGGGCTGATCCTGACCGCCACGGCATTCGTGCTGTTTCTCATCGAACCGAGCCAGCTCGCGAGCAAGGTGATCCTCGGCGGTGTGGTCTACAGCCTGATCGCATGGCTTCTCGCCTTTTTCAAACGGCGCGCGGCACATTGTCCGCTTTGCAAGGGAACTCCTCTCATCAATTCCGGGGCTCTTGCCCACTCGAAGGCCTCACGCCTCTATCCTTTCAACCACGGTGTCTCCGCCACGCTGTCCATCCTCGCCACCCAGCGGTTCTGCTGCATGTACTGCGGGTCGGATTTCGACCTGCTCAAGATTCCTTCCCACCGGCGGGGCCAAAACGGCGGCCACGAGTGATGATCATTCCCGCAGATTGGCATGGCGTTCGGCCATCGTCCAAGCGACTTCAGGCACCAGCTTGTGCCATTCGGTGTCCTTCGCGTGGATCAACCGGCAGACATCGCGACCGGTGTAGGAAAGGATGAAGTCGTCCTCGCACGGTATGCCCTGGATCCGCCCGTTCGAAAGGAAATGTCGATAGAGATGCACGCTGTCATCCGGCGCACGGAAGGTTTCCGCCGTGACGAGTTCGCTGTTGCGACGGTTCTTCCATGGAAAAACATGCAGTGTCACCCCTTCCTTGAACAGTCTGCCGAACGATTCCAACAACCCGCCTGCCAGATTCTCCGACCACTTCGGTTTGAAGAGCTCGTTCAGCAAGCCGATGCTCAGGATGATGCCGACCGGCTTGCTGGTGTAGCGGTGCAGGAACGCCGCGATCCGATGGAACTCCGCGCAGCGCGAGAGCAGCACGGTTTTCCCCAACGACTGCAACGCATCCGCCCGATCCAGGAAATCCACGGGATCGATCGCACGGCCGCGCAGCAGATTGTGCATGGAAATCTCGCAGAGCTCGATCGCCGAGATCCGGTCACCCTCGCTCAAGGAACTCACGAATCCCTCCCGCGCCTGCTCCAGCATCTTGAGATGCACGTTCATCACAGGATCGAAACTCCCGCGCAACAGCAGCACCGGGCGCCGGTAGAGCGCTTCGGCCGGCTGGACGACCTCGCCGCTGGGCAGAAACATGGTAGCATCCGTCAGGCCGCTTTCGACGAGCTGCAGGGCGCAGAGGCGATTGTCGAAAAACCCGTAGCCATGGCCGGTGAATTTCAAAAGATCCACCTCAACCCGACCTGCGGCGAGATTGTCCACCAGCGACTCCACGAATTTCTGCAAATGGCCGCGATAACGGAATGCCGAATGGATCAGGTTCACTCCGATGGTTCCGAGTGCCTCCATCTGATCGATGGTCCGGGTGTCGAGCAGCCTCACATGAAGAATGATGTCGGACGGAGGATCGCCCGGCTTCATCTGGAAACGGATGCCGAGCCAGCCGTGGCACTCTCCGTCGTCCTTCCAGCCACGGGCGCGGACGGTGTTGCAGAATGAGAAAAACGTCGTGTTCTCGCCACGCTTCGGCCCCAACCGTTCCAGCAGGATCGAGTATTCGTGATCAATCATCGAGGCCAGCCGCGTCGCCGAGACGTAGCGGTCCGCCTGACCGTAGATGGCATCGCTCATCGTCATGTCGTAGGCGGATATCGTTTTCGCCACGAGTCCCGCCGTGCCCGACGCACGGAAGAAGCAGTTGGCGGTCTCCTGCCCCGCCCCGATCTCGGCGAAGGTGCCGTAAACCATGGGATCCAGGTTCAGTTCCTGGGCCTTTTCGTAAGTGCTCTGCGTCATGGGGAATCGGGTTCTTCCACCCAGCCGTCGGCCACAATGCGCTCGATCTCCACCTGGCTGGACGATGTGGCGTCCGCGGGAAATTTCAAGGACAGCATCAGCGCGACATTCTTGGTTTCCGCATCCGGCCGGATCCGCTGTTCCAGCACCGTGCCTTTTTCCACATAGCCATACACCGAGTTCTCGCCGTCCGGCGATATCAGCCGGTAGGACTGCCACTTCGATTCGTCGGAATATCCGAAATTATAATAATCCACCGGCGAAAGCGTGACGCGGAAGACATGGCCGGCCTCCGGTTTCGACGAGAGGAATTTCTCCCAAGAAATTTCCGACCAGCCGACCCAGCTTTCCCAGTCGATTTTCAGGCCCTGCGGCGTATCGATGAAGGCGATCGGCCTCTCATCCTGATCGCGTGTCCTCACCGACAGTGAAACGATCTTCCCGCGGATGGAGAGCCCCTCGGACGTGTTGAATCCGGCCAGGCCCGGCGGGGTGATTCCGCCATTCGGATAGAAATCGCGCATCCGTGCCTCGGTGACCTCCGGATGGCGGACCAGCGGGAGAAGATCCGCCACCGTCTTCGCTTCGAGAAACTGACGGGCCAGCGGTTCGGCTTCAGCGAGCAGCGATGCCTCACCGCGCTGGATCACCGGAGCGGTTGGAGATTGACCGGAAGCTTCCGCCACGACCACCGGAACAGGAACTTCGCGGATCGCGGAAACCGAGGTTCCGGTGCCGGATTTCATGAAAATCACCACACCGGCGACGATCAATGCCAGCAAGGTGGATCCGGCGATCAACATGAGCCGCATCTGCCGTTTCTCGCCACGTGCTGAACGCGACGTGTGCGATTGCTGCTCCCAGGAAGGGTTTTCAGCCCCGCCATGCGGTCTGCCACGACGGCGTTTTTTCAAAACCGGCTGCTGGGCGGTCGGGACCGGTTCCTCCGCCACCACCCTGCGCACCGCAGCCATCAGCGGCGGTGGAGTGTCCGTCGCCGCGGGAATCCTCAGGATCCGGCGGCAGCTCGGGCAGACGATGCCCTTGCCATCATGATCCCTCGGCACGCGGAACACGAACCGGCAATCCGGACACACATAGCCGCTCCATCGGCGGGCGCTTTCCATCGTCTCTGACACGGGCCGAATCTGCCCGTTGCTAACCATCCTCGCAAGCTTTGCCGTCCGGAAAAAACAAAGGCGCGACCACCCGAAGGAAGCCGCGCCTTTTTAGAATGAAACGCTTAGATTTCGTTCACCGGCAGGTTCGACACCTCCTCACGCACCTTCTCGGCGAGAGCGGTGGAGAGGTAGCGCTCGGTGGACGAGCAACCGACGGTGACGATGCGCTTGCCCTTGAACTCCGGACGCTTGGCGACCTGCAGGGCAGCCCAGACGTTCGCACCGGTGGAGATACCGGCCGGCAGGCCTTCCTGTTGGGCCAGCGCCTGGGCGGTGGCGATGGCGTCCTCGTTGGAGACCTGGATGATTTCGTCGATGATCGAAACGTTGAGATTCTTCGGAATGAATCCGGCACCGATGCCCTGGATCATGTGCGGTCCGGGAGCGCCGCCGGAAATCACCGGGCTGGCGACAGGTTCCACGGCGATGATCTTCGCACTGCCGCGGGATTTCAGAACTTCACCGACACCGGTGAGCGTGCCGCCCGTGCCGACACCGGCGACGAACGCGTCGATCTGGCCGTCCGTGTCGCGCCAGATTTCCTCGGCGGTCGTCTCGCGGTGGACTTGGGGGTTGGCCGGATTGTCGAATTGGCCGGGGCCGAACGAACCCGGGTTTTCCTCGATGAGCTTCTTCGCCATCGCGATGGCGCCGTTCATGCCACGGGCGCGCGGCGTGAGAACGATTTCAGCACCAAGAAGCCGCA
Source organism: Verrucomicrobiota bacterium (assembly GCA_040388015.1). Classification (GTDB taxonomy): domain Bacteria; phylum Verrucomicrobiota; class Verrucomicrobiia; order Verrucomicrobiales; family Akkermansiaceae; genus Luteolibacter. The sequence continues at coordinate 25,521 of JAZKCQ010000068.1, read as the reverse complement.
GCAGCACGCGGCGCTCGATCGACATGCTCTCGGGCATGGTCAGGATGATGCGGTAGCCTTTCGAGCGGGCGATGAACGCCAGGGCGATGCCGGTGTTTCCGGAAGTCGGTTCGATGATGAGACCACCGGCCTTGAGGGAGCCGTCCTTTTCAGCGGCTTCGATCATCGCCTTGCCGATGCGGTCCTTGACGCTGAAGAGCGGGTTGAAGAACTCTGCCTTCACACAGACCTCGGCCTCGAGACCGGCGGTGAGATGGTTGAGACGGATGAGCGGTGTGTTGCCAACAGTGGCAACCATGTTTTCGGCGATGTTCATGGTGGTTTTGTTAGTTACGGGGAATCAGAAATCGGTCAAATTTGGAAATCAGGAGCGCCGGAGTCAAGGTGCAAGCCGCACTCGTATTTCTCGCCGTTGAAGCGGGTGGATTCGGTGTCGCCATCGACCACCGGGCGCGTACTGTGCCAGTCGCCCATCGTGACGTAGCCCTTCTCCGCCAGCGGGTGGCGCGGGAGGTTGTTCTGATGGAAATAAAGATCCACCTGAGCGTCCGCCCAATCGAGGATCGGATAGGCTTTGACGGTCTTCTTCTGCTGCTCGACGAAGGGCCGGTCCACGCGGGTGCTGGACTGCGAGCGGCGGAGGCCGCTCAGCCAGACATCGGCACCGGTCTCGCGGAGCGCGCGGTTCATCGGCTCGACCTTCGTGAGAAGACCGTATTTGTCGGCACCGTCCTTGCCGTTTTCCCAAAGGTTCCCCCACAGCGCCTGCATCCGCGCGGCGGAGACCGTCGGCTGATAGATGCGGAGGTCGAGGTTCAGCTTCGAGGTCAGCTCCTCGGCGTACTGATAGGTTTCGGGAAACAGGAATCCGGTGTCGATGAACACGACCGGAATTTTCGGCGCGTGCTCGTGGATCAGGTTCAGCATGACCGCCGCCTGGAGACCGAAGCTGGTGGACGCGACGAGGCGGTCGCCCAGTTGTTCGTAAAGCAGGCGGAGTCGCTCTCCGGCACGCAGCGGTGCGAGAGCGGCAGAGAGTTCTTCCGGATCGATGTCGGGAGTGATCACTGCGGGGATTTCAAATTTGAGAGCTTCCATGGTGGAGCGTGGGGTGGAATTTTTCCAATCAAACAGGAGCGAGTGCCTCGGCCTTGATGTTCTTGTGGAAATCAGGGCCTTGGACGGTGGCGGCGACGTATCCCTCGCGGATACAGAAGTCACCGAAATGCTCGCCTTCGTTCCGCTCCTTCGCATAGTGCGAGAAGATCGGCGCGAGCAGCGGCTTGATCTGCGACGACGGAATGTTCTCTCGATAGAGTTTCGACAGGCGTTGTCCCGCATGACCGCCACCGAGGTAGAGATTGTAATGGTCGGGACCACGGCCTACGAAGCCGATCTCGGAGATGAACGGACGGGCACAGCCATTGGGACAGCCGGTCATCCGGATGGTGATCGCATCGTGGCGAAGACCATTTTCTTCCAAGGAATCTTCGAGGTCGGTGAGGACATCGGGCAGGAAGCGTTCGGCCTCGGCGAGGGCGAGCGCGCACGTCGGCAGGGCGACGCAGGCCAGCGAGTTCAGACGCAACGCGCTCTTCAAGTGGCTGTCCTTGATGCCATATTGTTCCAACAGCTTTTCAATTTCCGGGCGCTTGGCCGGGGAAACGTTGGCGATGATGAGATTCTGGTTCGCGGTGAGACGGAAGTCGCCATCGTGGATCTTCGCAATCTCGCGAAGCCCCGTGCGCATCGGATAGGTCGGCGTGTCAAGCACGCGGCCACCGGCGATGAAGAGCGTGAGATGGGAATTTCCATTCGCATCCTCGACCCAGCCGTAGCGGTCGCCGTTGTCGTCGAACTTGAAATCACGCACCGGTCCCAGTTCGTAGCCGAGATACTCGTTGAGCTTGGCGAGGATCCAATCCGGGCCGTGATCGTCCACGGTGTATTTGAAACGCGAGTGCTTGCGGTCCGTACGGTCGCCGAAATCGCGCTGCACGAGCACAACCTTTTCCGCGACGTCCACGACCTGCTCCGGTGTGCAGAAACCGATCACATCGGCAATGCGCGGATAGGTCGCCTCGTTGCCGTGAGTCGAACCCATCCCGCCGCCGACGGCGACGTTGTAGCCGACGAGTTTTCCGCCTTCGACGATGGCGATGAAGGAAAGGCAGTTCGCATAGATGTCGACGTCGTTCGACGGCGGCACCGCGATGGTGATTTTGAATTTCCGCGGCAGGTAGGTCTTGCCGTAGATCGGCTCGACGTCTTCCTCGCTCGATTCGATCTTCTCACCGTCCAGCCAGATCTCGTGATAAGCACGGGTCTGCGGCGTGAGATGGGCCGAAATGTCCTTGGCCGCCTGCAACGCCTGCGCGTGGATTTCCGAGAGATAGGGATTCGGATTGCACATCACGTTCCGGTTCACGTCACCGCACGCGGCGATGGTGTCCATGGCGGCTTGATTGATCTCGGCGATGGTGCGCTTGAGATTCGTCTTGATGATGCCGTGGAACTGGAACGCCTGGCGCGTGGTAAGCTTGATCGTGCCGTTCGCGAATTGCGTCGCGAGGCGGTCGGTCTCCAGCCACTGGTGCGAGGACGCGACGCCACCCGGCACGCGGATGCGGATCATGAAGGAATATGCCTTCTCCAGCTTGTGCTTGCGGCGGCCGGCGCGGATGTCGCGGTCGTCCTGCTGATAGGTGCCGTGGAATTTCAGCAGCTGCTGGTCATCCTCGACCATCGAGCCGGTGGAGAGATCGGCAAGTCCTTCGGCAATCGTGCCGCGCAGGTAGTTGCTGTCGATCTTGATGTATTCGTTCGCGGAGAGCTTCTTGTCACTCATGATGGTGGGAAATTTAAATTGGAAATTCAGTAAACGTCGCGTTGATAGCGTTTGGTTTTCTTGAGGTCCTCGACATAGGCCTCGGCGGCTTCTCGGGAAATTCCCGCTTGGAATTCCACGACGGAGATCAGCGCTTCGTGGACGTCGTGCGCCATGCGGTTCGCATCGCCGCAGACGTAGAAATGGGCGCCCTCCTCAAGCCATTTGTAGAGTTCGGCCGCCTGCTGGATCATGCGGTCCTGCACATAGACCTTCTCGGGCTGGTCGCGGGAGAATGCGACATCGAGCCGGGTGAGCACACCCTCCTTCAGGAAGTCCTGCCATTCCAACTGATAGAGAAAGTCGTAGGTGTAGTGCTGGTCGCCGAAGAAAAGCCAGTTTTTTCCGGAGCTGCCGAGCGCGGCGCGGTGTTCGACAAATGAACGGAACGGAGCGACTCCGGTGCCCGGACCGACCATGATGACCGGCGTGGCACCGTCGGCGGGAAGGCGGAAGTTCTTGTTCGGCTGGATGAACATCTGGACGGGATCGCCGGTTTTCACCAGATCCGCGAGATAGGTGGAACAGACTCCTTTCCGCGAGCGGCCGTTGGTCTCGTAGCGCACCGCGGCGACGGTGAGATGCACTTCGTTTTCATGCGCCAGCGGGCTGGAGGCGATGGAATAAAGCCGCGGCGGTAGTTTGCGGAAAATTCCGGACAGCGCTCCGGCGGTGAGTCCGTTAGGTGCGAAGTCGGTGATCGCATCGACGATCTCGCGACCGTAGTTGTAATCCTTGAGCTTGTCCTTCGCATCTTCTGCCAGAAGTTCACGCAGCGTGGCGGAGTCGGCGGCTTCGGCCAGTTTCGTCAGCACGGCGCGGGACAGAGCGGTGATGTCGAAATCCTCGCGGAGTGCGTCAGCGAGCAGCTTGCAGCCGGCGTTTTTCACTTCGACTTCTTCGTTGCCCGTGAGTTTGGCCGCTTGGAGGATGGACTTGATGACATCCGGCGCATTCACGGGAACGACGGCGAGCGCATCGCCCGGTTCGTACGACAGCCCCGAACCGGCCAGCGAGAACTCCACGTGGATCGTTTCCTTCGACGAGCCTTCGCCATTCAAAATCAGATTCTCCAGCGTCTCGGCCGGAAACGGATTCTTCTTGCCATACTCGACCGCCGGAGCTGCTGCCGCGGCGACAAACGAAACCGGAGCCGCCACTGCGGACGCAGGAGCGAACGTGGAAAGCGAGCTGTCCAGCCAGGACGCATAACTGTCCTCATAGTCCACATCGCAATCCTGACGGGCGAAAGCGCGGGTCGCGCCAAGCACTTCGAGGCGGGCGTCCACGTCCTTGCCGATCTGGCAGAATTTCTCGTATGCCGTATCGCCGAGAGCGCAGACCGAAAAGCGGACGTTTGCCAGCGAGAGATCCGCGCTCATGAATTCCTTGTAGAAGCCAACCGCCGTTTCAGGAGGCTCGCCGTCTCCCCAGGTGGAGACGATTACCAGCAGATTTGTCGCCTTCGCGAGATCCGCCGGGGAAATTTCCGACATATTTTTCATCACCGCTTGGAAACCACGCTTCTTGGCGGCCTTCACCGCGCGGTCAGCGAGCACCTCTGAATTTCCCGACTCCGTTCCGTAAAGAACCGTGAGTTTTCCGGCAGCAACTGGCGCGGATGAGGCTGCGGAAACGGGAGCACCCGAGGCAGCAAGAAAGCCGCTCAGCCAGCCACGTTGGACTGGATCGAGACCGGCGAGAAGCGAATCCAACGCCTTGCGCTGGTCGGATGTGAATGGTGCGTGCTCAGGAAGCATAATCCTTAGTTAATTACCCTATTTTATGAGGTTTCCGCGAAAAAGTGAATGCAAATCACCCGATGCGCAATCATTTTTTCGCCGTCGCGTCTGATTGTCAGGCGATTTTCCGGAAATGATAAGCTAGACGCATCACACCGTTCGCGTAGGAAGAGGCCATGATAAAACCCGAAATTCATTGGCTGGCTTTGCTTCTGCTCGCCCAACCGGTGGCTGCGGAAGTGACGTTGGCTCCCCTTTTCCACGACGGTGGCGTCCTTCAACGAGAAAAACCAGTCCCCGTCTGGGGTCACGCGACCGCCGGAAAGTCCGTGACCGTTTCCTTCGGAGGCCAAACGAAAACCACCACTGCCGATCCCGCCGGGCGCTGGCAGATTTCGCTCGCACCGATGCCCGCCAGCGCCGAAAGCCGGACGCTGAGCGTCACGGAAGCCGGATCGCCCGCATTGGAAGTGAAGGACCTGCTGGTCGGCGAAGTCTGGCTTGGCAGCGGCCAGTCCAACATGGAATTCACGGTCAAACAAACCCGCAAGGAGGATCAGGACGCCGCCGCAGCCTCCATACCGATGATGCGCTTGTTCCAAGTTCCGAAGACCCTGAGCAATACACGCATGGATACAGTCTCCGCCAGTTGGACCGCCGCGACCCCGGAGGCGGCTAAAAACTTTTCCGCCGTCGCCTATTTCTTCGGCAAGAAGCTGACGGAGGAATTGAAAGTGCCGGTCGGCATGATCCACAGTTCGTGGGGTGGCTCGCGCATCGAACCTTGGTGGGCGGAAGAAGGCCTGGACGGCATCGAAGATCTTGCAGCCATGAAAAAAGAGCGGCTGGCGAGAAGCCCCGGATTTTCCGAATACGACAAGCCGTTCCGGCAATACGTGGGCAGCGTCCGCGACTGGACGGACGCAGCGGCGAAAGCTCTCGACGCCGGACTTCCCGCGCCAACCATGCCCAAGGCCCCAGAGCTCTTGAAACTGGGGAGCTCCGCCGAGGTCGGCACCTATCAGGCCATGATCCATCCGCTGGTTCCCTACGCCTTGCGCGGCTTCCTCTGGTATCAGGGTGAATCGAACAATGGCGAGGGCATGCTCTACACCGCGAAAATGCAGGCCCTGATCGCAGGCTGGCGCATGCAATTCAAAGCGGACGACGCCCCCTTCCTCTTCGTCCAACTCGCGCCCTACAACTACGGCGAAAGCAAAAACACGGACCTGCCCGGAATCTGGTGGGCCCAACAGGAAACCCTGAAAATCCCGCACACCGGCATGGCGGTGACCAATGACATCGGCAATCCGAAGGACATCCACCCGAACAACAAAGGCGACGTCGCCCGCCGCCTCGCCCTCTGGGCGCTGGCCGACACCTATGGCAAAACCGACCTCGTCAAATCCGGCCCGCTGTTTGCCAGATACAAGGTCACCGACTCAGGAATCGCCATCGCCTTCGACCACACCGGCGGCGGACTGGCAACCCGCGACAGCAAGCCCCCCACCCTGTTCGAAATCGCCGGCATCGATGAAAACTATCAGCCAGCGGACGCCACAATTTCCAACGATGGGAAAACCCTGTTTCTCACCAGCGACAAAGTGCCCAAGCCGGACCGCGCGCGATTCGCCTGGTTACAAACCGCCGAGCCGAACCTGATCAACAAGGAAGGCCTGCCGGCCGCAGCATTTAACACCCATTGGCCGGTCGATCCCACCCTCGGCCACAAGGTCTCCGGCGGAAAACCCTATCAGTCCAGCAACCCCAACACCCACGGCTGGGACTCCGGCGTAACCGACGGCATCTGGGGAAACTCCTCGCCGACCTGCTACGCGACGGACGAAACCCCGGATTTTCCCAAAACCGTCACCGTCGATCTCGGCACCGTCCAAACGATCCATGCCGTCGGATACGGCACGCCGCAAATCGGGGCGACAAAAACCGTCGCCGTCTCCATCAGCGAGGATGGCAGAAATTTCACCGAAGTCGGTCGCAACGAGTTCCCTGCGAAAAAGGCGACCGGAGCCCGTGCCCGATTCGAGCCGACCAAAGCCCGTTTCGTCCGCGCCACCTTCGTCGACCATTATTCCCAACAGGACAACTACAGCGAGAACTTCGGCTTCCTCTCCGAGCTGGAAGCTTACGCGCCTTGATGGACCATGTCGGCATTCACCGTTCACTGGTCGCCGGTATCATCAGGACCACCGCTCTTCGCCTTGTGGCCGGCGCCGGTAAATCCGGATGTGTGTTTCAGTGAAGCCGGCTTCAACGACTTTGGAGATGCGGACGAAAGTTGGGATCGGAATGCGGACGAACTGCTGACTCGCCTTCTTGCAGAATTGGAGAAATTCGGAGCACCGAACCTTGTCAGCGCACCGCTGTCCAAGAGTCCTCCTTGGTATCAACGCCCGTTTGCCAAGCGCGGAAAAATCGAACTGCTAGAGCAGATCGGACTGCCGATCCAATGGGATCAGTTGCCCGACTGCCTCGTCAAATTCGGTGAAATCTCGCTACGAACCGGCAACGGTCATCACCTTTTCTGGATCGAGATGCCGGAAAGCGAAGCCGCGTCGTTCGAACAGATCGTCGCCCGCGTCGCGGGCCGGCATCCGGTCGTGCTCACCCATCTGAAATGGGAGCATCTGAGGTGAGTCCCGCCCCTCAACATTCCTGCCAGATCCAGTTCATCACGACCTCGATGTCCGGATGGATGCTGTGATGGACCGGGCAACCGCGGGCCGCGCTTTCCAGCAGCTTGCGGTCGGGATGGGATGCGGGCAGGGGCATGCTCAGATCCAGCTCAAGCCGTTTGACGCGGCGCGGCTGGTCCTCCGACATGAATTTGCGGACGGTCACTGCCATGCCTTCCACCGCGATTTCCTTCCGCTTGGCGAGGATGCCTATGACCGTGGCCATGCAGGAGCCAAGCGCGGTGGCGAGGAGATCCGTCGGTGAGAACGCCTGACCGAGACCGTTGTTGTCGAGCGGGGCGTCGGTGACGAGCGTGTTGCCGGAAGGAACGTGGAGGGCGCTGCAATGCAGGTTGCCTTCGTAGGAGAGTTTGATTTCGACCATGGGAATAGTTTATGGAACGGGAGAAAGGAAACCGCTCATTCGGTCTTCTGCGGCACTTTGGCAAGCACGACCCGGAAGCCGTAGATCGCGTCCTGGAAGGTCGGAGGCACGGCGTTGCGGGATCCGGCGAAGAGGTTTTCCGGCTGATAGGTGTTCCATCCGCCGCCGCGCAGGACCCCCAGCACATTCTTGCCAAGCTTCGAATACTCGTCTTCCACCCATTCCTGGACGTTTCCACTGAGGTCGTGGAGGCCATAGGAATTCGCCGGGAACGAGCCGACCGGAGCGGTGTAGGCGTATCCGTCATCGTAGCCGGAAATGGTCCGGTCACCGGCAACTCCGGTCATGCTTGCCGCCGTCGCATCCGCGAAGTTCCCGACAGCTCCATCCGTCGGCCAGGTGACTCCCCACGGATAGACCTGCTGCTTCTGAGCATCCCGCCAGCCCGGACTGATTCCCCCCTCGTCCTGGAGCCCGACCATGACACTCCACTCCAGATCCGTCGGCAACCGGTAGACGTGGGTCTGCGCGATCCGCTCGCCCTTCTGCTCCCGCTTGGTCAGCCACTCGCAAAAAGCCTGCGCGTCCTCACGGGATACGTTCACGACCGGATGATCGGGAGTCTGCTGGAAGTAAGGACCGCGGGCGGCCGGCCTGCCTGACTCGCTGATGAAAAGCTGATAATCCCGCACCCTTGTCTCCCAGATCGACACCATCAGCTCCTGACCGAGCGGGGCGAAGCGCATGCCGATGCCGTTCTCCCAATTCTTGCCGAAAACCACCCCCAGGTTTTTTTCCAGAGTGACACTCTTCGAAATATTCTCCCCCTCCCCCACATTGATTTCGATGGTCTGCGGCTTGTATCCCTCCCTCACCAGATAGAGCTGCCAGGAACCCGGCTTCACTTCAGGGATCACCAGGGAATCGCTTGTATACCCCGCCGACACCCGGCTGCCGGGATCCCTGACCGGATTCATGTAAACCTCCACGCCGGTCGGATCGGTCGTGATATTGAGTTCTCCATACTTGATCGGACGCACCTGCACGCGGAACGGTTTCAGACCGTCACGCCTGGCCCTCTCACTGAGAGCGGGATTCTCAAACGAATTCTCCAACAACGGGAACACCTCGTGATTCTCCGTCAGGAATCCCGCCTTGTAACCGCCGTTGCGAAACCACGCGCAGAACACGTTGGCTTCCTTCTCCGTCGTGAGAGCCACCTCGACCGGTTGGCCGTTTTGGGAAAACGGGAGAAACTCCGCCGCGTCTCCCGGACGTTTCGACTCTTCGGCGAACTGCTTCCAGACCGCCTTGGTCATGAACCCGGAACTTTCGTGCTTCTCTCCGACGGGCAGATAGGAGTTCCCGAGATGATCGCTCCATTTCTCCCCTGAAAGGGGCGGAGAAAAATTTTCCAACGCCGCATTGATAGGAAACGGTTCCGTCATCACGGTCACCGGCACCTTTCCTTGCAGCATGGCGGGTTTGAATCCCCTTTTTTTGAAGGTGAAATAATAATCGTCGCCGGCGGTCACCGGCAGCAGCCCGATCGGAGTCGTCCCGAGCGATCTCCCGCCGGCATCGAACACCTCCGCACCCTCTGGAGAACTGCCCACCCGCAGCAGCCCCTTCTGCTCCCTGACCGCCACGGCAGGGGGAGTTAGAGATTTGATCCAATCGCTGTCCTTGAGCATCTCCCAACTGGCCCAACCGACGAACCCGGCCAGCACGAGAGTGGTCATCCACACCGCCAGGCCGCTCTGGCGGCGGCGCTTGCCGCGTTGCAGCCTGCGCAGGGCGTCCGCCAGATCCGCGGCGGTGGAGATTTTCCGCTTGGAGATCCTGGGCTCGCAGATGTCGCAGATGATCTTGTTCAGCTCCAGCCAGCGTTTCCGATCGATACCGCCCGGCATGACGTCGGGCAGTTCGGGAAATGCCAGCCGATCCTTGCCGGTGGCGATCTCATACAACACTTTCCCCAAGCTGTAGACATCCGCCTGCGCCGATCCGGGTCCTTCCGGCGGCACGAATCCCTCGGTGCCCACGAAGGTGCGCTGGCCGCGGGTGGCGACCAAACCGATATCCGCCAGTTTCGCCCGACCATTGACGAAAATCACGTTGGACGGCTTCACGTCCCGGTGCGCGAGGCCCCGTTCGTGAAGGTGATCAAGCGCTTCCGCCAGGCGCAGACCGACGTCGATGCAGACATTCGTGTCCCACTGCACCCCGGACGCCTGATGCGTATCCGCCCTCAATGTGCGGGGCTCGTATTCAATGGGATTGATGTCCTGACCCGACGTCATGTCGTCACCGAGTTCCATCACATAGTAATAGAAGGAAACCCCGTCCGGGCTCCGGCCGACGTGCAGAATATTGACCAACGCCGGGTGATCCCGCGACATCGGCTCGAATTTCAAGATGCCCTCGAACTCGCGCTCGAAGCCACGCGCGTCCTCGAAATCCTCCCGCCACACCACTTTCACCGCCCGCAACGCTCCGGTCACCCCGCGGGCGAGCCACACTTCGCCATAAGCTCCGCCACCGATCTTGCGCAGGACCTCGTGGTCGGGGATCGCAGGATTCGGCCGGATTTTAATCGCCATCTTCTTCGTCTTCGAGTTTGGCGAGTTCCCGCTTGAGGACGGCGCCGACCCGGTGCTTCGCCAAATATACCTGGGCCATGCTCACGTTGAGCTGATCCTGCACGCGTTTCGCGTCCCACTGCTTGATCACATAGCAATCGAAAATCTGATACTGTTTTGGAGAAACCTGCGCCTTCACCCGGGAAAGAGCGGCGTCGGCCACGTTTTTTTTCCATTCCACGTTCCACAACCGTGAGAGCACGTCGCCGTTCGGATCCTCCACCCGGTCGATCACCGCCGTCTTGCGGTCGTTTTCCCACTCGCCGGTGATCATTGCCGTGTCCTTTTTCCGCTTGCGGAACTGGTCGTTGATCCGCCAGCGGGTCATGTTCATCAGCCAGGTCTTGAACGAACCCTGCTCCGGATCGTAGAGCTTCTTTTTGCTTTGCTTGGCGATGGAGAGGATCGTTTCCTGAACGCAATCGAAGGCCTCGTCCTGCCTCAGTCCGGCCTTCACCGCGACCGAGTAGATCAGCCGCCAGTAGGTTTGATAGAATTCATCCCACGTCCGCTGGTCCTCCCAATTGTCCAATCTCGCGATCAGGCTTTTCCGGGTTTTGGCGTAGCCCTGCACCAGGATCGCGTCGCGATCATCCGTTTTTTCCTCGTCGCCCTCAGACATTAAGAACTCTTTACCTCATTCCCCGCCCGGTGTCTTTCACGGATTCGGTTTTTTCACAAGGTGCTCAAAATCAATTTTAAAAAGATTAATACCGAATATCGAATGATCTCCGAAAACGAAATACCACCGATGTTATTTACAATGTCGCCCCGATTCCTCTAGGGTCCTGTGCCTTTACTCAACCGTGTTCCAGATTTCACCCATCTGGGACTCCCCCCACGGCGAGAACAATGTCATCCTCCCCATCACCCCTCAATCCTTCCCAGACGGTCGAACGGATCCGCGAAATCATCGTGGGCCGCCATCTCGAACGTCTGGAGCAGCGAGTCGCCCGCCTCGAAACCACCGGTTCCCCCGTGCCGGCCGTCGCCACGCATGTGGAAGACCGTCTTTACGCCAACGAGGCCCGTCTGGAAGCGCTCAAGGAAAACGTCCAGCGTCTGGCGGACACCACGCGCGAGCAGAGCGAACTGCGATTTTCCCAGCATCGCGAGGAAACGCAACGGCTCGCGGCACAGATCCAACATGTGGCCTCGCTGAAATCAAACGAATCGACCGCTCCGGCAGTCGGCCAATTGGAGCGTAAAATCGGTTCCTGGCTCACCGACTGGCAAAGCTCGTTTCGCAGCCAGCTCAATGATCGCGACCAACGTCTGGCCAACCAGCTCCGCGGCGAAGTGGCCGCGCTGTGGGAAAGCACCGAGTCACAGCTCACGCGTCTCGAAAGCCGTGCGGTGGACCGCGACTCCATCGAGGAACGCTTCAACCGCATCGCCCTCGCCGCCCGCGCCCTCGCCGAGTGCGCCTCCCCAACCTCCATCGGACCCGGCTCCAAACGATAATGCCCGCCGTTCTCACCCCTTTGCCCAGCCCTTCCGCCGGACTTGCCGCGCGCACGGTGAAATCATCTCCTTGGAGTCCGCTGCCATCCCCACCTTTTGCGGAAACCATTCCAGCCAAGCCACCGCTGACAGCGTTGCCGGCTTGGCCCGGCGAATCGTCCCCGGCGGGCCAGGCATTTCCTTTTTCTTCACCGGTGCCGTTTGGCGCCTTGCCATCCATGTCGCAAAAACCGGCGGCGGCTTCACCGGAATTTCCGGTTTTCACTCAGGCTCCGGCCGCTCCAAGCACTTCCCATCCCGCCCCCCCGCCGTTGGCAGGCAGGGAACAGGATTTCACCGACGACGATCTTCGCGAAGCCTTCGGCCCCATCGTCGAACAAGCCGTCCGCAGCGCCGTTTATGCCAAGGAGAATGGTATCGACACCTATCTGGAGCCGATGCTCCGCGCCACCATCCGGCGGGCGCTGGCCGAGTATTCGCCGGCATCACGGCCGTTCCGCGCGCCAGGTACGCTTGATCGCTTGGTCTGGCATCTGCAGGCGCTTTTCACGAGCCGCACCTTCGAGGACATTCTTTTTGAGAAGACCCATCGCTTCCAGGTGGAGGAGGTTTTCCTCGTCGATACCCACAGCCTGGCGCTCGTCTCCTTCGCCAGTTGTGATCCGGCGCGCCATTCCTCCGCCAAGCGCGTTTCCAGCACCGTCCAACGCCTCGCGATGCAGGTGCGGGATGAAGACGGTAAAATTCGCGAAACCTTCGAGCTTCCGGACCAGCGCAACGCCATCTCGCGCGCCGGTCGCCATGTCACCCTCATGGCCATTGTCCGGGGCATCCCCAGCGAACTCGTGCTGGCGGATCTCGAATTCGCACTCCGCCGCATCGAGGACCGGTTTCGTGAGAAATTCCAACAAAGCGGTTCGCCCCTGCTCCACGCGCTCCAGCCCTTTCTCGAAGACTGCTTGCTCATCCAAGCCCCGGCCAGCGCGGCTTGATTCCCCCCGGTCAACGGATCAGCTTCCAAATCACTCCCGACGCCGGGGGCACTCCGTTCTTGAACCGATCGCGATACGGCCATGATCTGACGCTTTGCCGGCCAGCAGTTCAGCGTTCCTCCCAGCGCTCCTCATGATGCTCGGCGGATTTGGGTTCGAGGTGGGAAATGACCCGTCCGTCCGGTTTGAGAAGATCCGCGACGCTGGCTTCGATTTCCGTGGCGGCCTCGTGGGCCTGACCGACCGTGAGATGATCGTCGAAGACAAGGTGGAACTCGACCCAGTGGGTGCGTCCCGAGTGACGGTGGCGGAAATTATGATAGGACAGACCGCGCATGCCGACCTCGCGATCGAGCAGTTCGCAGATTTGCCGCTCCACCTTTGGATCGGCCTCGTCGAGCAGTCCGCCGAGGCTTTCGCGGATGAGTTTGAAACCGACCCGCATGATGTTCAGCGCGGCGAGAACGGCGGCGATGGGATCCCACCAGACCCATTTCGTCCAATAGACGAGCGCCAAGGCCACGAGAACCGCCCCGCTCGACCAGACATCCGTTAGGACGTGCATTCCATTGGCGCGCAACAGCGGAGAGTTGTTTTTCTTTCCGACACGAATCAATGAAAGCCCTAGCAGCAGATTGACCACCGCGGCTGCTCCCGTCACCGCGGCACCGAAGCCGATATGAGTGATGGTGACGCCGAAGACAAACTGCCTCACCGCTTCGTAAAGAATCAGAACCGCGGCGGCGGAGATCATCGCCCCCTCGAATCCGGCGGAAAGAAAGGCCACCTTGTCGTGGCCGAAATGGTGCGTCTCGTCGGCCGGCTTGTGAGCCAGCCGCAGCGCCCATGCGGCGAATGCCACTGCGAGCAGGTGAACCACGGACTCCGCGGCGTCGGAATAAACCGCCGAAGATTGTGTCACCACCGCAGCGGTCACCTTCGCTCCGAGCAGCACCACCGCCGCGCCGAGCGAGAGGTTCATCACCCGTTTCTGATCCTCGTAACTTGCCACGCGCGGAGTCTGCATGCCTTGGATGACAAGGCAATCCAGACGATTCGGCCTAATCTTTCAAATGCTTGCTTGTTTTCCGTCAAAAACCAGCCATAGCCTCGCCGCCCGGCAAGCCAGACGATCTGCGAGTCCGGAATATCGACTCACAATTGCACATGGACACGCCTCCTTTTTCCGAACTCGGGTTACCCGATACCTTGCTCGCCGCCATCGAAACTCTCGGTTACGAGCGTCCTTCGCCGATCCAGGCGATGAGCATCCCCCCAGCCCTTCTGGGCAAGGACATCCTCGGACTTTCCGCCACCGGCTCCGGTAAAACGGCGGCATTCACTCTGCCCGCATTGTCGAAACTCGACGTGAAGGAACTTTACCCGCAGGTGCTGATCCTCTGCCCGACCCGTGAACTGGCGGTGCAGGTGTGTGAGGAAGTCCATCGCCTCGGAGCGAAAATGACCGGCCTGCATGCGACACCGGTTTACGGTGGAGCCCCCATCGACCGTCAGCTTCGGGCGCTGCGTTCCGGTGCGCAACTGGTCGTCGGCACTCCCGGCCGCCTTCTGGATCACCTCCGTCGCGGCAGTTTCGACGCCTCGCGCATCAAGATGGCGATCCTCGACGAAGCCGATCGCATGCTGGACATGGGATTCAAGGACGAGATGGACGAGCTCCTCGCCGCCCTTCCCGCCGATCGCCAGACGCTGTTCTTCTCGGCGACGATGAATCCGGGTGTCTCCCGCCTGATCCAGAAATTCGGCAACAAGCCGGAAATCATCCAGATCGAGCAGAAGGCCCGCACCGTTTCCACGGTCGAGCAGTCCTATTTCGAAGTCCGTCAGCGCTCGAAGGTCGAGGTCCTTTCACGGATCCTCGACATGAACCCGCCGCGGCTCGGCATCATTTTCTGCAACACTAAGCGCTCGGTGGACGAATGCACCGAAGACCTCGTGAACCGCGGTTACGCCGCCGACCGCCTCCATGGCGACATCACCCAGCAAATGCGCGAGCGCGTGCTGAAACGCTTCCGTGACGGAGCGGTGGAAATCCTCGTCGCCACCGACGTGGCCGCCCGTGGATTGGACATCGAGGAAATCGACATCGTCTTCAACTACGACATCCCGACGGATCCCGAGGACTACGTGCACCGCATCGGCCGGACCGGTCGTGCCGGACGTTCGGGACGCGCGGTCAGCTTTGTCTACGGCCGTGAGATCTATCGCCTGCAATCGATCGAGCGCTACACCCGGCACGTCATCAAGCGTGAGAAGATTCCTTCCGTCGAGCAAGTGGAGGGCCGCCGCGCGGATCTGGTTTTCGACGATCTCAAGGAACGCCTCGAGTCCGGAAAGTTCGACGCCTATCAGGACAACATCGACCGTCTGCTGGAGCAAGGCCACACACCGACCGACATCGCCGGCGCGCTCGTCACCATGATCCGCGAGGCCAGCGGCCGCGAGGGTTCGGTGATCGATGAAGACCGCGAACCGGAACGCCGCGAACGCAGGGACGCCCCCCGCCGCGACGACCGTCCGATGCGTGACGATGACCGCCCGCAGCGCGACGACCGCGGACCACGTCCGGACAACCGTTTCGAACGCGGCCCCATCCCGCAGGAGCCGGGCATGACCCGCCTTTTCCTCTCGCTTGGAAAAACCCACGGCGTGATGGCCAAGGAGATCGTCGGCATGCTCTATCGGGAGGTCGGCCTGCCGGACGGCTGTCTCGGCCGCATCACCCTTTTCCCGAAACACTCGCTGGTGGATGTGCCGGAACAATTTGTCGCCCAGGTGATGGACAAGACCCGCAACGCCCGCCTCCGCGGCCGTCCGTTCCGCATGGATGTGGATCGCGGACCGCAGCAGTAAGGAGTTTTTCCTTTTATTGAATCACCCGAATGACCGCCGAGGCCGACCTATCAGGAAATCCCCGGCGGTTCGTCCTTTTCACGGTCTTCTACAACGCCCGGGCTTACTATCCGGTGCTGGCGGTTCTGTTTCTCGATCTCGGGCTGACGCTCGATCAGTTCGTGCTGCTCAACCTCATCTGGGCGGCGACTATTTTCCTGTTCGAAGTTCCTTCCGGAGCTCTGGCAGACACTCTCGGCAGGCGACCGCTGCTGATCACGGCCGCCGCGCTGATGGTGATGGAAATGCTGTGCCTGCTGCTGGCGCCCCGTCACGGCGGATCCCTGCTGTTCGGCCTCTGCATACTGAACCGGATCCTATCAGGGCTATCGGAAGCTTGCGCGAGCGGGGCGGATGAGGCGCTCGCCTACGACTCGCTGAAAGAAAGCGGCCGCGAGGATGCCTGGGATCAGACGCTGGCCACGGTGATGCGGTGGCGCTCGGTGGGATTTGTCATCGCGATGATCCTGGGCGGATTGCTTTACGACCCTACGATGCTGAACCGGATCCTGCCGGATGGATTTCAACTCTCGGAAGCGGTCGCCCACCGGCTGCCGGTCATTCTCGTGTTGATCCAAGGGCTGGTCTGCCTGGGAGTCACCCTTCGCATGGTCGAGCCGCGGACCCGACATTCCGATGAACTCGGAAACTCCTGCCGGAACGCCTTCCGCCTCACGTTGCGGACCGCGCGCTGGGTTTTCACGAATCCGCACACGCTGGTCATCGTGGTGGTCGGGCTTTCGATCGATTCGATCGTCAGGAATCTGGCGACGATCAACAGCAGTTATTACGTGCTGATCAAACTGCCCGAGTGGACCTTCGGATTCATCGGTGCCGCCACCGGCCTGCTGGGATGGTTCGTTCCGGCGGTTGCGAAGCGGCTGAACGACCGATTCAGCACACTGGCGAACCTGGGAATCGGCGCGGTGGTCACGGTGATCGGACTGGCGGCGGTCTCGCAGGCATGGCCGGTGCTCGGACTGCTGCCCGCGATGCTTCTGATGACCACACTGGGATTCATCAGCTTCACCATCAGCCGCGCGCTCCATCGTGAAGCGGATTCGTCAAAACGGGCGACGGCTCTTTCGGTCAAGGGCCTTGCATTCAATCTCGGCTACGGACTCTTCAGTCTCGGCTTCTCGCGATTGCTGGCGGGGATTCAGAATCAGCCGGAAGGGGCCGCCCTGCGGCATGCGCTTGCCTGGCAGGTGCCCGTCTTCGCGTTGTTCTCGATGGCGCTTTTTGCCTGGGCTAACCTGTGGTGGAAGCGCAAGGCACGGGTTTGAGCCGCCTTCAATCCGTCCGACGGAATCAGTCCTCCGTGACGAGATTCGCTTTTCTGAGATATTCGCAGATCACCGGAATGCGGTCGCCGACCGATGGCAATTCCAACAGTTCCTGCCGCAGGTCCGCTTCGTGGATGAACTGCTGGCAGATGATGTCGGACATCAGGCCCGGTTCATCCGCTCGGTCCAACAGGGCGAACACTCCGTCCTGCACCTCCTGTGGAAGAAAACGGACCGCATCCTCGACCGCGCCACGCAGGGTTTTCATCGCGGCTTCCGCCTGGGTTTCCGGGGTGAAAAACGAAACCACCGGCTCGATGCTTGCATAGGGATAGGGCCTCTCATCATGCCATTCGGTGAAATTCACCCGCATCACCCCATGGATCAGCAGCTGGGAAGTACCGTCGTTCTGCTCGCGCGATGCCCTGACCAATCCGATCGTGCCGACCGGAGCGGTGTAGTCCGCGGGGCTCCCATCCTCATCCCCTAACAAACGAGCGACGGCGAAGAAGCAATCCCCTTCCAAGGCATCCTCCAACATCTTGCGATAGCGCGGCTCGAAAATATAAAGTGGCAGCCCCCCGTGTGGAAACAGCGTGCAATCGGGCAAAAGCATCACGCCGCAGCGCTCGGGAAGATGGATACTGGCCATTGTTCCGGGCAGGGATACACCAGCCCCCGGGCGATGCAAGGCAGATTGATCCCGCGACACGCGGATATTGGCTTGAAAATTCCTCCGAAACCGCTTTTTCAAACAAGAATCCTCTGCGGCACCGCTTTCCGCGCGAATCGCAGAGCCAACCTCTTTTTATCCCATGATCGAAGTCGAAACCCTGACCAAACAATTCGGAACCAAACGTGCCGTGGACAATCTGACATTCACGGTGAAAAAAGGCGAAGTCCTCGGATTTCTCGGGCCTAACGGAGCCGGAAAATCGACCACCATGCGAATGATCACCGGGTTCATCCCGCCCACCTCCGGCGACGCCAGGGTCTGCGGCATTTCCATGGTCGACAATCCCGCCGAGGCGAAGACCAAGATCGGCTACCTCCCGGAATCCGCACCGCTTTACAACGACATGACGGTGATCGGCTTTCTGAAATTCTGCGCCGCCATCCGCGGACTCAAGGGGACCGCGAAAAACGACGCGGTCGAGCGGGCCATCGAGACCTGCTTCCTCACCACCGTCGCCAAACAGTCGATCGACACGCTTTCCAAAGGCTACCGCCACCGCACCTGCCTCGCGCAATCGCTGCTGCATGATCCGGAAGTCCTGATCCTCGACGAACCGACCGACGGCCTCGACCCGAACCAGAAATTCGAAGTCCGCCAGCTCATCAAGCGGCTGGGTGAAACCAAGGCCATCCTCTTCTCCACCCACATTCTCGAAGAAGTCGAGGCATCCTGCAGCCGGGCCGTCATCGTGGACCGCGGGAGGATCGTCGCCGACGGGACTCCCGGCGAACTACTGGCCCAGTCGGGCACCGGTTCCCTCACCGACCTGTTCCGGAAGGTCACCTCCAGCGATACCGAAGCGGCCGCCTGACTCCGAAAACCATACCCTTCATCTCCACCATGTCTTCCTGCACCATCTACAAGCGCGAGCTCTCCAGTTATTTCTCGCAACCCACCGCTTACGCGATCATCGTCATCTTCCTTCTGTTTTCTCTGGGACTGACCTTCACCTTCGGTGAGTTCATGACCGTCGGAGATTCATCACTGGAGTGGACCTTCATCTTCTGGCACCCGTGGGTCTACATGCTGTTAGCCCCGGCGGTCGGAATGAAACTCTGGGCCGACGAGCAGCGCACCGGCACCATCGAGCTGCTGGGCACCTTCCCGGTTTCCACCTGGAGCGCGATCATCGGCAAATTCCTCGCCGCCGCCACCGTGTGGCTGATCGCGCTCGCGCTGACATTCCCCATCGTCCTGACCGTGAACTATCTGGGAAATCCGGACAACGGCGCGATCCTGTCCGGCTACATCGGCAGCTTCCTCGTCTGCTGCACCTTCCTCGCCATCACCATGCTCGTCTCCGCCTGCACCCGCGACCAGGTGGTCTGCCTGATTGTGTCCGTCTCCATCTGCGTGCTGCTCCTGCTGTGTGGCTATGATCCGGTCACGCGGGAACTTTCGAAGATCGTTTCTCCAGGCGTGCTCCAAGGCATCGTTTCCTTCGGCGTCTGGGATCATTTCCAGTCACCGAACAGCGGTCTGTTCCGCTTGAAGGATCTGATCTGGTTCGGATCGATCATCTTCGTCTGCCTGCTCGGCACCAGTGCGATCCTGTCCTCGAAACGCGCCTGATCGATTTCAAATTCCTGATTTCAAATCTCCAATTTTCACACTGAAGACCATGTCCGCCAAAACCACCCACCCGGTCACCCGCGCCGCCCTCGGCGTTGCAGCGCTTGTCACCATCGCCCTGCTTGCCAACTGGCTCGTGTCACTCACCCCTGTCGGCAACCACGGCGCGGATTTCACCGAAAACAAGATCCACACCTTGTCCGGCGGCACCCGCTCGATCCTCACGGAACTCGATACCCCTGTCGTCATCCGCTACTACGCCACACGGGATTCCAGCTACATGCCGGAGCAGCTCAAGCTGCACATGCGCCGTGTCGACGACCTTCTCAAGGAATACGAGTCGATTTCCAACGGAAAACTCCGCATTGAAAACCTCGATCCCCAGCCGGATACCGATGCCGAAGACTCGGCCAATCTCGATGGCATCAACGGCCAGCGGATGAATGACCAGAACCTCTACTTCGGCGTGGCCATCTCCTGCCTCGACAAGACCAGCGTCCTTCCCTTCCTCGATCCACGTGAGGAGACCATGTTGGAATACCAGCTTTCCAAGGCGATCGCCGAGGTCAGTACCGCCAGCAAGCCGAAGATCGGCATCATGTCGGCCCTCGACCTGAAAGGCGCGCCTGCCATGATGCCGGGGCAGCCTCCTAGTCCCGGCTGGGTCATCCATCAACAGCTCAGCCAGTCCTTCGACGTGGTGGACATCTCCATGGAAGCCGCGACGATCGATCCCAAGATCATCAAGGTCCTGATGCTTTTCCACCCGGCGGGCATCACGCCTGAGGCCGAGTATTCCGTGGATCAATACCTGCTCAACGGCGGCACTGTCGTCGCCTGTCTCGATCCGTATTCCGTCGCCGCTCAAATGACCAGCAGCGGCGGAAATCCGATGATGGGCGAACAGCCCAATCCGACGACCTCCACCCTCCCCACCCTGCTTCCCGCATGGGGCGTGACCTTCGAATCCGGCCAGGTCCTCGCCGACCCCGAGCTCGCCACCAAACTCGGTGGCGACCGTCTGGGACTCGCCGTCCTGACGCTTGGGAAAGACTCCATGCCGGAGAAGGACAACGTGATCACCAAGGACCTCGGTTCCGTCACATTCTTCCTTCCCGGCGCATTCACCAAGACCGGTGCAGGCGGAGTGGCCGCCAACACCATCATCCGCTCGACCACCCGGGCCGGATTTGTCGACTCGGTGAAAGCCTCCCAGCTTGATCCGGCGCTCGCCCGCACCTTGAAATCGAACGGCACCGCCTACGATCTCGTCACCCACCTTTCCGGTAAATTCAAAACCGCCTTCCCTGAAGGCAAGCCGAAGCCGACCACCGAAGGCACGGAGAACAAGGACGCGCCCAAAGTGGAATCCCTCAAGG
The DNA here is from genome assembly GCA_040388015.1 of Verrucomicrobiota bacterium. Lineage (GTDB taxonomy): Bacteria > Verrucomicrobiota > Verrucomicrobiia > Verrucomicrobiales > Akkermansiaceae > Luteolibacter. Next base: position 4,830 of record JAZKCQ010000068.1, on the reverse strand, counting down.
AAGGAGTCAGCCCCGGCAACGTCTTCCTCATCGGCGACGTGGATGCCTTCTACGACCGCTTCGCCTACAACGTGCAGAACTTCGGCGGCACCCAGATGGCCACGCCTTCCAACGGCAACTCTTCCCTTCTCTTCAACCTGCTCGACCAAGCGATCGGCTCCAAATATCTGATCGGTTCCCGCTCCCGCTCCGCCATCGCCCGCCCGTTCACCGTGGTCCAGAAGATGGAGGCGGATTTCAACAAAACCGTCGGTGCGAAGATCGAGGAATTCCAAGCCAAACAAAAGGCGGCCCAGGAAAAACTCAGCGAACTCCAAGCGCAGAAATCACGCGGTTCCGAACTCTATCTGTCACCCGCCCAGGAGGCGGAAATCAAGAAGCTGCGCGAGGAACAGGTCGAGTATTCCAAGCTCATCCGCGAGCAGGAAAAAGACCTCCGCCGCCAGAAGGACAAGCTCGCGGGAAAAATCACCCTGCTCAATGTCGCCGCCATGCCTGCCTTGGTCGTGCTGATCGGTCTCGCCCTTTTCATCAAGCGCCGCTCCGCCACCCGCGCCCGTTGAATTTCAGAACCCAAATTTCAAATCCCCAATCTTTTCTGTTATGAAAAAACGCCAGGTCATCATCCTCTGGGTCATCGCACTCGCTCTCGGCGCCGCCGTGACCGCCGTGAAACTCAGCCAGAACGAATCCACGCAAAGCGCCACCAAACGGGCCGCCGGCCAGACGCTTTTTGAATCGTTCCCGGCCAACGATGCGTCAACCGTCGAAATCCAGGGAGCGGCCAACACCGTGACCCTCGTCAAGAAGGACGGGAAATGGGTCGTCGTGCAACGCGACAACTATCCGGCTAACAGCACCTTCGTGAATGACTTCATCCGCACGCTCGGCGAGCTGAAAATCACCCTTGGCATGGAAGCGGGTCCGTCTTTCGCCCCGCGCTTCGGCATGGATGAGACCGCCGCCAAGCCGGAAGACCGCGGCCTGACCGCCACCTTCAAGGATGCCGCAGGAAAGGAAATTGCCAAGGTCTCGCTCGGCAAGAATATCGAAAGCGGCGGTGCCGCCTCACCGATGGGCATGGGTGGCAATGCCGTGGGCCGCTACATCCGCAACCACGCGGACGATTCCGGATTCTACGCCGTGGGCGAAATGTTTCCATCCGTCAGCGACGAGGCGAAACGCTGGTTGTCCGATGGGTTCGTCAGCCCGGAAAAAATCAAATCCATCACCGTGAGCCAGGTCGGCAAGACCGATCCAGCATGGAAGCTCACCCGCGACACCGAAGAAGCGGAATTCAAGCTCGACGGCGCCGGCGCCACCGAGGTGCCGGACACCGCTGTCACCGGCCCGCTCAAGAGTCTGTTCTCCTACGCGCGCTTCGAGGATGTCGTGCCGGCATCCAAGGTCGGCGAGCGCATCGCCGAGGGCAAACGTACCGCCATCCTCGAAACCTTCGAAGGATTCATCTACACGGTGGCGATCTCGCCCACCAAGCCAAGCGCCGCACCGGCGGCCCCCGCCGTTCCCGGAGCCGAACCCGCAGCCACCGATAACTTCCTCGTCACCGTGGACGTCGCCGCCGAGCTGCCCAAGGAGCGCAGGAAGGAAGACGGGGAGAAACCCGAGGATGCCAAGGCAAAGGACGATGCCTTCACCGAGCGTCACAAGGCTTTGACCGAAAAACTCGCCAAGGAAAAGGCCCTGGCCGGCATCACCTTCGAAGTCGCGAAAAGCACGGTCGAGCCGCTTCTCAAGGATCGTGACGGACTTCTCACCAAGGAAAAAGCCGCGGCTCCGGCAGCACCGGCGAACGCGGGGCTCCAACAGTTTCCCGGCGGCATGATCGCCCGCCCGCCCGTCTCCGCCACCACCCCTCCGATTTCCGTTCCCTCAGTCGAGGAAGTGGAAGATGACTCGGAGGAAGGAGAATGATTTCCCGAACGTAGGGATCCGCATGCGTCCTTTGCTTTTCCTCGTTCTCGCCACATCGATTTCCGCCCAAGCAGAAATCGATGTCTTCACCTCGCTGGATGCCGACCATGATGGCAAGCTGTCCGCCGGCGAGGTCCCCGGGGCGATGCGGGAGCACTTCCGTCAATTCGATAAGGATGGTGACGGCCTCATCACCCGTGAGGAACAGTCACGGGTCCTGACACCCGCAGCAGCGCCTGTCGTCACGGAGCAGCTGCGAAATGTGGACTACGTGGGAAACGGCAACCCGCGCCAGACGCTCGACCTGTTGTTGCCCGAGGATCACGCCTCGAAAAAACGTCCGCTCGTTGTCTTCATCCACGGCGGTGCGTGGAACTCGGGAAAAAAGGAAGACGGCCTGCCGGTCATCCGCATGCTATCGTCGACCGGCGACTACGTAACCGCCACACTCAACTACCGGCTCAGTCAGGAGGCGTCGTGGCCCGCGCAGATTTTCGATTGCAAGGCCGCGATCCGGTTTCTCCGTGGCAAGGCCGGTGCATACGGGATCGATCCCGCGAACATCGGCATCATCGGCATGTCCGCCGGCGGACATCTGGTTTCCATGTTGGGAACCAGCGGTGGGATTGCTTCGTTAGAGGGAGATCTGGGTCCGTTTCCCAAGCTCAGCAGCAGAGTCCGATGTGTGGTGAACTTCTTCGGCCCCACGGATTTCCTCACCATGTCCGGTGATTCGCTCCAGCCGAATCCGGTCACGGCCCTGCTGGGAGGCATCGGTCCGGACCTGCGGGAAAAGGCCAAACAGGCATCACCCGTGACCTGGGTGACGAAAGACTCCGCCCCGTTCTTCACCGCGCACGGCACCCGGGATCCGCTCGTCCCCTTCGCCCAAGCCGAGGAAATCAACGCCGCTCTCGCCAAGGCCGGCGTCGAGTCCCACCTCATCGCGATGCAGGGTGCCGGCCACGGATTCTCCAACGCCACGCTCAACCAACGGATCAAACAGTTTCTCGACAATCATCTCCGCCAGCAAAACGGACAGATCTCCGACGAGCCGATTCCGGTCCAATAAGGAGGCACCACATTCCTGTGGTGCCGGCGAATGAGAAAGCCCATGAAACGCGCGAAGCTCTCCTCATGGGCTTTTCATTCTCTCCCACGACATGAGTGTCATGGTTCCTTAGCAAGAGGCGGCTATTTCTTCTCCGGCTCTTCCTTGGCCGGCTTATCCTCCTTCGCGGGAACATAGATCAAACCACCGCCGTTGATGCAGAAGCGTTGATCGGTGGGAGTGTTGTAGCCCTCGCCTTTGAAGACGTGGCCAAGGTGACCGCCGCATTTCGCGCAGTTCACTTCGATGCGGGTCATCCCCATGGACACGTCCTCCTTGAGAGTCACGTTCTCGGCTTTGGCCGGGTCGTAGAACGAAGGCCAGCCGCAGCCGGAGTCGAATTTCTGGTCAGAGGAAAAGAGCAGCGCGTTGCAACCGGCACAGTGATAGGTGCCCTTGCCCTGATGCTTGAACTCCTTGTAAATCTCCCCATTGGCACGCTCCGTCCCGGCTTGGCGGAGGATGCGGTATTGCTCCGGAGTGAGCTGCTTCTTCCACTCCTCATCGGTCTTGATGACTTTTCCAGCGGGATCGGCGGGAGCTTCGGGACGTGTTTCCATAACAGGTTTCTTTTTGTCCTCAGCGGAACAGGCCGCGAGAGTGAGTGCGAAGGTGAGGGTGGTGAGGGAACGGATGGTGATCATGGCCGGAATGGTGGGTTACCAAATGGAAGAGTGCCGGGACGGAATTCTATTCCATCCGCTCGCAATCCCGATCACGCAAACTGTTCCTGAAGCACCGCCTTGGTGTAGTCGCGGTTCATGCGGGCGATGTGGTCGACGCTGATTTCCTTCGGGCAGGCGGCTTCGCACTCGTATTGGTTCGTGCAGTTGCCGAATCCCTCGCCATCCATCTGGCGGACCATGCCGAGCACGCGCTTCTGACGCTCAGGCTGGCCTTGCGGCAGGTGGCCGAGGTGGGAAACCTTCGCCGCCACAAACAGCATGGCTGAGCCATTTTTGCAGGATGCCACGCAGGCTCCGCAGCCGATGCAGGCGGCGGCGTCGAAGGCGGCATCCGCGTCTTTTTTCGGGATCGGGATCGAGTTCGCATCCACGCTGGAACCGGTGCGCACGTCGATGTAGCCGCCGGAAGCGACGATCCGGTCGAAGGCGGAACGGTCCACGATCAGATCGCGGATGACAGGAAATGGATTGGCGCGGAAGGGTTCGACCCAAATCGTATCGCCCTCGGAAAATTTCCGCATGTGGACCTGGCAGGTGGTGATGCCCCGCTCCTTGCCGTGTGGGATCCCGTTGATGGTCAACGAGCAGGTGCCGCAGATTCCTTCGCGGCAATCGTGGTCGAAATGGATCGGTTCGTCCCCTTTTTCGATGATCCGCTCGTTGACGATGTCGAGCATTTCAAGGAATGACGCTTCCGACGGAATGTCCTTCGCGTCATAAGTCTCGATCTTGCCTTGGGCCTTGGGCCCGGACTGCCGCCAAACTTTGAGTGTCAGATTCATGAGGATTTCGATACGATTTCAGATGAAAATCACGGCTCGGGCCGGGTTATTCACACCGGCGCGAGAGTAAGTGGGTTTGCGCCACGATCTAGGAGAAAAATCAGGATTCGTAGGCCAATGAAGGATTTTCCGGCGTCCGATCAACGACACTGATTGACCCCATGAGCCTTGTTGATCGGCCCCAAAAAAAAGTTTCAAAAACCGATTGACCACCGCCGGAATCGGTGATTATTTCCGCGCGTCGCGACAAAACAAGGCGGCCCGATTGAGTTTCCCTTAGGGTTTTGGGTTTTTCCCGGGGATTATCGATCGGGCC
>JAZKCQ010000067.1:0-14408 GCA_040388015.1 Verrucomicrobiota bacterium | reverse complement strand
ATTTCATCCGGGCTGATTATGGAGGTGGTGGTCCAGAAATCTAGCTCACCTCAGTGACATCCTCTCCCGCGGATGAGGTTTTGAAGGGAATTTTCGCGATCATGGAGACGCCGGGATTTCAGATCGGACGGGTGCGAATGTTCTTGCTGGCAGGAGGAGATTCCGGATGGTTCGCGGGGAAATGTTGGCTGATCCGGGAGTCTATGCGTTGGCGCTGCTGGCGGCCTTGTGCATCGGGCTCTCGAAGTCGGGATTCAGCGGGGTCTCGATGGTGGCGATCGTCATCCTGGCGGAGATCTACGGCTCGAAGGCCTCGGTGGGGTTGATGCTGCCGTTGCTGATCGCGGCGGACCTGATGGCCTATCCGGCGTTTATCAAACACGGGTCATGGCGTCCGGTCTGGAGATTGTTAGTTCCCGCGTTGGTGGGAATCGCCGTGGGCTGGTGGGTTCTCGGCGTGATTTCCGAAACAACGGCGCGCCGCGTCATCGGTGTCTGCGTGCTGACGATGGTGGGCCTGCAGGCGTTCCGTCGGTGGCAGCCGGTGAGGTTTGACCGGCTGGCCGAGTCGCGTGGATTCGGGCTGGGCGCGGGTGTTCTGGGCGGTTTCGCGACGATGCTGGCAAACGCGGCGGGCCCGGTGATCCAGCTCTATCTGATGGCACGCAGGATCCCGAAGATGGAACTCATCGGCATCGGCGCGCGGTTTTTCCTGCTGATCAATCTCATCAAGGTGCCCCTGAACGCGAGGCTGGCGCTGATCACCCAGGAAAGTCTGTTGGATAACATGAAACTGCTGCCCGCCGTCGCGGTGGGGATCTTCGGCGGAAAATGGCTGCTCCGGCACGTGCCGCAGGTGGCCTTCGAGTGGATGGTCGTGGGTTTCGCGACGCTGGCCGGACTGCGGATGATTTTCTGGTGATGCGAGCGCTTGTGGTGGCGGCAGGGGGATGTTCGATCGATCGAACCCGGAGGCTTTTTACGGTCTGGCTTGCGTGGGTGGGCCTGGCAGACGAAAATAAGACGCACTCTTGTCCCGATCCTACGAATCTTTGATGAACTGGCTCGCACACCTCCATCTATCCGAGCCGGATCCCGCCAGCCGGATCGGCAATCTGCTGCCTGACATCCTCTCGTTCCCCGAGGTCCGGTCCGTTTCCGAAATCTTCCAGCGCGGCATCTCCCATCATCGTGCCATCGACGCCTTCACGGATCGCCATCCGGTTTTCCGCCAGAGCAAGCGCAGGATCGACGGCGTGCTGGGCCGCTACGGCGCGATCCTGGTGGATGTCTTCTATGATCACTTTCTGGCGAGAGCATGGGACGATTATTCGCTGGTCGGACTGGAGGCGTTTGTCGCGGATTTCCACTCCAGCATCGACCACTTCCGGGACCAGCTTCCGGAGCGCGCCTATGTCCGGCTGTGCCATATCCGGGATGAGGGGCGGCTGCTTTCCTATCGGGAAATCGATGGCGTGGCCGCGGCATTGGAGGTCATCAGCGGGCGGCTCCGCAGGCCGGTGGAACTGGGCGCGGGGGTGGCCTTCCTGCGGGATCACTACGATCTTTTCGCCGACGACTTCCGGCGGTTCTACCCCCAGCTTTCCGCGCAGGTGCCTTACCCGGATCAGACCTTGACCTCTGACGATTGACCGGAGGTTTTTACGCGGAAATACCACAGCCACGGCTTGGCAAAGCCGGTGGTCCCGCCTATTTCAAGGACATCGTTTATGAAAAAGTCCCTGTCGCGTTGCCTCTTCTTCCTGCTCCTGTCCCTTCCGCTGGCCGCGGAGCAGTCGTGGGTGCCGCTTTTCAATGGCAGGGATCTCGCCGGCTGGACCCCGAAATTCTCCGGCCACGCCACCGGGGAAAACTTCGCCAAGACGTTCCGCGTCGAGGACGGCATCCTCAAGGTCTCCTACGACGGCTATGAAAAGTTCGCCGGGCAGTATGGCCACCTTTTCACCAACATTGCCTACTCCCGCTACATCCTGAGGATGGAATACCGCTTCACCGGCAAAATGATGGCGGACGCTCCGGACTACGTGAATCTCAACAGTGGCGTCATGATCCACTCCCAGCCCCCTCAGAGCATGGAGCTGGATCAGGGATTTCCCTGCAGTCTGGAAGTCCAGTTCCTTGCGGATGAAGGGAAGGGGAAACGCGCCACCGCCAACGTCTGCACCCCCGGGACGAACCTCGAACTGGAGGGGAAATTGGTGACGAAGCACATCGTCACCTCCACCGCCCCCACCTTTCCGCCCGAGGAATGGGTGAAAGTGGAGGTGGAGGTCCGTGGCAGCGAGGAGGTAATCCACCGCATCAATGGCGTGGAAGTCCTGCGTTATCAACGACCTCAGCTCGATCCGCGCGACGACCTCGCCCCCGCCACGCCGCTTTTGAAGCTCGGTGCCGCCAAAATTCTCAGCTCCGGTCACATCGCCCTCCAAGCGGAGGGACAGCCCGTCTGGTTCCGGAACATTGAGCTTAAATCCCTTGAGGAACCTTGATTTCAAATACCGGGCTAGACGGATCGCCCGATCCCGGCTTTACTCCCCTCGCAAATCCCTATGAGTCTTCTCTTCTTCAAGCGAGTTCTGGCAAATCCCATCCGCGTCGGCTACATCGTCCCCAGTTCCGGGTTCCTCACCCGCAAGACCGCGAAGTGCATTGATTTCTCCAAGCCGCGCGTCGTCGTCGAACTCGGTCCCGGCGAAGGCTGCCACACCCGCCAGATCGTCCGCCGCATGAACGCGGACTCCAAGCTCATCCTCATCGAACTCGACGAGCACTTCGCGAACCACTTGAAAAAGCAGTTCGCCCACGACCCGCGCGTCACCGTCGTGCAGGCCGATGCGCTGCACCTCGTCGAGACTCTCGAAAAGCTCGGCATCACCAATCCGGACTACATCTACTCGGGCATTCCCTTCACCATCATGGACCGCAACCTGCGGGAAAGACTCCTTTCCAACATCGCCGTCTCCATGGGGCCTGAAACCGTCTTCATCACCTATCAGGTGTCGTCGATGATCTCCGAGCACGAGCTCTTCGACCTCTCCCGCAGCGAGCAATGCCTCTTCAACGTTCCTCCGATCAAGGTGATGGAACTGCGCAAGGCGGTTCTGGCCTGACCATGGACTGCGGTGGGAAGCGATAGCGCCACACCGCTTTGGATGAACGCCGCACCCGTCCGGCACTCCACGTGTGGAAGAATCGAAGGCGGTTTCGCCGCTGTGCTCTGCACCCGCATTCCAAGCTTGCCGCCTTCGATAGATCTGGCAGATTGTGCCGCATGCCAGATCCTCGTTGGCCGCATGCTCCTCACCATCGGCTTGGCGAGCGCGGAACCTACATGGTGACTGCCGGGACCTATCAGAAATCCCATGCCTTTGCCGGTCGTGAGAGGCTGGAGGTGCTCCACCGCGGCCTTCTCGCAGTAGCCGGAGAGTTCGAATGGAGACTCGAAGCATGGGCGGTTTTTTCGAATCACTATCACTTTGTCGGCCACTCACCCGCGGATCCGGCCACCCTTTCCTCCATGTTGGGAAAGTTACACGAACGCACCGCAAAATGGGTGAACCGGCTCGACCGGATGGAGGGAAGGAAAGTCTGGCATAACTTTTGGGAAACCCGTCTCACCCACGAGAAATCGTATTTCGCCCGGTTGAACTACGTCCATCAGAATGCGGTGAGGCATGGATTGGCACTCACTGCAGATGCCTATCCCTGGTGTTCCGCCGGATGGTTCCAGCGCTCGGCAACTCGGCGCAGGTGAAAACCATTTACAGCTTTCCCACCGACCGCCTGAAGGTTCTGGATGACTACGAAGTTTCCAGCGACTGGTAGTCCCCTTGGACTGCCGTGGCAGAGCGAAGTGCCGGCACCGCTTTGGATGAGGCTTCTCAAGGCTTTCCATCAGTCCGGCCAGCCAGGGAAGAATCCAAAGCGGTGTGGCGCTATCGCTTCCCACCGCACTCCAAGGGAAGTTCCGCCATCTCGGTCTCAATTCTCTTTCCCTCGAACACTTCGGGCCTACTCTGCGCCATGGCCCGTCCGAAGCCCGCGATCGTTTTCATCTTCATCACGCTGTTTCTGGATATCTTCGGCATCGGGGTCATCGTTCCCGTCCTGCCCAAGCTGGTGGAAGAGCTTCAGGGCGGAAACCTGCAGGCGGCGGCACATTCCGTCGGTTGGCTGGGCGCGCTGTATGCCTTGATGCAGTTCATCTTCTCCCCGGTCCTCGGCAGCCTGTCCGACCGCTTCGGCCGCCGCGCGGTGATCCTCACCTCGCTGTTCGGCTCCGGCATCGACTACCTCGTGCTCGCCTGGGCGCCGACCATCGGCTGGCTCTATCTGGCACGCATCGTCTCCGGCATCACCGCGGCGAATTTCTCCGCCGCCAGCGCCTACATCGCCGATGTCACACCGCCGGAGAAGCGCGCGGCCGGCTTCGGCATGATCGGCGCGGCCTTCGGGCTCGGCTTCATCGCGGGCCCGGCGATCGGCGGATGGTTGGGGCAGTATGGGCTGCGCATGCCGTTCCTCGTTGCGGCGGGCATCACCTTTCTGAATTGGCTGTATGGTGCGTTCGTCCTGCCGGAGTCCCTCGCTCCGGAAAACCGCCGTCCGTTCACCTGGGCCAGCGCCCATCCGATCAAAGCCATCACCGCCTTGAGCCGCTGGCCCCTGGTCATGGGGCTGACGGGCAGCCATTTCCTCAGCATGATCTCCGGCAATATCTATCCGTGCCTGTGGGTCCTCTACACGGGCAACCGTTACGGCTGGAACAGCAAGGAGGTCGGGCTCTCGCTGGCGCTCGTCGGCGTGATGGCCGCCATCGTCCAGGCGGGGCTCGCCGGGCGCATCCTGAAAATCATCGGCGAGCGGCGCGGCGTTTACGTCGGCTTGTTAGCCATGGCCGTGGCGATGGCCTGCTACGGCGCGGCCACCCGAGGCTGGATGATCTACTTCATCATCCTCATCGGATCCATGGCCGGCATCGGCTCGCCCGCCACCCAGTCCATCATCTCCCAATCCGTTCCCGCCGACGAGCAGGGAGCGGTGCAGGGAGCCTTGAACAGCATCACCAGCGTCGCCGGCATCATCGCCCCGCTGCTGTGGACCTTCCTGTTTTCCTGGGCCATCGCTCCGGATCGGACCGTGCACCTGCCGGGTCTGCCATTTTACGGAGCGGGCCTTCTCGCGCTCGCGGCGGCAGGACTGGCCTGGCGGGCGTTTCAAAAACAGCCCGCCTGAACCAGCCGTCTCATCTCACGCTTGGAAAGTCCGCACCGAGGAAAGTCCGCCGTCGGGCCGGAGGATCTGGCCGGTGAGGAACTTCGAAGCATCGGACAGGAGAAAGGCGGCGAGCCGGGCGACGTCGGCGGGATCTCCGATCTGTTGGAGCGGGTGGCGTCTGGCGGAGGCTTCCTTCTTCGCTTCGGTGTTCAGGAGGTTCCCCGCGAGCGGCGTGTCGGTGAGCGAGGGGGCGATGGCATTGACGCGGATCTTCGGTGCGAGTTCGGCGGCGAGCGAGAGCACCAGCCCTTCGACCGCTCCCTTCGCGGCGGCCACCGAGGCATGGAACGGCATGCCCTGGGCGACGGCGACGGTGGAAAACAACACCACCGAAGCGGCTGGCGAGGCTTTCAATGCCGGCAGCGCGGCCTGCAGCGCGGAGACGGCGCCGAGGCAATTGACCCGATAGTCATTCAGGAAATCCTCGCCCGTCAGCCGGTGGAACGGCTTCAGCGTGATGCTGCCGGGAAAGTAGATGAAGCCATCCAGCACCGGTGGCAGGACCAGCGAGCCGGGGTTGAAGGCATCGAAGGGCTGCACCGCCACGCCGATTTCCTGCAGTGGTCCGGCACTGCGGGCGGCGGCCACCAGCGAGTGGCCCTCCGCCAGCAGATGCTTCGCCGTGGCCAGTCCGATGCCCGAGTTCCCGCCGATGAGAAGAATGGTGCGTGACATGGCGCAACGTGGGCGGCGATGCGGAACGGTCAAGGGGCGATCTCCCCGGTGCTCACGGATGATGGACAGGCCTTCACTCTGATGTTATGAGATCCGCCATGACGTTCATCCGTGGAATCCTCTGCCTGCTGCTCTGCGTTTCCGGCGTGAACGCGCAGGCGGAATCCGCCGCTCCGTCGCCCGCCCCGGCGTCGAAGGTGGAATACCTGCCCGGCATCGCGATGAGCCAGGGGATCACCGAGATCACCGGCGTGGCGATATCCCCGCTGCTGGGCGTGAGTTCGGTCGGCGCGTGGCGCTACTGGAAAACCCCGGAAGCCGCCCGGGCGGGCCTGCCATGGTATGCCCAACCGTGGGCCTGGGGCACCGGATTCGCCCTGCTCACGCTGTGTTTTCTCAAGGACTCGCTCGGGACCGCCGTGCCGGGACTGCTCAAGAAGCCGTTCGACATGGTGGAGCTGTTCGAAAACAAGGCGAGTGCGCTCGTCGCGAGCGGAGCCTTCGTGCCGCTGGTCGCGCAGGAAATGGCCAAACAGCTGGATGCCGAACGCGCGATCGCCGTGCCCACCGCCTCCATCGCCGGTCTCGGCTTCACCATGGTCGACGCGACCTGGTTCATGGTCCCGGCCGCCGTTGTCGCCTTCCTGCTGGTCTGGGTGTGCAGCCATGCCATCAACGTGCTCATCATCCTTTCCCCGTTTTCCACGCTCGACGCCTTGTTGAAACTGGCGCGCACCGCGCTGCTGGCCCTGGTCGGAGTGGTCTATCTGATCGCCCCGTGGCTGGCGGCGGCGCTCTGCCTCGTGATCATCGCCGTGGCGGCATGGCTGGCACCGGCTGCGATGCGCCTCGCGATTTTCGGCGCGCGTTATGCCTCGGACATCCTCCTGCCATGGCGCGGCCGGAGACGCGCCACCCCGGAGCAGCCGCACGCGTTCACGCTCGGTCGTGTCGCCGGCCTGCCACCGAGGACCGGCGGGCGGGTGATCCTGCTGGAGAACGGGACGAAGGCCTTCCGCTACCGCCGCTGGTGCGTGCTCGACGAGCGCACGATTCCGCTTCCGGACGGCCGCAGCCATTTGGAAAAAGGCCTTTTTTCCCCCTCCATGGTGCATCGGGCGGGCGAGCCGGAGGAGCAGAAGCTGCTGCTTTTCCTCCCCCGTTACCGCGGCCATGAGGAGAGCATGGTGGAGCACCTGAAGCTTCACGGAGTTCGCGAACACGCCGTCGTCCGGGGATTCGCCGCGGTGAAGGGGTGGATGAAATCGCTGCTGCGCGGTGCCCGCGAGCTGAGCGCCGGGCATTGAGCGCGAGCGGCCGGCCCGCATCCGCCGCCTCTGTCGGATATTTCTTCCAAGGAATTTCCGTTTCGCGTGTCATAGTCAGCGTGATGAAAACCTTGTCCCGGATTTTTCTCCTGTGGGTGGCCGCCACCCTCGATCTCATGGCCCAGTCTCCCGAGTCCCTTCGGGCGGAACGCGACAAGCTCAGCGAGCGCGGCCTGTGGCGGGATGCCGTGAATTTCTACGAGGAAAAGCTGTGCCCCATCTCGGACAAAAATTCCGGCAATGACTTGGGAAAAGCGGTCGAGGCGCTGGGAAACCTGAACGCGTGGAAGGAATTCGACACGCTGGTGGAGCGCACCGTCGCCGCCCATCCGGCGAACACCGCCATCCTCACATCAGCGGCGGGGGCGTATCTCGGCGCGCCGCATTCCGGCTCCATCATCGCGGGCGAGTTCGAGCGCGGCCCGGGCGGCTATCGGAATTCCCGCGGGCGGCCGTCACCGGGCGCGGAACCGGAACCCGCGGTCGGCCAGTCCGTCACCACGGCCTACCGCGACCGCGTGCGCGCCTTGCAGCTCGTGTCCCAGGCCACCGGAAAGGCGGAGGCCGACGGCGAAAAAATCCGCGTCTGGCTGACCATGTCGGCCATGCTGCGGCAGTCCGAGGCGTGGAAGCTCCAGACCCTCACTCCGCTGGACACGCTGCCCGGGTGGGGCGAACCGGGACCGTCCGGCGGCACCGAGGGCGCTCCGTGGCAGGGCGACGGCCCCGTGCTCTATCAGGTGCCTGCTTCCTGGGAGGCGGCGGTGAATGACGGCGGGCGCTGGCGCTTCGCACTGGCCGAGCAGGTGCGGCTGGCGAAGCTCATCGAGGATCCGCATACGGAACCCGCCACCATCCGGGATCGCGCCGTGCTTTCCCAGTCCCAGTTCGGCACCGAGACCCTCTCTTCCTACGGCTGGCGGCAGCGGCAGGATCCGGACAGCGCGAAGGGGATTCTCGAAATGGACACGCTCGCCGAGGACGAGTGCCTCGCAAAAACCTCCGACGGCGTCCGCCGCTTCAAGCTGCCTGCGGACCAGCATTTCATCGCTCTCTATCGATCCATCTTGGAGGACAAGACCCAGGGCGGAAATGCCGGTGATGCGCTGGTGCAGATCTTCCTGAACCGCCACCAACGCGACAAGGCACGCGAGGTCCTGGAGCGCACCATCTCCCTGCATGGGGCGGGAAACAACGGCCACCGCAAGGCGCAGCTCCAGCAGATCGTCGGGGAGTGGGGCCGCTTCGACACGGCGGAGACCGTGCCCGCCGGCGTGAGACCCAGGGTCCCGCTCGTTTTCCGGAATGCCACCGCCGTCCGGCTCACCGCCTCGCCGGTGGATGTCGAGGCCTTGCTGCGCGACTCCATCAGCTACCTGAAGGGCAACCCGCGCGAGCTGGACTGGGAGCGCGTCCACCTGGAGTCCGTTTCCCACAGGCTGCTGGACAAGGGCGGCACGAAATACATCGGCCGGCCCGCCGCCGAGTGGGAGTTGAAACTGACACCGGCGGAGAAGCACCGCGACACCCGCACCGAAGTGGAGGTGCCGCTCGACCGGGCCGGCGCGTGGTGGATCACCGGCCGCATGGGCAAGTCGGAGTTCCACACGCTGGTCTGGAGCATCGATTCCGTGCTGGTGGAAAACGACGTCGGCGGGAAAAAGCAGTGGTGGGTCGCGGACGCCGCCAGCGGTGCTCCGGTCGCGGGCACGGACGTCGAGTTCTTCGGCTATCAGACGGTCTATCAGGAGCGGGGGAATCCCGAGGACCGCCGCCTGGAGATCAGGACCAAGGTCTTCAATCAAACCACCGATGACGACGGGAAAACCATTCCCGCCCCCGGTGCGTGGGACGGTGACTATCAGTGGCTCGCCATCGCCCGCAAGGAAAGCCGCGCCACCGCCTTTTACGGATTCCATCCCTATCATGTGGAGACCCCTCAGCTGGAGAACGGAAACCGGGATCTCTCCTACGGCATCTCGGACCGCCCGCTCTACAAGCCGGGCGATACCGCGCACCTGAAGTTCTATCTGCGCAATGTCGGCTACGCGCAGCCGGATGAGTCGCGCTGGGCGGACCAGACCGGCACCCTCGTCATCACCAACGGCCGCGGCGAGGAGGCGATGAAGCTGGAAAACCTGCGGACCGACTCGCTCGGCTCCGTGGAGAGTTCCGTCGTCATCCCGAAGGACGCGGTGCTCGGCACGTGGAGCGCCACCTTCTCCATCGGCACGAAGATTTCCGCATCCGTGACCCTTGGCGTGGAGGAGTACCGCAAGCCGGAATACGAGGTGAAGGTGGAGGCTCCTGACGCTCCCGTGAAGCTGGGAGCGAAATTCACCGCCACCGCCCGTGCGAACTATTTCCACGGCGCTCCGGTGCGGAATGCGGAGGTGGAGATCATCGTGAAACGATCCTCTATCAGCGAGCGCTGGTTCCCCGTCGGCCGTTGGGACTGGCTCTACGGTCCCGGCGCGTGGTGGAACTGCGGCGACGCGTCATGGCACCCCACGTGGGACCGCTGGGGCTGCTTCCCGCCGAATCCGCCGTGGTGGCAGGGGGACCGCTGGACGCCGGACGAACTGGTGATGAAGCGCAGGTTGGACATCGGTCCGGACGGCACGGCGAAGGTCGAGGTGGACACCGCTCCCGCCAGGGAAATCCACGGCGATCTGGACGCGCGATACAGCATCGAGGCCCGCGTGGTGGATGCCTCACGCCGCGAGGAGCGCGGGACCGGATCGGTCATTGCTGCTAGGAAGCCCTTCGAGGTCGTGGTGTGGACGGACCGCGGCTTCACCCGTGCGGGCGAGGCGGTGGAAGCCTCCGTTTCCAGTGCGACGCTGGCCGGGAAACCGGTGGTCGGAGCCAAGGGCAGGTTGACCCTTTATTCGCTCGCCAGCGTTGATGATGGCCGCATCGTCGAAAAGGAGATTCAGTTCTTCGAGATCACCACCGACGCCCGGGGCGAGGTAAAACAAAAGTTCGCCGCCCCCGCCACGGGGCAATACCGCGTCGCTGCCAGCCTCTCCTTCGAGGGCGGGGAAGCCTCGGAAGGCGCGACCATTCTCAACGTCCACGCCCCCGGCCGCGCCGAACCGAAGGACTGGCATTTCGGCCCGCTCGAACTCATCGCGGACAAGCCTGCCCACGCTCCCGGCGAGACGCTCAGGCTCCGCGTGAACAGCGACAAGGCGGACGCCCACGTCTGGCTTTTCCTCCACATCGCCGGTTCCTCCGGCCGTGAGGCGCGCCGGATCCAGCTCGATGGCAAGAGCCTCGAAGTCGAGGTGCCGCTCGATCTGCGGGACATGCCGAACATGTTTGTGGAAGGCATCACCGTGCATGGCGCGCGGATCCACACCGCCGTCAGGCAGATCCTGCTGCCACCCGTCAGCAAGCTCGTCGAGGTCACGCTCGCTCCGGCGAAGGATCGGGTGAAACCCCGCGAGACCTCCGCCCTGCAGGTCACCCTGCGCGATGCGGAGGGCAGGCCGGTCACCGGCACCGCGGTGCTCACCGTTTATGACAAGTCGCTCGAAGCGATCACCGGCGGGTCTAACGTCGCACCGATTCACGAGACTTTCTGGAATTGGAAGAATCAATACTATCCGGCGGTGCTCGGGAGTTCCCTGCCGTTTTCCCTCGGAAATCTGGTGAAGCCCGGGAAGGACAAGATGCTGCCGCTCGGGAGATTCGCAGATCAGGGAATGGTCCTGGGCCGTGGAATGGGCGGCGGCGCACGCTCCCGCAACATGCGCTTGGAAGAAGCGCCGGCGGATGCGTTCGCCGACGCCGTCCCCATGGCCATGGCCATGGCTGCGAAGTCGGCGGCACCCGCGGAGAGCGAGTCTGCCGGCGGCGGTCCCGCTGCCACCCCCATCACCGTGCGCAAGGATTTCGCGGATCTCTTGAAATGGTCCGGCGCGATCCAGACGGATGCGCAAGGCCGCGCGGAGATCCCGCTGGAGTTCCCGGACAATCTCACGACGTGGAAGGCGCGAGTGTGGGTCTTGGGCAAGGGAACCCAGGTCGGCGAGGGCAGCGCGGAAATCATCACTTCCAAGGAATTGATGGTGCGGCTCCAGGCTCCGCGTTTCCTGGTGGAGCGCGACGAGGCGGTCTTCAGCGCCGTGGTCCAGAACGACCATGACTCCGCGAAGACGGTGAAGGTGTCGCTGGAGCTGGACGGAGGAACTCTGGGAGCCGTCGACGGCGCGCCGCGGACGGTGGAAATCGCCGCGAAGTCGGAAGCCCGTGTCGATTGGCGGGTGAGGGCGCTCAAGGAGGGCGAGGCGAAGTTCCGCATGCGCGCGGATGCCGGGGACGATGGCGACGCCGTCGAGCGCACGCTGCCGGTGCTGGTTCACGGCATGCTGCGCCAGGACGCATGGAGCCGCAGCGTGGAGCCGGGGGCGGATTCGGCGGAGATTTCCGTGGTGGTGCCGGAGCAGCGGCGGCCGGACCAGTCGAAACTAACGGTTCGTTTTTCCCCCACCATCGCCGGTGCCGTGGTGGACGCCATTCCCTATCTGGCGGACTATCCGCACGGCTGCACCGAGCAGACGCTGAACCGCTTCGTCCCCGCCGTGATCGCGCGGAAGATGCTGAAGAATCTGAACATCGATCTCGCGGAGGTGAAGGCGAAGCGGAACAACCTGAACCCGCAGGAACTCGGAAACGCCGCCGACCGCGCGGCGCAGTGGAAACAGTGGCGGAACAATCCGGTCTTCGATGAGGCCGAGTTGGAGAAGATGGTGGCGAAGGGCGTTGAGAATCTCATGTCCATGCAGAACTCGGACGGCGGCTGGGGCTGGTTTTCCGGTTATGGTGAGGTTTCCTATCCGCACACCACCGCGGTGGTCGTCCATGGTTTGACCGTCGCGAAGGTGAATGGCGCGGAAGTTCCTGAGAAGATGCTCAGCTCCGGCATCGGCTGGCTGATGGCGCATGAGCGCAAGGAGGCCGCCGCACTCCAGCTCTACGTGGAGCGCCAGGCGCTGCGGGAGGAGGGGAAGAAAGTCCCGGACGACCGCAAACGCGAGAAGTCGAAGGCGGACGCGCTCGACGCCTTCGTCCGGCTCGTCCTCGGCGAGGCGAGACGGGATTCCGAGCCCATGCTCGCCTTCCTCCACCGCGACCGGGTGAGCCTGCCGGTTTACGCGCAGTGCTTGCTGGGTCTGGAGCACCACCGCAGGGGCGACGAAGCGCGCCGTGACGAGGTCATGAAGATGATCTCCCAGTTCCTCAAGCGCGATCCGGAGAATCAGACCACTTATCTGGAACTCGGGAATAACAGCTACTGGTGGAACTGGTATGGCAGCGGCATCGAGGCGCACGCCTGGTATCTCAAGCTCCTCGCCGCCGTGAAGCCGCAGGACGCCGACACCCGCGGGCTGGTGAAGTATCTGGTGAACAACCGCAAGCACGCGACCTACTGGGAATCCACCCGCGACACCGCCTACGCCATCGAGGCCATCGCGGACTACTTCAAGGCCAGCGGCGAGGACGCGCCGGAGATGGAGGTGGACGTGCTGATGGATGGGAAATCGCTGCGCAAGGTTTCCATCAGCCGGGAAAACCTCTTCACCTTTGACGGCTCCATCGTCCTCACGGGCGACGCCGTGACCACCGGCAAGCACGGGATCGAACTCCGCCGCACCGGCAGGGGCACGCTCTATGCGAATGCCTACCTGGAAGTCTTCACGCTGGAGGACAAGCTCCGCGCCGCCGGGCTGGAGGTGAAGGTCACGCGGAATGTTTCCAAGCTCATCGCCCTGGAAAAGGAAAGCGAAGTGCCGGACGCCACCGGCCTCGTCGTGAAGCAGAAGGAAGAGCGCTTCCGCCGCGAGCCGCTCAAGGATGGCGACAAGCTCGCTTCCGGCGACCGCATCGAGGTGGAGCTCGTGCTGGAGAGCAAGAACGATTACGAGTATCTGTTATTCTCCGATGCCAAGGCCGCCGGGTTCGAATCGCTCGACGCCCTCAGCGGCTACGTCGGCGGGCAGGGCGGGGGATTCAGCGCCTACATGGAGCCGCGCGACCGGACCGTGGACTTCTTCATCCGCGCCCTGCCACGCGGGACCAACACCGTCCGCTATCAGCTCCGCGCCGAGGCCCCCGGCCTCTACAAGGCCCTCCCCGCCACGGCGGAAGCCATGTACGCCCCCGAGCTCCGCGCCAACTCCGAAGACCTCAGATTGGAAATCACGGAGTAGGGACACTCCTGTCCCTCACAAAGGAGTCGGGACACTCCTGTCCCGTCTTCTTCACCGGACGTGCGCCCAAGAGGGACAAGAGTGTCCCGGCTCCGTTCAAGAAATGGACAAGAGTGTCCCGGCTCCGTTCAAGAAGGGGACAGAAGTGTCCCCACTCCTCACTTCACCGCGCGCGCCCGGTCACTTTCCCACAGGGTGAACGTCCCCGGCCGCAATCTCGCCGGGTTCCTCCGGATGTATCTCACCGCGTTCGCGAAATGCTCCCCATCGCGGATCATGGTATCCCGGTAGCCTTCCTGCCAGATGCTTCCGAGGCCGATCTTCCTCGCGGTGATTCCTTTCCAGCTTTTCATCAGCAGCTCCAGCGGATGGCGCGCGGTGAACAGCAGATGCACATGATTCGGCATGAGCACCCATGCCTGATGATCCACCCGCGTGCCTTCGTCGTGCATCAGCGTTTCTTCCAACAGCCCGCGCAGGGCGGGCTCGGCGAAGAGGCAGCTGCCCGCTCCCTCATCCAGCCAGTTCTCCAGCTTCCACACGAAGCGTTCCAGATGCTCCGTCTCTTCCGCCGCGCTCCACGGCTTCGGGTGAAGGGTTTTCCAGGTTTCATGTTCATCCTTCCAGATTCTCAGCTTCGTCGCAGGCATCGCGTCGGCCAGCCGGAAGGTGACGAACTGCATCGCATCCATCTGCTGCCAGTGTGGCAGCTTGGTCCCGTGTTGGTGGATCTTCCGGGCTGGGTCGAGGAAATCGCTCATGATCGTGTATGCTAACGGAGCCGGGACACTCTTGTCCCTCAAAAAGGAGTCGGGACACTCTTGTCCCGTCTTTTTGAGATGCAACGGATTTTTGGACCGGTTGTGGTTTAGTTAAGAGAGTGGATTCG
>JAZKCQ010000066.1:0-3338 GCA_040388015.1 Verrucomicrobiota bacterium | reverse complement strand
CGCCCATGGCAGGACCTACTTTCCAAGCACTTCCAGGATTCCGCGATTTCACTCCACGTGAATGTGCGGTCCGCAATTATTTGTTCGAGACCTGGCGTGGCGTGGCCCGCCGCTGCGGGTATGTCGAATACGAAACCCCGATCCTGGAGGACACCGGGCTCTATCTGAAAAAATCCGGCGGCGAGCTTTCCTCGCAGCTCTTCCGCTTCGAGGACCAGGGCGGCCGCGATGTGACGCTGCGTCCGGAGGTGACCGCGTCGCTGGCGCGGATCGTCGCGCAGCACCAGCGGGATTTCCCGAAACCGCTCAAGTGGTTCGAGATCGGGCAATGCTTCCGCTATGAAAAGCCGCAGAAGGGCAGGGGGCGCGAGTTCCATCAGTTCAACGTGGACATCCTCGGCGAAGGAGGCCCGGCCGCGGATGCCGAGTTGATGGCGCTGGCGATCGAGACGATGCTCGCGTTCGGATTTGTCGCGGGGGATTTCGTCGTCCGCGTTTCCGACCGCAAGGCGTGGATCGATTTTGCGGAGGCCAACGGCATCCCCGAAGAACGCATCCCGGATTTCCTCGGCATCATCGACAAGATCGAGCGTGAGAAACCTGAAGTGCTGGAGCAGAAGCTTGCCGCGTTTTCTCTAACTCCGGAAGGTGTCCGGGCGTTCATCTCCGATCCGGCGAATGCGTCGGAAGCGTATCTTGCGATTCGTGAGGATCTTTCCGCTCGTGGCTTCGCCGATTTCGTGGAACTGGATCTCTCCATCGTCCGCGGTCTCGCTTATTACACCGGTGTCGTGTTCGAGGTCTTTGATTCCAAGAAGTCGATGCGCGCCGTCGCCGGCGGCGGCCGTTACGACACTCTCATTTCCACCATTTCCGATGGAGCGACCGACATGCCCGCCACCGGCTTCGCGATGGGCGACTACGTCATCCGCAACCTCATCGAGGAAACCACCCACACCGCGATGCAGATGGAAGTCTGGCTCCAGCGCAACGCCGCCGCCTGCGACATCTACGTCGTCGTCGCGGATGAAACGAAGCGCGCGGAATCCCTCCAGCTTGTCACCAGCCTGCGCCGCGCCGGCATTTCCGCGGACCTGCCGTTGGGAAATACCAAGGTCGGCAAGCAGTTCCAGAGCGCCGAGAAATGCGGCGCCCGCTTCGCCCTCGTCGTCGGCGCCGAATACCCCGAGCTCAAGCTCAAGGTCCTCGCCAGCCGCACCGAGGAATCCGGCTACGCCTCCACCGCGATCGACTGGCTGACCGACCGCCTGCTTCAACCGGACGGCCCGCTGTTGGCCTGAAGCCGTTCGTTTAGAACTTAAGATTTAACATTTAGAACTTTCTCCATGCGCACTCATCATTGCAACGAACTCCGCGAATCCCACATCGGCCAAACCGTCCAGCTCATCGGTTGGGTCAATTCCGCACGTGACCAGGGCGGCGTGATCTTCATCGACCTGCGTGACCGCGAGGGCGTGACCCAGTGCGTGTTCCGTGGCGAGGTCTCGCAGGAAGCGACCGATCTCTCCCACAAGCTCCGCGTCGAGGATGTGGTGCAGATCACCGGCACCGTCGAGGCCCGTTTGAAAACCGACGAGGTGGACACCACCAACGACAAGCTGGAAACCGGCCGCATCGAAATCGTCGCGACCAAGCTTGAGATCGTCAACAAGGCGGACGTGCTTCCCTTCCAGCTCGACAAGGAGCTCTCCAACGAAGACCTGCGGATGAAATACCGCTACCTCGACCTGCGCCGTGCGCGCATGAGCAAGAACATCCGCCAGCGCAGCGTGATCACTTCCGCCGCCCGCCGCTATCTGGACGAGTCCGGATTTTTCGAAATCGAAACGCCGATCCTGTCGAACCCGACACCGGAAGGAGCCCGCGATTTCCTCGTGCCATCACGCCTCAACCCAGGCCGATTCTACGCTCTGCCGCAAGCCCCGCAGCAATACAAGCAGCTCCTGATGGTCGCGGGATTGGAGAAATATTTCCAAATCGCCCGTTGCTTCCGCGACGAGGACCTTCGTGCCGACCGTCAGCCGGAGTTCACGCAGATCGACATCGAGGCGAGCTTCGTCACGCAGGAAGACATCATCAAGCTGGTAGAAGGCTTGTTGGCTTCGATGTTCAAGTCCGGCCTCGGCATCGACGTGCCGAGCCCGTTCCCGCGCATGACCTATCGCGACGCCGAGGACATCTACGGTTCCGACAAGCCGGACACCCGTTTCGACATGAAAATCACCGACCTCGGCGACGTCTTCGCGGCCACCGAGTTCAAGATCTTCCGCGGCACGCTGGACAGCGGGGGCGTGGTTAGAGCGATCAATGCGAAAGGCTTCGCCGGCATCACCACCGGCCAGATGAACCGCCTCAACGAGATCGCCGTGCAGGCCGGCCTTCCCGTGAAGAACCTTGCATTCATCAAACTCGAAAACGGCGAATACAAGAGCCCGCTCTGGAAAATCTTCACCGATTCCGAAAAGGAGGCAGTCGTCGCGAAGCTCGACCTGGCAGATGGCGACATCGTCTTCTTCGCCGCCGGTTCGCGCGAAAGCGTCAGCACCATCCTCGGCCGAGTCCGCACCGAATGCGCCGTCATGATGGAGCTCAACAACGACCCGACGAAATTCAACTTCCTCTGGGTGGTCGATTTCCCGCTGCTCGCCCACGATGAGGAATCCGGCCACTGGGCCGCCGTCCACCACCCGTTCACGCGTCCTCATCCCGAAGATATCGAGAAACTCGACGCCGGCGACTACGCGAACGTCAGAGCCGTTGCCTACGACGTCGTCCTCAACGGCTACGAACTCGGCGGTGGCTCGATCCGGATTCACGAAAAGGAGCTTCAGGCAAAGATGTTCAGCGTGCTGGGAGTCGGCCCTGAAGAACAGCAGATCAAGTTCGGCCACATTCTCGACGCTTTCCGATTCGGAGCGCCACCGCACGGTGGTCTCGCCCTTGGTCTCGACCGCATCGCGATGCTCGTCGCCGGTGAGGACAGCATCCGCGAGGTGATCGCCTTCCCGAAAAACAACAAGGGAGCCGACCTCATGGCCCAAAGCCCGTGCACCATCGAGCACAAGCTGCTGCGCGAGGTTTACGTCCAGTCCACCTACAAGGATCCGAAACTCGCCGCTGAAGCGAAGGCCGTGGTTGAACAGGCCTGATCCGAATAATATCCATCAAAAAAAAGCGCCCGCAGTCAGGACTGCGGGCGCTTTTTTTGTTCCGGCATCGGTCGCGCGGAGCGAATTCCGCGTTACAATTTCAAAAAAGAAGCGGCCCGATCGATAATCCCCGGGAAAAACCCAAAACCCTAAGGGAAACTCAATCGG
>JAZKCQ010000065.1:51144-52990 GCA_040388015.1 Verrucomicrobiota bacterium | reverse complement strand
GCCATCCGCAAGGGCGGCTACACCGGCACCCTCTTCACCGCCGATCCGCCGCCTGCCTTGAAAAACGGCACCCTCCCCGGCATCACCGCCACCGTGAACTTCGGCGGCGACGCCCGTGACGCCTTCAAGAAATACGAAGAGCTCCGCCCCGGCCAGGCACGCATGATCGGCGAGTTCTGGGTCGGCTGGTTCGACCACTGGGGCGCGCCCCACGCGAGCACCGGCGCCGCCGCCAAGGCCGCCGAGTTCGACTGGACCCTCTCCGAAGGCATTTCCGCCAATATCTACATGTTCCACGGCGGCACCAACTGGGGCTTCTACGCCGGAGCCAACTGGAACGGCGGCCGCTACGAACCCGACACCACCTCCTACGACTACTCCGCCGTCCTCGACGAGGCCGGCCGCCCGACCGACAAGTTCCACGCCTTCAAGGAAGTCATCCGGAAACGCGTCCCCACCGCCACCTTCGGCCCGCTGCCCGAGCCGCTGCCCATCATTTCCATCCCGGAAATCAAGCTCACCGCCGCCGCCCGACTCTTCGAGGAAATGCCCAAGCCCGTCGTCAAGGACCAGCCCGAGACCATGGAAGCGCTCGGCCAGAATTTTGGCCACGTCCTCTACACCACCAAGGTGAAAGGCCCCTTCCGCGGCACCCTTTCCGCACCCGTCGTCCGTGACCGCGCCATCATCTTCGTCGATGGAAAACGCCAGAGCGTCCCCATGGACCGCCGTGTCAAGCGCTTCTCCGCCGAGGTCGAGATCCCCGCAGGCGAGCACACCCTCGGCCTCCTCGTCGAGAACATGGGCCGCATCAATTTCTCCAAGGAAATGGTCGGCGAACGCAAGGGCCTCGTCGGTCCCGTCAAGCTCGGCGACCAGACCCTCAGCGGCTGGAGCCACTACTCCGTCCCGCTCGACACCGCTTGGCTCGACTCGCAGAAATCCATCTCCGGCGACCCCGCCACCCTCGGGAAACTCGCCGAGCCCGTCATCTACCGCGGAAATTTCACCGTCGGAAAAACCGGTGACACCTGGCTCGATATGTCGAAATTCGGCAAAGGCATGGTCTGGGTCAACGGTCACAACCTCGGCCGTTACTGGCAGGTCGGCGCCCAGCAAGGCCTCTTCCTCCCCGGCTGCTGGCTGAAGGAGGGCGAAAATGAAATCGCCATCGTCGAGACCGATTTTTCCGACACCCCGCTCACCCTCAGCGGCGTCACCGGCCCCGTCTGGCAGCTCAATGTCGAGACCGCCCGCCTCTCCCGCAAGCCCGGTCAGGATCTGAAAACCGCCGACCTCACCCCCGCCCACACCGGCGAATTCCCGGAAGGCACCACCTGGCAGGACGTGAAATTCGCCACCCCCGTCACCGGCCGCTACTTCGCCCTCGAATCGCTCGACTCCCACGACGGCAAAAACTTCGCCGCCATCACCGAACTCCTCGTCACCGACAAGGACGGCAAGGAAATCCCCCGCGAGGACGTCCACGTCGTCTATGCCGACAGCGAGGAGCTCTCCGCCGACGACGGAGCCGCCACCAACATCATCGACAACCAGCCCACCACCTTCTGGCACACCGCCTGGAAGGAAAAAAGCCCCGCCCACCCTCACCAGGTCGTCCTCGATCTCGGTAGCACCCAGACAGTCACCGGCTTCCGTTACCTCCCGCGCCCCGGAAAAGGCGGCGAAGGCGGCCGCATCAAGCGCTACCGCGCCTTCGTCTCCGAAAAACCCTTTTCAGGACTCTGACGTTTGAAATAATCTCCCACTTCGGGCTGTCCGCGTTCCGGATGCGTCTGTCCGCGTCCCGGGTTCGTCTGTCCGCATCCCGGGTTCGTCTGTCCGC
>JAZKCQ010000065.1:0-51044 GCA_040388015.1 Verrucomicrobiota bacterium | reverse complement strand
CCGCATCCCGGGTTCGTCTGTCCGCGTCCCGGGTTCGTCTGTCCGCATCCCGGGTTCGTCTGTCCGCATCCCGGGTTCGTCTGTCCGCATCCCGGGTGCGTCGGTCTGTGTGTCGGGTTTGCCTTTCTGCATCCGGCTTACATATCCCGCTTCTCTTCATCCCGGAGGGATTCTTCTCCCATCACCTCCGGAGATCATGAACGCATCCCGGATTTCCATTCGATTTCCTGAAAACCCCCGCTACCTTCTGCGACCATGACACCAGCCCTTGGATACGCCGGCACCTCGCCCATCTCCCGTCTCGCTCCTCTCAACTTCGAACGCCGCGACCCCAAGGCCACGGATGTCGCCATCGAAATCCTGTTTTGTGGCGTTTGCCACTCCGACCTCCACACCGTGCGCAACGAATGGGGCGGCTGCACCTACCCGTGCATCCCCGGCCATGAAATCGTCGGCCGAGTGACCCAGGTCGGCTCCGGCGTGACGAAGTTCAAGGTCGGCGACCTCGCCGCCGTTGGCTGCATGGTGGATTCCTGCCACGATTGCCCGGCGTGCAAGGAAGACCTCGAACAATTCTGCCAGAACGGCGCGACCTTCACCTATAACAGCCCGGACAAGCACACCCACGGCGTCACCTACGGCGGCTACTCCGACAGCATCGTGGTGGACGAATCCTTCACCCTGAAAGTTCCGGGAAATCTCGATCTCGCCGCCACCGCGCCGCTGCTCTGCGCCGGGATCACCACCTACTCCCCCATCAAGCGCTGGGGCATCAAGCCGGGTGACAAGGTCGGCGTCGTCGGACTCGGCGGCCTCGGTCACATGGCGTTGAAATTCGCCCACGCCTTCGGAGCGAAGGTCGTCCTCTTCACCACCTCACCCGGCAAGACCGAGGACGCGAAACGCCTCGGCGCGGACGAAGTGATCATCTCGAAAAACCTCGATGAAATGAACGCCCACGCCGGCACCTTCGACTTCATCATCGACGCCGTCTCCGCCGAGCACGACATCAACATCTATCTGAATCTCCTCAAGCGCGACGGCACGCTCACGCTCGTCGGCGCTCCCGAGAAGCCGCTGCCGGTTTCCTCCTTCGGCCTCATCTTCGGCCGCAAGATCCTCACCGGCTCGCTCATCGGCGGCATCGCCGAGACGCAGGAGATGCTCGATTTCTGCAGCGAGCACAACATCGTCTCCGAGATCGAGATGATCGACATCCAGGACATCAACGAAGCCTACGACCGCCTGCTGAAGAGCGATGTGAAGTACCGCTTCGTCATCGACATGAAGTCGCTGAAAAAGTGAGTTGCCGCCGGTGGGCCGGAGTTTGCTAGTCTGCGAGGGTGATGCAAACGGACGGCACGGCGGCGGACAGCGGCGGGAGACGGGCATGGTTGCCATTTCTCTGGATCATCGTCGCAAGCGCGGCGGCCCATCTCTGGTGCCTCGGCGCGCAGTTCTACATGGATGACTTCCCGCAGATCGTGAACAGCGATGCGGTCAAAACGGGAGCCATCCTGAGTTCGAAACTGGTCGCGTGGACGCGGCTGGGATATGTCATCCAGTACCACCTGTTCGGAATGTCGCCGGTGGGGTTCCATGCGGTGAACTGGCTGCTGCACACGGCTTCGGCCTGCGTGCTGTTCGGCTTCGGCCGGGATTTCCTGCGGGAAAAATGGCCTGCCGGGGTCGCGTGGTTCGCGGCCCTGTTGTTCGCGGTGCACCCCTTGGCGAGTGAGATCCCGAACTACGCGCGCGCCCAGGACCTGGCGTGGGTCACGTTGTTTTCCCTATCAGCCGGATGGCTGTTGTTGGGCTTCCTGCGCGGCGGGAGCTGGTGGAAATTGGGCGGCTGCGTGCTCTGTGTGCTGGGTGCCATGATTTCCAAAGGCCCAGGGCTGTTCCACGCGCTGATGGTCTGCGGCGTGATCGGACTAACGAATTTCTCGCCGGACCACTGGAGATTCCTGCGGACGAAGGGGCTCTGGATCGTCGGGGCGGCAGGTGTCGTGCTTTTCACGCTGTGGATGGCGGGCATGCTGGATCGTTGGCTGCGGGCGATCAGCCTGTGGAGCGAGCCGCGGTTCATCGGCCATGGCTACACGGTGGCGCGGGTGTTTTGGGAGTTCGCGTGGCGGTGCGTCATTCCCGTGGGGCTGAGTTCGGATCACCACATCGCGGAGACCTTGGTCCCGCCGGGGTCACATTTCTGGAACATCCCGGACAAGATCGCGATGCTGTCGATGGCGGGAATGCTCGCGCTGGCCGGGCTGGGAGCGGTCCTGGCGTGGCGCGGAAAGACGCGAGTGGTGGGGGCGTGTCTGCTGCTTTTCGTGGGGACGATCCTGTTCCGGGTGCTCTATCTGATTCCTGAGTTCATGCCGGAATACCGGATCTATCCGGGAATGCCGTGGTTCTGCCTCGGCGCGGCGGTCGTGCTGGCGGCGGTGTGGCGGTGGATGTTCGCGCATGTTTCCCCGGTGGTGCCGGCAGTGGCGTTGCTCGCGGTTTTCGCAGGGCTTTCGGCCAAGCGCTCGATTCTCTGGCACGATCTGGACCGGTTGATGGCGGATGTGCTGAAGCGCTATCCGGCGCAGGGCCGCGCCGTGTGGGAGCTCCACGACCGCGATCTGGCGGCGGGGAATTGGCAGGCGGTCATCACCCGGCAGGAGCAGGTGTGGCCGGAGGTGCGGCGGAAATTCATCGCGGAACTCCAGCGGCTGGCACCCGGCCGCGAGCTGCCGACGGGACATTTCTCGCTGGCCGAATGCGCCTGCATGGGCCGCTACGCCCGCGCCGTGGCCATCGGGAAAAGTCCGGCGGAGGGGCTGCGCCGGGTCCAAGCGCTGGAAGCCTACCTGCGGGCGATGAAGATCGACCCCAGTACGAACCCCGCGCATTGGAACAATTTCGCCCGCGACAAGGCGCTGGTGCTGGAGACGGGTGGAAACTATCAGGCGGCGCTGGATGCCCTGACATCCCGTGAAGAGGGAGGGCCGCCGCAGTGGCCGCGCGACCACGAGCGCATCCGCCGGAAACTGGCAGGCGCTCAGCCCTGACTGTCGACGCTGTATTTCCCGCTGCCCGCGAGCAGGATGGCGAGGTAGCCTGCCAGATAGATGAACGCCAGCTCGCCGCTGCCGGGACCTGACAATTTCATCCCGTGCGTGATGCCCCACGCGACGGCCATGGTGCCCGCGAGCATCAGCGCCGAGATCCTGCCGAACAGTCCGAGGATGAGGAGAATGGAGCAGGCGACTTCCGTGACGACGGCGATCACCAGACTCGGCAAGGCACCGATGCCGAACGGATCGGCGAACTCATGACTGCCGCTGGTGAGCTTCTGCAGCTTCGGCCAACCGTGGAGAACGAGCATCGAAAGTCCGAGCCACAGCCGGAGCAGCAGCAGGGCGAGATCGGGATTGCGCGGCAGGAACTTGAGCTGGAGATAGGATTTCATCATGCGTCTCTTGAGGAGGTCCGGGACGGGGAATTATTCCCAAAAAAACCCGCGGCCCTGGGACTTACGCGAGGTTGGTGAACACCGCCTGCACGTCGTCGTCGTCCTCGATCTTGTCGAGGATGGCCTCGACCTCCTCCATCTGCTCTTCCGTTAGTTCGATCGGCTGCGTCGGCAGGCGTTGCAGGCTGGATTTCGTCGGGACGATGCCGAGCGCCTCGACCGCCTGGGTGAGTTTCGCGAAAGCGGCGTATTCACCGATGATGGAAACGATGCCTTCATCCACGGAAAGTTCTTCCAGCCCGGCATCGATGAGTTCCAGTTCCAGCTCCTCCAGATCGCGGCCTTCCGGCACGGGAAACTCGATCACCGACTTGCGGTTGAACATGAAATCAAGCTGTCCCGCGTTCACCATCTGGCCGCCGTTTTTGTTGAAGATGATCTTCAAATTTCCAACCGAGCGGTTGGAATTGTCCGTCGCGCACTCGACGATGAAGAGCGAGCCGTGCGGGCCTTTTCCCTCGTAGGTGATCTCGGAAATGTCCGCAGCGTCCTTGCCGGCGGCGCGCTTGATGGCGTTCTCGATGTTTTCCTTCGAGAGGTTCTGCGCCTTCGCGTTGTTGATCGCGACCCGCAGCGGGGCGTTGGATTCCGGATCCGGGCCACCGTTTTTCGCGGCCATCGTGATGGATTTGGCGAGCTTCGGAAACACCTTGGACATCGTGGCCCAACGCGATTCCTTCGCCCGGCGGCGGCATTCGAAGTGTCTTCCCATGGTTTTCGGTCGGTTGAAAAATTGCCCCGGCGAGGCACCGGGGCGGAGATCTAAGCAGGCGTGCGGAGAGATGCAAGCGAAGTGCTTTTGACTCCGGGATACTCCGAATCGGGCGTTGACGACCTCTGCGGGGAAATCCATTTGTCAGTCATGGGAGCAATATCACGGATGACGGCTCTCGCTTTTTTATGGGGTCCCGCCATCGCCTCCGCGCAATCCGGTGCTCTGACTTCCGTGCGTGAAATCCGAAGCCTGTCGGTGGAGGAGGCGAAGGAGGGGCGGCCGGTAAAATTGACGGGCACGGTGATTTTCTCGCGCTTGGAGGTGGCGGCGCTTTTCGTGCACGACGGGGAGAACGGCATCTATGTCGAACAGCCGTCCGATTATTCCGGAACCGGGCCGAAGCTCGGCGACCGGGTCGAGGTCACGGGAACCACGGGTGAGGGCTTGTTTGCTCCGGTCATCCGCCGTGATCCCGAGTCGGGAGCGAAGTTGGTGATCCTCGGGCCCGGCGAGCCGCCGCCGCCGCGGGTGGTGACGGGGGAGGAGCTTTCCTTGCCGGACATGGATTGCGAGTGGGTGTCGGTGGAGGCGCGCATTCTGGAAGTGACGATGAACGGCGACGGGGTGGCGATGGAGTGCGAGGCGGGGCCGTGCCATTTCAGCGTGGTCCTCCAAGGCCCGATCTCGCCGGACTCCGTGCCGTGGGACCTGGCCGAGAGCCATGTGAAAATTCTCGGCGTCGCGGCCACCGCGTTCAACGCGAACCGGCAGATGACCCGGCGTTTGGTTAGGGTGAACTCGCTGGGAGACATCAAGCCGTTGGACGAAGGGCTCATTTCGAAATCACCGCCGAAGCTGACGCGGGCCGACCGGTTGTTCCAACTCTTCGGCCCCGGACCGGGAGAACCCGTCACGCTGCGGGGCGATACGACGCTTCACATCCCCGGGCGCGGACTTTTCATCCGGACTCCGGAAGGCGGCATCTGGGTGCAGACGGCGCAACCGATCACCGCGCCGCCGGGAACGGTGGTGGAGGTGGAGGGCTGGCCGCGGTTGGGGGAGATGAAGCCGTTTTTGAGAGCGCGGCGGGTGAGCGTTGCCGGCGAGGAGAAGCCTCCCCTGCCTCAGGTTTTGAAAGCGAAGGCAGCGCTGCACGCCCGCTATGATTCGGAACTGATTTCGGTGGAGGCGGAGCTGTTGGACACGCTGGTCAGCGTGGACGGCACCACGCTCGTGCTGCGTGGCGGCGGGGTGATTTTTCATGGGCTGCTAGGAAAGGGCGGTGGCGTGCTGCCGGAATTGCAACCGGGTTCGGTGCTGCGCGTTTCCGGGATCGGCCGGGTGTCTTCGGTCGATGTCTTTTCTCCGATGCAGGAGGAGGACAAGCTGCTGGTGCTCCTGCGCTCGCCGGCGGACGTTTTGTTAGTCGAATCGCCGCCGTGGTGGACCACCGGTCGTGTGGCTGCCGCGGCAGGGTTGGTGTTCGCCGGGATTCTGGGAGTTTTCGCATTCGCGAGGTCCCGCCGGCTGCGGGAGGAGGAGGCGACACACCGCGAGTTCGAGGCGGTGCTGGCGGAGCGCGGCCGTTTCGCCCGGGAAATCCATGACTCGCTGGCGCAGGGGCTGACGTCGATTTCCCTCCAGCTCGAATGCGTCCGCCATGAAATCAAAGGCGACGCGCCGAAGCTCCGGTCGCATATCGAGACCGCGCGCAGGCTGGTGCGCGACAGCCTGAGCGAGGCCCGCCGCACGGTGTGGAACCTGCGTCCGCTCGCGCTCGGCGAGGCGGACCTGGCGAGCGCGCTCCAGAAATTCGCCGCCGATCTAACGCGCGACGGCCGGATTCACTGCCGCCAGGAAATCGAAGGCACGCCACGACCGCTGCCGCCCGAGCACGAGGCAGCGCTGCTGCGGATCGGCCAGGAGGCGCTGACCAACGCCGTCCGCCACGCGGCCCCGAGCGAGATGCTGCTGCGTCTGCGCTTCGGCGCGGACTGGATCACGCTTGCCGTCCGTGACAACGGCCGCGGGTTCGACGTCGCGGCACTTGCTGGAAAAGGTTTCGGTCTCACCGGCATGCAGGAACGCGTCGCCGGACTTGGCGGAAGTTTTTCCATCGATAGCATCCCTGAAGAAGGCACCGAAGTCTCCGCCACCCTGCCCACATGAAAAACCCCATCAGAATTCTCCTCGCGGACGATCATCCGTCGCTCCGTGCCGGCCTCGCCAGCATCCTCGACAGCCAATCGGATTTCCAGGTTGTCGCCGAAGCGGGGACCGGGCGCGAGGTGTTGGAAAAGCTGATCGATCACGCGGTGGACGTGTTCATCGTCGATCTCCGGATGCCCGACGGCGACGGGATCCAGACCATCAGGGTCCTCGTCAAACGGGATCCCTCCGCCAAGGTCCTCGTTCTAACGACCTACGACAACGAGGAGGACGTCTTCGCCGCCCTGGAGGCCGGTGCCCGTGGCTACCTGTTGAAAGACACGACCAAGGAGGAGATCATCGCCGCCGTCCGTCAGATCCACGCGGGCCAGCGTTTCCTGCCGCAGGCCATCGCCTCGCGCCTCGCCGACCGGATGGTGAGGCCGGGGCTGACACCCCGCGAGCTCGACGTCCTCCGCCTTGTCTCGCGCGGCAGGGCGAACAAGGAGATCGCATCCGCCATGTTCATTTCCGAAGAGACGGTGAAGACGCACATGAAGTCGCTATTCCAGAAACTCGGCGTGCATGACCGTGCGGAAGCGGTTGCCGTCTCGCTGCAGCGCGGGTTGATCCGGATGTGATCCCCCGTTCGGGGGACGTGAAATTCACCCGACCACGTCCTAGACACGGAAGGGCGCGGCGGGGTTCACTGTCAGCCGGAATCTATCCGCATCCTTCGGGGAGCCAGATAGATTCCGGAACCCCAGAACCCACACGACATGAAAAGAATTCCCGGTTGGATCGGATGTCCTATTCCCGCAGCGGCGGCGCTGTTGGCATCAACCGCCCCCTCACGGGGAGCGCTTGTCATCGCTGACTTCACCTCCGGTACCGGTCCGGTGCAGAACTGGGGGCTGGTGAGTCTTTCTGCCGGCACCCCTCCGGTGGCGGGTGCCGGAAGTTGGGCGGTCGCCACGGTGGCGCAGTATTGGGGCCAGTTTGCGATTCCGGGTTGGGCGACGGGCGGGCAGATGACCGTGGCCAGCCTCAACAGTTATTCCCAGGTGGAACTCGACCTGATTCTTCCCTCGGCCGGCTGGGCTTCCGGAAACATGACGCTGGTCCTCGAGATCGAAGCGGAGAATCTTGCGAACACCATCACCTACTCCGTGAACCACGATGTTTCCACGCTGAAGGATCAGGTGCTGCATTTCACCATGGACTACAGTGGCGCGGTCGGCGTGATCCCCGCTTCCGGCTGGGTGGACATGCGTTTGTACATCCGTCCCGGATACGACTACATCTGGGATGGCGGCAATCCTTCCGGAGTGCCATATGCCGCCCAGACCGTCTATCTGGACAACATCTCGCTGTCCGCCGTGCCGGAACCGTCGGCATGGCTGATGGCCGCCGGATCCCTGGCGGGCTGCGGTGCCATCCGCCGCCGTCTCTGAGCGCGATGCTTCCCGGCCACCCGGAAATTTCTAATCAAAAACCCAAATGAAGCCCAAACTGTCGATTTTTTTCACGGCGATCTGCATCGCTTGTCCTGTTAGCCATGCTGACACCGTTTTCTCCTGGGAAACCGGAACCGAAGGCTGGTTCAGCAGCACTCCGGCGGTGGCGACCGTCGAGACGTCTCCCACCAGTCCCACCGACGGGGCCCAGTCGTTGAAAGTCACCCTGCCCATGTCCTCGATGTGGTATAACGACTTCACCCGCATCCAGCTGGATGAGAGCCAGCGGCAGGCCCTTTTCGAGGGGGCCCAATCCCTGACGCTCGACGTCACCTATCCGGATCCCGGCTACAACTCATGGTATGGTACTCCGACCGTGGAGATGGTGGTGGAGGATCAGGGCTATGTCTGGAACAGTCTTGGCTCGCGCAATCTGACGGTGGGGGGGACGGCCACCTGCACCTGGTCGCTGACACCGGCCCAGGCATCCGCATTCGCCATCGGAACCTCGGCGAAGGTCATCCTCAGATTCAATTATGGAAATGGCGGAGCCACCGGAACTCAGGCCGTTTTCTATGTCGATAAGCTGATTTCCATCGACCCGCCGCCACCGCCGCCGTTCACCAGCAACTATTACTGGAAAGGCTCCGCGGGCACGAGCTGGGCTGGCAACAACTGGAGAACCGCGGAAGACGGCATCACCGCCACACCCTCCCCGCTGCCGTCGGATGGCAGCGAAGCGGTCGCCTTCTCCGCCGCGGGTGCGGCGAATCTATCAACAGTGCTCGGCGCGGATCAGGACGTGCTTTCGGTGAATTTCAACGAAGGCTCGGGCGATGTCGTCATCGGCGGCACCCACAATCTCACCATCGGTGCGGGCGGAATAACGGCGAATGAAGGTTCCGGCGCGAAATCGATCAACATCGCCGGCCTGGTGATCCTGAGCGCCGACCAGCTCTGGCGGAACAACTCCACGGAGCCGCTGACGGTGGCCTCCGAGATCACCGGTGGTTACCAGCTCGTCACCGGGGGAACGGGCACCACCGTTCTATCAAAATCAAACAGCCACAACGGCGGGACGGGCATGAAGCTCGGACGTCTCGAACTCGGAAACGCGGGGGCTCTGGGAGATACCGCAAACATCTTTTCGGCGGATGCCGGAACACTGGATCTCATGGGTTTCAGCCCGACACTGGGCGGGCTTTCCGGTGGCGGTGTCATCACCAACAGTGTCGTCGGCACGTCCACCCTCACGATCGGCAGCTTTTCCGACACCATCTATCTCGGCAAGTTGAACGACAACGCATCCGATCAACGGGTCGCGCTGGCGAAAAACGGCTTCGGCACCCTCACTCTGAGCGGTCTGGGCAACTTCACCGGAGATGTGAATGTGAACGAAGGGGTTTTGATCGCCGCCACTCCTCTCTACGGACCTCCCACCACGGGCAGTCTCGGGAACTCGCAAGTTTTCGGCCGGTCCGTCACGGTGGCATCCAGCGGCACCCTCCGGCTTGCGATCAACAATGTGTTCGGAAACCAGAACGCGGACTTCTCGCTCCTCCCGCTCATCACCGTCACCGGCGGACTGCTCGAATGCACCCGCTACAACACCATCGGAAATGTCGTGCTCGATGGCGCGACCATGGGGCAGGCCTCCTCCGACACCGGAAACTATCAGGGCTATCAGTTCAAGGGTGGGATCACGGTGGCGGGGAGCCAGCCATCATTGATCAGCTCCGCCGGCAAGGGAAACCATCTTTCGTCGGCCACTCCGTTCAACGTGCCCGACATCACGGGGGACGCGGCCGCCGATCTGACGGTGACAGCTCCGCTCCTGAACCAATCCGGCGACTTCGCCAGCGCCGCGGGCGGGTTGATCAAGACGGGAGCCGGCACCCTGTCGTTGGAAGCGGTGAACGCCTTCACGGGGACCGCCCTGGTTTTGGAAGGAACGCTGCGGACGACCGGAGCGTTCCTGAACGACTGCACCGTGGATGTCGCCGAAACAGGAGCCTCCCTGCATCTGGACTTCGCAGGGCTCGACATCATCAGCGATTTCAAGATCGATGGCGTTTCCCAAGCAGGCGGCGAGTATGGATCGCTCACCTCCGGCGCGCAGCATCCGGTGGCTCAAATCACCGGCTCCGGAAAACTCTATGTCGCCCCGGCGGATCCCTTCGACGACTGGATCCTCAGCTTTCCCAGCCTGACCGGAACAAGCGCGTCCAAGGCCGCCGACCCCGATTTCGACGGGCAATCCAACGTCATGGAATTCGCACTCAACGGAAATCCGGCCGATGGCGCTCCCTCGGGAAAAGTCCGCTCGGGCGTGGAAACCGTCAGTGGCGGTCAGGCGCTGGTCATCACCCTGCCGGTCCGCGGCGGCGCGACATTCACCGGCAGCGCGCCTGCGGTCGCCACGATCCTGGCGGAACGGCTGACCTACAGCATTGCCGGTTCCAATGACCTCACCCTCATGGATCAGAACGTAACGGAAATTTCCGCGAGCGACTCAGGTCTTCCACTGTTGGACGAGGGCTGGACCTATCACACCTTCCGGCTCAACGGGACGATCGGCGGAGCCGCGCCGCGCGGTCCCACAGGATTCCTGCGGGCCGGTGTCATCGAGATTCCCTGAGGAGTCAGATTTTTGCTAGAGACTCGAACCCGCAGAACAGCTTGGAACCGACGGGAGGTTTGGCGGGCAGGGGAAGATCATGATCGAGATGCCTGCGGCAGATTTCTTCGAAGTCTTCCGGGGTTTTCATCCGCCGCATGTCGTATTCGAAATCGCCTTCGATGCCGTGGCTGATATAGGCCAGTGTTTTCTTCATCCGTTGGACGTGCGCGTTCGGAACGAACTTGGGCGTCTCGCGGGCGATCTCCTCGTAAAGCTCGCGGACGTAGTCCCACAGATCCCGGTAGCTAGGAGCCGCGGCCGGCGTGGAGTTGAAGGCGGACCTGAGTTGCGAGAAAATCCATGGATTGCGGATCGCACCACGTCCGACCATCAGGCCCGCCGCGCCGGTTTTTGATAGATAGGAGAGGCCGGTTTCGGCATCGACAACGTTGCCGTTGGCGATGACCGGGCATGACATGGTTTCCACCGCCGTCCTCACACGCTCGGGATGGACCGGCGTCTGATAGCGCTCGACCACGGTGCGGCCGTGGATGGTCAGCCCGTCGATGGCGTGGCTGCGGAAAATCTCCAACAGCTCGGGAAACTCATCGGCGGCGGTGTAGCCGACGCGTGTCTTGACGGTGAATTTTCCGGGGATCGCCTCACGCAGCGAGCCGATCAGGCGGTTGACGGTTTCCGGACTGCGCAGCAAACCGCCGCCCGCATCCTTGCGGCAGACGATGGGGGCGGGGCAGCCGAGATTCAGGTCGATCCCGGCGATGGGATGCCGTGCCAGCTCTTTCGCGGTGCGGATGAGGCTCGGCAGATCGCGGCCGATCATTTGTGCGAACACCGGCTTGCCTGTTTGATTCTCGACGATCGACCGCAGGATGTAGCGGTTCAGGCACGAATCCGGGTGGACGCGGAAGTACTCCGTCACGAACCAATCCGGCGCGCCACGCCGGGCGATGACCCGCATGAAGGGCAGATCGGTCACGTCCTGCATCGGCGCGAGCACCAGTGCGGGGCGGTCGGTGGGTAGGAAATCACGCATGGAAAAGGACGGCATCGCACAGTGCCGGTCCCGTATGGTCAAGGAATTCAATTGACATTGAACACCTGTTAACGATGCTACGGATTAGTTAAGTAACACGGGAGGACCAATTGGACGCTGATTTACTACACACGGAAAAAATTCTCGCGGACCGGAAGACATTCTACCTGGACCTTAAACAAAACTCGCGCGGCATGGTGGTGAAGATCACCGAAGACGTCGGCGGGAACCGGGACACGATCATGGTGCCTGCGGAAATTCTCGGAGATTTCATCGCGGCGCTGACCGACATCAAGCTGACTGCGGACGAGCAGCAGTGACCGGCATATCGGGTTTGGTCTTGATGAAAGAGTAGCGGTCGGGGAGGATGGCCCCGTAGATTTTCCATGGCTTCCCATCCTTCCGTCAATGTCGCGCGTCTCGTCTATCTGTTGGTCTGTGAGGCCGCGGGAGTGGCGATCGCCCTGAGTACGAAGGGCCTTATCGACATCTCGATCGGGACCGGTCTGCTCGGGGGCCTGGGAGTCGCGGCATTCTTCATCTGGATCGAGTCCCTGATGAAGGGATTCACCCTGAGAGGCTTTTCCACGGCCAGCTTCGGACTGGCGGTCGGCCTGTTCTGCGCCTGGCTGCTCACGCGGGTTGAAATTTCAAACCTGCTGGAGCTGGCATTCCGGGACAAACTTCTGAACGACATGGGCAGTACCGGGGTGGAGCTGGATGTGATGAGGCTGACGATCAATGTCACGCTCTTCGCGAGCCTTGGCTTCCTGGGAGCGGTGCTGGCGTTGCGGAGCAACCGGGACGATTTCGCCTTCATCATCCCTTATGTGAGATTCCGCCAGGATTCCTCAACCGGCCAGCCGGTGGTGTTGGACGCGGATGCGGTGATGGACGGCCGCGTGTTGGGGATTTTCCGTTCGGGCTTCCTCCACGGTAGATTGATTGTTCCGCGCTTCGTGCTGGATGACCTGCAGGCGAGGGTGGATTCGGGGAGCAACGGCGACCGGCATCGGGCGCAGCGTGGCCTGGACAGCCTGGAACAGATGCAGAAGGCTCCCGACATCAATGTTTCGATTCACGACACCCTCGCGAGCGGAGAAGGAGATACGTTGAACACGCGGCTCATCGAAACAACGCGGTTGCTGGGAGCGCGTCTCATGACGGTGGATGAAAACCTGGCGAAAGTTGCCAAGATCCAGGGCGTGGATGTGCTTAATATTCATGAACTCGATGACGCCCTGAAGCCCTCGGTGGCGGTGGGGGAGCGCATCCGTCTTGCACTCGTTAGAACGGGGAAAGAGGATCATCAGGCGGTCGGCTATCTGCCGGATGGAACAATGATCGTCACCAACCACGCGGTCTCCAAAATCGGCTCCACCGCCGATGTGATCGTGGTCAGCACGCTGCAAACCGCGAGCGGGACGATGATTTTCTCGGAACTCTATAAACCGGCCTGATCGTTTTCGAAAAAGAAAACCTCGGCAGCCGGATCGCGCAGGGAGTCCACGAAGCGCGTCCATTCCCGGCGTTCGTCCGGTGTCGCTGTGACGGGTTGCCGGTCGGAGCCGACATTGGCGACGAGAAATTTTACCGGCGTTTCCGGTCCCGCGCTGGCGCGGATCTTGGAGTGCAGGGCGATCATCCGCGGAGGTGATAGAGACCAGCCTTCCGCGAGCAGGACGACACCGGCGGGCGCGTCGGCCAGCGCGCGCGCGGCTTCCTGTTCCTTGCCTGCGTCCAGAACTCCGGTCGATTGCCAGGCTGCGGGATGAACCCGGAGGTGGCGGAGGAGAAACGGGCGCAGCGACCGGTCGGTCAGGCCGCTGCCGCCGACGTCGAGGACCAGCACTCCGTCCATGGGTTTTTCATCGGTCTCCACACGTTCGCTGCCGGTGATTTCACGCCACAGCGCACGGTGGTGACGTCCTTGAAAATCGAGAGCGGCGAGTGACCTGTTGCCCGCGTTCCAAGCGACCAGCCACAGGATCGCGCGAGGCAGGAGGCCCCAGACGAGCGTGGTCATCAGCAGGAATTCCCACCATGCGGACGGACCGGGTGCGAGGCCGGTGGATCCGCCCGGAAGCCAGCGGGATGCTTCGATGATCCCGGAGGTGGGAACCGCCTCGGGCCAGATCACCGCCCATGGAGCTGATAGAAAGGCCGTCGCCCGTTCGAGAAAGGAACGCATCGCGAACTCGGTGGTGGTTTCCCAATAAAAGCCGACATGCTTCACCAACACCAATCCCGCCAGTCCGAGCAGGATGCCCGCATTGAAAAAGATCCCCGCCGATTGCGCCATGCGGGCGAGCCGCCAGAGCAATGCCGCACGCGGTGCTCCGCCACCGTCCATCAGGGTGTTCCACCAGGTGTCGTCGCGGTTTCCTGAGAGACGGCGGGCGAGTTTGCCCGCCAGCGCCTGCATGCCGCTGAAGCCTTCCGCCGCTTTCCTGCGGAGAAGCCAGGCGACGGTGGCGGAAATCAGAACCAGCCATTGTCCGCCGATGAGGATCGCGAGGAACAGCGTCACATTGACCCCGCCCCGCCCCCTGTCCAACATCCCGTGCGCCGCGGAAATGCCCGCGACGAACATGAACAGCGCCAGCCCGCCGCCGACCAGCGAGAGCGCTGACGAAAATTTCCTCCCGGCGGATTTCGTCCCGATTCCCTCCAGCCATGCCCTCAAACCGGAGCGACGGGCTTCGGCCCCGTTTCGGCCACGGATCGCAGCCGCCACGGCGGTACGAATCTCGCGCGGTGTCCCGGTGGACGATGCGACCGCCTGCTCGAAATCGACCAGGTTCTCCAAAGTCCACCGCTGTGATTCCCTGGCCATTGAGTTGGATTGGCTGGCTTTCCGGGCCAGCGGAAAATCAGCCCTTTTTCGCGATCTGCTTGCGAAAAAGCGGAATCAGTTCGGCGTCCATCCAGGCGAACGCGGCTTCGAGTCCGCCGGCGAGATAGAGTTTTCCGATGGAGGCCTCGACCCGGGTCGGATTGCCGAATGCACTCAGGAAGTCGTTGGAAGTGAGTCGGGTAAACCATTCTCCATCCATCGCATTGCGCTCACGGAGGACAAACTGGCGGGCAAAAAGGGCGAGGACGGCATCGCCGACCCAGGCTGCTTCACGTTCTTGGCGGAGTTCTTCGTCTTTGCGGCTCACGCGGAGAGAATGCACGATCCTAGAACGGCCGCACGATCTTTTGCGTGCGTTCCCGCTCGATCCGTTCGCGCAGCCGGGTTTCGGAATCGACGTCCCAATATCCCGGCTGGAGTTCGAGAAAAACGGAGGTGTAAGGCAGCGCGGTGGGCGTGCGGATCACCAGCACGTCGAAACTGCGGTTCGCATCTTCCAACAGGGTGAGCAGCGATTGCTGGTCAAGCTCGGTCGTCTCATGGCCATGGAGCGATTCCAGTAGGCGCTTGCGATGGTCGTCGATGCCCGGTGCGAAATCGTTCTCCACCGCGCGCAGCTCGCGGGTCACATAGACCTGTGGCTTCAGGCTTTCGGTCTGTTCCAGAGTTTTTAATACATAATCGACCACTTCCGGCACTTCCGCCGATGCGTTCACCTGACGGATCCCCGGACGGCTGTGGGCGGGAAACGATGCCTCCGCGATGACGATCCAGTTGCGGTATCCGAGTTGGCCGGCCTGGCGATCCACCGCGCCTTGCCAACCCTGGTCACTTTTCATTCCTGCACAACCCAGCGACAAAAGAGCCACTCCGAGGGCAAGATAACCGCGACAAAACACCATGGGTTTTTATGATGCATCCCGCCCCTGCATGTCAACGCGCTGCCCGTGATCATTTCATGTCCGAAAGGTATCGGGAACCGGGTTTTGGCATGGAGTTTGCACGGGCCGCGAACACTTATCACAACATGAACATCGGCATCCCCAAGGAAATCAAAGCACAGGAAAATCGAGTCAGCATGGTCCCAGGGTCGGCCGCGGAATTGGTGAAACGCGGCCACCGCGTTCTCGTTCAACGGGGCGCGGGAGAGGGAGCGAGTTATTCCGAT
The DNA here is from genome assembly GCA_040388015.1 of Verrucomicrobiota bacterium. Taxonomy (GTDB): domain Bacteria; phylum Verrucomicrobiota; class Verrucomicrobiia; order Verrucomicrobiales; family Akkermansiaceae; genus Luteolibacter. The sequence goes on along the minus strand of JAZKCQ010000065.1, from coordinate 35,502 downwards.
GAGCAATACATGGCCGCCGGAGCGGAAATCGTGGAGACGGCCGAAGCCGTGTTCGCGGGAGCGGAATTGATCGTCAAGGTGAAGGAACCGCAGCCTGCCGAAGTCGCGATGCTCGGACCGCAGCACATCCTTTTCACCTACCTGCACCTTGCGGCGAACAAGCAGCTGACAGAAAGCCTGATGGCATCCGGCTGCACGGCCATCGCCTACGAAACCATCGAGGTGAACCGGCATCTTCCTCTGCTAGAACCGATGAGCGAGATTGCCGGGCGCATGTCCTCGATCGTGGGTTCCTATCATCTGGCAAAACACTGCGGCGGCCGCGGTTCGTTGTTAGGAGGAGTCCCGGGGGTGGCTCCGGGGCGTGTCGTCGTCCTCGGCGGAGGCACCGCGGGGGTGAACGCGGCGCGTGTCGCCACCGGCATCGGGGCGGATGTGACCATTCTGGAAGTCGATTTCGAGCGCATGCGCTTCCTCGACATCACGATGGGTTCGCACACCGTCTACTCGAACGAGGCCAACCTCGCCGACCTGCTTCCGCGCGTGGACCTTGTCATCGGCGCCGTGCTGGTTCCCGGCGCGAAGGCGCCGAAACTCATCACCCGGGAAATGCTCCGGCTGATGCCGCGCGGCAGCGTGTTCGTCGACATCGCCGTCGACCAGGGCGGCTGCGCCGAAACCACGCGCCCGACCACTCACGACAACCCGACCTTCGAGGAAGAAGGCGTCCTTCACTACTGCGTCGCCAACATGCCGGGGGCCTACTCCCGCACCGCGACGCAGGCGCTGAACAACGTCACCCATCCATGGACCGTCATGATCGCGGACAAGGGGCTCGCGGGCGCCTGCCAAACCCGCAAGGAATTGTTAGGTGGGATCAACACCATCGGCGGCAGGCTCACCTGTCCGCCCGTCGCGAACGCCCACGGCATCCCGGCGACCGATATTTCCGATATGGTCGCGTGATCGGGTTGAGGTCCCCGACGAGTTTGAATGCAAAAAACGCCCCACCCGGAACTTCCGGGTGGGGCGTTTTGATTGAATTTCACATCAGCTGCGCGCCGGCCTCGGCCAGTTCCGAACGCTCGCCGCGGTTGAGCGCGACGTGGGCGACGAAGGGCTGCCCTTTCAGTCGGTTCCGGGTGTAAACGAGACCGTTGCTGCGGCTGTCGACATAAGGATTGTCGATCTGCGCCGGATCGCCGACGAGCACGAGTTTCGAATCGCGCGACATCCGGGTGACGATGGTCTTCGCTTCCTGCGGCGTGAGCTGCTGGGCCTCATCGAGGATGAAGAAGCGGTTGGGAATCGAGCGACCGCGGATGTAGCAGAGCGCTTCGATTTCCAGGATGCCTTGCTCCATCAGAAGCTCGTATGGTTTTTTCGCGGCGGCAGGTGGGGCGCCACCCGCTTTCGCCTGCTGCTTGCGGCGCGGTCCGAGAGGGGTGTTGGGGCGCATCAACAGGTCGAGCGCGTCATGGATCGGTTGCAGCCACGGACGCATCTTCTCATCGAGCGAACCGGGCAGGAACCCTAGCTGGTCTCCCATCGCGACCACCGGGCGGCTGACGGTGATGCCGTTGTATTTCCGGTTGAACATCTCATGCAGGCCGGCGGCGACGGCGACGAGCGTCTTTCCGGTTCCGGCGTGGCCGTAGCAGGTGACCAGCGAGATGTCGGGATTGAGGAGCGCGTCGATCAGGCAGCGCTGGCCGAGGTTGAGCGGCTTGAGCGACTGGCCGTCCGGGATTTTCAAAACCTCCGGCAGATTGAGTCTCACAAAACGGCCGTCGGCGGCGAGGCGGGCGGGGATCGTCTGTTTCTCACCAGCACCTAACAATACATACTCGTTCACCGCGACCCCGGGAAGGCGTTCGTCGGACAGGGTGATCTCGCCGGCGCTGGCGAAGCGGTGCAGCTCGCTCGGATCCACCTCGATACGGCGGACCTCGTAGTTGGACACCTCGCGGGCATCCACCTTGTCATTCAGATAGTCCTGGCAGTCGATCCCGACGGCGCGGGCCTTGAGCTGCATGTTGATGTCCTTGGTGACGAGCACGACCGGAGCGTCGTTGAACTGCATCAATAACAGACTGGCGGCAAGGATGCGGTGATCGACACGCTCGCGGTCCGGAAAGACACGGTGGAAGCGGTTGAGGAGTTCGGAATTCTTCGGGCAGCTCGCGGGGTCATAAATGACGAGCCGGACGGTGCCGCCGCATTCGGTGGTGACGCCTTGTGTGACCTTGCTCGCGCAGGAAAACATTTCCGTCAGGCGACGGTGCACGCGGCGGGCGTTCGCTCCGCGTTCGGTCTGCTCGGACTTGAACTTATCGAGCTCGGAAAGCACATCGACCAGGATGCAGAGGTGGTTGTCCTGGAAGCGGTCGAGGGCGGCGGGATCGTGCAGCAGGACATTGGTGTCCAGCACGTAGTTTTTGGCGAGCTGGGAAGGGGCTGTGAGGCCGAGGTCCGCGGGTTTTGGAGATTCGCCACCCGCTCGCTTTTTCCGGGGGCCGCCTCCGTTTTCAGGGGTTTCTTCGAACAATGCGGACTGACCTTCCTCGGTGCGATGAATCATCGGTATGGGTGGGGGTGCTGGGTATTTTGACGGGAGTTGGGGTGCGTGACACCGACCCGTCGCCAGCATACGCAGTGCCAAATCGTGGCATCGAATCTTTAATCCACTTAATCAAGATAATCTGACTATCGCCATTATGGCCGGGATGACAACCCAGAAATTGTATTTTTCCGGATTCCGCAACGAGGAGAAATCCGCCGGGCGCGCGAAGCGGTGACGCCGATGATCATCATGCGTCATTAACCCTGATATAATCTATCAAGTAGATAGATCGGAGGCCATGGCGGCGAGTTCGGCGCGTTTGAGTTTTCCCAACCCGCTGCGTGGAAAGCGGCCGATGAATTTCGCGGGCCCCAGCCTGCGGAAGCCGGCAGCCTGACTTTGATAGATCCCGAGGACGGATCCGATGATTTCCGCATCAACCTGAGATTCGAAAACCGGAACCAGCGCGTTGCCCGCCCGCTCGTCCGGAAGCGCGACGATGGCGAATGTTCCGGGGATCAGGCGCCCTTGGGAAAGTGCCGCCAGCTCGCTTTCGATGGATTCGGGGTCGACAAGTTCTCCTAACACCTTGACCAGTGTGTCGGCCCGGCCGAGCGGGGTGATCGCCCTGTTTTCAAGAAGGACCCGGTCCGACGTGACATGACGTTCCGCCACCCGCGGCATGAATTTTCCCTCGCTAACATATCCCGAGAAAAGCGCGGGACCGGAAATGCAAAGCAGTCCGCCCGGTGTGATTTCCGCCTGCCAGATCGGCAGCAGCGGGATGGGCGCCGAGTGATACGGAGCATCCAGCAGATCAGGACCCTGGGTGGCGATCTGGGATGCCGCTTCCGACATGCCGTAGCTTGCCAGGACGGGCCAGCCGAGATCGCGCGCGGCCTGTCCCGTCGCGGCATCGAGATGGCCGCCTCCCACAACGATGGCGAGAAGCGAGGACGGGGCAGTTAGAGCCGCTTTGACGAGATCGTGAACCTGCGTCGGGACCAGCGAGGTGTGGGTAACTCCGGTGCTTGCGAGCCAATCCCTGAATGCGGAAGGATCCCACCGCCGGTCGAATGTCTCCAAGCGGCACCGCGCTTCGCAAGCCCGCGCCGCCACGCCGAATCCACCGACGTGATTCAGCGGAAGAGCGAGTCCCCAGCAGGATTCCCCGGATACCCGCAGATGCCGGTTCACCGCCGCGGCGGATGCCAGCAGCGCGGGTTTCGTGAGGGCGACCCATTTCGGATTTCCGGAGCTCCCGGACGTTTCGAAAAGCACGTGCCCCGCCAGCTCCGGAAGCTCGGGAACATCGCCCGCCGCGAAGGGCTTCGCGTCGTTCCAGAAATCGATGGTTGTTAGTAGAGACGCGTCCATGGCTGGGCATCGAGAAGATCGTCGAAACCCAGCCCGCTGCCATCGGGGATTTTGAAATCCGGCGACCACGGGCCGAGCGCTTCGGTGAATTCGTTCGGTTCGAAAAGATGATGCGTCTGCAAGCCGCACACACCGACGAGTCCGGGAAACTGCAACTCCAGCCGCGCCGCTTCCCACGCGGCGAAGGCCTGGCCGACGGGGTGGTCCATGTAGCTCGTCATCACGACGCGCTGGCTGTGGTCGGCCGCCGACTCTCCTAGCAGGAACGGTTCGTCGATCGCCGGCTTGATCACCATCACCTGCGCGGCGGAGGAAAGCGGGGCCGCCTCGCGATCGACCGCCAGCTTCACCCGAGCGACGCGGCGGAGTTCCTTCCAAGCGGTTTCGGAATACGGACAAGGGTCCTCCACAAAATCAATCGCAGCCCGCGTCTTTTCCGCAAGTCCCAACAGAAATTCCGCCGCCTGTTCCGGCTCCAGAGATTCGTTGAAATCCAGCCGCCACATCAGCGCGGGATACTCCGCCGCCATGTCTTCGAGAAACTTCGCTTCCTTCGTCAGGTCGCGGCCGGTCTTCAGCTTGATGGTCGTGAATCCCGCCTCCACCGCCAGCGCGATCTCCGCCACGTCGGTTTTGGCAAGCGTCGCATGGCTCTTCGGCACCTCCATTTCCTCGAACAGCGAGTTCTCGAATCCCCTCGCCGTCCGGTCGTATTCCGCACAACGGATCGCCCGCCGCACGATGGGCCAGCGGCGCGCTCCCGCCAGATCGGCGAGGCATTTGTCCAGCGTCGGATCGCCGAGTTCAGGCCACGGATGGATGCAGCCGTAGCCGCCGTCGATCTGGATCAGCGCGCCCTCGAACTCGCGGCGGTTCGAGATGGAATTGAGAAATCCCCGCGTCTTGAGACGGTAGCGGGCGATCAGCGGTTTTTGTTCGATCAAATGCATGCGGTGGCTGGCTCACCCTTATCCGACGGGCCGTGGACGGGCAAATGATTCCTGACCACTGGAATCGCCTGGCAAATCCAGCTTCACAGGCTCCGTTCGAGCCGTTAGCTTTTCCGGGATGGCGAGAAACGTGTTGAAAATGACAGCGATCCTCTGGCTGGCGGGGGCGGCGGAAGCCTTCGCCGGAATGACCGTGATCACATTGACCGACATGGCGAGGTCGCGTCTGGACGCGCTGTCGTTTTTTCTCGCGCTGTATTTCCTGATCGCCCTGCTGGTGAAACTGGCCTGGAACCAACTCGCGACCGCTTTTTCCGGGATGCCGCGCTTGAATTACCGTCGGGCCCTGGGCCTGGTGTTCGTGACCGGGCTTCTTTTTTATGTCGTGCTCACCATGATCTCCGGAGCGCGGGAACTCCTGACTCCCGGAGCATGGGAAAAACAGGGAATGGGATACCGAGCGCGGGAAAATGCCGTCGAACTGACCAAGGACGAGCGCCGGAAGACCCTGCGGAAGCTTCAGGATGCCGTCTGGTCCTACGCCCGGGAGCATGACGGCAACGCGCCGCCGTCCCCGCTCGTTTCCGAGATGAACCCCGATGCCTGGCTCTATCCGGATGGCGGACTCTATTGCCTCATGCCGGGAGTGAAACCCGGGGGTGGGCGCGAGATCCTGATCTATGAGCCATCTGCCGCGGGCAGCCGCCGCTTTGTCCTGCTGGCGGACGGTTCCATCGAGGATCGGGTGGAAGGGACTTTGAAACAGGAAATCCGGGAACAGATGAAACCATGAGCGGGGACGAAATTCCACGGTCAGGACGCGGTTGTCTGGCTTGGGCGATGTGGTCGCTCGGTGGAATCACCGTGGCTTTTTTCTTCCTGCTGGCTGCTGCTAGAAATGCGTGGCTTGTCGAGCTTCCCTTCCACCTCGTCGCCGGCTGCGTGCTGCATGCGAACCGGGCGGCCTCCCATTTCGCCACGGATTTGCCGCGTCTGATGGGGGCGGCGGTCTTTCCGTGCCTGGCCTCGGCCGTCGCGCTGGGGGGCGCGCACCGCCTGATCCTGTGGTGGAGGGTGGCCAGCGGAAAAACAGAGAGCTGGCATTTCAAGCACACCGCTTTGGCGGGCTCATTGGTCCTGCTGGGCTCGGCTGCGGCGATCGCGCTGAGCGGCGTCGTGCATGAGGCCGTTTGGCTCCCACAAGGAAAGATCATTCAATCGAATCACCGCACCGCTTTGACTCTCGCAGTCAGCAACGCCCGTCAACTCGGCCTGATGATCTACGAGCATGAAATTGAACACGGCACATTCCCTCAGTCTCTGCCGGGATTGAAGGAGCTGGCGGGAGACTCCGTGAATTTGCCGCGAATGATGTTTGTCGAACTTGACCCTCAAGTGCCGCCAGAGCCGTTCGTTTTGGTGAACCCCGGAGGAACGATGGGCCGCGATCCGAACGCGATTGTCATGATCGGTCCGCAAATGCCGGAGCATGGCGATTTCGTGGTTTTGAAAGCGGACAACTCGGTCACCCGCCAGCCGGCTGCGAAGTTCGTCGAAGTGGTGAGATCGGCGGCCGGTGTGCACCCCGTTGGGAAATAGTGGAATGTTGGAAGCGTTGTTCCATCTCCTGTTCGGGTTTGTTCACTTCCTCGTGAGGAACCTCGGGCGCATGAATTTCAATGGGGACACGTTGGTTCCGGGCTGCATCGCATATGGTCTCGTGATCCTGCTGCTGCATTGGAACATGCGGCGGCTGTGCCGGAAACGCGGACGGGCCTGGAGCTTCGGATCCAGCGTCCTGGTCGGGCTGTTGTTACCCGCTTTTTTCGGCATCAGTTTCCTTGTCCCGGGAGTGATGCTCCAGTTGCAGGAACTCGCCGCAGGCCGCTGATTCAACGGGCCATCAAGGCGGCGAAATGAAAGGCGGCTGCGAATAAAATCAACTGCACCCCGCCGAGCGCCAGCAGCTTGTTGAACGCCGGACCCGGTGGAAATGTCAGCACGCCCCAGATGATGCGCAGGCCCAGCAGGAAGACCGGCCCGCCGGCGATCGCCAGCGGCGGCTGGCCGAAGGCGATCCAGCCGAGGCCGGCGAACACCGCGATCTTCACCTCCAGCCAGATCACCGCCACCGCCACCTTCGGTCCGAACCTGACGGCGAGCGTGCGCTTGCCGGTCGTGGCGTCCTCCTCGCGGTCGCGCAGGTTGTTGATGGAAATCAGGATCGCCGACAGCAGGCCGATCTGCAGCCCCAGCAGCAGCGCCTCGCGCGGCCATTCGCCCGTCTGGATGAAGACCGTGCCCGTCACCGCGACCAGGCCGAAGAACAGGATCACGAAAAGCTCGCCCATCCCCTTGTAGGCCAGCGGAAACGGCCCGCCCGTGTAGCCATACGCGAGAAACAGCGAGGGAATGCCGATCGCGATGATCGGCCAGCCCCGTGCCTGATAGAGCACCGCGCCGCAGATCACCGCGAGTCCGAGAAACGCCGAGGCAATGCCCATCACCGTCTGCGGCTTCATCATTCCAGACGCTGTCACGCGGGTCGGCCCGAGGCGGCGTTCCGTGTCCGCACCCTTTCTCGCGTCGATGGCGTCATTGAAAAAATTCGTCGCGATCTGGATGGCGACCGATCCGCCGAGCGTGCAGAGCGCCAGCAGCAGGCTGAAATTTCCGGTCAGTTTCCAAGCCAGCACACACCCCGCCCACACCGGCACGATGGCGGCGGGCAGCGTTTTCGGACGTGCGGCGAGGAGGCAGGATTTCAAGGTGGCGGGCACGGCGGGAGTGAAACCCGGACCCTCGGCGGAAATCGACCCATTTCGTCCATCCTGCCGTAAGATTGAGCTTCGCGGCCCGGCGAAATCCGCTAGAGTCCCGGTTCTTGCTTCGGATGAATCCACGTCAGAAACTCACCCTCACCGCCGCCGGTTTGCTTCTGCTGGCGCTCTCCGTCGTGCTCTGGCCCTCGTCCCGGCAGCCCGTGCCGTCCGCTGGATCTTCCGAGCGCTCCCGCCCCGTCAACCGCGCACCGAAGCCAGTCGCTGCGCCGCTCCCACCCCGTCGGGCCAAAGATTTCCAAACTTTCGCGAAACTCGCGGCCAAAGATCAGTTTCCGAAACTCACCCGGCAGGAAATCGACACCTACCTCGAAGCCCAGCACCGCAGCGCAGGCTCTCTCCTCGCCGCCTTCCGCCTGATCCATGACGAGGCCCTTCTCCGCGAGGCGATGGAGAAATTCCCACATGATCCGCAGGTGCAGCTTGCTTCATTGCAGATCACCGGCGATCCCGCCAAGCGTCTGGAAATCCTTGAATCTTTCAAACTCTCCAATCCCGGGAACGGCCTCGGCAATGGTCTGGCCGCCCAAGCCCTCCTCGATCTAGGGAAAACCGAAGAGGCCTTCGCCGAGTTGTCCCAATCGATCGGCAAGCCCTTCGATGAGATGACGCTCGCGACCAGCCAGAATGAAGAAGAAGCATACCTCTCGGCGGGCTTTTCTCCGGTCGAAGCAAAAATGGCGGCGATGAACGAGCTGGGTCGGCCGCTGGTCATCAACTTGCGTAAAATCGCGGATCACCTCAAGGCGTTGCGCGGCACTTATGCCGCCGCTGGTGATGATGCGGCGGTCCAGGCCACGCGCGACATCCAGACCGGGTTGGGCCTGCATCTCCAGTCCGGCGGAGGGATCGTCGATGAAATGGTCGGGATGGTCTTCGAAAACGGAGCCTTGAAAGGCGTTGATACCCCCGAAGCGCGCGCCCGTCTGGCAGAACTCAAGTTGCAGAATCAATCCATGGTCGATAAAGCCCGTAAAATCCCCGTTCTGATGGAAAATCCCGCCGTGCCGGAGTCCGACTGGCTCCTCTACTTCGACCGCGCCAAGCTCTTCGGCGAAAAGGCCGCGAACGACTGGATGCTGGAGAAATACCCCGGACTTTGAGCTTTGCCCCGGGGGAGTGACAGATAGATTGCGGATTCTTCAAACCCATGAGCACAAGAAACAAACTCCTCACCGCCGCGGCCGGTCTGCTGCTGCTGGCACTCGGGATTTTGCTCAGACATCCTGCGCTGCCAGCCCCCGCGATTTCGGCGGGCTCCGCCGAGCGATCCCGCTCCGCCCACCGCGAGGACCGGGAAGCAGTATCACCCCCCCGGCCCAAGCTTCCCCGGCGGGCCAAGGATTTCCAAACCTTCGTAAGGCTTGGGAGCAATGGTGAGTTCCCCAAGCTCACGCCTCAGGAAATCGAAAACTACCTCCGGACCCGGAACCGCAGTGCGGAGTCCCTCCTCACCGCCTTCCGCATGAGTCAGGACAAGGCGTTTCTTACCGAGGCGCTGGAAAAATTCCCCAACAATCCCCAGGTCCTGTTCACCGCGCTCCAGCTTTCCGAAGATCCGGCGAAACGTCTGTCGCTGCTCGAATCATTAAAACGTGCCGATCCCGACAACGGTGTTGCCAACTGCCTCGCCGCCCGTTGTCTGATAAACCTTGGGAAAAACGACGAGGCCGTCGCCGAGTTGCTCAAATGTTCAGGCAAGCCCATCAAGGACTTCACCACGGACTTCTTCCAGAATGCCGAAGAAGCCTATCTCTCCGCCGGCTTTTCGCCGGTGGAAGCAAAGATGGCAGGACTCTACAGCACACCCAAGCCCATGCTTTTCCAAATGGCCCATTGGAAGAACCTCGATGAAATCCGCCGGAATTATGAATCCTCCGGCAACGTCGCGGGCGTGCAATCCTTGCGCGATATCCAGTCCGAGCTTGGCCGTAGCCTCCAAGGGACCGGATTGATCGTGGATTCCGCTGTTGGGATCATGTATGAAAAATATGCGTGGAAAGGAATCGATACCCCGGAGTCCGCCGCCTATCTGCAAGAGCTCGAACAACGGAAAAACACAATGAATGAAGGGGCTAAAAAAATCACAGCGCTCATGGGCACCTCTTCCATTCCCGAGGGCGAATGGCTGCTCTACTTCGACCGCGCCAAACTCTTCGGCGAAAAGGCGGCCAATGACTGGATGCTGGAGAAGCACCCGGAGCTATGATTCGTCCGAAGTCTCTTTCTGCCGCGAGAGATTGAGCTTTGCTGCCTCGCGGCGACAGATAGATTTCCGATCCAGATGACGAGAAACAAACTCTACCTCGCCGCCGCGTTGCTTCTGCTGGCTCTGGGGATTCTGCTCCGCCCGTCGTCGCCGCGTAGCGGTGTGGCGGCCGCTTCCGCAGAAGGCTCCCGCGCCATCAGCCGGGATGCGAAGTCCACGCCCGCGCCCGCGGCTTCCCGGCGGAAGAGGGAGTTCCGGTCCCTCGCGAAACTGTACACCGGGGATCAGTTTCCCAAGCTCACGCCTCAGGAAATCCAAACCTACCTCCAGGCGCAGAACCGGAATGTCGACGCACTGCTGGCGGTCTTCCGCATGACCCAGGACAAGGCATTCCTCACCGAAGCGCTGGAAAAATTCCCCAACCATCCCCACGTCCTGTTTTGTCTCCTCCAGGTTTGCGAAGACCCGGCAAAGCGGCTGGAACTGCTCGATTCCTTCAAGCGTGCCGATCCCGAAAACGGCATCGGCAACTTTCTCGCCGCCCGGACCCTGATCGACCTCGGGCGGGACGAAGAAGCCGTCGCCGAATTGCTCAAATCCTCCGGCAAGCCCATCAAGGACTTCACCGAGCAGTCCTCCCAGAACTTCACCGAGGCCTACCTCTCCGCAGGCTTTTCCCCCTTGGAGGCCAGGGTGGCCGGGCACGCCGGCTCCATGACTTCCTGGCTGATGCTTATGGGTGATCCGGTCTGGAAAAAACTCGAAGAAACACGTCTGGATTATGAATCGTCCGGCAATGTCGCGGGCGTCCAATCCCTGCGTGACATCCAGTTCGAGATGGGCCGCACCCTCCAGCAGGACGGCAGCCTGCTGGATTCCATGATCGGGCTGGTCTACGAAAAGAAAGCATGGAAAGGAATCGATTCCCCCGAGTCCGCCGCCTTTTTCCAGGAAGTCGACCAACGGACGAAAACGTTGAGGGAATACACTCAAAAGTTCACTACCTTGGTCGAAAGCCCCGCCGTGCCCGAGGCCGACTGGCTGCTCTACTTCGACCGCGTCAAACTCTTCGGCGAAAAGGCGGCGGTCGACTGGCTGCTGGAAAAACACCCGCAGCCTTGATGTCCCGCCCCCTGATCAAGCGGTTGACCGCCGGGGGAAACCGGGCAATCGGTTTTCATGGCCGAAATCACTGACAACACCGCCCGCCGCCGGTTCGAGCTGGAGGAAGAGGGCAAGCTCGCCTTCGCCGACTATCGCCTGGATGGCGGTGTGCTGATCCTCCCGCACGTCGAGGCGGATCCCGCGCTGCGGGGGAAAGGAACCGCAGGGCGCTTGATGACGGGCGTGCTGGAGACGGCGAAGCAGCAGGGCTGGAAAGTCCGGCCGATCTGCGGGTACGCGGCGGCTTACATCGAGCGTCATCCCGAATTTAAGGGACTCTTGGAGTGAGAAGATCCCGCTTCTGGCAAGGAGAGGCGGACTCCGATCCGCCTTGGCCAATGATAAGCCAATGAAGTGAGCGTAAGCGCGGTGCATCGATCCTCCATTGGCTTGGGAGATTCGGAGACCGCCCTTCCTTTGGGGGAGAAATACCCTCCCAGCTTGGGAATTTTAGGGATTGTGGAATTGATAGGGAGCTGACAGGTTTTCGTGAACTTTTTCAAACGACCATGGACAACTACAACAATCCCTACGCCGTTGGCATGATTTCCGATTCTCCTGAATCGGAGCGCGCCGCATTCATCCGCAAGACGTATTGGCACCTCGCGGGGGCCATCACCCTCTTCGCCGCGCTCGAAGGGCTGTTCATCAGCATGGGTCTCGGGACGGCGGCGCTGGGGCTGCTGGGGGCGAGCAAGTACTCGTGGCTGCTGGTGCTGGGCGCGTTCATGTTCGTGTCCTGGATCGCGGAGCGTTGGGCGACGAACGGTTCCTCGAAGGGGATGCAATACGCCGGACTGCTGCTCTACACGGTGGCGGAGGCGGTGATTTTCCTGCCGATGATCGTGCTGGCGATGGCGATGACCGGGGATGTCGGGCTGGTGCTGCAGGCGGGCCTGATCACGGTGGCGATGGTGATCGGCATCTCGACGGTGGCGCTGACGACGAAGAAGGATTTCAGCTTCCTCGGCGGCATGCTCAAGATCGGCGGGTTCATCGCGCTCGGGTTGATCGTCGCGTCCTTCATCCTGCCGATTTCGTTAGGCCTGTGGTTCTCCGCGGCGATGGTGATCTTCGCCTCGGCATCGATCCTCTATAACACCAGCAACCTGATCCACCGCTATCAGCCCGGCCAGCACGTGGCGGCCTCGCTCTCGCTCTTCGCCAGCGTGGCGCTGCTGTTCTGGTATCTGCTCAGGCTGCTGATGAGCCTGAACCGGAATTGATAGAGACGCGTGATGATGGATTTCACCGGCGGTGGAGTATCTTACGGACGATGATGAACCGTCGCCATGCCATCACTCTCGCCGCCTGCGGGCTTGTTTCCCCCGTGGGTTGCAGACGTCAGGAAAAGGTCGAAGCAACTGGAAAGCCGCATGAACCGGAGATTCCAGCCCCTGCTGCCGTCGCTCGTGAGGGGCGGTCATTGATCCCGGTAAAAGTCGAGGAGGCGCTGGAGATCCGCCGGGTCGCCGGTCTCCGGCCGTTTCGTCCGGTGGGATTCGTCGTCCGGCGCGAGGAGGTGAATGGGAAAACCCTGGTCCACAACTACGGCCATGGCGGCGGTGGAATGTCGCTCTCGTGGGGCAGCGCGCATCTGGCGGTGAAGCTGGCACAGCCGGTCGCCGGGAAATCCTGCGCGGTCATCGGCGGCGGGGTGATGGGGTTGAGCACCGCACGCCTGTTGCAACTCCAGGGTGCGGACGTGACGATCCTCACCCGCGAACTGCCGCCCAACACGACTTCCAATGTGGCGGGGGCGCAGTGGTGGCCGTTTTCGGTGTTCGACCCGGACCGGCGGACGGATGCCTTCGGCGCGCAGTATGTGGAAGCCGCGCAGTTCGCTTACGACTATTTTCAGAAACTCGTCGGCCCGCGATGGGGCGTGCGCTGGCTGCCGAATTACTATCTGAGCGACGAGCCGCCCACCAACGGCTGGCTGGCGGGACCCGGCGGTGTCTTGCATCACATGCAGGTGGGATTTCATGATTTCGGACCGGGAGAACATGTGTTCCCCGCCCGCCATGCCCGCCGGTTTTTCACGATGATGATCGAGCCTTCGCTTTACCTGAACACGCTGCTGCTGGATGTGCATACCGCCGGTGCGAAGATCGAGGTGCGGTCCTTTTCAAGCGCGGAGGAGATTCTGGGCCTCCCTCACGAGGTGATCTTCAACTGCACGGGTCTGGGGGCGGGACAGCTGTTCCACGACCCCGAACTGGTGCCGATCAAGGGCCAGCTCAGCCTGCTGCTGCCACAGCCCGGGGTGGACTACAATCTGATCACCAACTCGGCCTACATGTTTCCAAGGGCGGACGGGATCGTGCTCGGCGGGACCTACGAGAAGGGCCAGTGGGACGCCACTCCCACCGCAGAGGCGAGTCAGAACATTCTCCGTTCACACCAGCGCCTTTTCAGCGAAATGGCGCGCCTCCAAGGTTCTGGCGGCTGAAGCCGCGCGTTACGGCACGCGCGGGAATTTCGAGAAATCCGGTTTCCGCTTTTCGATGAAGGCTTGTTTCCCTTCGCGGCCTTCCTCGCTCATGTAGTAGAGCAGGGTAGCGTTGCCGGCGAGGTCGAGCAGGCCCATCTGGCCGTCGCAGTCGGCGTTGAGGGCGGACTTCAAACAACGCAGGGCGAGCGGGGAATGGGCGAGCATTTCGCGGCACCACTGGAGGGTTTCCTTTTCGAGATCGGCGAGCGGGACGACGGTGTTGACGAGGCCCATGTCGAGGGCTTGTCGGGCGTCGTACTGGCGGCAGAGATACCAGATCTCGCGGGCTTTTTTCTGGCCGACGATGCGGGCGAGGTAACTGGAGCCGAGGCCGCCGTCGAACGAGCCGACCTTCGGGCCGGTCTGGCCGAAGCGGGCGTTGTCGGCGGCGATGGTGAGATCGCAGACGATGTGCAGGACGTGGCCGCCGCCGATGGCGAAACCTGCGACCATGGCGACAACGGGCTTGGGCAGGGAGCGGATTTTTTTCTGGAGATCGAGCACGTTGAGGCGCGGGACGCCGTCCTCGCCGATGTAGCCGGCGTGTCCGCGGACCTTCTGGTCGCCGCCGGAGCAGAACGCGAGGTCGCCGGCACCGGTGAGGATGATGGCGCCGACCTTGGGGTCCTCGTGGGCGAGGTCGAAGGCGACGAGCATTTCCTTCACCGTGAGCGGGCGGAAGGCGTTGCGCACTTCCGGGCGGTTGATGGTGATTTTGGCAATGCTCCCCTCATCCGTCGTTTCATAACGGATGTCCTCGAATTCGCGCACGGTGGTCCACATGGCGGGACGTTGAACGATCCTCCGGAGTCCCGCAAGCGGTTGCTTGTGCGGCAAATAATCCCGCCGGGGGCACGGGAGTAGCTGTGCGGACGGCAGATGGATGCTCTTTTGTTAGCGGTTGCTTTTTTCTTCGGGTTGCTCGCGCAGCAATTGAGGCTGCCGCCGTTGGTGGGGTTTCTGGTTTCGGGATTCGTGTTGCAGGCGTGCGGCCAGAAAGGGGGAGACGCGCTGGGAGTGATCGCGGAGCTGGGAGTGACGCTGATGTTGTTCAGCATCGGGGTGAAACTGCGGGTGCGGACGCTGGCGAGACCGGAGATCTGGGCGGGGACCTCGCTGCACACGCTGGCGGTGGTGCTGGTCTTCGCGCCGGTGCTGCTGGCGGTGGGAACGCTGGCGGGCCACGCGGCGGGGCTGGGGTGGCAGACGGCGCTGCTGCTTTCCTTCGCGCTGAGTTTCTCCAGCACGGTTTTCGCGGTGAAAAGCCTGGAGGAGGCCGGCGACATGGGGGCGATGCACGGGCGGGTGGCGATCGGGATGCTGATCATGCAGGACATCCTTGCGGTGCTGTTCCTGACGTTTTCAACGGGCAAGGTTCCATCGGTGTGGGCGGTGGTGCTGTTAGCCGCGCTGCTGTTCGGGAGGAAATGGCTGGGGGCGTTGATCGGGCGCTCGGGGCACGGTGAGATGATCGCGCTGTGCGGGCTTTTCCTGGCGCTGGTGCTGGGCGCGAAGGGGTTCGAACTGGTGGGATTGAAGGCGGATCTGGGCGCGCTCTTCGTCGGGGTGCTGGTGGGCTCGCATCCGCGGGCGAAGGAGCTGAGCAAATCGCTGATGGGGCTGACGGATCTGCTGCTGGTCGGATTTTTCCTGCAGATCGGGCTGGAAGGGTCGATCTCGATGGAGGGAGTGCTCTGGGCGCTGCTCTTGATCGTGCTGCTGCCGCTGAAGGGGCTGGCGTTTTTCGCGATTCTCACGCGCTTCCACCTGCGGGCGCGGACGTCGTGGATGGCCGGCATCACGCTGGCGACCTACAGCGAGTTCGGCCTCATCGTGATGGCGTTGGGGGTGGGAAAAGGCTGGCTGCCGACGGAGTGGCTGGTGGCGATGGCGGTGGCGCTCTCCCTCAGCATCCTGATCGCCGCCCCCATCTGCCGGCGGGCGGAGGAGCTTTATGATCCGATCAGCGATTTCCTGAAACGTTTCGAAACCGCCGGCCAGCACCCGGACGATCTGCCGATCCAGACGAACGGCGAGCGCATCGCGATCTTCGGCATGGGCCGCGTGGGGCTGGTGGCTTACAAGAGCCTCCAGGCGCGTTTCCCGGGGCGGGTCATCGGCTTCGACCGGGACCCGGTGGCGGTGCAAATCCATCAGGAGGCGGATCGCAACGTGCTGTTGGCGGATGCGACGGACTCGGACTTCTGGGAGCGGGTGAAGGTGAGGGAAAACATCGATCTCGTCGTGCTGGCAATGCCGAAACACGGCGCGAACGTGCACGCCGCGCGGACTCTCAAGCGGCATGATTTCGAAGGGGTCGTCACCGCCACCGGGAAATTCGACGACGAAGTGAGGGAGCTGCGCGAGCTGGGGCTGGATACGGCGTTCAACCTGTACAACGAGGCAGGGGCGGGCTTCGCGGATCATGTCGTGCAGGTGTTTTCGCAACAGCGCCCGGACCTTGCGAGCGTGTGGCGCAAACCCGTGGCCGAGTGAGGGGCCACCGTCCATCGCGCGCCCCAGCGGGGAGCTTGCCAGATGCTCCCTGGGACATAAGCTGGGCAGCATGATGTCAACCGGGGACCATTCGGACGGTGACGCCGGTTCGGCCGGAAGTTCATTTCCGGATGGGTCGCGGCAGGCCCGGGCGGTCTGGGAGGCAGGCTTGTTGGAAGCCGCTGTGGTGTCCGGTTTCCGATCGCCGGAGGTGGACGGGGCTCCCGAAGTGCCGGGTTATGAAATCATCAGCCGGCTGGGGGCGGGTTCATCCGGTGAGGTCTGGCTGGCGGACGAAGTGGAGCCGGGACGCACGGTGGCGCTGAAGATCCTGCATCGTCACGGCGCGGCGGGTGCTTCGGTGGAGGTGCTGCAGCGCGAGTTCCGCATCCTGTCCAAACTAATTCATCCGCATCTGGTGCTGCTCTATCACGGCGTCGTGACCGCCGATGGCCGTCAGGGGCTGGCGATGGAATGGATCGACGGCTGGCCGTTGGACGAATGGCTGCGGGAGCATCCGGACCTGACGCTGACGCAAAAGCTGGAGTTGTTCCAAGGCATCGTGAGTGGCGTGGCGTTTCTGCATGATCATGGGGTGATCCACCGGGATCTCAAACCGGGAAACGTGATCGTGGACGTGCGGGGCGTGGCGAAGATTGTCGATTTCGGCCTCGCCCGCCTCCATCAGGCGGAGGCGGCATCCGGCGGAGACGGCGGCAGCATCGGGGTGGCGGGGACGCTGCATTTCATGGCCCCGGAGCAGGCGTCGAACGGCAAGGGCGCGCGGGCGATGCCGGTGGATGTCTACGCGCTGGGCCTGATGCTCTACCGGATCCTGACGGGTGAATGGTTGAGATCCCCGGAAGGGACTCAGGCGGAGACGCTGGCGCAGGTGCTCAACCCGCCGGCCTTGGTGATGAGCGCGCGCGGGCGGCAGCTTCCGAGGGATTTGGAATCGATCCTGAGGCAGGCGCTTTCTCCGGATCCCGCGCACCGCTATCATCATGCGAGGGAACTGGAAGCGGATCTCAACCGCCTTGCCGCCAAGCAGCCGGTGGCGGCGAGGAGGCATACCTTCGTTTACCTGACGACGACCTTCCTGCGGCGGCAGGCCCGGCGTTCGGCATTCGCGGGTGGCGTGGTGCTGCTCGGGCTGGCGGGCGGCGGCATGATCTATCAACGGCACCGCGCGGTGGCGGAGCGGAACGAGGCGAACCTGAAATACGCCTACACCCTCACATCCTTCACCCTCCGGCAGCTGCGCGACGAACTCCGCACCGCCATGCCGGAAGAGGCTGACGGATTCCCGAACGCCGGTGGCGGCTTGCCCGGCGATGCCACCGGCACCACTCCCGCGCTGCCGGTCGATGCGGACGGCGAGCTCGATCTCCGTTACTATCAGGCGATGCTGGCGGATCTCCGCTCCGCCACCGCGGAAGGTCAGTCGCGGTATGGACCGGCGTTGAAATCCATCCAGCCGGCCCTCGACCTTTACACCAAGCTGGCCCTCGAATTTCCAAACGATCCGAAGCGCCTGCTGGACGCCGCCCAAGCCAGGCTCAGCTTCGCCCGTCTGCTGGGCCGGGTGGGCCGCGCGGACGAGGCGGGGAATCAGGCGCGCAAGACCCTGAAGCAGGTGGACCGGCTCGCGGTTTGGCCGGGAGTTGATCCGGCTCCGTTGTCACCATTGCGGTGCGACGCCCTCCGCCTCCTCGCCCAAGAGGCCTTCCATGCGAAGGACTTCGCCACGGCAGTCCGCCACAGTCAGGAAATGCTGACAGCCTGTGAGGCATTGCCTTCCGGCCTGATGGTCCGGCCCGAAAACGAATCCATGCCGCGGCTGGCTCTGGCGGCTTCCGATCTCGCGACCTACGCGATCGCCGCCGGTCCGTCCTGGCTGCCGGAAGCCCGGTTGAAAATCGATCAGGCGACGGCGGTCTGCCGGGCCGCGCGTGAACGGGAGACTGGTTCCTTTCCGCTGGCCTGCGGACTTGCCAGATGCTTGCAAGCGAAGGCCCGGCTTTCACTCGCCGGCGGACCCGATACGGACTTGCGGTCGCTCTTTGAAGAAGCCGAGGACCTGCTGATCGACACCTCTTCAGCGACCAAGCGCACCTCGCTGCCTCTGATTTGGGACCTATCGCAAACGGTCACCGACTGGGCTGGGAGCGTGATGGATCATCCGGATGCCACCGTTCCGAATGCCGCCGTCATCCTCGCGCAAAAATTCACCGTTCACCTCCGCCGCAATGGCTACAGCCGTGATGAAGTCCTGATCCAAAGGGCGCGCATCTCTCTTTACCAGAGCCGCTTGGCCTGCCGGTCCCAAAAACGTCAGGCCGGGGCTCGCTCGATTGCCCTGGCTCTCGGGTTGTTGCTTCCACGGCAAACGCGCGATCCTGACGAAATTTCCCTCGCGCTGCTGACGGCGTCGGCACTGCATCAGGCCCGCGGACTGGCCGATCTACCGGAAACCAAGTGGGATCAAGACTGTGTCCGACATCTCGAAAACCTCAGAAGACAACTCGCGGAAAAGGCGGATCTCCTCACCCCGGAACAGCAGCGGGAGCTGGCCTCACTCCAATGAACCGATTTCTCCAAGCCCGGCCGCGGTGGTTTCGCCAGTTGACAAAATCGCTCCTGATCCTGTCTGGTCAAACCATGCATTTCCTCCGCCCCCTCGGTATGAAATGGACCATGCTTCCCACATGGGTCGTGCTTTCCACCGATCCGGTTGGGGCGCAGCTGGTCTGTTATGAGGGCTTCGCCGAATATGCGGCCGGCGCGCAGGTGGAAAGCGGCGGCAACGGCTCCGCAGGCACCGGCCTTGACGGCGGATTCGGTTGGGGAGGAGCTTACGACGTCAGCGATTTCATCAAAACTCTGGTCAAAATCGAGAATCGCACCACCAGCCCGGTCAACTACACCAATGGGGAAATCACCATCCCCGGAGGCAACCGGGCGCTCCGGTTTTATGATGTGGCCAACGGGTCCTTCGCCTTGCAGCGCCCCCTCGGCACGGTGTTCGGGGCGGCGGCTGGCGACACGCTGTGGTTCAGTGTCCTCTTCCGCACCACCAGTGCCGGCATGCTGGCCAATCAGGATGTTTTCCAAATTGGCTTCGATGACAGCGCCCCCACCGGGACACAGCGGGTCAGCATCGGAGCGGCGACCATTTCCACCACGTATCCGTCGGCATTTCAGTTTTTCGCCCGCACCACCGCAGACGTCTCAGCCAGCGCCTATCACAGCAGCCTGCCGATAGTCGCTGCGACCACATACCTCCTCGTCGGCTGCATCCAGCCCCATGCCGGTGTCTATGATACCGTCAGCCTTTTCGTCAATCCGTCCACCCTCGATGATCCTGGGCCGCCATCCGCATCCGTCACGCTTTCCTCCGGCCTGACGACATTGTCCCAAGCCTTCATCCGCACCGTCGGCCTTGATCTGAATGACGCCTACGTGCTGGACGAATGGCGCATCGGCCGGGACTACGGCTCCGTCGTGCAGTCCTTGCGTGGTGCCCTACAGGTCCTCCGCGACAGCGATTTGCTGACCCTGCGCTGGCCTGTGGCGCTGACAGGAGTGGTGCTGGAAACTTCGGCCACCCTCGAGCCGGATTCCTGGAGAGAACTGACCGGCCCTTTCCCGCAGGTCGGGAATCACTACGAGTATCCCATTTTGATCGTTCCGGAAATCCCCCGCGCTTTCTTCCGGCTGCGGCGGTGAAAAAAATCGTAAAATTTCAGTCACACTCCGCTGCCGGTGGTGAATGTCCCTTTGACCCCTCGAATGTCCATCCTCCCCACCTCCGCTGCCGACCGCGTCCAACCGACCGGCTCTCTGCCCACTCTCCCCCTGCATGCGGCAGGTCAGATCTGGCCGGAAACGGATCATCCCGCGCTTCGAAAGCTGCGGGACGGTACGGCAGCGGAGCAGGATGCCGCCCTGCGGCAGCTTTTCATGGCCTACGCGCAGCCGCTGCGCCGCTACATCCGCCATCACTGGCCGCAACTGCCGGAGGCGGACATCGATGATTTCGCCTCGGAATTCACCACACTCTGCCTGACCGGCGAGAAGGCGCATTTCCTCACCTACGATCCCGGTCGCGAAGGGCCCCGCGCCCGCCTCCGCACCTACCTTTGCCGCATCCTCGACCACTACCTGAGCAATCAGCACCGCCGTGCCCACGCCCTGATCCGTGGCGGCCACCGGGGGTTCGAAACTCTCGACACCACGAACCCGGCGGCCCATCAGGAAACCCCGGTGGATGGCGACCTGCCTCCGGGCGTGGATATCGATGCCTACGACCGGCACTGGGCCCAGCACATCATCAGCCTTGCCTTCCACGCCTTGGAAACCGGCAGTGAAAGCACGCGGGCGGTCCTGCCCGAGCTCCGGCCATGGATTCTGGCGGATCCGGGCGATGCCACTCTCAAGGAAATCGCCGCCAGCCAGGGCCGCACCCACGCCGCCCTCCGCGCCCAGCTCCACCGGCTCCGCAAGATCTGGCGGCAGGCGGTCCGCGATGCCGTGGCGCAAACCGTTTCGCATCCTGACGAAATCGACGACGAACTCCGCCACCTCGCGGCGGTCCTCAGCCGGCATCTCCCGGAGTGAGGCGACTCGCCCGCCGACCATGTCAGGTGGTTGGCATGGTTCCCGGTTTTCAGACGCCAGAACCAGAGGCGGGATGGGCATCGGAAAATGATGAAGATTTTCTGTCACACTGTTTCCGGCTTGGTGCATGTCCTCTCGAACGAACGGTCACATCGCGAACACGGCAGCCCGCCGTTTCCCGATGTGCCATCGTCCCCCCCTTTTCATCACCGTCCCCGGCGAAACCGAGATCGCGACCCTGAGTGGATTGCAGCTGTTTCAGGATCATTTCGTCGCCCTCGTCGCCGGGGACGGTTTTGGAAATGCGAACCCGCTGCCGACGTGTTCCCAGGCTTGGAGGCGGAGTGGGATTCAGCCCGCCCGGAGGAAATGGGACACTTCGGCCGCCACCCATTGATCCGCGTCCCATGGGACGCGATGACCCGCGCCGGGGGCGATGGCGAGCCGGGCGTTCGGAATCAATGACACGGCACGTTCCGCGAGGGCGCGGAATTTTGTATCGTTTTCCCCGACGATCCACAGGACCGGGACCGAAATTTCGCCGAGCCGGTCCCACAACGGCTCCTGCGCGCCGAGCGACCAGTCGACGAAGCTGCGTGCGATTTCCCGGCGGCGCATGACGAGGCTGCCGGCGGCTTGTGGGTCGCGCATCGGGGTGGTTCCGAGGACGGTTTGGGCGTTCCAGGCGTCGAGGAATTGCTGCCAGTTTCCGGCCAAGGCCCGGGTGGCCCATTCGGCATCGGTCGCACGCCGGGTGGCGCGGTCCGCTTCATGTTCCAAACCCGGATGCGCGGAAATGATGACCGCCGCCTGCCACGGATGATTTTCATCTAACAAAGAGTGAAGCGCCATCCGTCCGCCCATCGAGTAGCCGAGCAGGGCGCGGCCGCTGCCCCGGAAAACCTCGCCGCTGGCGTCCGCGTTGAGGGCCTTTCCGAATTCCGCGAGCGGCATCGGGCAGCAATCGAGGAAGCGCCACAAGTCGACGGCCCGCGAACCGATTCCTGCGGAGGCGAGATTTTTCGCGAAGCCACGCCAGTCGGCTGCCATGCCGACGGCTCCGTGCAGGCACCAGCATTCCAGCGGCCCTGCCTCGCGGCGTTCGTCGGCTTGCTTGGAATACTGGATCACGGTTTGGCCGTTTCCTGCCCCGCGTTCTTGATGAGGTCCTGGATCTTCTGCTGGAGTTCCGGTGAGCCGAGGCCCCCGAAGATCGCGGCGATGACCGCGGCGACCGTGAGGACGATGAGCGTGAAAATCAGCCAGTAGACAATCGCGAGAAGGATGCCGATGCCATCGAGCTTTTTATGAAACGCATAGCCCGAAGGGCAGGCGAAGCAGCGGTAGCCGGTCCAGAGGTTGAGGATCGGAACGAAATTGGCGAGGAACCACCAGCGGCTCATGCCCAGATTGGCAAAACGCTGGATCCCGAAATAAATGACCACGATGAAGGGCACGAACATCGCGCCGACGGTGATGACGGCCATCAGTTCGCCACCGAATTGCTGCTGCATGAGACCTGAGCACATGGCGATGACGATGTTCCAGAGGATGGGGAAAATGAGGATGGCAAACAGGTAGCTGCGCCGCCGGGCACCCGGCCATTCACCCTGATTTCCCATCAGTTCCGAGACCGGGTCGTATTCCGGTGTTTCATACGGATCGGTCGGATGAGCGAGACTTTCCGGGGTTTCGATCGGTGTGGCGCGCTCGAACAACCCATCGATTTCTCCGGCCGGTTTCCACTCGGCCATGCCTTGGGACCAGGCCATGTCGAGACGGGGATTGATTCCTCCCTCGGATGCCTTGATGCGCAGATCCGTGAACGTCACGGGACCCAACCGCTCTCCTTCTCGTGTGTAAAACCAAGCATCCTGCGGCACGTCGTTCATAAAGCTTGAATATCCGAATCTGTAAAATCTGTCAAACGCCCGCTCTCCCGCGGTTTTCCGCACGGCGGGACTTGTCAAAGCGGCTGTCGTGGCGAGACTCACGGCGTTCGCTCGACGGGCGGTAAACCACAATGCATTTCCTTGGGATTGAAATCGGTCACGGTGGCACCCGCGCAGTGGCCTTGGATCTGGAATCCGCGGTGATCCGTGCCGAAGCGTGGATCCCGCACGACTGGATCGAAGGATTGCCCGCCGGCTACCGCGAACAGAATCCCGCGCAGTGGATCGAGGCCGTGGACCGCGCGGTGCGGCAATGTCTGGCGGCGCTCGAAGGCCAGAAGGAACGCGTCGCGGCGATCGGTGTCGCCGGTCCGCAGCGTGGTTTGGTTTTACTGGATGAGGCGAACAGGATCATCCGCCCGACGAAACTGGCGGGCGACGTTTCCGTGAAAAAACAGGCGGATGAGATCGCGCGCGCGTTCGGCGGCGCACCCGGCCTGATCGAACTCGCGGGCCAGGCGCCGGGCGTCGAATCGGCCGCGGCGGAGTGTCTCTGGCTGAAGCAGCACGAGCCGTATCATTTTCAACGAGCCGCGAGTTTGCTCACGGCACAGGATTTCATCGCCTACTGGCTGACGGGTGAACGCGCGACCGAGCCGGGCAGTGCTTCGGGAACCGGGCTGCTCGATATCCGCACGCGGAAATGGTCGACGGAGCTGTTGGATTTCATCGATCCGCAACTGGCGTCATTGCTGCCGCCGATCGGCGTTTCAGACCAGCCGCGCGGGTTGCTGCGTCCTGCTTTGGCCAAGGAATGGGGAGTTTCGGAACTGGTGCAGGTCGGTGCGGGCAGCGCCTCGCCGATGTTGGCCGCGCTTGCGGCCGGATGCGTCACGAATGGCACCGTCGCGGTGGAACTCGGCTCGACCGGTGTGATCGCCGGAGTGGGGGATTCGCCCGTCATCGACTATCGTGGGGAAATCACGCCGCTCTGCAATGCGACCGGCACCTGGCTCGGCCTCGCGACCACCACCAACGCGGCGGTCGCTCCCGAAGTTCTGCGCCGCCACTACGGATGGACCGCCGAGCAGTTCGAAGCGATGGTCGCCAGCGTTTCACCGGGTGCGGACGGACTGCTGTTATTGCCTTATTTCACCGGGGAATCGATCCCGCGTCTGCCGGACGGCACCGGTGTCCTTCACGGCATCACGCCGGAAAATTTCACCCCCGCCCACATGGCCCGTGCGGCGGCGGAGGGCGTGGCATTGAGCCTCGGCTATGCGATGAGCCGCTTGCGCGATCTCGGATTCGATCCGCCGGAGATTCGCTTGTTAGGCCCCGGTGTTGTCAGTCCGGTGACGCGGCAATTGCTGGCGAATGTCTTCGGTGCGCCGGTGGTTCCCGTTTCCAGCCGCCAGGGTGCGGCGGTCGGCGCGGCGATGCAGGCGGCGGTCGCGTTTTTCCATCAGAGCGGCGAGTCGCTGGGCTTCGAGGAAATCGCTAGCTACCTTGTCGCCGGCGATTCGGAGGCGCGTTGCGATCCGGATCCGCAGGCTCATGAAATGTATCAGGAGCTGATGTCGCGCCAGCAGTACCTCGTCGACACGCTCCACCCCGCCGGTTTCCTGTGATGATGACCCATGCATGAAGTCTTCCGGACGATGGATCTTCATGTTTGAATGAGTTCATGCCCAGTTCGCCCTCTCCCGGCAAACCGGCCTCGCGGGTGAGGCTTGGCTGGGTCGGACCGGGCGTCATCATGGCGACCAGCGGCATCGGGGCGAGCGACATTGTCTCCGCCACCGTCGGCGGGGCGACTCACGGGCTGGCCTTGTTATGGGCGCTGATGCTCGGAGTGTTCTTCAAATTCGTGGTGAGCGAAGGTCTGGCCCGTTGGCAGCTCGCCACCGGATCGACCGTGCTGGAAGGGTGGGCACGCGAACTGCCACGCTGGGTGTTGGGACTTTTCGCGGTTTATCTCGTTCTTTGGTCGGTGGCCGTGAGCGGGGCGCTGGTCAGCGGTTGCGGACTGGCGGTCGAGAACATCACCCACGGTGCGGTGTCGCGGACATGGGGAGGATTCGCCCAGGCGGTCGTCGCGTTTTGGGTGATCCGCTCTGCCGGAGCGGTGGGTCTGGCACGGGTGATGAAGCCGTTGATCGTGGTGATGTTCGTGAGCATTGTCGCGTGCGCCGCGCTCACGTTTCAAGAACCCCGGGCCGTGCTGCGGGGGCTTTTCGTGCCGACCATTCCTCCCGGCGGTTTGACCTGCGTGCTTTCGCTCATCGGCGGGATCGGCGGTTCACTCACGCTGCTGAGCTATCACTATCTGCTTCGCGACGAGGGCAAGGTGGATCCTCGCCATCTGCGTGCGGTGCGCCGTGATCTCGCGATGGGCTACATTTTCACCGCCGTTTTCGGACTCTCCGTCATGCTCATTGCCAACCGGGTTTTTCACTCCGCAGGCATCACCATCACGGATCGAGACGCCGTCTCGCGGATGGCGGGCGCGCTCGCGGAACTCACCGGGCGCCTCGGATTTTACATTTACTCCATCGGATTCTGGGCGGCCGTGCTCGCGTCGTTGTTCGGCGTCTGGCAGACGGTTCCGAGCATTTTCGCGGATTGCCACAGCTTGCTGCGCAGGATGCCGCGGGATCAACGCAAGGGCGCGACGCAGCCCGGTGCGCCTGCGTATCTCGCCGCTCTCATGTTCATGGCTCTGGCGTCGGTGCCGTTCGCATTCCTTGGCCGGCCGCTGCTGATCGTGATCGCATTCACCTTGCTGGGCAGCCTTTTCATTCCGTTTCTGGCGGCCACCCTGCTCTTTCTGAACAACCGGGCCGCCTCATTTTCCAACTCCGTGCGTCCCAACCGGCTGATGACCAATTCCGTCCTCGGCCTCATCATTGTCCTCTTTCTATGGGTTGGCGTGGTGGAAATCAGGAACCTCGTGGTGCCCTGAGAAGCGCTTGTTTCCGCGCGCGGAGATGTGGGGAAAACGAAGTTGGCAGCCCCGTGGTTTGTCCCTATCACTGCGCCGCGTATCCGACTGGGCCGTAGAAACGATGAAAAGCAGTGAAATCCGGGGAGACCGAAAATCCGCCATTCTCGGCACGCTCGCGGGTTGGTTGATGCGCTGCTGGTCGAAACTGTTGTATTTCGAAGTCTACGACCGCTGCGGCGTCATCACGGCGGACGACCCGATCCGGCCGGTCATCTACGCGCTGTGGCACAACCGCATCTTCACCATCCCGCCGATCTGGTGGCGGACCGGAGGAAATCTGCGCAAGTCGGTGGTCCTCACCAGTGCGAGCAAGGATGGCGCGATCCTCGCCAAAGCGATGGAAGTCTTCGACCTCGGTGCCGTCCGAGGTTCCTCGTCGCGCCGCGCGGTGGCGGCGTTGATCGGCATGAAGCGCTCGCTGCAGGAAGGTTTCGACGTCTGCATCACGCCCGACGGCCCGCGCGGTCCTCGCTACAGTTTTCACCCCGGCGTCATCAAGCTCGCGCAATCGACCGGCGCTCCGATCGTGCCGATCCACCTTCATTTCTCAAGTGCGTGGCGATTGAAAACCTGGGACCGGCTGGTCATTCCCAAGCCGTTCAGCCGGGTCATCGTCGTTTTCGACGAGTTGCTTGTCGTCCCGCCCAAGCTCGACGAAGCTGGCTTCGAAGCGCAGGTCGAACGCGTGAAAAACATCCTCCTCACCGGAGCCGACGATCTCTGAAATCTATCCCATGAACTCACCGAAAATTCTCGATGGAAAATCCGTGGCCGCCGCCGTACTCGACGAGTGCCGCGCGGAAACCGCCGAACTGTTGGCCAAAGGCATCAAACCCGGCCTCGCCGTCGTCCTCGTCGGCAGCGATCCCGCGTCGCAGGTCTATGTCGGATCAAAAGCCCGCACCTGCGCCGAACTCGGATTCCACTCCGTGAAAATCGAACTTCCGGCGGAGACCACGCAGGAGGAACTGCTCCAGGTCGTCCGGGACCTGAACAACGATCCCGCGGTCCACGGCATTCTCGTGCAGTCACCGCCGCCAAAGCACATCGATGAGGAAGCCGTCATCCGCGAGATCGATCCGCGCAAGGATGTCGATGGTTTCCACCCCGAAAACGTCGCCAAGCTGGTGCTGGAAGATCCCTCCGGATTCGTTCCCTGCACGCCCGCCGGTTGCATGAAATTGTTGGAAATTTCCGGTATCGACACCAACGGCGCCGAAGCCGTCGTCATCGGCCGCAGCATGATCGTCGGCAAGCCGATGGCGCTGTTGTTGGTTTCCAAAAATTCGAACGCCACCGTCACCATCGCCCACTCCCGTTCCAAGGATCTTCCCGGCATTTGCCGCCGCGCGGACATCCTCATCGCCGCCGTCGGCCGTCCCGAAATGGTGAAGGCCGACTGGGTGAAACCCGGTGCCGTCGTCATCGATGTCGGCATCAACCGCGTCGCCGACGCTTCGAAAAAATCCGGCTACCGCCTCACCGGCGACGTCGCCTATCAGGAAGTCGCCCCGCTCTGCTCCGCCATCACCCCCGTCCCCGGCGGCGTCGGCCCGATGACCATCGCCATGCTGATGAAAAACACGCTGCAGGCGGCCAGGCAGATCGGAGCTTAAACGGAATGCGCCTCGCCGTCATCAATCTCGTCGGACTCTCCAAGTCGTTGCTGGGCGAAATGCCGGGCTTGGCGAAGTTCTCGGAGAAGAACGGGGTGCAGTGCTACAAACCGGCGTTTCCGGCGGTGACGTGCACGGCGCAGTCGTCGATCGTCACCGGGACGTCTCCGGGAAAGCACGGGGTGGTGGCGAACGGTTGGTATGACCGCGAGAATGCGGAGGTGCGTTTCTGGAAGCAGAGCAACCACATCGTCCGGGGCGAGAAACTATGGGACAAGTTGCGGCGGGAGATCCCCGGGTTCACCTGCGCGAAGCTTTTCTGGTGGTACAACATGCACTCCACGGCGGATTTCTCGATCACGCCGCGGCCGTTGTATCCGGCGGACGGGCGGAAGGTGTTCGATGTCCACACGCAGCCGATGGAGATGCGTGAGGAGTTGAAGAATGATCTCGGCGAATTTCCCTTTCCCGCATTCTGGGGGCCGATGGCAGGCATCGCGTCCTCGGAATGGATCGCGGCTTCCGCGAAATGGGTGGAGGAGAAGCACTCGCCGACGCTGAGTTTGGTTTACCTGCCGCATCTGGACTATCCGTTGCAGAAGGACGGACCCCTGGCGGCGAACATCCCGGAAGAGTGTCGGAAGATTGATACGGTCGCGACGGAACTCATCGATTTCTACGAATCTCGCGGTTTGCGGGTGTTGGTTCTATCCGAGTATGGGATTTCTCCGGTCACGCGGGCGATTCATCTGAACCGGCTGTTCCGGGAAAAAGGCTGGATCCAGATCAAGGATGAACTTGGATTGGAAACGCTGGATTGCGGTGCTTCGAAGGCATTCGCCATCGCCGATCATCAGGTGGCGCATGTTTATGTGAACGACCCGGCGATCCGCTGGGAGGTCCGGAAATTGTTGGGAAACACCCCGGGCATCGAGGAAGTGCGCGAGGCGACCGACGAATGGCCGGAAGGTGTGGCGACGGAGCGGGCGGGGGATTTGATCGCCGTCGCGGCGGCGGATTCGTGGTTCACCTATTATTTCTGGGAGAACGACGAGGTGGCGCCGGACTACGCGCGGACCATCGATATCCACCGCAAGCCGGGGTATGATCCGTGCGAATTGTTCGTGGACCCGGCGATCCGGTTTCCCAAATTGAAGATCGGGAACTTCCTTCTGAAGAAAAAGCTCGGACTGCGCGGGCTGCTGGACGTGATTCCGCTGGACGCCTCGCTGGTGAAGGGGTCCCACGGCCGCGACATCGTGCCAGCCGACGAACGGCCGGTTTTGTTAGGCTCGCCGTTCCCGGTGAAAACGGCGGAGGACGTCCACCGGGCGATCCTTGATGCCGCCCGGCGGGAATGATTTGCCGGAAACCTCAGCGGGCGACGATGACCACGGCGTGTTCATCGTAGCGGACCTTGGTGCCCGTCTGGTCGGTGAGGTATTTCATCACCGCCTTGGTGGGCATGTTTTTGAGGTTCAGGGTGATTTTCTGATCCGCGAGGACTTTCTTTGGATCCTCGATGACGAAATTGGGCGTCACTTCTTCCTTGGATTGTTTGGAGATGATGAGGCCGAGTGCGTCGATGGCTTCCTGGAGGGTGGCCTGATCCAGTTGGAACGCGGGAATCATGACGGCTCCGAATTTTTCCTCGCGCCCCTTGGCGGCGATGGACGCGGAGTTGATCTTCAGCTGGCCGATGCTGTAGCGGGCATTGGCGTGGAGGGGATCCGTCTTGAGGGCGTTCTTGTAGAAGTCTCCGGCGGCGACAGGATCTCCGGCTTTCTCCGCCGCACGACCCTTTTGATAAAGGGCTTCAGCGGATTGGGCCGGTGACTGGGCGAGCGCTTGTGAAACCAAAGTGCAAGCGACAACGAGCGTGATGATTTTTGACATGGCAGTGTGGGTTTTGGACCACTGGCAGTCCTAACACGCATTCGTGGCGGATTCAACAGGGAAGTTTGAATCCTGCACAATGGCTCACGGGACCGTCACGGAGCGGTCACATCCGCAGGCTGTGGAGGAGGAGCGGTTGCTTCTTCCGCGGCGGGGACCGGTGTGGTCGTGCCCGGCAGCAAGGTTCCGCCGGGTTTGATCAGCTTGGTGAACTGTTCGCTCCATTCGCGATAGGCCGAGTGACCGATGTACTTTTCCAAATGAGCGAGCATGCGGCGGGAGGCGCCGGCTTCGTCACCGTAGCGGAACAGGTCGAGCTCCATCTTCCACTGGAGTTCCGGCAGTTCTTTTTCGAGGAACTCCTGATACTCCGGAGTTTTCATGTCATCGGCCATGCCGATTCTCTTCTCTTCCCGGTCTTCCCTGTTCCTGCGCTTGTTGGACCAGAGTTCCATTTTCACGGTTTCCTGCTGGATGCGCTTGAGCCAGCCTGAGCGGAGCGGCGCCAGGGTGGCGGGCGTCCGATAGGGCGGGAGAAGGATGTTTTCGTAAATGGACTCCAGATCGAGGGGAGACTGGGCCCACTTCTCCACCTTCACATGGTTGATGTCATAAGCTCTGGCAAAAACGGAGGAGGTGGCTGCCTGGGTGAGGATTTCCTGCTGGTACTTGAGCTTGTCCGAGTCGCGGAAGATGGAGTCCAGCGTGTCCTGCGCATCGCGTGCCAGTTTCGACATGTCGGGTTTTGGTGATGCCGCCTCCAGGGTGAGCATCAGCCAGCGGAGCTGATAGCGCAGGGCCAGACGCAGGCCGGGGTCGGAAAGCCTCTCGCCCTCCTTGCGCTTCCATTCGCGGAAATCGGCGGCTCGCTTGTGCAGGTCCTCGAAGTCCACTTTCTCCATGCAGCTGAAGTAAAGCTCGATGGCGGCTTCATCATTGCTGAGCGCGTTGCGATAAGCTGCGATGGCGAGGCGGAATCTCGCGTCCATTCTGCCATCCGAGGCGTCCCTGAGCTTCTCAAGATTTTCCAACAATGTCTCCCGGTCCGCGTCCGAGAGGGTTTCCGCGTGCAGTCCGTCGAGGATCAAGGCAGAGCAAACAAGGAGAATGGGCACTCGCATGGGAATTTTCATCGCAGATCATACGCACGGGGCCAAGGCGGAAGAACAACTATTTTTGTGGATTACTCGGTGGGCCGGCGGCCGTTTCCGCGCTTGGATATTCGGGATTCCGGGGCATGCTTGCGACCTCACCCACCCGCATTCATGAATTCCGCTTTTCGTCGCCTGCTGGCGCTTGCCGTTGTTTTTATCACCGCATTTCTCGCTGTCACGGCGCTGCGAACGTGGCGTTCCGGTGGAGATTTCAGCAGCTTTTTACCATGGTTTTCGTCAGATAAGGACGGCTTCAAAAAGGAAAAAGGAACTCCTGCCGACAAGGCCCCCCTCGAGCTGAGCGATGTGGAACTCCTCTCACGCCTTAATAATGAATACGCTTTGCTCACCGAAGCGGTGGTGCCCTCCGTGGTCAGCATTGATACCACCGGGGTTCGCCGCGAGCAGCAGATTGATGTGTGGAGCGGGCGAATCCAGCCTCGAGAATATCCGACGCAGGGCCAGGGGTCGGGCGTGATCGTCACGAAGGAAGGCCATGTGATGACAAACCACCACGTCATCGAAGGGCAAAAAGCCATCCAGGTCACCCTCCACGGCGGAAAAACCTATACCGCCCATCTGATTGGCGAGGATACGTTGCTGGACATCGCCGTTTTGAAAATCGATTCTAGGGAAGAGTTCACTCCCTTGAAATTGGGCGACTCTTCCCAAGTCAAGGTCGGACAAATCGTCATGGCCGTGGGAAACCCTTTCGGTCTCGGCGAGACGGTCACCCAAGGTATCATCTCCGCCAAGTCGCGTTCGCTTTCCGACAATCAGCGCGACCTTTTCCAGACAGATGCCGCCATCAATCCGGGAAACTCCGGCGGACCACTCGTCAACCTGCGCGGTGAGATCATCGGCATCAATGTCTCCATCTATTCTCCTGACAAACAGAATCCTGGCTTTCAAGGCATCGGCTTTTCCATTCCATCGAACGACGTAAAAGACTCGCTCTTCCAAATCCTCGAACGAGGCCGGCCGATCCGCGGCTTCCTCGGCATCAACCAAGTGCGGGATATCGATCAAACCGTTCGTTCCGTCCTCCAATATCAAGGCCCCGGAGGCGCGGCGGTACTCGGAGTGCTCGACGGTTCGCCAGCCCAAGTCGCCGGATTGATGTACGGTGACATCGTCGAGTCAGTAAATGAGGAAAAGATCAAAACCTGCGCCCAGCTCATCTCACTCGTCCAACGTGCCAAGGTCGGAGAAACGCTCAATCTGAACGTTTGGCGCAAAGGGAAATCGCTTCAGCTGAAAGCCGTCATCGCCGAAAGCGGCACGATCAATCCGGCAGCCCAGCCTCCGCTCGATCCCTCCGGACAAGGCCAGACCCATAGCCCGGATGAAGTGCTCCAGACGCTCGGCATCCAAGCCCGCGACTTCACGCCGCTGGAACGCCTGCAAGGCTACCGTGGCGTGCTTGTCACCGGGCTGACGGAAAATGCCCTCGCCGCGGATCTGCTGAATCCCGGAGACATCATCCAAACGGTGAACAACGAACGCATCAACAGCGCCAACGAGTTTTTCCTCTCTCTCTCCGCTTCCGCAGCGGTGCAGGACACCACTCTGAGCATCTTCCGAAACGGCAGGCCCGCGCGGGTCAATCTGCCCGCCCTGCCGCGGCAGGAATGATACGGATTGCCTGAAATTTACCCCGCCACCTCCGCGTTTTAACGAGCCTTCCCATGCAATCCCGCTCCAAGCTTCCCTACTTTTTCCTCGGCCTCGCGGCCGTGCTCGCGGCGGCGGCCATGGTAATGCTGGTCCTCCGCACCGGAGTGAGTCCGCCGGTGGTCCCCACGCTGAATCCCTCGCCAGGTGACACCCCGGCGGTCCCGCCCAAGATCGGCGGCCTCGGAGATCCGGTGAAGCCGGAAGACCCGGACACCGTGCTGGCGGATCTCGGCATCGGCTTCGCTGCGGCCGATCCCGCCGTCCTCGTCACGCAGATCGCCAAGGCGCTCGAAGCCGGAGATCTTGCGAAGGTTGCCCGCCTCATCGGCAAGGACGCGCTCGATTCCCAGACCATAGCGAAACTCAAGGCCATGGCCGCCACCCCGCTCCGCCTCCGCCAGCCCGACGGCGTCCGCGAGGTGGGTGAGTTGGAACTGAACGCCCGCTCCCGCTGGGCCCTCGAACTGGAAGGCCAGGAACCCGGGCGCGACAGCATTTTCCTCGATCTCAAGCGCCTCAACGGCAAATGGACGGTGGAAAAGCTCACCCTGCCTCCCGGCCCCGGCGAGCCCGTTCCGAAGGCTGTTTTCGCCGATTCGCTCGGCGTGGCGGACGCCTTCCTCCAAGCCGTGCTCAAGCAGGACTTCGAATTCGCCCGCGACTTCGTCGATCCCGCGACCGTCTCGGATGCGAAGATCGCCGGCCTCTGCATCCTTTTCGAGGAGGGGGAATACCGGCTCCGCAAGTCCAAGCCTCTGCGCTCCCTGTTCCAGCGCCAGGACACCGTCGGCTACCTCGCCAATGTCGAGACCGCTGATGGCAAGCAAACCGCGCAGTTCGCCATGACCATGAAGCAGCCGCCCGCGCCATCCAACTGGATCGTTTCCGAAATCAACCTCAACCAGCTGCTCGCCGACTATGCCCGCCGCGTGGCCGGTGGCGATCTCTACTACTCGCCACTCGTGAAAAACCCCGCCGGTGGCGACACGCTCGCGCTTTATTTCGAGTTCGACGAGGACGCCATGAACCCTCGCACCCGCCGCCAGTTGGAAATCGTCACCCTCATCCTCAAGGCGGACCCCGGCAAGAAGATCACCCTCAGCGGCCACACCGACGCCCTCGGCAGCAAGGAGTATAACAACAACCTCTCCTCCCGCCGCGCGGATGTCGTCCGGGACTTCCTGACCAAGGCCGGAGTCGCTTCCTCACAGATCGTCACCATCGGCAAGGGGGCCAGCCAGCCCCGCCGCCCGAATGTCACGGAAACCGGAGACGACAGCCCGGACGGCCGCCGAGCCAACCGCCGGACGGAGATTTATCTGGATTTCTGATTGTCCCGAGGGCGTTCCCGAAAGCACCGGGAATGCCTCCGCTGCGGAAGTCACGGGACGATGCTGTCCGGGAGGCCGAATTTTTCCCGCATTTCCGCGTAGAGACGGACGTATTCAGCCACGAGAAGAGTCGCGAACTCCGCGCGGCCTTGCCGGTTACTGGAGCTTCCCGCATGGATTGGCTTGCCGACGTGGATCCAGAGCCTGCCGCGTTTGGCCGGCATCCAAGGGCCGATTTCCCCCAGACGGTCCGTGCCCAGTACGATGACGGGTAGTACGGGCCGGCCGGAGCGAGCCGCCAGCACGCAGACGCCGTGCTTGATTCCCGCCCCCCGCAGGACGGATTTCTCCCCGCTCATCAGCTCCCCCTCAGGAAAGATTCCCACCGCCTCGCCGCGCTTCAGCCGCCGCAGCCCCTCGCGGATCGTCGGCAGCGCCGGTCCGCCGCGGTCCACCTGGAACGCTCCGCCATGATAGAGAATCGCGCGCAGGAACCAGCGCCGGGAAAACTCGGTCCGCGACACCCAGCTGATGCGCCGCCGCAGCACGGCACTGACGACGATGGGATCCAGATGGCTGATGTGGCTGACGGCGACGAGCATGCCCTCGTATTGTTCCATCCCGTGCAGTCCCATGCTGCGCACCCGCATCGTACAACCGAACACCCCGAGCCAGAGCCAGCGGCACACGTCGTAAAATCGACCCGGTGGTTTCGAGCGTGTGATTTTGTAGCGGGTCATTCGTTGGAATCTCATCGCGTTTCAGGCGAATCGACAGGCCAGTTAGCGTTTAATCCGGCGGGCAGGCAAGCTTGGCCGGTGGCCGCGCGTATCTGCGGCGAATTTCTTCTGAAAATTTTCACCCTTCACCTTTTCTAAAGGTTCTCCCGCCTACAGTGCGCCCAGATTCGCCATGAAATCCGCCCGATTTTTCCTATTTTCCAGCGCCGCCCTCATCGGGTTGAGCGGCTGTGGAGTCACTTCCACCTCCTCGCATGCGAATCTCAAACTGCCCGCCGATTGGAAAAACGCCGCCGACTTTCCCGTCGCCTCGCCGTCGCGCGATCTGTCGCGCTGGTGGAACCGCTTCGAGGATCCCACGCTTTCCCGCATCATTTCGAACGCGCTGAAAAACAGCCCGGACATGGCCTCCGCCTCCGCCCGGATCAAGGAATCCCGCGCCCAGCGCAATGCCACCCGGGCATCGCTTTTCCCCTCGCTCAGCGGCTCCGCCTCCACCAACTCCAACACCTCTGATAGGGATGCCTCGGGACGGAATTCCGACACTTCCTACTCCGCCGGCTTGAATGCCTCGTGGGAAGTGGATCTCTTCGGCAGAAACCGCAGTTCGGTCGAGGCGGCCACCGCCCAGCTCGGAGCGACCGAGGAGAATTTCAATTCCGTGCAGGCGTCGCTCGCCTCGGAAATCGCCATCGCCTACACCAACCTCCGCGCCAACGAAGCCGCTCTCGAAGTCCTCCTCACGAACGTGAAGACCCGTGAGGAAACGTCCCAGCTCGCCAGCTGGCGCACCCAGTCGGGCGAAGCGGATTCGCTCGAATCCAGCCAGGCACTCAGCAGCCTTGAGCAGGCCCGGGCGTCCATCCCCTCGCTGCAGCAGAGCATTTCCCAATCGCGCAATCTCATCGCGCTTCTATCAGGGAGCGCTCCCGGCAGTCTCGACGGCACGCTTTCCTCAGGGAAAAAGCGCATTCCGAGTCCGCCCCGCAGCCTCGCCGTCGGCATCCCCGCCGACACCCTCCGCCAGCGTCCCGATGTCCGC
This sequence comes from Verrucomicrobiota bacterium, assembly GCA_040388015.1. GTDB lineage: Bacteria > Verrucomicrobiota > Verrucomicrobiia > Verrucomicrobiales > Akkermansiaceae > Luteolibacter. The sequence continues at coordinate 434 of JAZKCQ010000065.1, read as the reverse complement.
CTCGCAGGCTATCAGCTTCTCGCCGCCGCCGCCAACACCCGTGCCGCCGATGCCGAGCGCTATCCTTCGCTCAACCTCTCCGGCTCGCTCGGCCTGAACACGCTGGCCTCGAGCAAGCTCTTCAATCCGGAAACCGCCACCGCCGGAATCATCGCGGGCATCAGCAGCCCGATCTTCGACGCCGGTCGCATCCGCTCGAACATCGAGGCCCAGAGCGCCGCCGAGGAGCAGACCTATCAAAACTATCGCTCCATCGTCCTCACCGCGCTTTCCGAGGTCGAGGACTCGCTCATCGCCTGCCGCCGCACCGCCGAACGGCTGGAGACTCTCGAAAAGGCAACCGCCGCCGCCCGCGAGGCGGATGAGATCGCCCGCCAGCGCTATCAGACCGGCGAGATCGATTTCGTTTCCGTGCTCGACGCCCAGCGCTCGCT
>JAZKCQ010000064.1:0-26358 GCA_040388015.1 Verrucomicrobiota bacterium | reverse complement strand
CACATCACCGACATGTCGTGGGGCCGCATCAACCATCCTTCCGAACTCCTCCACATCGGCCAAGCCGTTGACGTCGTCATCCTCGACGTGGACAAGGAAAAAGAGCGCGTTTCCCTCGGCCTCAAGCAGATGTCCGACAATCCATGGGAAGACATCGAGCGGAAATACCCGATCGGCCACAACGTCAAGGGCCGGGTCACCAAGCTCCTTCCTTACGGCGCGTTCATCGAAATCGAGCGCGGCGTCGAAGGCCTCGTGCACGTTTCCGAACTCAGCTGGGTCAAGCGCATCACCCGTCCATCCGACGTTCTCGAAATCGGCCAGGAAATCTCGGCCGTCGTCCTCGGCATCAGCATCGAAGAGCAGAAGATCTCGCTCGGTGTCCGCCAGCTCGACTCGAACCCATGGGACGAAATCGAACTCCGCTATCCAGTGGGCGCCACCATCAAGGGCCCGGTCCGCAACCTCACCGCTTACGGTGCGTTCGTGGAACTGGAAGAAGGCATCGATGGCATGATCCACGTCTCGGACATGTCCTGGACCCGCAAGATCAACCACCCATCCGAAGTTCTCAAGAAGAACGACGAAGTGGAAGCGATCGTGCTCGCCATCGACAAGGGCAACCAACGCGTTTCCCTCGGCATCAAGCAAACCGAGAACGACCCATGGTCCCTCATCGACAGCCGCTTCAAGGTCGGCGACCTCGTCAAGGGCACCGTTGCCAAGATCGCGTCCTTCGGCGCCTTCATCAGCCTCGACGGTGACATCGACGGCCTCATCCACATCTCGCAACTCAGCGAAGACCACGTGGAGAAGGTCAAGGACATCATCAAGGTCGGCGAAGAGATCGAAGCCCGCGTCATCAAGGTCGACAAGGTCGAGCGCCGCATCGGTCTTTCCATCAAGGCGGTCGGTTACTCCGACGAGCAGCTGAAGAAGGAAAGCGCCAGCTTCGAGTCGCTCCGCCCATCTTCCGAGATGGTCGGCCTCGAGCAAGCGTTCAACCTCGCCGCCGCCGCCTCCGAAGACTGGAGCCCGGGTCAGGACTAATCAAAACAGCGGCGGCCAGCGGCCGCCGCTGCACATCAAAAGCCGGACGGGTTCGCCCCGTCCGGCTTTTTTTGTGGAGGGCGGGCGAGTGGTGATTTCTGATGGTGGAAGTCAAAGAATCCGCCGCTACTTTTCCTTCCTTCATAAATCAACAAGAGTCATTGATCCAACGTCAATCCATCCCCTTTTCCCCGATGCTATCGGATGATGGGAAAGCCGTTTACAAGTTCCGCCAATAATCCGTAACATCCCGCCATGAAGAAACCTGTTCTCTGCTTCTGTGCCGCCCTCGCGTTGTTCTCTCCATCCTGCGCTTCGAAAGGCCCGGAAGTTCCGGCCGATCAGGCGGGCAAGATGCGCCAGCACCGCATCGCTCCGTCCGAGGATATCGATGAAATCGGCAGGACGAAACAAGGTTCGACGCTGCCATCGGCGAACGAGAGCAGTTGGAAATTCTGACGGTTTGCGGCCCACCTGTCGCATGATCCATTGCCCTGGAGGCGGGTCCTGATGGAAACAAAAAGGCCGGGCGGAAAAGTCTCCACCCGGCCCGGATCGATTTTCCATCAGATCAATCCTTGATATCCAGCGCGGCGTATTCGCCATCCTTCCTTCGATAGACGATGGTCAGGCAACCGCGGCGTGCGCTCTTGTAGAGCACGAACGGACGGTCCGAGAGCTCAAGCTGCATGATCGCGTCCTCCTTGTACATCGTGCGCACCGAGTAGTTTTCGGGATGGATGATGAATGGCACGGGATCGACGTCGGAGTCCTCGGGGTGGTCGAGCACGTCTTCCTTGAAGAAGCGTTCTTCCAGATGGCGGATCGACTCGTTGCGGTGCGGGCGATGCTTCTTCATCAGACGCGTCTTGTGCTTGCGCATCCGGCGGGCGATTTTTTCGATCGTTTCATCAAGCGCCACATACATGTCCTTGCCCTCGGTGTGGGCCTCGATGGTGATGTGGTTGGCGCAGAAAAGAATGATTTCGGCAATGTGCCGGTTTTTCTGGACGTCGAGAATGACCTTGGCCTCGATGATCCGCGGGTAGTCGAGATGCAGCCCCTCGATTTTCTTGGTCGCGTGGTCGCGGAGGGCATCGGTCACTTGCTCATGTCTCACGGTGACAGTGATCGGCAGATTGACGTTGGCAGTTTGCATGGTTCGTATTGGTTTGTTATTGGGTGAGCGGACGGCAGGTCTAACTGCCCTATCCGTCATATACCATGAACCAAAATATGGGGGAGCGCCACGCTCTTCTTCGAAAAAGTTCCGCCTATTTTGCGGCGGGGAAATCCGGAACGTTTCCCCGCCTTTGGCAAGGGGATCCCGGATGCGTAACCCGTTCTACCTTGGCCGGGTAAGCTCCTCAAAAGTCGATCCGCTGCTTTCCGGCGGTGACGAGGACCCGGGAGCTGCCGGCGAAGCGGCGGAGAACAGTTCCTTGAAGTTATCCGTGGGCGCCGCCGCGGGGCCGCCGATCTTGAGGGTGATCCATTGGAATCCTTCACTGGGAGGACCGAACATGGCCCGCAATCTCGGAGCCTTTGAGGCGGCGATCATGGCTTCGGCCACTCCGACTTCAAGACTGCCCGACAGGGTTTGATTGGCGGAGATGGAAATTTCCCCGCGCAAGGCAAGGCGGCCTTTGCTTTCAAAATTGATGTCACGAAGCGAGATGACGCCTGCTTCCCGGTGGAGAATGCCGGTCGCATCGGAGTCGAAGACAGGATGCTCGAACCAAGTGTCGTCGATGGTTTGCGAAAGTGCGAAGAGGAAAGGGAATCCCAAGAACTCGATTTTAGATGTTGGGGCGACCCGGAATGCGATGTCGAGCTTCGGTGCGGAATTTGCGGCGGGTCGGAACGAGAGATAGTTGGATTTGGCGGTCGGCTGGGAATCGATGCGTCCCGAGACAAGCCGGCCCATGGCCGGGCCGGTGATGCCTGAAATCTGGAAGGATTCGAGGCTTACCGCCAGGCTGGCGAGCTGCTGGGGTTTGTAGGGAGAAATTGTCCCGGAAAGCTCGAATGACCCTCGTTCATCCTTTTCTTGGAGCATTCGGAAGCTGCTGATGTCGGTTTCTTCACCCCTGAACTCGAAGAGCGCGCGATCCAGTCGAAGCTTCGGCCAACCGTCGATGGTCAGATCTCCCTTATAGAGACCCAATTGAGGAAGCCCGTTCTGATTTCTGGAAGTAAACGAGCCTTCCGATTTCCGGAGACTGATGAGCGGGGCGGAGGGATCTCCCAAGGCAACATCCAGCACCCGGGTGCGGTAGCGGTTGAAATTGACAGGAAGCCCACCTTCAAAAGAGGAACTCTTGCGTATTGGCTGGCTTGGATCGGGAATCTGAAGTGCCAGCAAGCCTGAACCGATTGAAATCTCCTCCCCGTTCATCGACTTCCCAAAAAAGCTCGAAGGGAAAATCTCCGCATCAATGGCGTGGAGCGAGAGACTCTTCAATACATTGCCCTCAGGCCACTTCATGGAGAGATGCCCGGCATTCGCTGTTTTAGGATTCATCCGGAACTGTTGGAGATCGATCTCCGCACCACTGGATTTCGCGATTTTCTGGACCAGCCCTTCCCTGAACGGGGAGCTGTTCGCATAAATGATGGCAGCTCCGATCACGATCGCCGTAATGAAAAAGAGAACCAAAGCCGCAGATACCTGGACAATGCGGGCTCGGCGGTTGTTTTGGACCTGCTCCTTGTGAGGTTGGGAGGAGCGTCGTTTCCGTTTGCGCACCCGGATGGCTTGGGTGCCATCGGCTCGTGTGACCAACTCTCCATTCTCGGGGCCTTCCGATGGAGTTCCCTTCAACCGATCCATCATCTCGTCGATGGAATATTTTTCTGGCTCGCTTGGGGCGCCTGACATTTTCAAAAAAGTGGAGAAAACAATTGGAACGGATCAGCGATCCCGATAAGAGCGCCCGGTCGGGTCCATGATCTCCACATTGACGAGGAACAGAATCGCGGTGGAGACGGGCTGTCTCGCTTTCGACTGGAACAGGCGTCCCACGATGGGGATGCTGCCGAGAACCGGAGTGCTGTCCTCCACGTTCTGGACCTGCTCTGACATCAGGCCCCCGACGACGATGGTCGCACCATCCGCCACATCGACGCTGGTGGTGGGGGACTGCTTGCTGAAAACAGGCATGAGGATGGCGTTCTCGGTAAGTGCCACGGTTTCCGGACCCAGAAGGCCGGTGGTGGTCGTGTTGATCGGACTGCCGTAGTTGACGAACCCGTCGAAATCACTGAATACCGGATTCAAGGTGACGTTGACGAAATGCTTGCCCGGATCAACGACCGGAAGAACTTCCAAGGTGATGCCGATATCGCGCTTTTGGAAGGCCGTGGGGGTCGCCGGGGTCACCGGTTGGATGCCTCCGCCGCCGCCGATGAAACCTCCGAAGATATCACCATTTTCACCTCCGTTGTCTCCACCTGCATTGTTGGGAAGTTCTGGGGGCTCATACTCCGTGGGATAGAGGAACTCGCGGACGACGGCGATCGAGGAAGACTGGCCGCTGCGGGTGACGGTGGACGGCTGGGCCATCATATCGACACCCTTCTTCTGGTCGAGTCCGCGCATCAGCATCTGATAGGTGGCGTTGCTGAGATCGCCGCGGATGCCGATGACGCCGGGAGCCCGGTTGCTGTTCTGGCGGCCGGACGGATCATTAAGCAGGCTGTCAAGGCTGTTCCCGGAAATGGCACTGTCTCCGCTGCGGTTGCCGGAGGTGATCTCGTTGCGGGTGACCGTGTCGTTCGGGAGAATGATGTCGTCCAGATTGTCGCCATTGCCGACGGTGCCTCCGCTCAGGTTCAGCTTGGAAGATCCGGGAACCCATCCCGCGCCACCGAAGCCGAAGTTGTCCAGAATCCAGTCGAATCCGAGTTCCTCAAGATGGCTTTGCTGCACCTTGATCATGGTCACGCGCACGGCGACCATGACTGGTTCGGTTTTGGTGAGGGTTTCGATGATTTGGGAAATGTAGTCCTGGTTTGTCGCGGTATTGACGACGCGCAGGCTGCTCGCGCTGGCGATGTAACTAACGGAAGAGCCGGGGGGAAACGTCACGCCCTGTTTGGCCAGTGCTTCCTGCGCGCCGAGGCGTTTGGGCAGAAGTCCTTCGCCACCGGAGGTTTCCGCGAAAGGGTCGGCAGCCGCGGCTTCCGTAGTCCCGCCGTTGCTCAGGCTGCTGATGAAATCGGGCGGCACCCGATAGGTCCGGGCGACGAGTTCGGCGGAGGCCGAGCCGGTGGCGGTGATGATCACCGAGAAATCATCGGTGGTGTAGGAGGTCTGGGTGATGTCGGTGATGTATTTCAGGATCTGCGAAACCGGCACATTCACCAGCTGGAGATCGAAGCGGACGGCGCGCACCTTGGTGGCGGCGGGGGAATCGGCCGGGCCGAGATTGACCGCGAAATTCACGCCCTTGCGGGACGGATCGAGTTCGGTGGTGTCGTTCTCCGCGGTGCGGAGGCGGAGGAAATCCAGCGCTTCTTCCAGCGATGCCTGATCCAGCGCGATCTTGGGGATGATGATGCGGTCGAGCTTGTTTCTGACGGAAACGGAGCTTTCGAGCGAACCCATGTCGGCGGAATCCGTGAGAGATGGATCCAATGCCGGAGCCGGGATCTGGAGTTCCCACTGACTGTCCACCTGGCTGAGCATCTCGGCCCGAGTTTGGTCGTAGGCGGCTTTCTGATAGTCCTGCCGCTTGGTGTTGGCGAGTTGTTCCATCCCGCGCCGGGCTGCGGTATTCGTCGGGTCGATGCGGAGGACTTCCTCGTATTTGGTGTGAGCTTCGTCGAATTTTCCGAGATTGAAGGCTCCTTCCGCCGTGTAGAGCAGGCGTCGCACGGAGTCCACATCCTTGGCATGTTCCGCGGTGAGAGCGGGGTTGGTACGGATCGGATCATCGAGCTGGGCACGCATCGCCAGTGCGCCCGGATTGTTCGGGGCGACGGACTCGGCGAGGACCTTGTCCACGGCCGTCCTGGCTCCGGCGACATCTCCTTTGCGGGAAAGGGCACGGGCGTGCTCGACCGAGGCTTGGGCATAACGCTCTGTGGCGGCGATTCTCAGTTCAGCGGAAACCGGGGCATCCGGTATCAGATCGCGGGCACCCGAATAGGCCACGACGGCATCCGCATAACGTCCGGCGGTGTAGGCTTCGTCGCCTTTTTTCAGGAGTTCCTGGGCTTCGTCAATCGCGACGCTGCGGCGTGAAAGTTCGGTCTCGGCAAGGCTGGATCCCGTTCGGGATTCGCCGGCCATCAGCGGAACAATCAGGCAGGCGGTGGCTAACAAAGCGGCACGGCCACGGGAAGGGATGATGGGTTTGACGGTCTCCATGTGAATGGTTGCCGCGACGTATAGAGAGGACGATCGGCGAGGGTAAGCGCAAAATCCGGAAAATTCATCTTTTTGAAAGCCACGGGAACTCCAGCTGGATGGCGATCGGTCGGCGGATCACCTGTGGCTGCCGGAAGTACGGGGAGAGCTTCGTCGCGATGATCTTGCGGACCTTGTGCATCACAGGCGGAATGGAGTTCATGTGAAAAGTGTTCACATGAACTTGTTGGCCTGTCAAGCGGATCGCTTTATTTCTTTGGATAAGTTAATAAAAACTCCCGAGCTTCCTCCGCATCATTCTGGATCTGAAGGCGGAGCGAGTCGAGCGAAGGGAATTTCATCTCCGAACGGAGGTGCTTCTGAAACTGAATTTCCAACTCCCGGCCATAGAGATCGCCGGTGAAATCGAACAGGTGGACTTCCAGCACCCGACCCGCGCCATCGACGGTCGGGCGATGACCCAGATTGGCGACGCCGGGTTGGTCGGAGCCGTCGGGAAGTTTCGCGCTCACGGCCCACACGCCGTCCGGGGGGAGCTGCGCGTCGCCCGTTGCAAGGTTGGCGGTTGGAAATCCGATGGTGCGGCCGAGTTTCCTGCCTTCGACGACGGTTCCGCAGACCACGTAGGGGCGCCCCAGCATCTGTGCGGCCGCGTCCAGATTTCCATCGCGGATCGCCTGCCGGATGCGGGTGCTGCTGACCCGTTCACCGTCGTGCATGACCGGCGGGACGGCCGCCAGTTTGAAACCACGCCGCGCCGCTTCATTTTCCAAGAACGTGACATCCCCGCTGCGATTGTGCCCGAACCGCCAATCCTCGCCGACGGCGATCGTCCTGACAGGTGAGGCCATGAGTTGGGCGATGAATTCCGATGCCTCCATTTTCACCACTTCCATGTCGAAATGCAGGGGGATGAAAAGCCGAACCCCGTAATCTCCCACCGCCCTGGCCTTGTGTTCCAAGGTTTCCAAAAGGGAAGTCGGAGCTTTTTGTGGAGCGATGATGCGGATCGGATGGGGATCGAAGGTCAGCACGCCAACCATTCCGCCATCCTGTTTCGCTGCCTCCACGGCCCGCGCGATCACCGCCTGATGGCCGACATGGACTCCGTCGAAAACCCCGAGCGCGAGGTGCAGCGGCACGCCGAGAGCGGGCAAATCTTCAAGGCGTGTTCGAATCAGCACGCAGCGGCAATAATCGCGCGACGATACCGATTCAAGCCCGACTCACCAGTGGTGTGACCCTTTTGCAGAGTTGCAGCGGCACGCCCCACGGATCGCGGAGCATGATCAGGTGGGAGCCATCGGGAAATTTCAATTCATCCACGAACGAGGCGCCTTTGTCCACAAGTCTGGCGCTGTCATCGGCCGGGGACTCGGAAACGAAGGCGAGATGGAACCGCAGGGGATTCATCGCCGCGTAATCGGGAATCTCGTCCGGTGGATTGCGGTAAATTTCGATCACCGTTTGTCCCGCGTCATCGGCCAGAAAATGCGTCTGCGTGGGACTTGGCAGATGCCGGACGATCTCCAGCCCGAGATGCTCACCATACCAAGCCGCAACCGCGGTGGGATCGGCCACGTTGAAGGCGATGTGTTCGATTTTCATGGCTCCTTCGGTTTGCCACAACCGCAGCCGTGGCCGCAGCCGGATTTCTTTTTCGTCGGCTTCGCGAGGCGGACGAGAAAGATCGTCAGTGTCACGACGACCACGCCCGCGGCGGTGAGTGTTTGCCAGTCGAGGTTCATGTCAGTATCCGAGAAGTCTTCCCGCCTGATAGACGACGAGCGCGGCGAAGTAGGCGAAGCCGCTCATGAAAACGAACTGGCCGGCGGCCCATTTCCACGATCCGGCTTCGCGGGCGACCACGGCGCTCGTCGGCAGGCACTGCAGCGCGTAGATGTAGAAAACCAGCAGCGACACCACCACCAGCGGCGTGAAAAGCGGCTTCCCGTCCGGCCAGGTGGCGGCGGTGACTTTCTCGCGCAGCGCGATCTCGGCGGCTTCCTCGTCCTCGGATTCCTCCGCATGGAAAATCACGCTCAGTGTTGTGTTGAACACCTCGCGGGCGGCGAACGAGGTCAGGATCGCCGTGCCGATGCGACCGTCGAAGCCGAGCGGTTTGACGACCGGCTCGATGACATTGCCGATGCGGCCCATCGCACTGTGGGCGAGTTGTTCGCCGGGATCTTCCGAATCAGATTTCGGATAGGTGCCGAGGGCCCACAAGAGGATGGAAAGTCCGAGGATGATGGTTCCCGCCTTGGCGACGAACGACCAGGCCCGCTCGAAAACGTGGCGGAGGATGTAGGACCACTGCGGCGCACGATACGGCGGCAGCTCCAGCAGGAAGTGATTGGTCGATTTGTCCGGACCCAGCCGTCCGCGCAGGATGCGGGCGACGATGAACGAGGTGACGATGCCGGTGGCGTAGATGCCGAACAGGATCATTGCCTGCCGCCAGGCCCCGCCGTCCTTGGGCAGCAGCAGGGGGATAAGCAGGAAATACACCGGCAGCCGCGCGGAGCAGCTCATCCAAGGCGCGACGAAAATCGTGACCAGCCGTTCCTTCGCCGAGTCGATCGTGCGGGTGGCCATGACGCCGGGAATGGCGCAGGCGTGCGCGCTGAAAAGGGGCAGGAACGATTTTCCGCTCAGTCCGGCGACCGACATGAAACCATCCATCAGATAGGCGGCGCGCGCCATGTAGCCGGAGCTTTCCAACAGCCCGATGAACAGGAACAACAGAACGATCTGCGGCAGGAAGACCAGTGTGCCGCCGATCCCTGCGATGACCCCATCGACAATCAGCGAGCGCAGGTCGCCTGCCGCCATCTGGGATTCCACCCAGGCACCGAGGTTTCCAAGCGCACCGTCGATCGCGTCCATCGGGATCGAGGCGAACGAGAAGATGGACCAGAACACCGCGAACATGATGCCGAGGAACGCGATCCAGCCGAACACCGGATGCAGCAGCACGCGGTCGATCTTGTCCGATAGAGTCTGCTGGTGCGCGTCCGGCCGGCGGGCGGCGAGTTCGCAAAGCCGGGTGATGAACGCACGGCGGCCGCTTTCCGGATCGGCGGGATCGGTTGCCCAGTGAACGTCCGGGGCGGCCGGGAGTGGGAAACGGATGGCCTGTTTCAGCTCGATGATCCCTTTTTTCGCGTTCGCCTGCATCGGCACCACCGGAATGCCGAGCTCTTCGGAAAGCTTGGTGGGATCGAGCCGCAAACCGGTGCGTTCGGCCACGTCCACCATGTTCAGCGCGAGCACGCAGGGGATGCCGAGTTCGATGACCTGAAGCGCGAGCTGGAGGTGGCGTTCTAGGCTGGAGGCATCGACGACACAGATGACGAGGTCGGGTTTCGATTCACCGGGGAGCTGGCCGTTGAGCGCGTCGAGCGCGACCTTTTCATCCGGAGAGTTCGCGCGCAGTGAATAACAGCCGGGCAGATCGAGCACCCTCAGCTTGCGGCCGTGAGGAGTGAAGGTTTCTCCGGATTTCACCGATACCGTGACGCCGGCGTAGTTGCCGACGCGCTGGTTGTCCCCGGTAAGAGCGTTGAAAAGAGTGGTCTTCCCGGCGTTCGGGTTGCCGATCAGTGCGATCGTCGATGGAGCTTCTGAAGCGTTGGACATGAAAAATTCCCGGCGTGATTTCAGCCGACGGGGGCGACGAGCACCTGCTCGGCCAGCTCGCGGCTGATCGCCATGCGGGTGCCGCAGATGGAACAAATCAGATTCCGGCCGCCGGAGATCTTGCGAACCTGGATCTGCTCGCAAAAACCGAGATCACGGAGGCGTTCGCAACCCGGTCCGGTCAACACGCGGATCTGCACGTCGCATCCCGCCTTGACCTGATTCAGAGTCATGGCGCTGTCGACTTTGAGATCGGCTGCGAAGGCGGATGGCATGCTGCACTTAAGATCGTCAATTGAGATTGGCTTGCAACAAGAAACTTGGATTTGTTCAGGCTGAAACGGGGGAAGTCAGGTATCGGAATCGACGGTTCGGAAAGCGTTTCACGATTCAGGGTTCCGGGGGGTACCTTTGTGTTTACGTGCCAAATGAGAATCCTCCACCTGGGGACGGGGCCAGGTGATCCTGAGCGGAGGAACCAGAAAGCATCGGGCCGGTCAAAAAAGAATGTCCCTTGCGAGGACGAGATCAACGGCCTTCCTGGATCCGCTCGGCAAGCATCTGCGGCAGTCCTGCGGCGAGGATCTTCGCCTGCGTTTTCGCGATGTCATACTCGACGCGGCGGAAGGCGACCATTTGCTTGTCGAGATCGTAAATCGCATAACAGGCCCGCCAGTCGCCGTCGCGCGGCTGGCCGACGGAGCCGACGTTGATGAAATACTTCGCCCCGGCCTCGATCACGACCGACTCTGCCGGCACTTCAGCGACCTTGTCGGTTTTCATGTAAACCCGCGGCACGTGGGTGTGGCCGTGGAAGCAGAGCTGGGTGAACTGATAGGAGAAGTTCGACATCGCGTCGAACCGGTTGGTCACGTAGTTCCAGTTCGCCGGTTGGTCGAGCGTGCTGTGGACCACGGTGAACTCCGAGACCTGGCGGACCATGCGGAGGCGGGTCAGCCATTTGCGCTGTTCTTCGGAGAGCTGTTGGCGCGTCCACTCCAGCGCCGCGGCGGCGACCGGATTCATGGTTTCCAGAGAATGATTTCCCGAGGCGTCCTCGTCGTGATTTCCCTTCACCGTGGGGCAATCCATGGCCTTGACGATTTCCAAGCAGGCGGCGGGATCCGCATTGTAACCGACAATGTCGCCCATGCAGACGTAGTCGGTCACGCCTTGTTGAGAAGCGTCTGCGAGGACGGCCTCGAGGGCTTCCAGATTGGCATGTATGTCACCGAAAAGAGCGATCCGCATGGAGTGGTCAGGGAAAGGAACGGGGAGTTTGTCGGTTGTGGCGGGTCTGTCGAGAGGAAACAGGAAGGCCTATTGAGAGAATACATCGTCCGTCATCGGACGCGGTTGGAGCGGCTTGTTGAAAATGCTTTTGTCGGCAGGCACGGACAACATTTTTTCAAGCGCCTCCAGCGTCCGGGCCACTCCATAAACGGGGAAACGTTCCTTGGTCCGCTGCCAGTTTAGGCACAGCGATTCATAGGCCTTTTCCGGAGAGCCGAAGATTTCAATGGCCCGCTTGACCGGGTCGATCCCGGGATTCTGATGAAACTCCAGTGTGAAAAGCAGGAACAGCAGGGTGGGCATGCGGTTCTTTTCGTCGGCGTAAAGATTGGTGGCCAGGGCGAGCGCGTCTTTCTCTTTTCCTGTGACACGGGCCAGCGAGTAGAGTTCGGCGCGTTTCACATAAGGCAGGGCGTTGCCGGTCGCCGCAGCCTGTCGGTAGGCATCGGCGGCCTCGCTGAAGGTCTTGTCCAAGTCATGAAATGCGGTGAACTTGTTGGGGTCGGCCAGCATGCTGCCGAGAGTGGCCATCAGATTCCAATCGCCGGGATTGTTGCGGATTCCCCGTTCCAGAAAAGCCCTGCCTCGCAGGATCGAATTACGCCAGGCTTCCTTTTTCCGGAGGGCGGACAGGTCGGAGTCGTAAAGGTAGTAGGAGGCCGCATTGTAGGCCGAGTTCCATGCCCCGGTGTCCCAGTAGTAGGGCGTGCGCGGTGCCAGATCGACGATGGTATCGGACGTGTCCGCCACATCGTCCCAGCGCTTTTCCTGGAAAAAGGAAAACGCCCGGAGGTTGAGAAAGGTGGCCACCAAGGTCCTCAACCCACCCAGGGCGACCGCCGAACTGGTCTGGCCGATCTTCTCACTCGTACCGATCTCCATTTTCGGCGGCGTCAGGTTCGCGATACGCAGCTCCTTGGCCAGTCCGGCTTCGAACGGCATGCGCGCCGCGCCGAAGGCGAGCAGCGCCACAGTCAGAATCCCGTTTTTTTGCCAGGTTTTCACGGCTTTAGAATTCCTTTTCCGCGAAGACGAACCACGACGCGATGGTGAAGAACAGCGCGTAATACAGGCCGATCAAGGTCAGCTTGCCGAGGATCAGCAGAGGCATCGCCTGTCCTTCGATCACAGCGTCAATCACGTTGAAATTCTGGAAATCGGGGAACACCAGCGACAGCACCAGCGAGCCGAGTCGTGCGAAGAGCCCTTGTCCGGCCTCGCCCGCCTGCAGGTAGACATTCCGCGCGTCGGCTTGGAAGTGGCCGATGAAGTAGATGAGAAAGCTGATGATCGTGGTGAACAGCGTGCTCGTCGAAAAAGTCGAGATCAGCAGCGCCAGCGAGGCCATGATCGACGCCCGCAGGAACACGGCGAAGACGGCTCCCTGGAGTGACCAGTTAGGGCCTTGGTTCAGCGTCTCGGCCCGCAGCGAGGCGATGGCGTCCGGTGGCCATCCGTGCGCCTGTGCCATCGCCATCTGCTGGTCCATCACCATGCCGGTCCGGATGTGCAGCACCGCGGTCATCAGGCCGTCCATCAGCGCGAGGGAGACGAAGACCAGCATCAGCACTCCTAACAATTTTCCCGCGAGGTAGTCGATCCGCGGCACCGGCTTCGCCAGAATCGTGTAAAGCGTCCGGTCCTCCACGTCCTTCGGCAGCAGCAGCGCTGTCGCGACGATGGACAACACCACGGAAAACAAGGTCATCGTCCCCAGCGACCAGCTCTTGATCGAGCGCAGCACGTTGATGCCCACCGATTCCGGTCCTTCGTGCTGCGGCAGGTCGAAGAAGTTGCTGGCGATGGCGATCACCCCGAACACCGCGAGGAAATAGAACACTTTCATGCGTACCAGCTGCGTGAAGGCATGCTTGGCGATCACCAGAATGCGGCCGACATGCGAGCCCCGGGAAACTTTCTCTATCGAACTGCTCATCGGTCGTCTCCTTGGGTTTCGCGGAGGAAAAGTCGCTCAAGCGTCGTCCGTGGTTTGCCGGTCCGCACCAGCGAGGCACCTGTCGTGGCTCCGACCAGCGCCTTGATCTGGGAAACCAGCTCCGGGCTCGCATCCTTGAGAATGATCTCCGTCTGATCCTCGATCGCGATCAGATCCTCCAGCTTGCCTTCCTTCACCATTTTGCCTTTGAAAATAATTCCGACGTGGTCGCACACCTCCTGCACCTGCTCCAACAGATGGGAACAAAGGAAAACCGTGATGCCACGCTCGCGCAGCTTTAAAATCAAATCCCGAATCTGCCTTGAACCGATCGGGTCCACGCCCGCAGTCGGCTCGTCCAGAATCACCAGCCGAGGCTCCTGCACCAGCGCCTGCGCCAGGCCGATGCGTTGCAGCATCCCCTTCGAATAGCCGCCGATCCGCCGGTCGCGGGCGTCTTCGAGATCCACCAGTGCGAGCAGTTCGCTCACCCGGTCATCCAGTTTCCGGCCCTTCAGCCCGCAGAGCCTGCCGTAGAATTTCAGCGTTTCCGCGCCGCTCAGGTGTTTGTAGAAATAGGGATTCTCCGGCAGGAAGCCCACGTCGTTGCGCGAATCCACTTTGAGCGAATCCTTTCCGAAAATCGAACAATGTCCCGCCGTCGGCGCGACCAGCCCGAGCAGAGCCTTCATCGTTGTCGATTTGCCGGATCCGTTAGGACCGATCAGTCCGTAGACCTCGCCCGGCATGATCCGGATCGAAACCCCGTCCACCGCCCGCAGCAGCTGCTTGCGGAACGACGTCCTGAAGTCCTTCACCAGGTCCTTGATTTCAACTGCGGGGATCGTTTCAGCCATCGGCGGAGCATTCTTGAACAGCCCCGCACGGCTGGCAACGGACAAATTTCCCGATTTTGGACGCTTGATTCCGCTCCTCGCCTAACCCATATCTCATCCAACTTCCCAAAACCCATGAAACGTCTGATCCTCGCCACCACTTCCACGCTCATCGCCCTCGCCCTGCCCGGTTGTTTGCAGAGCGAAACGACCATCCACCTCAACAAGGACGGCAGCGGCACCCTCGTCGAGCAAACCACCTTCGGCGCCCAGATGATGGCCATGCTCGACCAGATGTCAGCCCTCGGCGGCGGCGATGCGAAGGATCCCTTGGCCGAAATGTTCTCCGCTGAAAAGGCCAAGGTCCGCGCCGCCACGTTGGGCGAAGGGGTCACCGTCGAGAAATCCATCCCCATCGAAGCCGGTGGCAACAAGGGAGCCCGCACGACCTATCACTTCGCCGACATCAACAAGCTCCGGATTTCCCCCGGTGACAACATGAAGGACCTTTCGCCGATGGCGGGTCAGGTTCCCGAAGCCGCCAAGCCGAAGCCCGTCACCTTCACCTACGCCGGCGGAACCCTGACGCTGACCATGCCGGAGCAGGAAAAGCCCGCTGGCGACGCGCCAAAACCGCCAGAGGGTCAGGAGATGCCGGATCTCGAAGGAAATCCACAGATGGAAGCGATGATGAAGCAGATGTTAGGAGACATGACGATGTCCTTCAAGATCGTTATCGAACCCGGCATCGCCGAAACCGACGCCACCCTGCGCGACGGCAACACCATCACCCTGATGAACATGGAGATGGGCAAGCTTCTCGAAAAGCCCGACACGCTCAAGAAGCTCAGCAGCGCTCCCAAGGATGACCCGGCGGCCGCGTTGGAGCTGATGAAAGGCCTCGACGGCGTGAAGATGGAAACGAAGAAGCAGATCACCGTGAAGCTCAACTGAGCGATCGGAAATTACTCACTCTTCTCCCGCGCAGCAGGAGCCGCATGCCTGGAAACAGTCCACGCACCAGCCCTTGCCGTCGATGACAGCCGCGGCCTCGCGACCGCAGCCTTCGCAAACCGGCGGCGGGGTGGGGGACTCGTTCGAAGTTTCCATAGGAGAGTATTGCGATTTTCAGCAGATCCCGCAACCCAGGAGAAGCGATCTCCGAACCGCTTCAGCCCATGGGAAAGCCGATGACTGGAGATCACCCTCAGCGCATCCCGCACGGCCGGAGGCAATCCGGCCCTGCTTGTTTCAAGATTCCGCAACGAAGCGCGGGCATGGCTGAACGGGGCCGGAACGAAGTCCATGCTGATGGAGAAGAACCGACGGGAGATGAATGCGATGGTAAGGTCCCGCCTCCGTGATCATGAGATCATCATCACCGGAGCTGGCCATTTCCCTGGGGCTCGGTGAGAGGGACATGGATGGTGGTCCGGTTCCAGCCGTTGCCCGATTCCTTCTCCAGGCGCGCCTTCGGGCCCAGCAGCAGGCCGAGGCGTTGCTCGAGCGAGCTGAGGCCGCCGGGCGGTGATGCCTGGTCGGATGAAACAGGTTCTCCGGTGTTCGAAACGGTGATCCGCAGGGAATCCTTTTCGATGCCCGCCGTCACCCAGATTTGCAGCGGCCGGTCCTGGTTTTTCTGGCGGTGGTAGAGGGCGTCCTCCAGCAGCGGCTGGACCACCATCGGCGGGACCATCACCGCCCGGGCCGCCTTCTCACACTGGATCCGGCAGACGAGCTTCTCGTCGAAGTGGGTGGCTTGGATGGTTAGATATTTTTCAAGTGCGTCGAGTTCCCGTGACAGCGGCTCCAGCGGTTGCGTTGGCTTGAGGAGGAAACTCAGGTAGTCCGACAGGCCCTGGGTGACCTCCTTCACGGCATTGGCGTCATGGTTGCAGGCGAGCACCGTGTTGAGCGCGTTGAAGAGGAAATGAGGGTTCATCTGCGCCTGCAGCTGCCTGAGTTCGTGCTCACGCGCGGCCAGCTCGGCCCTCGCCGCCCGCAGTTCCATGGCGCGGGCGTTTTCCAACAGATGGAAGGCGAAATAAAGCGCGCTCCAGACGCAGAAGATGAAGAGCCGGACCACCAGCAGTCGCATGCTGACGGTTTCGGCGCCTCCGGGCAGCGAGATTCCCGCAACGATCAGCGCCTGCAGGATGATCACCTCCAGCAGCCCCATCGCCAGGCAGCAGCCGAAAACAATCGGCCATTTCAACAGTCCGCTGCGCTGACGGAACCGGGAGCGCCGGTAGATCGATCGCAGGATGGAAGTCTGCGCGAAGCCGCTGGTCATCCGCATGAGGATCACCCAGCCCACACCGTGGACGCCCGCTTGGAACGCGAGTGTCATCAGCATTCCGACGATGCCGATGGAGGTCCAGAAAGCCGTTTGCAGGATCCAGAACAGCAGGCTTCGCCGGCCTTGCGACAACAGCCGGAAAAGAAACCCGGGCCGCTCCGATTTCTCCGTTTCCTGAGGGTCGAGGTAGGTCAGGATGGCAGTTGATTCCATGGCGGGTGCTTGTTGCAACACCCGGACTAACGGATGCACGGTGAAAATGAACCTGACGTGACGTTCGGACAAGTCCGGAGTCTCACGCGATGGCGTGGTTGCGGACTTCTTTCTTTGCTTGAAAGTCGACTGGACGTTTGTTGCCCGCTCTGAACTGAGGCGAAATCCCGCGGTCGCAGAGACAGCCAGCGGCTGAAAAACAAAAAAACAGCGGGCTCCGGTGAGGGAACCCGCTGTTGGAAGGGCAGTCAGCGATGGTTACAGGCCGCCGCTACTTTTGGATCAGCCGATGACTTCCGGCCAGTCGGTGTGGGACATTTCGCCGCGTGGCTTGTCGGTGCGCTCGTAGGTGTGGGCGCCGAAGAAGTCGCGCTGGGCTTGAAGCAGGTTCGCGGGGAGCACGGCGCTGCGGTAGCTGTCGTAGTAACCGAGCGATGCCGAGAACGCCGGGACCGGGATGCCGGCGAGGGTGGCGAGCGAGACGACTTCGCGCCAGTTTTCCTGGAATCCGTTGAGGAGGTCCGTGAAGAACGGGGCGAGCATCAGGTTTTCCAACTTCGGATCGGTGCGGTAGGCATCGGTGATGTCGTTGAGGAAACGGGCGCGGATGATACAACCGCCGCGCCAGATGGCGGCGATCTTGCCGAGGTCGAGGCCCCAGTCTTTTTCAGCTCCCATGGCGGCGATCAGGTCGAGGCCTTGGGCGTAGGAAATGATTTTCGAAGCGAAGAGTGCGTCGTGGACTTTTTTCACGAGCTTCTTCTTTTTGACGTCGATCTCCGGCTTTGGTCCCTTGAGGATCTTGCTGGCGGCGACGCGCTTGTCCTTCATCGAGGAAAGGATGCGGGCTTCGACGGCGGCGTTGATGGTGGAAATGACGACAGCGTTTTCGACGGCGTTGATGAGCGTCCACTTGCCGGTGCCTTTTTGGCCGGCGGTGTCGAGGATGAGATCGACGAGCGGCTTCTTGGTTTCCGGATCCACTTGTTCGAAAATTTTCGAGGTGATCTGGATGAGATAGCTTTCGAGGTCGCCTTCGTTCCATTCGGTGAAGACTTCGGCGAGTTCCTCTGGCTCGAAGCCGGCGGCTTTGAAGATGTTGTAGGCTTCGCAGATGAGCTGCATGTCGCCGTATTCGATGCCGTTGTGAATCATCTTCACGTAGTGGCCCGCGCCGCCGGGTCCGATGTGGAACACGCAGGGCTCGCCGTCGACCTTGGCAGCGATGGATTCGAAGATCGGCTTCATGACTTCCCAGGTGGAAGCTGGGCCGCCGGGCATTATGGACGGGCCTTTGCGGGCA
The DNA here is from genome assembly GCA_040388015.1 of Verrucomicrobiota bacterium. Taxonomy (GTDB): domain Bacteria; phylum Verrucomicrobiota; class Verrucomicrobiia; order Verrucomicrobiales; family Akkermansiaceae; genus Luteolibacter. The sequence goes on along the minus strand of JAZKCQ010000064.1, from coordinate 8,412 downwards.
CCTTCCTCACCACCGGAAACTCCGGCGCCGATGAAGCGGAAGCCGAGATCCCCGAGCCACTTGTCGCGGCGCTCGGTGTCGGTGTAGAGTGAGTTGCCGCCGTCGATGATGATGTCACCCTTGTCGAGCAGCGGGATGAGCGACTCGATGACCGCGTCCACCGGACCACCGGCCTTCACCATGATCATGACCTTGCGCGGGGAGGCGAGGGATTTCACGAAACCTTCGAGGGTGTGCTCGCCGACGATTTTCTTGTCGGGATGCTTGCCGACGAACTCGTCGGTGACGGAGGTGGTGCGGTTGTAAACCGAGACCTGGAATCCGCGGGATTCCACGTTGAGAACGAGATTCTGGCCCATGACGGCCAGACCAATGAGTCCGAAATCGCTATTGCTCATAATAAAAGTGCCGTTGGACAGGCGGGGAGGGTGTAGGCAGATCGGTGAAATGGTGCAACCCCTTGTTGCCATCCCGCTATGCATTTCACACATTGCGGGAGTGAACTTACCGAATGCGATCACGTTTTCCCGCCTGGTAATGACCGCCGCATTCGTGGTGGCGGTTTCGCAACGCTCGCTGGCGGGCTATGGCACCGGGCTCGTGCTTTTCGTCGTCGCCGCGGTCAGCGATTGGCTGGACGGCTACCTCGCGCGGAAAATGGGCCTCGTCACCCCGTTGGGAAAACTGATGGATCCTCTTGCCGACAAGATCCTCGTCAGCGCGGCCTTTGTCTTTTTCACGGAAAAGGGACTCTGCCCGGTGTGGGTCACCGCGCTCATCATCGGCCGCGAGTTCCTGGTCACCGGGCTGCGGCAGATCGCCATCGAGGCCGGACAAGTCCTGGCCGCCGACAACCTCGGAAAGTGGAAAACCACCTTCCAGCTCGCCTACCTCATCACCGGTCTCGTCTGGCTCACCGGAGGAAAAGCGGAAGAGCTTTTCCCGGTGGTGCAGCCCTTGAAGCACCTCGCCCGTCCCTATGCGGAGGGCGGCTGGCTCCAGCCGGTTTTCCTCTGGGCAGCGGTGGCGCTGACCGTGATCTCCGGCTGGAACTACGTCTGGAGCGGCCGCGGCCTGCTCAAGTCCAAGCCTTAGCTGATCTGCGCGCCGTAGGCCGAGGCGTCCATCAGCTTGGTGAAATGCGCGGCGTCCTTCACCTTCAGCTTGAAGATCCAGCCCTTGCCGTAGGGATCGCTGTTCACCAGCGAGGGATCCGCCTCCACGTCCGGATTCACCTCCACCACCTCGCCGCCGAGGGGGGCGTAGATGTCGCTCGCGGCTTTCACGGATTCCACCACCGCGGTCGGGTCGCCCGCATCCACGGCGCGGCCCACGGCGGGGAGCTCGACAAAAACAACGTCGGTCAGCTCTTCCTGAGCGTGATCGGAAATACCCACCGTGGCGATCTCGCCATCAAGGCGGACCCATTCGTGGGAGGAGGCGTAGCGGAGGTCGGACGGGATGTTCATAGAAAAAAATCGGGCTCGGGTTATTTGGACTGGGTCTTGTAAAAAGGCTTCTTCACCACTTCGGCCGGGAAAAGTTTCCCGCGCACCTCGATGCTCACAGACGTGCCGATTTTGGCAAGCTCCGCGGGCAGATACGCCATGCCGATGCCGGTCATCAGCGAGGGCGAAAGCACGCCGCTCGCCAGCTCGCCCACGGTCTCCCCCGCGGCGGACACCACCGGATAGTGCGCCCGCGGCGGAGCGCCTTTCTCCAGGTAGCGGATCGCCGCCAGCTTCACCGCCGGGCCTTCCGCCTTCTGGCGGGCCAGCGTCTCCCGGCCGATGAAGTCGCCCTTTTCAAGATCACAGAAAAACCCCAGCCCTGCCTCGATCGGCGTGCGCTCCGGCGAGAGATCGTTCCCGTTCAGCGGATAGCCCATTTCCAAGCGCAGCGAGTCGCGCGCGCCCAGCCCGCAGGCCTTCGCACCGGCCTCGAGAAACGCATCCCAGTCGCCGACCGCCTCACCGGCCGGGGAGAAAAACTCGAAGCCATCCTCACCCGTATAGCCCGTCCGGCACACCACCGCCCCCTTCGCCGTTCTCAAAATCCCATTGCGCGCTGGCAGCTCCTCATCCGGGCACACCTTCGCGAAAACCTCCGCCGCCGCCGGCCCCTGCACCGCCATCCCCGCCCACTCCTCGCTCTCGTTCTCCAGGGAAATCCCATCCACCAGCCGCCCCGCCATCCATGCGTAGTCCTCCTCGATCATCGACGCATTCACCACCAGGAAAAACTCTTCCTCACCCGTCCGGTAAATGATCAGATCATCGATCACCCCGCCCGCTTCGTTCAGCATCAGCGTGTACTGCCCTTGGGAAATCCCCAGCTTCGCCACATTGTTCGTCAGCAGCCCGTTCAGCCACGCCCCCGCGCCGTTCCCCTTCACGATGAACTGCCCCATGTGGGAAATGTCGAAGATCCCGCACCCCGTCCGCACCGCCGTGTGCTCGTCGATGATCGACGTATACTGCACCGGCATATTCCAGCCTGCGAAGGACACCAGCTTGGCACCGAGCGCCACATGGGCCGCTTCGAGAGGGGAGCGTTTCAATTCGGAAATCACGGCGCGGACACTGGAAGCACCCGCCTGCCTTGTCAATGCGATGACTCCCTCTGATAGCAAGTGTTTGTTCCCTTTTTCGGCGGACATTCAGGCTCAGTCCTTCCACCCTCTCCCCGCGCTCCGGCCTTGTCATCCCGTGCGATATCGGGATGTTCCCCGCATGTCCTTTTTCGATCGCATGGAGCGCCGTGCCCCCTGGCTCGCCTTCCCCGGCTTCCTCCGCTACTACGCCCTCTTCCACGTCCTCGTCTTCGTCCTCCAGATCTTCCGCCCCGACATCGGCGAGCTCTTCCAGTTCGACCGCGCCAAGATCCTCTCCGGAGAAATCTGGCGCGTCGCCACCATGTTCTTCGCCACCTCCCAGTTCGGCCGCGTCTCCCCCGTCACCCTCATCTTCCTCTTCTTCGCCATCAACTTCGTCTTCATGGTCAGCGACGGCCTCGAAAACGCCTGGGGCACCTTCAAGGCCACCCTCTTCTACTACACCGGCATCCTCGCCGTGCTGGCCATGAATTTCCTCTACCCCGATTCCATCCCCGCCAGCGGCACCGTCCTCTACGGTTCCGCCTTCCTCGCCTTCGCCACCCTCTTCCCCCGCGTCCAGATCATGCTCTTCATGATCCTCCCCATCCAGGTCCGCTTCCTCGGCATGTTCGCCGGCGCCCTCGTCCTCCTCTCCGCCATCGGCCAGCCCTGGCTCCTGCCCTTCTACCTCGTCGGCTACGCGAACTACCTCCTCTGGGCCGCCATCCCCGCCCTCCGCGGCACCGTCCGCCTCATCGAGGCCGGCAAGCGCAAAAAATCCTTCACCGCCGCCCAGCTCCCCGCCACCGCCGCCTTCCACACCTGCGCCATCTGCAAGAAGACCGACCTCACAGACCCCCACATGGACTTCCGCATCGGCCCCGACGGCGAAGAATACTGCACCGGCCACCTCCCCGACTGACGCCACCCCGCGCCACCCGGCCCCCATCCCGGGCAAGACCCTCACACCCATCGCCTTACTCCATAAACACGGAGTTACGCAGACCCCCGCTTTTCATTCAGTGTCGGCATTGTCACACGGATCCACCGCGTGCCACCCCCAGGGGAACCCAACCCCCGGGACCCATTGCTCGAACACATGACCCCAATGAAAATACCCGCCACACGCCTCCTCGCCGCAGCCTCCCTGCTCGCCATCCCCCACACCGCCACCGCCGCCGTCCTCTTCACCGACAACTACGACGTCAACTCCGGCAGCTTCACCACCCCCCCCGACAGCAACGGCGTCGGCCCCAACCACGACATCGCCACCCCCGGCCGCCAGGGCGGCACCCTCGCCACCCCCACCCTCGGCTACACCTTCCAGGGAAACGCCCAGGTCGGAAACACCACCACCCTCGCCGCCAACTCCAGCGCCGGCAGCGCCCTCGGTGACGACGTCCTCCTCGCCTTCGGAGCCTCCGTCACCATCAACTACAACTTCGCCACCATCGGCACCCCCCTCGTCATCACCTTCGACGCCCTGCCAAACGCCCAGGCAAACATGACCGACTGGTTCAGCTTCCTCGTCAGCGAAAACGCCGGCACCCAGTTCGTAAACAACAACACCGTCGACTTCGGCATGCTCTTCCGCGCCAACGGCGGCACCGAAATCTTTGTCGATGGAAACAACGTCCCCGGAGCCGCCCCCGGCACCTTCGTCGGCCAAAACACCTGGGACGACTACATGATCATCCTCTCCGACGCCGCCGGCACCGGCTCCGCCTTCGGCACCGGCACCAGCCGCCTCGACTACTACCAAAACGGCGCCTACCTCGGCACCGCCAACGTCTCCGACCCCTTCACCGCCGGCCAAGGCTACATCGGCTTCGGAGGCGCCGCCCTCGCCGGCATCGACAACGTCCAGATCAGCTCCATCCCCGAGCCCACCACCATCGCCACCCTCGGCAGCCTCGCCGGCCTCGCCCTCCTCCGCCGCAGGAAATAACCCCCCGCCATCCCTCCCATCCCTCAAAACCGGCGGGCCCGCCACGGCCCCCCGGTTTTTTCGCGTCCCGCCCCCGCCACCCCACCGCAAAAGGGCAGGGCCCACCGCCAGCCGAGCCACCATTTCCCAGCTCTCGCCGGCTCCTTCCAGCAGCACATCGCCCAGCCCGTCTTCACCCGTCTTCAAGTCCCGGAGGGGCGAGCGGAAATAAGCCGGTGGCGTCAGCCACCGGAAAGCCATCCCCCCAAGTCCATCCGCCCCGGCAGGGGCGGGGGAAGGTGGCGTTTCCCCGGGAGCCACGCTTCCGCGCGCCCCTGCCGGGGCGGAATTCACGGGTGGCGGCCATCCCGGTGGCTCACGCCCAGCCCGTCCGCACCCGTGCCCGCCAGTCCGGGGTCATGAGATTCCCAGCGGGACCGGTCCTCGCCATCTGCCGCTCGCGCCGCCCGCTTGTTTCCGGGGGCTGGTCCTCCAGCCCTCCGGCGAGCGGTAAAAGCCCCCCGGCGAACCGTAAAAGCATCTCGGTGAACCAGATGAAAATTTCGGCGCATCGTAAAAGCTTCCCGGGGCATCCCAGAACCACCTCGCTCAGCAGACCCGGGGAGTCCGAAAAACCCATCGCTCAATCACCTCAGCCACTCAGGGCATCTCATCAAACGGCTGCCTTGCATGAGCCACGCACTCGCCATCATTTTTTCCCAATGACTTCATTTTTCTAAAACAACCGGATGAAATCACCTTCAAAAAATGGATCGGAAGACTCATCTTGATAATCGGAGATAACAATCTTTACCTTATTGATGCCTCCGATTTAGTAAATATTACTACCGATCAACTTATTATATTTACCGATGCACTATACGGTGTCTCCGATCCACTATGTGAGCTCTCCGATCTGCTAAATGTGCTTTCCGATTTAAAAATATGAGCCTCCGATGCTTGTATTGCGTGGAATGATGGAATTTTCTTGCCGGGTGACCCGGGGTCCGTGCTAGAAGAGGGGCATGGCAATCACCGGACCCGCCTCATACCTGCCGACCACCGACCTCTTCATCGCCCATTGGACGAGTGCGAATGCCGCGCTCGGCGTGGCCGGCCCCATCAGCCTCGCGGCGAATGCCACCGTGGCCACCCTCACCACGCTGCGCGGCACCCTCGCCACCCAGAGAGCCGCCGTGGAAGCCGCGCGAAACGCCGTGGAGGGCACCCGTGCCGACATCGAGCTGCTCAAGGCCGCCATGCTCGGGCGCATGGCGCAGTTCCGCGGCAAGCTGGAAAGTCTCGTGCCCGGCAGCCGCTGGGTGGCCATGCTGCCCAAGGCTTTCACCGTCAGCGAGGGCATGGGGCTCGTCATCCCGCCGCTGGATAAGATGGAAGACCTCTGGCGGACCTACGAGGCGGACGTGGATGAAATCCTGCTCATGGGCGGCTACACGCTGGCCGGATTTCAGGCGGATCTCACCCTGCTCAAGGGTCACTACACCGCCCACCACCAGGCGACGAACGCCCTCGGCCTGGCCCGCGGCAAGCGCAACGAGACGCAGGACACGATTTACGATGTCCTCAAGCAATACCGCCAGCGCATCCCCAGTGAATTCGCCGGGGAGAGCGCCATTTCCGAGACTCTCCCGCGCCTCTCCCCGCTCCCCGGCAGCACTCCGGATGCCGTGGAACTCAGCGGCTCCTACGACCCCGCCACCACCCAGGCCGTCCTCGCCTGGACCGCGCCCACGGACGAATCCGTCGCCACCCTCGAAGTCCGCGGCAGCGTGGGTCCCGAGTACGATGATGAGGACGATGTCTTGTTAGCGACGATCCCCGCCACCGGCCCCCACACCTGGACCGGCCCCTTCGGCCTCGGCGCTCCGGGCACCGCCGCAGCCTTCAAGCTCTACTCCATCACCGAGGAAGGAAACGAGAAGGGCAGCAACGCGGTGACCGTCGAGCGCCCGGTGTGATAGGCGGGTGCTTCACCACGCCAAGTCATCAGGCACCGGTGATGGTAACCGATGGTTCACGGAACGAATACCTAACGAAGTTTCACGGTCCCCGGCGGCATTTCCTCCCGCGACCGTGGAAATCAAGCATCTGTTACCTTCTCCCGAAGCTGTTGGGTAAGACCGCCTTGGGAAAACGGCAGCAAGAAACCCCTCGCCAGATGCGGGCGGAATCTCTAAACGGGGGCTGAACGAATTACAAAGTTCTGCAAGAAAATGGGCACTTACCTGACCGCAATTGTCATCTCCCTAGCTCTTTTCGCACTTGGAATCGTCACCTCGATTAACCGCGGCAATGCCGAGCATGTTCGGAATGGTAGGCCACCCGATGCAGGCGTTTCAGGTGTAGTCTCCCTGTTCGTCATCATGATCGGTTTAGGCTGCCTTGGGGCTTATTTGAGTAGGCGCCTTTTCGTGGAATCTGCCACCTCAATCCTAGCAGCTATAGGATTCACGTTCGTTCTGTTGGCAGCAATTGGAACTTGGATGTCCCACCGCGAATATAGGAAGGCACTGGTGGCATATGGCAGTCGCTCAGAGAATGAAAGTTCGCCGGGTGAAGACCAGAACCAAGCAGAACAAGTCATGCGAGGCAACCGGCGATAACGTCTCTAGTTGAATCGGAGCTTGATCCGCCGGTGCCTCCACAGCTAACGTTCGGTGAAGAAATTTTCCATCTACTCTAGCCCCTTACAAACACCACATGAGCAGCATTAAAGAGCGTATCGTAGCAGAACTTGAGAAGCGAGGAGCGAAGTTGCCTTGCTCTAGGTGCGGGCATCTTCAGTTCGGTCTTCTCGACGATTTTGCGCGAATCGACCAACAAAGCGACTTTAAGAACATATCTCTTGGCGGACCAGCAATCCCATGTGTCATGGTTGCCTGCAATAATTGTGGGAATATCAGCTTTCATGCTGTCGGTGTTTTGGGGTTGATGGATGAGGTTACGAAACCAGAGAAGCCGAAAGGAGGGAGCAGTGAGTGAGTCCTCCATTTCTCCAGAGGCTAAGTTCACCGAAGCCTTCGCGTCGGATTATCTCCAGCAGGCGACGGTTCATCTTAACTTTGATCAGAATCTCGTCATCATTACCGAAGACAGGCTCCATCTCTGCCTTCGCAATCACCTTGAGTGCATTGAGTCCAAGAAGGCTTGGATCGCGCCTGTTTCTTTGTTCGTCGCTTTCGTTACGACCCTCTGCACCACCAGTTTCAAGGATACTTTCGGACTTCCTGCGAACACTTGGCAGGCGCTTTTCGTCCTCCTGTCCATCGTTTCGTTCGTCTGGTCCATCTTCGCTACTGTTGGCGCATTCAGGAATAAGTCTTCGTTGCGGACACTCCTCGATGAGATAAAGAAGAGTGCTAAGATCACTACAGGCGCTGACAAGCCTAACCGCTAATTCCATGCCACGAGCAGAATCACAAAGAAACACCGAACAAGACGAGCCACGGCAACCGTCACCAGCCGCCTTGTCAGCGGAGTCACTCGTAGCATGAACCTCCATCCCCGTCTCAACGCTCGCTCTCGCTGGTGACGGTGCGTGCTCTTTGACGTTGGATTACACATTAAAGATGACGCCATCACGATACACCCGCAAATCGACGATCATCGCTCGGGCGCTGCTGGTGACGATAGGCTGCCTTCCTATGCTCACCGTTTATGTCGGCCTGAGCGGGCTTGCGTTTCTCGTGTTTATTGGCATCTGTGCAGGCTACTATGATCTGGCGGGGTATCTTCTGTGGTGGCTGGCCGGGACAATCGGATTGGGGGTCCTCTTTTGTTCGTCCGCGACCTTCGATCCGAGTTCAAGGCGTCTGAGATGCAACGGATTTTTGGACCGGTTGTGGTTTAGTTAAGAGAGTGGATTCGG
>JAZKCQ010000063.1:0-14068 GCA_040388015.1 Verrucomicrobiota bacterium | reverse complement strand
GTAACAAATCCCAGATCAAGCAGCTCGGCGGCATGCGCGGACTGATGGCCAAGCCTTCGGGCGAAATCATCGAACGTCCGATCATTTCGAACTTCCGCGAAGGTCTCTCGGTGCTGGAATACTTCATCTCCACTCACGGAGCCCGTAAGGGTCTCTCCGACACCGCTCTGAAGACCGCCGACTCCGGTTACATGACCCGTAAATTGGTCGATGTTGCCCAGGACGTCATCGTCTTCAAGCAGGATTGCGGAACCGCGAACGGCATCACCGTCGCCGCCATTTACGATGGTGACGAGGAGGTCGCCTCGCTTTCCACCCGGATCTACGGCCGCGTTTCCTGTGAGCAGATCAAGGATCCGGTTTCCGGAAACATCCTTGTGGAAGTGGACGACGTCATCAACGAGGTCCAAGCCCGCTCGATCGAAAACATCGGTGTCCTCAAGCTCAAGATCCGTTCCGTCCTCACTTGTGAAGCGGAGCGCGGTTGTTGTGCGAATTGCTACGGCCTCAACCTCGCCACCGGCCTTCCGGTGAAAATCGGTGAAGCCGTCGGCATCATCGCCGCCCAATCGATCGGCGAGCCCGGCACGCAGCTGACCATGCGGACGTTCCACGTCGGTGGTGTTGCCGCCGCGACGTTCAAGCAGCCGATCATCAAGACCAAGAATGCAGGTCGCCTGGTTTACAAGGACCTCCGCACCGTGCAGGCCGTCGATGGCCACTGGGTCGTGCTCAACAAGAACGGCGTCATCTCCATCCGCGACAAGGAAGGCCTCGAACTTGAGGCGCACAACATTGTCATCGGTTCCGTCATTTCCGTGAAGGATGGCGAGGACGTCAAGAAGGGCGACACCGTGGTCACCTGGGATCCTTACAACGTGCCGATCCTCACCGAGAAAAACGGTAAGGTCGAACTCCGCGACATGATCTCCGGCATCACCGTCACCAACGAGACGGACAAGGAAACCGGCAAAAAGGGAATGGTCGTCACCGAGCACAAGGAAGACCTCCACCCGCAGGTCGTCATCATCGACGAGAAGACCAAGGAAATCAAAGCGAGCTACTCCATCCCCGTCGGCGCCCACCTTTCCGTCAAGGAAGGTCAGGTCATCACCGCCGGAACGCAGATCGCCAAGACTCCGCGGAAAGTTGCCCGCACCAAGGACATCACCGGTGGTCTTCCACGGGTGGCCGAGCTTTTCGAAGCCCGCAAGCCCAAGGATTCCTGCGTCATCGCCAAGATCGAAGGCTCCATCTCCTACGGCGGCAACGTCCGCGGGAAGAAGAAGGTCATCGTCACCCACGAAGAAACCGGAGAGCAGGTCGACCACCTTGTCCCGATGGGCAAGCACGTCGTCGTGACCGAAGGCGACATCGTGAAGCGCGGCGACCAGATCACCGAAGGCCCCGTGTCGCCGGAAGATCTGCTCGAAGCTTGCGGAGCCCAAGAGCTCCAGGAGCACTTGGTCAACGAAGTCCAATCCGTCTATCGGGTCCAAGGCGTGGAAATCAACGACAAGCACATCGAGGTCATCGTTCGTCAGATGCTCCGCAAGGTGAAGATCACCGACCCGGGCGATGCCGACCAATACCTCTGGGGTGACCAGGTTGATCGCTCGAACTTCAAGCGCATCAACGCCGAAATCGTCGCCAATGGTGGCAAGCCTGCCGAAGGCGAGCCTGTCCTCCTCGGCATCACCAAGGCCTCGCTGGAAACCGACTCGTTCATCTCCGCCGCTTCCTTCCAGGACACCACCCGTGTCCTCACCGAAGCAGCGACCCTCGGACGCGTCGACTACCTCAGCGGCTTCAAGGAAAACGTCATCATGGGTCACCTCATCCCCGCCGGCACCGGCTTCCATCACCACCGTGATGCGGAGTTCGAGTTCACCGTCGAGGAGCCCGAACCGATCGTCGTGCCGAAGGAAACCTTCGACGACGACGAGGACGCGGCCACCGCCTGATCCCCGTTTCCGTTCCAATCAAACAAGCCCCGGTTCGCACCTCGCGAGCCGGGGCTTTTTCCTGAAAGGGACCGCGGAATTTCCCAATCTCCAGCAACAAATCTCCCGTCACCCTCGTAGCTATCTCTCAATCATGAAATCCATCCTCACTTTCAGCCTCCTCGTCACCCTGGCCCACGCCGGCCCCCAATCGCTCTTCAACGGCAAGGACCTCACCGGTTGGGAAGGCAATCCGGATCTCTGGTCCGTCAAGGACGGCGTCATCACCGGCACCACCACCGTGGAAAAACCGGCCGCCAGCAACACCTTCCTCATCTGGAAAGGGGGCGAGGTTTCCGATTTCGAAATCAAATTCAAATACAAGATGACTCCGGGTGACGACAAGAAGTTCGTCAACAGCGGCCTCCAGTTCCGCAGCAAGATCGTGGATGCGAAGAACTGGGTCGTCGCCGGCTATCAGGCGGACTTCGAATACGGCGACACCTACAGCGGCATCCTCTATGAGGAAAAAGCCCGCGGCATCCTCGCCCAGCGCGGGCAGAAAGTGAAGATCACCAAAGGCGACGAACCCTCCAAGCCCAAGATCGAAGTCATCGGCGAGGTCGGCAAGAGCGAGGACATCCAGTCCGCCATTAAAAAGGACGATTGGAACGAGTACCACCTCATCGTCAAAGGCGATCACATCCAGCAGTTCATCAATGGCAAGGCCACCGTCGACGTGACCGATGAGACCAGGGAAGGAGCGAAAAAAGGCGTCCTTGCCTTCCAGCTCCATGCCGGCCCGCCCATGCAGGTACAGTTCAAGGACGTGCTCTATGTCCCGGGCAACTGAGGATTTTTTAGTTAGAAAACCCGCGTTCATGAAACCCATCCTCCTTTCCCTCCTCGCCACCACCCTGGCCCACGCCCAGGTGCCCACCGCGCCCGGCGCGGAACTCAGGCTCGTCGCCGACGGCTGCAAGTTCACCGAGGGGCCCGCCGTGGACCCGGAGGGGAACGTGTATTTCACCGACCAGCCGAACGACCGCATCCTGAAATGGTCGGTGGATACCGGGAAAGTCGAAGACTTCATGAAACCCGCCGGCCGCTCCAACGGGCTTTACTTTGACCGTGAGGGACAACTCATCGCCTGCGCCGACGAGAAAGGCCAGCTCTGGCGCATCGATCCGCAAACCAAGAAGACCACCGTTCTGTTGGACAACTACGACAAGAAGCTCTTCAACGGACCGAACGATGTCTGGGTCGATCCCGCCGGTGGCATGTATTTCACCGACCCCTTCTACAAGCGCGACTACTGGCAGGGCAGGGACAAGCCCGAGCAGGAGAAGGAACGCGTCTTCTATCTGCCGAAGGGCGCGAAAGTCCCCGTCATCGCCGAAGACACCCTCGTCCAGCCCAACGGCATCATCGGCTCTCCCGATGGCAAGCTGCTCTTCGTCGCCGACATCGGTGCGAAAAAAACCTATCAGTATGAAATCGCCGCGGACGGCGCTCTCACCAAGCGCAGGCTCTTCTGCGAGATGGGCTCCGACGGCATGACCCGCGACACCGCGGGCAACCTCTATCTCACGGGCAAGGGCGTCACCGTCTTCGACAAGGAGGGAAAGAAACTGGGAGAAATTCCGATCGACGAAAGCTGGACCGCCAACATCTGCTTCGGCGGCAAGGAGATGAAGACTCTCTTCATCACCGCCATGGACTCCCTCTACAGCCTCGAAATGTCCGTCCCAGGAGCGCGCTGAGGAACCGCGGCATTCCTGGCGCAAGCCCCGCTTCGGAAAAAATGGCGAAGCGGTGAATGGAAGGCCTCACCGGCCGGCTCATTCGCCCGTCCGCCGTCCCGTCAAAGATCCCGGTAAGGCATCGAGAACGTATCCCCGTCCTCGATCTTTCCGCTCTCCAGACCCTTGTTGAACCACCGCATCCGCTGTGCCGAGGTCCCGTGCGTGAACGAGTGAGGCACCACCCGGCCCTGCGTCTGCTTCTGGATCGCATCATCGCCGATCGCGTTTGCCGCGCGCATCGCTTCCTCGATGTCGCCGCGCTCCAGATACTGCTTCGAGTGGTTCGCCCACACGCCGGCATAGAAGTCCGCCTGCAGCTCCAGGCGGACCGACCATTCGTTATAGTCAGGGCGCCCTTGCATCGCCGCCACCTTGTCGGAATAGCCCAGCAGCTTCTGCACATGGTGGCCCACCTCGTGGGCGATCACATACGCCTGCGCGAAATCCCCCGGCGATTTGAAAGTCTGCGCCAGCTCGTCATAAAAACTCAGGTCGATGTAAACCATCCGGTCCCCCGGGCAATAAAACGGTCCCATCGCCGCGCTCCCCGTTCCGCACGCCGTGCCCACCCGCCCGCGATACACCTTCATCCGGGGCAGCTCATACTGCTTCCCATGCCGCGCGAATTCCTTCGTCCACACATCCTCCGTATCCGCCATCACCACCTTCACGAAATCGAACCGCTCCTGCTCCTCCGCGCTTACCTCCACCTGCTGCGATCCCGCCGAAGAAGGCGCGCCCCCCAACAGCATCCCCGGATCCACGATGCCCATCTTCCACAGCACCGCCCCCACCACCACCGCCGCCAGGATCCCCTTCAGCCCGAAGATCCGACCGATGGTCATCAGCAGTCCCAGCCCGCCGCCCCCCCCGCCGCCGAAGCCCCCGGAACGCTCCCCACGCGCATCCTCCACATTGTCGCTCTGCCGTCTGCCTTTCCATTCCATGATCGTAATTGGTTGAAACTGCCAATCCTATAACCACGCCTGCCAGCCTTCGCAAGCTTGGAGAAATCGCTTTCTAAAGCCGGTCGCTGCCGCGTTAAAATGCTTAAGCTTCCAAGCCAAATAGCAGGTCCTTCGGGTTGTTCTGCAGTATTGTAACCATGTGATGGAATGTTCCCAGCTTTGTTCGAGTTTGTGTTTCAGGCGGCCTGAATTGGATTCGATCGCGAAACTGTTCAGAAAAGCAGATCCCATATCGATCCTCCAGATCTTTGCCCTTTTGCTCGCCTCTAAAAATTTCCGGATCGAAAACATGCAGTTTGTGTAAATTTCGATTGGGGCCCAAAGCGGCCTTAAGGAAATATTGCATGTAAGTATCAGTTGTCGGCAGGCTGTATCCGCAAATAATAAGGTGTTTGCAGTCTCGAAGTGCATCCAGTGCCGCTTTCCAAATCGGGGTCCCAAAAGTTGAATCCGTCTTGTTGAAGACTGGGGGTATGATTTTTGGCTCTTCCAGTGCTTCAAGAGGCGACCATCTCGATTCGACCTTCCCTGATGGGAAATTTAAGGAGCCGTGGAGTTTGAGAAGTTTTATATCAAGGAACCCATCGGACAATATGCGGCTTTGGGATTCGACGAGAATTGAGCCGTCCTTCCAGTCTTGATGATAACTTCCCCAAGTTGCGTGTTTTGCCGTATAAATTAGACTCGGAATCGTATCGTTACAGAAATTCAAACGGAAACCCGAAACTCCATCAGAGTAGAGTGGAGGTGGATGACCAATTGCCATTTGGAATAAAGAACGCTCCAGAACCAAGTCGTAATTAAAGGTGATGATTGTTGGGAATGATTTCGGATTTTTTTTCCAATGGTTGAGAATTGATTTCCAAAAATCTCGATAGACAGTGCGGCCTACCTCTTGGATCTCGCTTGAGTTCAAGCCCGAAGTGCAACGTTAGAATATCTTGTGGAATACCTGATATGGCGTGCGGTACCCGAGACGTTTGCGGGGGCGGGAATTGAGTCTTCCGGCGATGCTGTCACATTGTTGTTGGGTCAGCGTTGCCATGCTCGCTCCCTTGTCGTCCAGCAAGAGACCCAGCGAAGGAACAAACCAGCGCTGCTCGCACCTGAGAAGCCCGGCCCCGGCAAAACCACCTCCGGCACCCGTGGCGACGCTTCCTCGACATCCACCTCAACGCCACCACCCGCTGGAAAGACGTCCCCTAACCCGTCTGGACCTCCACCCTCGGCGGCTACCAGGTCCTCAAAAAGTGGCTCAGCTACCGCGAGTCCGCTCTCCTCGGCCGCCCCCTCACCAGCTACGAAGCCGAGCAATTCACCCACCACGTCCGCCGCATCACCAGCATCCTCGCACTACACGAGGAGCTGGATGCCCACTATCGAGCCAGCGTGGGGACTGGGAAAACACCTCCAATTTTAGCAATCCATGATACTCTCCCGCCATGATCATCACCTTCGATGACATCCGCTAAGCCGTGTTGATACCTTAGCCGACCGTCAAAGAGCTTGCAACCCCACTAGCGAGGGCGAACGCAACAAGGGGTTGAGCTTCATTTTAGAGGTGATGTGGAAAACAGGGCGGATAGTGGGTGTTGCCCAGCCTCGCCTGTTTCGGCTCGCACTCTCCAATGAATTGTCATTTTCATTATTTTAGTGATGTAATTAAATTCTTCGAATGAAATAGAAAATATTACTGCATCAGGATATTTTGAATGAAACTCTTGAATATGAAACTCCACGTCAAAGATTGTTCCTTCAACGGAGTAGTGATTTGGAAAATTCATCCAAAAATAGTTTGTTTTTAAGAAAGTGTCTCATCCTGAGTCTAAATTAATTACTCAGGATGAGATGTGCAAATTAAAGGAATTATCCTTGAACGTTGACATGTACAGTATGACATCCAACAAATGGAACGCAAACCTCAACTCCTACGCATCCTTGCGGTTGGATTGGGAAGACTCTTACTTCAGCGTTGAATTTTGTTTCTTCGCTCTCGCCTGATCCTTGAGTCAGTTGGTGTTTTGCTGATTGCAAAATCAATTCGACTATGCCTCTCCCGAAAGAGTCATACGAATGAATTGTTGTGCGGTGATTATCAATATACTCTGGTGTTAGATTATTCATATTTTTATGTTGTTGTTCAATCCGTGGGAATTTTGAATTAGCAGCGGTCCTTGCATTCTCGGCGTAAACCTTCTGCGACGGCGATGCAAGCAGGCAGGGCAAGCCCGCCTGTATTGGCGATGCACCATGCAATAGCAACCGCAGCACTTGAGTCGCACAAAGCCTTGCAAATATCCTTGATCGGATTCCACATTGGCTCGAAAACGGTATCTTCGGTAATTGGAGCTACATCCGGAACACCGATGATCTGGTCGTCCTCTTTGAGGGCGCCAGTCTCCATCAGACCCGTGATAATTTTTTGTTGATCAGCTTCCGAGACTGCGTCCCACTGCTCTTTGTTCACTTTTATATTAGCCATACTATTATTTTTTGTGATGTTGAATGCATATAGAATGCTCTCGATGGGTTGCATCACTCCCCAATGAGAAATCTTCTGCCGAACGTCGAATGCTCCTACGGGCGCGATCGAAAGGAAAAATGAAAGGTAATTGAGGGCTTATAGACACTTGCGAGGCACGGATTGTTCGGTTTGCTTATTTTATGTTTCGCTTGAAGTAATACTTATAAGGCCGTGTTTGCTTGCCGCGGATTGTCAACTAATGATCTCCGTGTTGGCTCGGTTGCGCGCTTCGATGGAACCTGATAGGATTCACCCCCCCCACGGTAATCTCAGCGACGTTGCTCCATTGGCCGATGCGTTGGGCGTCTTGGGTGTAGGTGGCGCGGTAGCTCCACTTGGCGGCGGTGGCGGGGAGGGGTTCGGTGTCGATGTAGTCGGGGCGGGTGTCGATGGCTAACAGGGAGAAGGTGCCGGTGCCCCGGTCCACTTGGATTTCGAGGGCTTCGTGGCCGTCCTTGGTCCAGAGAACTTCGACCCTGCCGCCGTTGAGGCGGAGTTTGATCTGGGGGGCGGTGGTGGACTGGGGTTGCGGGGTGTGCTCGGGACCGATGATGCCGAGGGCCTCGCCGATGGCGTCGGTGTAGGGGGAGGCGGCCTTGATGCGGCGGCAGAGTTCGCGGAAGCGCGGCAGGATGCCGGGTGGCATGCTGGTGGGAGAGGGCGAGGGCGGTGCGGAGGTGGCCGGAGTGGCGGGGATGCCGCCGTCGCCGGGGCCGTTGAGGATGAGATTCTTGAAACTGGTCCACTGGCTGCCGCAATCCCGCATGACGATGGAATGATTCAGCAGGTAGCGGAACCAGGTGGCGTCATCGGCCTGGTCCGCGACTTCCACGGGGACGAGGCCGAGGGTGGTGGCATAGCTGCCGATGGTGTCTCGAAAGCGCTCGAAGAGGGCTGCTTTTCCTTCGTCGGAGGAGGGAATGAAATCGCTGTTTGGCATGATGGGTTGGTTTTAGGGTAGTTGTGGGAATTTTAGCGAGAGCTGGAGCCGTGAATGGACGGGCGTGGGACCTTCATGGGAGGGCTGGAGGGGTCCCTGAGTGGGCCTGAGCGCCTCACAGTAGGAGTGGAATCCTCTGTGGGCGGGCTGGGGCGGCGCATGGGCGGGCTGGAATGGCCCATGGAAGGGCATGAGTCATCCATGCAGGGGCTGGAGGTGTGGATGGTAGGATGGCGGTCTTCCATGGGAGGGCGGCGATGGCGCATGGGTACCCGGAAATGTTCCATCTCCGCCGGACGGGTGTCCGTAAGGGGAGAATGCGCGGCAAGACGGTTGGTGACGTGGTGCCGGGGACGCAGGGCGGTTAGGATTCCGTTCATCGAAGACGTGGGGGAGCAGGGGGGCGATGGGCGGAAAGCAACCAGCCGATAGAACTCCAGCAGGAATTTTTCCGGGAATCAAGAGAAGGAGGTGATCAAAATCGGAGGTAATATTAGCATGGGTGAACAGTTAGGAATGGCGGAGTGAATCGCGGAGTGGATTTTGATTCGTTGGGAAAGAGTTGGTTATGAAATCCGGCGGTGGGGTGGATCGCGGATCTTGGCGAAATCTTGCCTCGGGCTGCTGGAATCGATTAGAAGAAGCGGCGGTGAGAATCGTGCGGCCCGAACAGAACTGGTGTGTCCTGCTGGTGACGCAGGGCGGGCGGTTCTGTCTCCAGCGGCTGGCGCTGCGCTGCGGCTACCGGATGGGTGAGATGTGTGCGGAGCTGGAGTGCTCGGAACGCTATTTCCACGAGGTCTGCACGCGGGACATCGGGCTGACGCCGAAGGAATGGCTGCGGTGGGAGCGGATCGTGGTGGCGCGGCGGATGCTAACGGGTGGACGTTCTCCGGACGAGGTGGCGGAGGTGCTGGGATTCAGCTCGCGGAATAATTTCCGGCGGGAGTTTCTGGCGTATCACCGGATAGGACCGCTGGAGTTCCAGCGGAGGAGCTGGGGGATGGAAGTGCCGAGTGATCAGTGGGAAGTGATCAGAGAAGAGAAGCGAATGGAATGACAGGGCGGTTGCCCGGAAACATGGACTACCAACGGGGACTAGAGCGGAATGAAATTCCGCGGTTCCGGAAGGTGGACGCTCCTGTCAGCCAGCCAATGATCTGGGGAAAAATGGAGCTTCAGCGCTGTGGTTTCTGTTTTCATTGGCTCGCGACAGGAATGTCGCGGCTCCTTATGTTGGCGATACTCCGCCTTGCGCTTTCTATCAACCATCCACTCTCAACTCAGGCTGGTGGGGAGGATGCCTTTCTCACCGGAGTGGGAGACATAGGGGCTCTCGCGCAGCACCGCGGGCTTGCGTTTGGAGAGCAGCAGCCAGCATTCGCGGGCGGTGCCGGCGACGATGATGGCGACGAAGAGGAGGAAGGTGGTGGTGACGACGACGTCGAGGCGGGCGTTGAAGAGGGAGGTTTCCGCGGCCTTGAGGGCGGGGCCGGAGAGGCCTTTGGCGAGGAGAGCCTGTTGCTTTTCGATTTCCGGGAGGAATCCGGCGGATCCGGCGGAGAAGATCTTCAGATAGCCGGCGGTGAAGGTGACGGCGGTGAGGAAGAGCATGGGGACGACGGTGACCCAGCAGTAGCGGGCCTTGCCCATCTTGATGAGGACGACGGTGCCGAGGCAGAAGGCGATGACGGCTAACAATTGGTTGGAAATGCCGAAGATGGGCCAGAGGGATTTGGCGATGCCGGCGGGGTCGAGCGCGCCTTGATAGAGGAAGAATCCCCACGCGGAAACGAGCAGGCCGGTGGCGGTGATGTTGCCGAGCCACGAGCGGGTGTTCCCGAGCTTGGGGGAAATGTTTCCCAGCAGATCCTGGAGGATGAAGCGGCCGACGCGGGTGCCTGCGTCGAGGGTGGTGAGGATGAACAGCGCCTCGAACATGATGGCGAAATGATACCACAGCGAGAGCGCGGTTTTCCCGGGGATGACCTGGGCGAACATGTGGGCCATGCCGACGGCGAAGGTGGGCGCGCCGCCGACCTTGCCGATCATGTGTGGTTCGCCAAGGTCGCTGGCGAGCTGGCGCATGTGGGCCTCGGTGACGGCGTATTCGGGACCGTAGGAATTGATCTTGGCGATCTGGGCGGTGACGGCGGCGGCGTTGTTGGGATCAACGGGGGAATTGATGGCGAAATACTCGCCGGGCTGGAGCGCGCAGGCGGCGATGATGGCCATGAGGGCGACGAGCATTTCCACGACCATCGAGCCATAGCCGATGAGGCGGATGTCCTTCTCGCGGGCTAACAATTTCGGCGTGGTGCCGGAGGCGATGAGCGAGTGGAAGCCGCTGACGGCCCCGCAGGCGATGGTGATGCAGACGAAGGGAAACACCGGACCGGGCACTACGAAGCCGCCGCCCCTGACGAAGGGCGTGATGGCGGGCATGTGCAGGGGCGGGTGGAGGATGACGATGAAAACGCCGAGCACGGCGACGGTGCCGAGTTTCATGAAGGTGCTCAGGTAATCGCGCGGCGCCAACAACATCCAGACCGGCAGCACGCTGGCGGCGAAACCATAGATCATGATGGCCCATGCGAGCTGGGTGGAGCTGAGGGTGAGGGCGGCTGTCCAGGCGGGTGACAGGTATTTCCCTCCGACGACCGCGGCGATCAAACCGAGCACGCCGAAGACGGAGGCGGCGGTGACGCTGACCTTTCCGCTCTTGATCATGACGCCCATGACGAAGGCCAGCGGGATGGTGGCGGCGATGGTGAAAAGGCCCCACGGGCTTTCGGCGAGCGCCTTGACGACGACGAGACCGAGCACTGCTAACAAGATGGTCATGATCGCCAACAGGCTGATCATGGCGATGAGGCCGATGACGGGATTGAGCTCTTCCTTGAGCATTTGGCCGAGGGATTTCCCGTTCCGGCGCATGGAGGCGAAGAGGATGACGGCATCATGCACACCGCCGCCGAGGGTGGCTCCGACGAGCAGCCAGAGGGTGCCGGGCAGGTAGCCGAACTGCGCGGCAAGCACGGGACCGACGAGCGGCCCGGGTCCGGCGATGGCGGCGAAGTGGTGGCCGAAGACGACCCATTTCGGCGTGGGGACGAAGTCCTTGCCATCGCTGCAAGTGACTGCGGCGGGGGCGCGGTGGTCATCGATGGTGAGCACCTTGGCGACGAGCCAGGCGGAGTAGAACCGGTAGGCGACGGCGAAGGTGCAGACTCCGGCGACGACGAGCCAGAGGGCGTTCACCGGTTCGTCACGCTGGAAGGCGGCGACGCCGACAGCGGCGGCGCCAAGCAGGGAAATGGCGAGCCAGAGGAGGACGCGGAAAAATCGAGGCATGGGGGGAAATTAGGTGTGCTGATTGTCGAGTGGCGAGTGCGGAATTGGTGAATAGTTCTTGGCGAGTCGCTGAGAAGTCCTGTAATGCCTCGGATTGATCTCGACCCACTTGAGATGAACTCTACCGACCGACGGAGAGTTTAGAGGATTGCCGAAATGATGAAGTCGTGTCAGGTTCCGTCCATGAAATCGACCTACACCGCGATTACCAAACAGGATGGGGATTGGTGGATCGGTTGGATTGAGGAGATTCCGGGTGTGAATGCTCAAGAGCGGACGAAAGAAGAACTCCTGATTTCCTTGCGTGACGTTTTGAAGGAAGCGCTTGAGTTCAATCGGGAGGAAGCTCGGGCCAGCGCCAGTGGCAGCTACACTGAAGAGCCTGTCACGCTATGAAGCGGAAGGAGCTGGTGAGTCATCCGGCCAAACACGGCTGCGAACTCGTCCGGGAAGGTGGCAACCACTCTTGGTGGGGAAATCGGACCACGAACCGTCGGTCGGCGGTGCCGCGCCATGCGGAGGTGAATGACTTGCTGGTGAAGAAAATTTGCAAGGACCTCGGAATTGCCGAGCCATAGCGACCCGGAGTTTGGAGCTTGGAAGTTTTTCCTTAGGGGATTCTCCTGAGCGGGTGGGTGCGACGCCGGAAAACGACAGGGGAAACAGCGACGGTCACAGACCGACGCTACAGGTTGATGCGATCCGGATCCGTGGGGCACGGCAGCATAATCTGAAGAACATCGACGTGGACATCCCGCGGGGGAAACTCGTGGTGATCACTGGGCCGAGCGGGTCGGGGAAATCGTCGCTGGCGTTTCATACGCTCTATGCCGAGGGGCAGCGGCGGTATGTGGAATCGCTGTCGGTGTATGCGCGGCAGTTTCTGGATCAGTTGGAGAAGCCGGATGTGGATTCGATCGAGGGTCTGAGCCCGGCGATCGCCATCGAGCAGCGGGGCGGGGGACTGAATCCGCGGTCGACGGTGGCGACGGCGACGGAGATCTACGACTACCTGCGCGTGCTGTGGGCGGCGGCGGGGATTCCGCATGATCCGGTGACGGGCGAGCGGCTGGAGCGGATGAGCGCGGCGGACATCGTGAACGTGCTGGCGGCGATGGCGGAGGGGACGAAGGTGGTTTTGTTAGCCGCGCTGCCGAAGGAGGAGCTGGGGGAGCCGACCAGATTGTTGGGCGACCTGCAGCGGCAGGGCTACATCCGGGTGCGGGTGGATGGCGAGGTGTTGGAGATCGAGGAGGCGCCGACGAAGTGGCCGGAGAATCCGGTGGCGGTGGAGATCGTGGTGGATCGGTTCGTGATCCGGCCGGGGGTGGAGTCGCGGTTGGCGGACTCGGTGGAAACGGCGTTGCGGCTGTGTGGTTCGGAAGCGCGGGCGGCGATTCAGGAGCCGGGCAAGGATGTGTGGCGGGATGTGGCGTTTCAGACGAGTTATCGGAATCCGCGGACGGGGTTCATGGTGGAGGAAATTTCGCCGAAGCATTTTTCCTTCAACTCGCATCTCGGAGCTTGTGAGGCGTGTGAGGGGCTGGGGACGGAGATGTTTTGTGATCCTGCTTTGCTAGATGAAGGAGAAGATGCGGAGAAGACGTTGAAGCGGTATCGGGAGGCGAAGTCGGAAATCACGCGGCGGAAGCTGGCGAAGTTCATGGCGCACCGGCCGTGCGGGGTGTGTGAGGGGAAGAGGCTGAAGCCGGAGTGGCTGGCGGTGAAGATCCGGGGAGAAGTTGCTAGTGTTCAGTTTTCAGTTGGAAGGGAAGAGGTGGATGGCGGGAAGCGGGGTTCCTCGCTGAAAACTGAAAACTCGAAACTGAAAACTCCGCCGACGGCGGTGTGGCTGGGAATCCAGGATTTCTGTGAGCTGGGAGTTTCCGATGCGATGCGGTGGATCGATGGAATTTCGATCGATCCGGCGAAGGCGGAGGTGTGCAAGCGGCTGGCGGGTGATGTGCGGACGCGATTGGCGTTCTTGGAAGAGGTCGGGCTGGATTATCTGACCTTGCAGCGGACGAGCGGGACTCTATCGGGCGGTGAGGCGCAGCGGATCCGGCTGGCGACGCAGCTGGGCGCGGGGCTTTCCGGGGTGATCTATGTGCTGGACGAGCCGAGCATCGGGCTGCATGCGGCGGACACGGCGCGGTTGATCGGCGCGTTGACGCGGTTGCGGGATCTGGGGAATACGGTGGTGGTGGTGGAGCATGACGAGGAAATCATCCGCGCGGCGGACTGGCTGATCGACATCGGGCCGGGTGCGGGGGCGGCGGGAGGTGAATTGTTAGCGGCGGGGGTGCCGATGGAGATTGTTTCGCCAACGGGGGAGTGGCTGAGGGGGGGGAGCCAGAGGCAAGAGTCCAGATTCAAGGAAGAGAAGAGCGGAGAGCTGGTGATCCGTGGGGCGCGGGAGCACAATTTGAAGAATCTGGATGTGGCGATTCCGTTGGGGCGGCTGGTTTGTCTGACGGGACCGAGCGGCAGCGGGAAATCGACGCTGGCGGATGACATCCTGCGGCGGGCGCTGG
>JAZKCQ010000062.1:0-10669 GCA_040388015.1 Verrucomicrobiota bacterium | reverse complement strand
ACCATCCCGGCGGGATAGATGAAAAACACGGCGAACAGGACGCTGACGACAATCGAGATCAGTAGGGCGTTTCCGCGTTTCATCGGGTGGTGGCGGTGGAGGATTTTGCCATGGCCTCGGCCTTGCGGTAGTTCGCTCGGAATCTCTCGCCGAGCTCGGACGCCCGCCCGGCGGCCTTGAGTGCGTCCGGCCCGTCGAGGACCAGATCACCTTTGCCGGCCTTCGCGTAATCGACCGTGGAGACATCCGAGAAAACGGCGAGCGCATCGGCGGGCATCCCCGCCTCGCGGAGGGCGAGCCAGGCGGATTTCATCTCTTCATGCGAGTCGATGCACATGATCTTCACGACCTGGCGGAGGGTGTTGAATGACGATCCGGTGAGCTCCCGCTGATAGGTGAAATTGCCGGGATCTTCGTAGGGGTTCGCCTCCGGCATGGTCGAGCGCGCCATGTTTTCCGAAGTGTAGAGATCGCGACGGATCGGCGTCCGGTGAAGCGCGCGGTCCTTGGGGCCGCCGGGAGTGCCCGGCTTGCCAAACCACAGGGTCTGGGCTCGGGGGCTGAGGCAGAACTCCACGAAAACCTGCGCCACTTCCGCGTGCTCGGCCCCTTTGAGCACGGCGATGGGATCACCGCTCAAGGTCGTGCCGCCGACCGGCGCGATCCAGACCACCCGGGGAGTGCCGGACTTCGAGGCGAGTTCCTCGGCAAACGAGCGACCGTAGAAATCAATGCACATCCCGGCCGCTGCATTTCCCTGGCCGACATCCTGCGGGACTTTCGAAGCGCTGTCGGTGAAATAACGGGCGTTCGCGGACATCCTTTGGATCAATCGCAGGCCGGACGTCCACCCCGCATCCATGGCCACCTTGCGGTCCGCGCCGGGGACGGCGATCGCGCGCTGCATCTCACCCTGGACCAGCAACTCGAAGGTCCGCGCGACCGAGCCGCTTTTCGTTGGATCGGCGAGCGCGATGGTTCCCGCATAGCGGGGATCGCCGAGATCGTTCCAAGACGTGGGTGAGGGGATCTTGAGCCGTTTGAGGACATCGGGATTATAACAGATGCCGAACTGCGACATGCAGGTTCCCACCCAGACATGATCCGGGGGATAGTAGCGTTCGCCGGTGAATGTTTCGGGGATCGGACCGTCCTGCGTGAAATATTCGGGATGGCTTTCAAACACCCGCAGAGGAACGAGTCTGCCTTTTTTCGCCTGACTGGCGAAATCCGGCTCGCCTCCGCCGAAGAAGACATCCACCCCGATGCCATTCCTGTTGGTGTCTTCCGCGGCCTTGAATCCGGCGTCCAAGACCATGCGGATTTCGGAAGTGCCGCCCGGGGTGCGCCAGTCGATGTAGATCGAGTGGCCGGTGGTTGCTTTCCAATGCTCCGCGAACGCCTCGCCGAACTCCTGGCGGATCGACTCGTTGTGCGGACTCAGAATGACGAGACTGTCATCCGCGCTGCGGGAAGTCGTCGTGGCGGACTGGCGGCGCATCGCCATCGGCAGCGCGACGATCAGTGTCAAAAGTCCGAAAATGATCCATGCCCGGGATTTCATGGTTTCAGGATCACGACATCATCGTGGCGGGCGTGGAGGGTGATTTTCGCATCGCCCGGTTCATGGATGAGGTGCGGATTCAATTCCACGACCTGCTGCCTGCCGGCTTCGGTGGTGATCCAATACTGGATGCGCTGTCCGAGGTAGCTGCGGTCGTCGATATTGCCGGAGACCGCGTTGTCACCCTCCTGCTGGTGAAGTCTCCACGCCTCGGGACGGATGGAAAGCCGCACTTCCTCGCCCGGCGCGGGCGACCAGTCCGGATCGCTGACCCGCCCGATGAGCGGGCCCGCCGCGGTTTTCGCCAAGGTGAATCCTTCGCGCGTCTCGATGGCTTGTCCGGAAATGAGATTCGTCTCTCCGATGAAATTCGCGACATAGGCACTGCGCGGTGTCCGATAAATCTGCTCCGGAGTTCCGACCTGGCCGATTTTTCCACGCGTCAGCACCGCCATCCGGTCGGCCATGGCGAGGGCTTCCTCCTGATCGTGGGTGACATAAATGCCGGTGAGTCCATTTTCCTTCACGATCCGGCGGATTTCGCGGCGCATTTCCACGCGCAGCTGGGCGTCGAGATTGGATAGCGGTTCATCGAGAAGCAGGCATTTCGGCTTCACCACCAGCGCGCGGGCAAGGGAAACCCGTTGCTGCTGGCCACCGGACATCTGGTCGATCGGGCGATCCCCGTAGCCGGGAAGCTGGACCATTTCCAAGGCCTCCTCGACGCGGCGTTTGATTTCGGGTTTCGGGACCTTCCGCTCCTCCAGCCCGAAGGCGATGTTCTGGCCGACGCTCAGATGCGGCCACAGCGCGTAGCTTTGGAAAACCATCGCCGCCTCGCGCTTGTGCGGCGGCATCTTCGTCACATCCCGGTCACCGAAGAAAATCGAGCCACTGGTGGGCGTCTCCAAGCCGGCGATGCAGCGGAGCAGGGTGGTCTTGCCGCAACCGGATGCACCAAGGAGGAAAAAGAGTTCGCCAGGCTCGATATGAAGGCTGATTCCATCGAGCGCGCGGGTGCTTCCGAAGGATTTGACGACTGACTCGGCGCGGATGGATTCCATGGCAATTGACTACCCCATGCTTCCGTTTGAGGGGGATGAATCAAGTCCTAAGCAGTTTGGATGCGTGACGATAAATTTTTTCGAAGATTCTCTTGCAAACCCCTTGGTCGGACCTTAACAAGTGCGCCCACCCAACGGGTAAAGCTCGGATGGCGGAATTGGTAGACGCGCTAGACTAAGGATCTAGTAGGGAAACCTGTGGAGGTTCGAGTCCTCTTTCGAGCACTTCTTTTGTGAAGGGTGGAAATGAATCTGGGAGTCTGAAAAGACTCCCTTTTTCGTGTCCGGATCACGCACGCGTTCGGTTCGCATTCGTTTCGGTCGGCGCAGAATGCAATCCCAAGTTGACGCGCCGCCGGCTTACTGATAGACCGGACGGACCATGAAAATGCTCCTCACTTTCACGCTGGCAGGGATTTGCCTGATTTCCGCCCAGGAAGCCCCCAACATCGATCTTGTCGCCCGGCGCGAGTCGGTGGAGACCCTGAGACAACACATCACGATGCGCCAGAAACGCTTGGATGAAGTGGCCGGGGAAATCAGAGAACGAGGCCAGAAGACGGACAAGGCCATCGAGAATCTGGTGAAACAGCTTTCCACGACGAAGGATTCCCAGGATTCCAAGCGAGGCATTTCAATGGTGAAAGTCGAGGCGGTCGTCGCACTCAAGCGCATGATTAGCGTGTATGGCACCGAGAGGGCCAAGGTCGCCGCCAGACTGAGTGGTGACAGCTCGGTTCCGGTCGAGTTGCTGAACAAGAATTTGAAGACTCTCGACGCTCTCATCGAGAAACGTGCCGCCGATATCGTGGAACTCGTGAAATCGATGCCAGGCAGCGAGGATGTGGCGAAGTATGAACACGACAGCGATTATTACCGCAACGGAGTCTACTATGAGAACAGCCGCATCAGCGAGGCGTGGCGCCAGAATCGCCGTGACAAGGTGCAATCGGAAAAGCTGCGTCGCGAGACCCAGCAGGCCTTGGACAAGGCGATCGCGAATCTCAACAGCCGCCGCGATGCCTTGCAGGCCGCCGTCTCCGCAACCGGGATCTCTGATTCGGAGAAGGAAATCCAGCAGCAGGAACTCGATCACGTGAGCAACCTGCTCGAACAGAGAAAAGGGCAGCTCTCGGAGATCATGACCCCGTCGCCATCTCCTGCGGAAGCCGCATCGAAAGACGAGGCGGAGGACATGAAAGAACTCTTCAGCGACGCCCGCAACGACATCGCCGGTGACTTCTCGAAAACCCTCCAGCTCTATCGTGAGGCGGTTTCCGAGCGCGACAAGATCCAAGCACTCCAGGACAATCTCGAAGCCCGCATCAAATGGCTTTCCGAGAACGATCCGGAAGCGAAGAAGGCCGAGTGAGGATGTTCGTTGGGATGGAGGGTGGACTCCTCCGTCCACCCGGCCTGCGAGGAGGAATGGGGAAAAAGTTTCCGAAGCATCCCTTTTCTTCAATCGCTGGTATTTCCCACCATTGCGGCGGCTATTCGCTGACGATCCGGAGATGCAATTCGATCCGGTCGTTCACCAGATGCCCGCCCAGGTGGCGGAACCACTTGCCCGAGCCGTAGAGCACGTTCCATTGGGTCCGGTCGAAGGCGAGAGTCGCCTGAGCGGCCAGCTTGCCTTCCGCGGTGACTCCGGTGCTGGCGGAAAATTCGACAGGCCCGGAAACTCCCTTCAGCGTGAGAATAGCGAAAATGGTCAGATCCGGGGATCCCGGAGTCGCCTCCGGCAGCAGGCTTGCGGACGTGATCGATACGGTTGCTTCGGGGAATTTTCCGGAGTCGAAGAAATCATTATTGGTCAGATGCCGGATCAACACGTCGTGCAAGGCGGTTCCGGCCAGATCCGTGCAACTGATCGCCCGCATGTCGATGACGAATTCCCCGCCGGCGAGCTGGCCGTTCGTGATTTCCAACGATCCGGATTTCAGACCAATCAGACCTTCGTGCCGGTTCAGCAGGTTCCGGCCGATCCAGCGGATGTTGCTTTCCCGAAGGTCGATGGGGTGCGTTCCGTCTTTCACGGCTGCCTTTGACCGGGCCCCCGGTGGGGAACCGATCGTTGGAAGCCGCGCCAGGGTCCAGCCATCCAGACCCTCGCTGAAATCGTAAACTTCCGCATAGCCTTGGCGGCAAAGCTTCTCCGCGGCCATCCGGCTTTCCGCACTATCCGATCCCGCGCCATACACACAGACCGGATAGGTCGGGTCAGAGGCGGCGGTGGCCATGCGTTCTTCGAAAATGACTTCAATTACGCAGTTGCCCACCGCTCCCGGCAGGCGGGAGGCGTTGCAATCCTCCTCCAATCTCACATCCACCAGAACGGGCGGGCGGGGGCCATCCAGCAGTTTCATGAGCTCCGTGGCGCCGATGGAAACGAATTTCTGATCCATGGTGTTATGAAAGGGCCGGATCGCCCGCGTTCAAGCGAAATGAGGGATTCCGTGGAAGTTCAGCCCCATCCTTTTGCCGGCGGACTGGCGCTCGATCGTTCGCGATTGGTTTTCAATATGTTGGAATGATCGCGTGTTCGATCTAATGGCATCCGGACACACGTGATCGCGTTAGGTTGGGAATTGCGGATTGCACGGCGTGCGTCTCTCTGATAGGTCTCTCTGCTAGTGAAGACCTTTGCCCTATTTCTGATCCTGATGGCCATCCTCCCGGCCAACGTCCGGGCGGAAGTTTCCGCTCCTTTCGAGATGCGAACCGGACAAATCCCGCTCGCCGCGATTTCGGGAAACATGGCGACTCCCGTGGCTCCCATTTTGGAAAGAAGTGTTTTGGCATATGCCGGCATGGAAAAGCCGAGATCATCCAACACTCCCTTCACGGCCATCACCAACGAGGAACTCACCAGTCCGGCCAGCCGGATCCTGCCGTTGGTTTTCCTCGCAGTGATCGTCGGTGTGGCACTGCCATTCGTTTTGAAAAAACGCGGGTAGTCGGCTCGTGCGCCGACGGGTTGGCGAGTGTGGCGAAATCGTCGCATGACAATATCGTGACCAACCTGCATTGGCTCAACCGCGGGCGCGCATGCCAGCTTCGGCGCGATTTCACCAGATCGCTCCCAAGCCATGATCATCAGCCACCGCTACAAGTTCATTTTCATCAAGACCCACAAGACCGCGGGAAGCAGCATGGAGATGGCGCTCGGGCCATTGTGCGGGCCGGATGACATCATCGCTCCGATGGAGTCGAATTTCGGAACCGACATTCCGAGGAACTATCATGAGGACACGCCGCTGGGCCGCTGCTATGCGAAATCCAAGCTGTTCCGCAAATGCATCGACCGCCACTCGCCGTTGCTCGGGAATTGGTACTACGAGCACATGCCTGCCGTCCGTGTCCGTGAACTCGCAGGAGAGGAGGTCTGGAACACCTATCACAAGTTCTGCTACGAGCGGAATCCCTGGGCCAAGGTGGTTTCCTACTACCATTGGAAAAAGCTCGGCCAGGGGAGAAAACTTCCGTCGTTTCGCGAGTATGTCCTGGAGAAAACCAAACGCCTTCCGCTCGACGCGCGGCTGTATTTCGACGGCGGGGAATGCCTGATGGACGAGGTGTTGGATTTCGATGATTTCCACGTTTCATTCCCGGCCTTGTGCCGCCGCCTCGGCATTCCTTTCGATGGCCGGATGCCACGGGAGAAAACCCACATCAACCGCCAGCCCATCGACTATCGCGGCTACTATGATGACGAGACGCGCGCCAAAGTGACGGAATGCTTCTCCTGGGAGATCGAACTGATGGGCTATAAGTGGGAGCCTGCGAAGGAGATCAGCTCCGGTATCAAACTACTGGCCTAAGCAGGATCAGGTGTCGTCGAGCAGGCCCTTCAACCCACCGAAAAAGTTGTCCAGCTCGTCGGTGCTGGGTGCCGCGCCGAGGATGTCATCGTAAGTGGTGTGGGTGAGGTGCTCGTCGTCGAGCTCGCCGATGAAACTGCTGGGTTGGCAGCCGGTCTGCTGACCGTATTTGATGCGGGTGGCGCAGTAGGTCATCGTCAGCTGGTCCTGCGCGCGGGTGATGCCGACGTAGAGCAGGCGACGTTCCTCGTCCTTCGTGCCTTCCGCGATGGAGCGGGTGTGGGGCAGGAAACCTTCTTCAAGGCCGATGAGGAAAACGATGGGGAATTCGAGTCCCTTCGACGCGTGGAGCGTGATGAGGGTCGCTCCCTGTTTTTTCTCAAGATCCTCCTCTTTTTCCGATGCGAGCGCGCTGTGGTCGAGGAAGGATTGAATGGTCTTTTTCGGCCCTTTCGCGAGGTGCTGGCGGAGGCTGTCGATGACGCTGAAGATGCCTTCGCCGCGCTGCTGGCGTTCGCTGTCGGTCTTGCAGGCGCGTTCGATCCATGGGATGTACTCGATCTGCTTGATCAGCGCGTCGAGCACGTCGGCGGGGTTTTCCTTGGCGATCTCGATCCGGTTTTTCGCTCCGGCGATGATGGCGACGAATTCCTGCACGGCGTTCGCCGCCTTGGGGCCCAACTGGTCGGTGAAATTCGGATCGCACAGGGCCTGCCACACGGATTCGTGATTCTCGCGGCTCCAGTCGGTGGCGAGCACGGCGGTGGATTGGCCGATGCCGCGGTTCGGGGCATTGAGGACCCGAAGTAGGGGAACGTCTGCCTCGGGAGATGAGAGCAGTTGGGCGTAGGCCAGCACGTCGCGGACCTCGCGGCGGTCGTAGAAACTCTGCGCGCCGACCATCCGATAGGGAATCTTGCGCTCGCGGAAGGCGAGTTCGAGCTTGCGGCTCTGGCCGTTGGTACGGAACAGGATGGCGAAATCCTCCCACTCGCGGCCGATGGCGCTTTTCTCCGAAAGGATTTCCTCGGCGATGAATTCCGCTTCCTGGTCGTCGCCGGGCATCGCGACGATGCGCACCGGATCACCGTCCTTGCGGGTAGAGCGGAGGATTTTCTCGCGGCGGCCGATGTTGTGTTTGATCAGGCTGTTCGCCGTGTGGAGGACGGCGTGGGTGGAGCGGTAGTTTTCCTCCAACCGGATGATTTTCGGATCCGGGAAGAATTTCTCGAACTGGAGGATGTTGGCCACTTCTGCGCCGCGCCAGCCGTAGATCGACTGATCGTCATCGCCGACGACGCAGACATGATAGTTCGGCGGGCCGACGAGCTGTTGGAGAAGCTGCATCTGGAGCGCGTTGGTGTCCTGGAACTCGTCGACCGTGACGCGGGTGTAGCGCTGGCGGAACATTTCCCGGACGTCGGCGTGTTCGCGGAGGATCTTCTCGCCTAGCAGGAGAAGGTCGTCGAAATCGACCGCGTTCTGCGCGCGGAGTTCGTTCTGATAGGCGAAGGCGAGCGTGGAGAAGAATTCATCCTCCATGTCCTGCGGCTCGACGCCCTTGTTTTTCGCCTTGGAA
This sequence comes from Verrucomicrobiota bacterium, assembly GCA_040388015.1. Lineage (GTDB taxonomy): Bacteria > Verrucomicrobiota > Verrucomicrobiia > Verrucomicrobiales > Akkermansiaceae > Luteolibacter. The sequence goes on along the minus strand of JAZKCQ010000062.1, from coordinate 2,638 downwards.
ATGGCGGAAAGGACCTCGTCCGGCTTCACTTTCACATCCGCTCCCCCCTTGCGGACCAGAAGCTGCTTCATCATGCCGACCTGGTCGGAGTGCGAGCAGATGGAGAAATTCTTCTTGTAACCGAGCTTCTCGATGCCGCCGCGCAGGATGCGGACGCAGAGCGAGTGGAAGGTGCAGACGGTCATGTCTTCCGCCGCTTTTTTCGAAACCATGCCGCCGATCCGCTCGCGCATTTCGCTGGCGGCCTTGTTGGTGAAGGTCACGGCGAGGATCTCGGACGGCGCGATCCGTTTTTCCAACATGTGGGCGATCCGGCAGGTGACGGTGCGGGTCTTGCCCGTGCCCGCGCCGGCGAGCAGCATCACCGGGCCGTCGAGAGCGCCCACGGCTTCACGCTGGGCTTGGTTCAGGGAGTCGAAAGAAAACGAGGAGGCCATCGGCGCGCGGATGGAAGCGGGGAAGGGGGGCGATGGCAATACCCGGAATGCCGCGGCAACACAAATGCGTCGGAAATTCCATGGCGGCGCGGGTTGCCATTTTTCCGCGAGCCGGATAAGCCTCGCGGCTGCCACATGTCGAAGCCCGGAACCACCTTGGAAGCCAACCAGCGATCGGTTCCGGAAGTCCGGCTCGCTGGCACCTTGGGCGGCTTGTCATTACCACGGCAGGTGATGGTCCTCGCATTCTGGCCGTTGCTGGAACAGTTGCTGGCATTTTGCGTCGGCTACTCGGACCAGTTCATCGCCGGCCGGATGGACGAGCGGCTTTATGACAAGGTCGCGGTGCTGGCCTCGATGGGTTTCAACGTCTATCTCACGTGGTTTTCCAGCATTCTGCAGGGAGCGATGGCGACCGGTGTGATGGCGCTGGTTTCGCGGGCGACCGGAGCGAGGGACCGACCGTTGGCAAACCAGGGCCTGGGGCAGGGGCTTTTGCTGGGGATCGCGACCGGATTGATTTCCACCGCCCTGCTTCTTGGCTGCGCTCCGTTGTTAGGCGGCTTGCTCGGGCTTTCGCCATTGGCGCACGGCTACGCGGAGGATTTCATCCGGGTGTATTCGATTTCCTGCCCGATCAGCGGCGCGATGTTCTGCATCAACGCGGCGCTGCGGGGAGCGGGCGACACGCGCACGCCGTTCATCGGAATGTGTGTGGTGAATCTGGTGAACATGGGCCTCAGCGCGGCGTTTGTCTTCGCCCCCGCGCCGTTGGGCGGGCACGGAATGGAAGGCATCGCCTGTGGAACGCTTTGCGGCTGGGCGGCAGGTTTGATCACGGTCGGTCTGTTGCTTTCGCGAAAAGGCGGCATGCTGAACTGGACCTTGGCCGGCCTCCGTCCCTGCGCGGAGGTGATGCGCCGGATCTCCCGTGTGGGGTCGCCGCAAGCGCTGGAAATCACCTGCATGTGGGCGATCCAGCTTTTCGGCGTGCACGCGATCGCCAAGATCCTCGGCGATGCCGCGCTCGGCGCTCATTTCATCACGATCCGGATGGAATCGATGAGCCTGTTGCCCGGGTTCGCGATCGCCACAGCCGGCTCCGCGCTGGTCGGGCAATACCTCGGCGCCGGTTCGAAACCCATGGCGATGCGCTCGGTCCGCCTGTGTTGGAAAATCGCGGTCATCCTGATGGGCAGCATCGCGGTGGGGATCGCCTTGTTTCGCCATCCGTTCATTGACCTGCTGGCCCCGGGAAGCGAGATCCACCAGCGGCTTGCCGGCCCTGCGGTGCTGGTGTGCGCCCTTTCCCAACCCTTCGCCGCCACCTGCGTGCTGTTGAAAACCTCCATGCGCACCGCCGGGGCGACGATGCTGGTGATGCGATGTTCCTTCGGGAGCATGATTTTCTATCGAGTCATCGTGATGCTGCTGATCCAGTCGCAGCCATGGTTCGGCCTCCATTGGGTCTGGTTGATCGTAGGCGCGGATCTGGCGACCCAGTCGCTGATCCTGTCGTGGGCGCATTTCCGCGGCAAATGGCTGGATGCCAGAGTCTGACGGGATTTCTCGAATCACCGGTCATAAATCACCGTCCGCGCCCCCTTCTCGGGATGGCTGACGAACACGGCGAAGTGCTTGATCTTCGGTGCTGTCGGCCGACTTGGGGGATCGCCGGAAGTGTCGGCTTTCATATACTGCGGGGCAGGCAAGAAACAGAAAGATGAGGGTTCTTCTCATGGATAAGATCTGGTGTTTCCTGATAGGTATGGGCGGGGAAATGAGATGTTATCGACTGTCGCCGTGGAACGGAGCAGAGAATCTCCAATGGTGTTGAAGGCTGATATGGTTGTCCCGAAGGAGCAGCGGGTTCCGATCCGGCAAGTCCATGAGCAGCCAATGAAATGAGGGCTCCGCATTTCATTGGCTCTCCTTAGAGAGGGGATCGCCATTCCATGGTTGTCCCAGCTGCATGCAATCCGATCCACCATCTTCCCTCTGTCATCGCTCTTTGCGCCACTCCGCGGCCTCGCAGACTTTGCGTCAAATCTCTTCAAACCCGAAAAGCCTTGCCATCCCCCGGAATCCCGCTATTGCCTCGCCACGCAACGCCGTTTCCCGGTGTTCGCGGGGCCGATCGAACGGTCCACCCTTTTCCGGTCTTCATCGATGAGAGATTGTTTGAGGTTACTCCAACCGCT
>JAZKCQ010000061.1:0-49058 GCA_040388015.1 Verrucomicrobiota bacterium | reverse complement strand
CGTTGAGCGGGATGATGGCGCGGCCGGCGGCGACTTCGCTGCGGACGAACTCAGGAGTGATCTCGGCGGGGATGCGCTGCGGGAACATCCGGAAAATGGATGGGACGAATTTGTCCGATCCGTCGGATTGGACGGATCCGGCGTGCTGCTTGTCCAAGTGATTGCGGACGATGTCGTCCTTCATGTCCGCGATCTTGGCGCGGCGCATGTTTTCGCGGATGGCGATGTATTCCATCTCGGCGGTGATGATGCCCTGGTCGGCGTAGTATTTCTGGGTGACGGGCTTGCCGGTGGCGCGGAGCGGCTGGCGGCGGTCGGCGGTGAGGCCGGGGAACTCGATGAATTTGTTGGCGCGTTCGGATTTCGAGGCGAACTCGACGTGTTTCTCGGTGAGGTAGCCGTTGTCCTGCGGCTGGACTTCGCGGCCGTCGTAGGCCTCGACATCGCCACGGGCGAGAATCCAATCGCGGCGGAGTGCGGGAAGGCCTTCCTCGGAGGTGCCTTTGAAATCCGGGTCGCCCCACGGGCCGGAGCAGTCATAGACGCGGACGGATTCGTTTTTCTCGATGCGGCCGTTGAAGGACTTGGTGTCGGAGAGGGAGATTTCCCGCATCGGGACCCGGATCTGTGGGAAGAGTTCTCCCTGGACGTAAACGCGGGTGGAAGCGGGGAGCGGGGCGAGGGAGGCGTCGTGGGTTTCGGGAGCGGGCGCGCCGGTGGTTTCTTCGGTAGAGATCATTTTCTTAGAGTTTGCTAGAGTTCAGTTTGAAGTTTTCAGGAAGAGGAAGAAGTGCCGAGTGAGCAGTGATCAGTGAGCAGGGAAGACTTGGAGGTTGATGGAGGGAAATAAAAAGGCCGTGCGGATGAGGCACGGCCGGGAAGGGGAAACTGATGGCGGTTTCGACTTCCTACGGCGGCATGACCCGCGTCAGGTTCGGAGGGTGTATTCCGCGCGTCGGAAAATCTCGGCTCCCCGGTCTGGAAGCTCCCCTGTCGTGTGCGTGGAATGTGACGGCGGACGCGGAACGTGCCAAGCGGGAAATTGGTGTGCCCGGACACAACAAAACCGGCCCGCGCCATGACGCGGACCGGTCCGTCCTTTCCCGAAGGAATGGGTTTCTCAACTTGATCGCCCGCTAATCGGGGAGGATCAGGCGATCGCGCCATTGAGACCTTGCGGGAAGAAGAGGCCTTCCGTGGCATCCACACCGCCGTAAACGATGTTCAACACCTGACGGGTCGAACGGCTGTAGGCGATGGAGTTCGCATCGGTGGGGACCAGGTTGGCCGCGCCGTTGCGAACGAGTTTCTGGTCAGAATTGACGCCCGGGCTGTTGTCGAGGGACTGGCGGACGTCTGAGATTTTTCCAACCAGATTGCGGATCGCCTTGCCTTGGGAGTACAGCAGCGTCCTGACGATGCCGGCGTGGTAGGCTTCGACACCGAGAATCCCGGCCGCGGCTTCGAGGATGCCCTTGTCCGAGATGAGCGGGCTGGCTCCTTTGTAAGCGGTGACTCCGACGTCTTCGAAAATGAAGGCGCCGATGAGGAAATTGATTTCGTTGGCGAAGGGGTCGAACGAGTCCAAGCCGATGAGCTTGCCGAGATCGTTGAAGCTCTTGCGCAGGTTGATCTGCGGACGGGCGACGATTCCGGCTCCGTTGGCGGCGAGCGCTTCGCGGATAAACCTCACGTGGTTCGCTTCGTCGATGGCGATTTCGTTCGCATAATCTTCAAACGCTGCGGTGGCGAATTTGACCTTGGACTTTTCTTTGACGAAGACCTTGCCGGCCTTTTCCCCGCCGCTGCCGTCCACGTCGATGGAGGAGTCTTCGAGGCCGCCGCCGGTGGTGGCGTGGAGGTAGTATTCAGCTTCGAGGTATTCGAGATTGAGGGCGAAGTTGAGAACGGCGACGTCCGTTTCGGTCGGAGCGTTCGCGGCGGAGGCGCGGGTGGGAGCGGCGAAGGCCGCGAGGCCGGCGGTTCCCGCGGTGGCGAGTCCGATTCTGCGGAGGAAATTGCGGCGGCCTCCGTTGTTCAATGCGGTTTGGCCGAGTTCTTCAAGGATGGTGGATGTGTTCATGGTTTGGTTTTGTTGGGGTTTCGATTCCAGACAACGATTCGATAACCCTCGTTTCCAAACATGCCCAACGGCCGGCGTGACCAAATCGGTATAGGGCTATATCCGCCCAGTCCGCCGAGTGCTCAGGGCTGCGAGAACAGCTTCCTGCCGAGCTTGCCGATCGACGCGGCGATGGAGAGCACTTCCTTCGAATTCTCATCGCTCCTGCAATACACGCCGAAGGTGAAGGCCTCGGGTAACAGAAACTCGAAGGTCCGGACATGGGTCAACCCGTCGCCCGCATGATCGAGGCGGCTCATCGAATCGCCTGGACCTAACAAGACGCCGAGTCCGGCGCTCGCCGCCGCCGCCGCGTCCGCCTCCGAGGTGAATGAAACCGAGTTCGCGGGCTGCATGCCGTAGGCGTGCTCGCACCACATCCTGAGCGATGAGGCGAACCCGGTGACCACTCCGGAGTCCGGAAGCAGAACGCTGGTCCGGAGGATTTCGGGGAAGCTGAAGTTCACCGGATCGAACGGATAGAAATCCGGATTCCACGCCACGGTGATGCCGCGCTCGCGGCGGATCACCGCTTCCTGGATGCCCGCCGACAGGCCGGAGCGGAGAAAGCGTCCCGCGATCACGACGTCGTACTGCGTGGATTCCAGTGCTTCTCCCCAGTTCTCGACGATTTCACAAACCACGGGCATCACTCCCTCGGGTGGCGTCATGGTGAGGACCTCCTGCTTGAGGATCGACCCGAACCACGAGCGGTCGATGCCCACCATCACCTCGCGGTCCATCCTGCGGCCGATGCTGCGCATGCCGTCGATGAAGGAGAGATAGGCATCGCAGACTTCATTCGCGCGTTCGAGGAACTGGATGCCGGCGGTGGTCAGCCTGGTTCCCGAACTGGAGCGCTCCAACAGAATCAACCCGACCGAGGATTCCAGCCGACCGATCATCAGGCTCACCGCGGGTTGGGAAATTTTCCAACGTCTGCCGGTTTCCGTGAAGCTGCCGGTCAGCGCGAGATGGCGGAAAACGAGGAGGCTGCTGAGATCGATGTCCATGGGTCAGGCGAGGGCCGCGCCCATCAGACGGGGCATGAGCTCGGAGTACGGGTGGTGTTTTCTCAAGACCGCGGAAAACTGGAAACAGGGCCAGATGGCATCGGAAGCGGTGGAGTGACGGGCAGTCGTCTCATGGGAAAAAACGATTTCATCCGCCGCCGGTGTCTGGTCGACCAGGATGCGGCCGCCTTTGGCTCCAGCGGCTTGAAAAGCCTCCAGCACCTTGGAGGTGGCTTCGGTTTCTCCGGCATTGGCGATCCACCATTTCCCCGCCGGCAGGTCGGCAGGCTTGGCGGGCAATTTCCCCTTGCGACCGGAGCCGGCCTCGATTTTCCAAGGAATGGGCCCGAGATCGATCAGATCCAAACGGTCCGAGGCGATGATGCCCACGCCGAAATAGACGTCGCACTCCGCATTCAGCAGCGCGGTGCGGAAGCGCTTGGTCTCGATCCGCAGGAAGCAGGGGCGGAACGCGTCCGAGATCTGCAAACGGGCGAGGAAATCGGTGAACAGTCCGCCTTTGAAAAACTCCCCGGCGGCGGCGAAGCGCAGGATGCGCCCTTTTTCATGCTGCGCCTTCACGCTTTCCCCGAGACGGCGAAGTCCTCGTGAGAGAGGATTCACCTGGCTGATGAGGCCTTGGGCAAAGGGGGTCGGCACCAAGGTCCGGTTGGGCCCCTCATCGAACAGCGGGCGGCCGACGGCTTTTTCGAAATCATCACAGACCCGCTTGATGTTGGCCCGGGTGCTTCTGAGTTCCAGCGCGGCGTTGGCATAGGATGCCTCGCGGCAGACGACGCAGAAGACCTCCAGCTGGCGGAAGGTGATGTTAGGCAGGCAGAGGAAATCTGGCTGCGTTTTCTGCGTGGTTTCATTCATCCGGTATCCTGAGGACTTTCTGCGGGAATGCCGTCGCTTCAAGGTGTTTTTCGGTTGTTTCCGGGGAAAAACGGGCAAATGAAATTTTTGTTAAGGAATTTCTTGATTCGTTCCCGGGAATCCACAAGGGTCCCGCCGTGCACCGGGGCGTAGCTCAGCCTGGTAGAGCGCCGCGTTTGGGACGCGGATGTCGTCAGTTCGAATCTGGCCGCCCCGACCACTTCATTTCAAATGATTTAGGTCGGATCCCGTGCACCATTTCTCCCGCCGATCGCGGCGGTTGAGAGCTTGGTTTTCAGGAATTGCCACTTGAAACTTCATTTCGCCGGCCCCACAAGCTGCGCCCGTGATTCCAAACGTCCTCGCCGAACGCTACGCCTCTCCCGCCCTCCAAGCCATCTGGTCCGCCGAAGGGCGCATCGTTCTGGAACGCGAATTCTGGATCGCCGTCATGAAGGCCCAGCGCGATCTCGGACTCGACGTCCCGCAGGAAGCGATCGACGCCTATGAAAAGGCGAAGGACAGCGTCGATCCGGCATCCATCATGGCCCGGGAAAAAATCACGCGCCACGATGTGAAGGCACGCATCGAGGAGTTCAACGATCTCGCGGGCCACGAACAGGTTCACAAGGGCATGACCTCGCGCGACCTCACGGAAAACGTCGAGCAGCTCCAGGTTTACCGCTCGCTGCTCATCATCCGCGACAAGACGGTCGCGACCCTGCGCCGGTTCCGCGAGCGCTCGGAGCAATGGAGCGAACTCATTCTCACCGCCCGCACGCACAACGTCGCCGCCCAGCCGACCACCCTCGGCAAGCGCATCGCCATGTTCGGCGAGGAGCTGCTCGGCAGCCTGCACGCGCTCGACGCCGTCATCGCCAGCTATTCCGTCCGCGGTCTCAAGGGCGCGGTCGGCACTCAGATGGACCAGCTTTCCCTGTTCGAAGGTGATGCTGGAAAAGTCGCGGATCTCGAAAAGCGCGTCGTCGGCCACCTTGGCATGCCTGCCGTGTGGACGAACGTCGGCCAGGTCTATCCGCGGTCGCTCGATTTCCGCGTGGTTTCCGCCCTCACCGATCTTTGCTCCGGGCCGTCGTCGTTCTGCAAGACCCTGCGCCTGATGGCTGGCAACGAAACCGCAAGCGAAGGCTTCGCTCCGGGCCAGACCGGCTCCAGCGCCATGCCGCACAAGATGAACTCGCGCTCCTGCGAACGGGTGAACGGTTTCCACGTCATTCTCAAAGGCTACCTCGCCATGGCCGCCGGTCTTGCCGGTGATCAGTGGAACGAAGGCGACGTGTCCTGCTCGGTCGTCCGCCGCATCATGCTGCCGGACTCCTTCTACACGATCGACGGCATGTTCGAGACCTTCCTCACCGTGCTTGACCAGATGGACGCCTACGAAGCGGTGATCGATGCCGAAACCGCGCACTACCTGCCATTCCTCATGACCACCACGATCATGATGGAAGCGGTGAAAGCCGGCGTCGGCCGCGAGACCGCGCACAAGGCGATCAAGGAGCACGCCGTCGCCACGGTGAACGATCTGCGCACCGGAAAAATCGACCGCAACAATCTTGTCGAGCGTCTGGCCGGAGACTCCCGCCTCGGACTTTCCCGCGAAGCCCTCGACGCGATCCTGGCGAAGGGCGACAACGAGTCCGGCGCCGCGAAAGCCCAGATCGCCGCCTTCGCCGCCGCGGTCAGGAAGCTGGAGGCTGCAAGTCCGGATGCCGCTGCCTACGGGCCTGGGTCGATCTTGTGATCCGCGCGGAAAGGGGGCTGTTTGCCTGACTGAAGCCGGTCGCATTCCCGCGATTGGCACGGACCGCTTTTTCCGGGATGCTCGGTCTGCTGGCTGGTGGCCGCTTGGCCAGTCAGTAACCATGGAAACCAAAGTCGGATGCATGAAATTCCCGGAACCCGTGATTGATCAGGCATCCACCCGCCCCACATGAACCAAGCGCCGCCTGCGGAAAAACCGTACACCGCTCCGAACCGTGAAATTTATGGCTGGGCCATCGGCGGCGTGGCCACGCACGCGCTGATCTGCCTGTATGGCCAGGCGATGAACATCTTCACCGTGGGCTTCGGCCTCAAGGCGGCGGTGGTGGGCTGGGCGATGATGTTGCCCCGGGTGTTCGACGCGCTCATCGATCCGATGATGGGTCACTTCTCCGACAACCTCGACACGCGATGGGGACGGCGGAAGCCATTCCTCGTCGCGGGATCGGTATCGGCCGGCCTTTTTGTTTTCCTGCTCTGGTGGGGAAACCGGGAATGGAGCGATACGGCGCAGCTGGTCTATCTGACCGTGCTGGGCACCCTGTTCTACTGCAGCTGGGGCCTCTACTCGATGGCTTGGAACTCGCTCGGCTACGAACTGACGGACGACTACCACCAGCGCTCGCGGGTGGCGGCCATCGGCGGCTTGTTCGCGTCCGGGGTGCTGGCCTTGAACGGCTGGACCTACTGGTTCGCGCTGCGGCCGTTCTTCGGCGGTGAGGTGCACGGCATCCGCTGGATCGCGGGCGGTGTCGCCGTGGTGGCCATCGCCGCGGCGTTTTATGCGGTGGGTCACTGCAAGGAGCGCTTCGCCCGGGCGAACAAGGAGCACACGCCGATCGGTCCGGCGCTGAAGACCACCATGAGGAACCGGCCGTTCGTCATCCTGCTGTCCTACAAGTTCTGTCAGATTCTCGGCGAGCGGGTGTTCAACGGGCTGCTTTTCTACCTCGGCATGTATTATGTCTGCAAGGGGGACAAGGATCTGGCCACCGGCATCACCGGACTGGGAGGGACGATCGGCAGCTTCCTCGGCTTCGTGGTGCTGCCCTTCATTCCGCTGCTCAGCCGGAAGCTGGGAAAACGCGCGGGGCTGACCATTCCGGCGGCGGTCGCCTTCGCCATGGCGCTCTTCCTGCCGCTGATCCTGACCCCGGCGGCTCCCTATCTGTTATTGCTGCCGATCCTGCTGCTGATGACGCTCTCGATCATCGCCAACACGATGACCAACGCGATCCTCCCGGATGTCTGCGATCTCGACGAACTTGAGAACGGCGAGCGCCGCGAGGGGCTCTACACCGCGGTGGTGGCATTCGTCAGCAAGCTGGAGATTTCGCTGACCGTTCTGATCGTCGGCTACCTGGTCGATCTGTCGGGTTTCAATCCAAAGCTGCAGACCCAGCCGGACCAGGTGATGAACACGATGCTGTGGATGGCGATCCTCCCCACGGCCTTCTTCACCTTCTGCGGGTTGATCCTCGCACTGCGGTTCAGGATGACGGAGGAAACGATGGAAGAGATCCGCCGGCAGCTGGAGGTCCGGCGCACGGCACGCGGTGCTCGGGAATAGGCTGCGATGCGGAGTCAGATCTCGATGCTTCGTTCATCTTCCGTGAACAGATCCGCGCGGATGCGCTCGCTTTCGCGTTCGATCTGCTCACGGGTGGCACCGAAGGCTTCGAGGATTTTCTCGGTGATCGAGAGGGCGACCTCGCCTTCGCCGGAGAAAACGGCGGTGGCCCCGGCGTGCATGAGGTCGTCGGCCTCGCGGAGGTAGGCGGTGCGGGCGATGACGCGGATGCCGGGATTCATGCGGCGCGCTTCCTGGATGATCTCGCGTCCTAACGGGATGCTGGACGAGCTGAGGATGAGGATGTCGGCACGGGTGATGCCGGCGGCGCGAAGGGTGTCGGGGTGGCTGGCATCGCCGAAAAAGGCGGGGATGCCTTTGGCGGTGAGATGTTGGACGGTGTCGAGGTTCATCTCGACGACGGATGGTGAGAAGCCGTTGCCGCGCAGGAGCCGGAAGACGGTTTTGCCCACGGGACCGTAGCCGATGATGACGGCGCGGCGCTCGGAATCGTGCGGAGCGGGATGGTCGTCGGAGTCCTTGAGTTTGGGTTTTCGATTGAGAAGATCGCGGAGTTTCGGATGACGGTTGACCCATTTTTCGATGGGCGGCACGGCACGATAGAACAAGGGGGAGAGCGTGATGGAGACGATGGCGGTGGCGACGAGGGCGTTGAAGGCCTGTTCGGAAACAAGGCCATATTGCTTGCCGATGGTGCCGACGATGAAGGAGAACTCGCCGATCTGTGAGAGGACGGCTCCGACGGAAAGCGCGGTGCCGAACGGATGGCGCAGCAGCACGGTGATGACGACCGCGGCGAGGGGCTTCACGATCATGACGATGCCGATGGTGGCGAGGACGAGCCATGGGGTTTCGAGGAGGCTCTTGAAATCGAAGAGCATGCCGACCGAGACGAAGAACAGCACGGCGAAGGCATCCTTCATCGGCAGCGCGTCGGTGGCGGCGCGGGTGCTGAATTCCGAGCGGCCGACGACCATGCCGGCGAGAAAGGCTCCGAGTTCCATGGAAACGCCGAACAATTTCGTGGCTCCCACGGCGATGCCGAGAGCGATGACAAGGATGCTGAGGGTGAAAAGCTCACGCGAGTGGGTGCGGGCGACGAGCGTGAGAATCCACGGCACCACCCTGCCGCCGATGAGGAAGGTGAAGGCGATGAGCGCGGCGATTTTCACCGTCGTCCAGACCAGGGCGAGGCCGATCGCCGGTCCGGTGACCGCTTCGCTGCCGAAGATGGCGGGGATGAGGACCAGGACGAAGACGGTGAAGATGTCCTCCACCACCAACCAGCCGATGGCGATGTGGCCGGTGGGCGTGTGGAGGTGGTTGTTGTCCACCAGGATGCGGGTGAGCACCACCGTGCTGGCAACGGCGATGGCCATGCCGAAGACCGCTCCTTCCGTCCAACTCCAGCCGAAGCCGCGCATGACCACCATACTGACCAAGGTGGCGACGGCGCTTTGCACCACGGCTCCGGGGATGGCGATGCGTTTCACGGCGAGCAATTCCTTGAAATGGAAGTGCAGCCCCACGCCGAACATCAGCAGGATCACTCCGAATTCGGCCATCTGCTTGGCCAGCCCTTCGTCGGCCACGAAGCCCGGAGTGTTCGAGCTGACGACAATCCCCGCGAAAAGATAGCCGACGATGGGCGAAAGCCCGATGCGGTGGGACAGATAGCCGAAAACGAGCGCGGCCGTGAGGCCGCCGGTGAGGGTGAGAATGAGATCAAGATGATGCATGCGGGAAAAAATGAAAACGTCGGTCGCAGTCTACCGGGATGGACCTGCTTGTCCCTTTTTTTCTGAGACGGTTGTCCTGAAACGAAAAATCCCGCAGGCTGGCGGACCAACCTGCGGGAGATTTTTTCGAAATGGTGGAGGCGAGGGGAGTCGAACCCCTGTCCGAAACGCCATCTACACTGGCATCTACACGTTTATCATGCGGTCTGGAGTTTCGGATGGACTGGGCCCGCATGCGGCGTTGCCCATCCTAGAAACCTGTTTGATCTCGGAAAGAAGCCCGGTTACCCGACTTCGATCCCAGCCTGCTAAGTTGTCGCCATCCCCCTCAGCAGGTGTCGGGGTTCTGACGTGGTCGTCAATTAAGCGGCCAGTGCGAGCTCGTTAGAGTCTGCATTTATTTGTTTTGAGCGGCTTTTTTAAGAGGCCAACCGATCAACCTCTACGTGCAACCAGCGCGTCAAACATCCCGTCGAAACCGGAACGCCCCCGTCACTAATGACGCCGGCAAGATGCACCTGCCGGCGGATTTATCAATGGGAAATATCCTGCGGTCCGTGGATTGGCGGGGAGAGAGTGGTGATCAACCCGGTGCTGAGGCGGTAAATCCAGCTGTGGATGGCGATTTCCTGGCCGCGTTCCCAGGCATCCTCAAGGATGGTGGTGCGTGCGACATGGGTGGATTGGGACAACACGTTGAGCTCGCAAAGGCGGTCCACCGCAGCCGCGGGTTCCAGCGCGTCGAGTTCCTCCTTGTGGCGGCGGGCGAGCGAGCGGGTGCCGGCCAGCCAGTTGTCGATCATGCCGTGGCGGAAATTTTCCAGCGCGGCCTGCACGCCGCCGCAGCCGTAGTGGCCGCAGACGATGATGTTGCGGACCTTGAGGACATCCACGGCGTATTGCATCACTGCGAGCACGTTGAAATCCGTTTCCGCGACGATGTTCGCGACATTGCGGTGGACGAAGACCTCACCCGGAGCCAGGCCGGTGATCTGGTTGGCTGGCACCCGGCTGTCCGAGCAGCCGATCCAGAGATATTCGGGCACCTGCTGGCCGGAGAGCTTTTTGAAATACTCGGGATCCTGCAAAAGGATCGAACTCGCCCACGCGCGGTTGTTATCCAGTAGTTTTTGGAAAGGTATCATGGTGTTTGCTTCGGGAAGGGAGTAAACCCTGCCTGGCCATTTCAGTCCATTGTCGGTTTGGGGAAATTGCGATGAAGGAGCGATCCTCCCCTCATTGTTTGGTGAAGCGGAGTCTGAGGAAACGGCGCGAAGGATCCCCTGATTCAAGCGGATCGCGGGCCCGCAGGGTTTCGACTTCGCCGGGGGCGACCAATTCCAGCAGCGCGGGCGACCAGGTGCCGAGGCCATCCGAAGACTCCGCCTCGTAGGTGATGCCCGGCAGATTGGCGGGCCGGGTGAAGAGGAGGGAGAATCCGTTCGCGTCCAGAGTTGCAACCAATGCCGGAGTGAACTGGCGGGGATCGGTGCCCAGCGCGTATTCGGCGAGATTCGGCCAACTGTCGGAATCCGGGTCGGCATTGTCATGGGCGAGGCCGGAGGTTTTCTCGTCGGCGGTGAAATGCATCGAGCTCCAGGTTGAGAAGTCGTTGGCCGGTGAAATGACCAGTGATGCGGTTGCATTTCCCTGATAGTTGGCATCAATGACTTTCGAGGCCACGGCATAAGTGCCGACGTTGCTTGGAGGAGAGGAGGCCCCCTCGTAGAAGATCTCCACTGCGAGCCCATTCGGAACCGTGGTGCAGCCGACCGGTTTCGGCGAGCCGTCATAGACGGGGGCAAGACCGGACCATGTGATGGCGGCGGTGGCCTTGCGGATCGTCAGCGTTTGGGCAAGGGTGCCTTCGTAATTCGGATCGCTGATGCTGGCGAACACGGAGTAGCTGCCGGCATTGGTCGGCGGGGTGGGCGAACCTTCGTAGCTGATCGAGATCGCTGCGGATCCAGGTGCGACGACGGAGCCGGATGAGCCGTCGGACGTGTCCGGTTGGATCAATGACTCAGGGGCGCAGGTGGCGACAACGGGTTTCGGTGAGCCATCGTAGGTTTGAGTGAGGCCCTCCAAGGTGATGCCGATGCTGGCTTTATTGACCACCAAGCTTCCGGAGACGGTGCTTTGGTGATTGGCATCGTTGATATTGGCAACGACGGCATAGGTGCCGGCATTGGTGGGAGGGGCGGATGATCCGTCGTAGGTGACGGTGAATGCCAGAGATTCGGGGACGGTGGTGGCGGTGACCGGTCTGGCCGAGCCGTCGTAGGTTTGGGCAAGTCCTCCCAAGGTGATTTCCGCCTCGGCTTTATTGACCACCAAGGTTCCGGAGACGGTGCCTTGGTGATTGGCATCGTTGATGTTCGCAACGACGGCATAGGTGCCGGCGTTGGTGGGGGGGACGGATGATCCGTCGTAGGTGACGGTGACTGCCAGAGATTCGGGGACGGTGATGGCGGTGACCGGTCTGGCCGAGCCGTCGTAGGTTTGGGAAAGTCCTCCCAAGGTGATTTCTGCCCCGGCTTTATTGATCACCAAGGTGCCCGAGGCGGAACCTTGGTAGTTCGGATGGGTGATGCCGGCTTCGACGATATAAATCCCGGAGGAGGTAGGAATCACCGAGGATCCGTTATAAGTCACGCTGGTGGCCAAATCGGGTGGATTGGTGGTGACTGCGACCATTTTTGGCGAACCGTCATAGATTTGATTCAAATTGCCTAGATCGACTGATGCGGATGCCCGGGTGACCATCACACCGGCGGTGTTGGAAAAACCGCCGCTGCTGGCGGTGATGACATAGGGGCCTCCCGCAGAGTCGGCGGTGAAGAGACCGCTGGGATTGATGGTGCCGCCTCCGTTGGCCGACCAGTTGAATGAAGGCTGGATGGCCATGGGGACGCTGAACTGATCGAACAATCCCGCGCTGAACGCCTGGCTGGCTCCCACCGGAAGGGTGGTGATGGCGGGGGTGATGTGGAGGCCGGATGCGGATTGAAGCACGCGCAGGCTCACCGCGCCGGAGACGGTGAGTCCTTGTGCGTCGCGGACCGTGAGGGTGATCTGATAGTCTCCGGCTTCCTCGAAGTACGCCGTGGTGGTTCTGGCGGCATTCCCGGCGTTCGTGGTGAAAGAGACCGGATGATCGGGGTTGTTGGCGACGGCCCAGGTGTAAGTCAGCGAGGATTCCGCCGCATCATCGGTGGCGGTTGCGGAGAGATCGGTCGAAGCGGTGCGGACGATCTGATGGACCGTGCTGTCAGGATCGGTCACCATTTCGGTGGAGGAAGAGGTGACCGCACTGATGACGGGGGCCTGGTTCGTGACATCACCGCCACCGAGCAGGGTGATGCTGTCCAAGTACCAGCCGCTGCTGGAGGTGCTGTTGTCGGTGGCGAGCCGCCAGCGCATGCGGAGGTTTTTGCCGGCGTATTTGGCGGTATCGGTGAGATTGACGACGGTTTCCACAAAGCCGCCGCTGCTGCCCGACCATGCGCGGAGGCCGCTGAACTCGTTGCGGTTGGATGCCGAGCCACTCGTGCTGATCGTGGAATTGTATCCATTGCTGACGAATGCGGCGCCGGAACCCGATGCCTCGACATCGAACCACGATGTTCCGTTGTCCAAGGAAAATTCCAGTCGTCCGGCATCCCTGCCGGATTGAAGATTCCGGTTCTGCCAGAACTTCAGCTGAAGATCGGTGGCGCCGGCAGGGATCGGAATGGCGGTGGAGGTGAGATTGGTGGTGGATTTGGTCGAAGGTCCCGGAGCGAAATAGGAAGTCGCCGGGGATTTGCTTTGTGTCGTCACCAGTGACCAACTGTTGGAGCCGGTCGTGGCCTGTGAACTCCAGCCGGCGGGCGGACCGTCGAAATTCTCACTCCAAATGGCGCCGATGACATTGAATGCGGCGGCAAGGGTGGAGGTTTCGGAATTCGGATTGGTGGCGACCACGTTCCATAATCCGGTGACGGCACCCGTGAGATTGACCTGGCAACGCAGCGTCTCGTCGATCAGCTGGCCGCCGGTGGCGGTGATGTCGCTTTGTCCGGAACGGGTGAATCGGACCGAGGTGTCCGCCCGCAGCCCGGTGCCGCTGAGGTCGACACTGACCGTGCCGGAGACGCCGCTGTCGGGAGTGACGGCGGTCAGCGTGAGAGGGGGCGGGGGGGGCGCCTCTGCCGAGGATCCGGAAATGAGCAACGAATAGTTCTGGGTGCCGTTGGTCAGGGTTCCCGAGAACGAAACCACTGCCTGATAGGTGCCGGTGGCGGATGGCGCGCCGATCCGCACCTGCTCGACGTTGTCGGTGTTGTTGATGCCGGTGGTGGCTGGAGCGTCCATGGAAGACTGAGTCCAGGTGCCGACGAAGGGCATGACGAACGGAAGGAATTCCGAGCCGTCCGGGGCGATGATCTTCACGTTCAAATTATTGACCAGCCGGGCGGTCCGGGAATCGGGGGTGGTGAGCGCGGTGGCGGCGGGATCGGTCCAGCACAGGGTGGCTGAGATGGGGGAAATGCCATCCCAGTTGAAGGAATGGGTCCGCGTGATGCTGGTGCTGGTGAGTTGATTTTCGGTGATGCGTTGTTTGAGGGGTAAATCGTGCTGATCCTGGACGAGATCGGCGGCGGCCCGGACGTTCACCAGTCCCCAACCATACTTGTAATCGGGACCGACGTTTCCTCGATCATCGGCCGTATGGATGAGCAACCCCTTGAGCGTGCTGGCACGCATGGCTTGGCCGGGAAACAGATTGCCATACTGCTGGATGAGAAGAGCGGCCGAGCCTGTGGCATTCGGAGTCGCCATGCTGGTCCCGCTGTAGGCTCCGTAGGACGCATCACCTCCATCGAGGGAGGAGTAGAGAGCTTCGCCATTTGCCACCAGATCGGGCTTGATTCTCCCGTCGTCGGTCGGTCCCCACGATGAGAAGCTGCTGGAGTAGGCCATGGAGGGATCCCGCACCCCGTTGGCCACGGCATCGGCGGTGGAGCCGATGGTGACGACATTTTTGGCAATGGCATCGAAGCTGATGCTGTCAAAACCACCCCTGTAGTTTCCATCACCCCCGGGATGGATTGCGGGGTCGTAGCTGACGACGGTGGTGGCACCCGGGGAAAGGGCCACGGTCTGCCCGGTGGAGGGGCTGTCGACGCGTTCGTTGCCCGCACTGCGGAAAATCAGATAATACGGTGTTTTGAAGGCGAGAGAGTCGCTGTCTCTCGAATAATTGTTGTATCGGCCGAAGTCATCTTCGATGGCGGCGGCGGTGGTGCCCTGGCCATACCATTCCCACACCCGGGTGCCGTTGTTCACATAGTTCCAGCCGCCGACGTAGCCGTAGCTGTGGTTGGAAAGATAGATCTTGCCTGCCTCACCGGCAGAGGTGGCGCCGCGTGCGGTCATTTCCGTGGTGTCGCTGTTCCAATCGTAGGAATGGACCGTTGCGGCATCCGCCATGCCGCGGGCGGAAGCGACGACCCCCGCCGCGATCAGGGTGCCTCCCACATGGGTGGCGTGGTCGGCGGAGGACGCTCCGTCCATCACCGACAGGCGGCCGTTGAATTCCTGGTGAGTGGAGCGGCCGGAACCACCGTCCCATAGGCCGATGGTGACGCCGGCCCCCGTGAGAGAATAAGGGGAGGTCTGCAGCAGGCTGGCTCCGGTGGAAATGGCGGCGCTCGAATTGTCGGTGGTGAAATAAATCGGACGGCCGCCCTCGAAATCAGCGATTTCCTGAATCCGGCCGTTTGGCAGCTCGGATCGAAAGGGGAGTCCGAGGTTCGCGGCCTTGGTGCGGGCGTCCAACCTCCGCATGTTGGTGATGTCCGTCATCCGGGCCACCACTCGGGCCCGGTCGGCCGGGCGCCACAGTTCGGTGGCAGGATCATCTAGCAAATCTGCCAGTCGTTCCTGCGCCGTCGCCGGCCCGATAAGCGCCATGGCCGCAGCTATCGAAAAGGCGAATGATTCTTTAACCATCTTTAAAGAATTAAAATTGTCAGGATATAATTCATGAGGCAAGATGTTAAGATTTTTCAGATGCTTTTGATTTTGTGTGCATTGCGCTTCTAGCGAAGAAACTGAATCTGGGAGGGCCGCCACCCGTTCCGAAGGAGAATCACCGCATTCAGCAGGTTCCGAAGATGGAATTCATTGGGGATCATCGGGTTTTTCCAAGGGTTTTGTTTCCGGGGGCAGGCCGATGGCGCTCGACAAATGAAGCTCGTTCGGACCATGGAAGCCGGGCCGACGATGAGCTTATTTACAGGAAAGTGGAATTATTCCAAGGAGCTGCCGGTGGTTGAACATCGGGAGGAAATCCTTGCCGCCATCCGATCGCATCCTGTCGTCGTGGTCGTGAGTGAAACGGGGTCGGGTAAAACCACGCAACTTCCGAAAATGGTTGCCGAAGCGCTCGGCGTCGATGGCGGCCGCATCGGCTGCACCCAGCCCCGCCGGATCGCCGCGGCCAGCGTCTCGAAACGCGTGGCGGAGGAATTGAACGTGCCGCTCGGCGACTACGTCGGCTATCAGGTCCGCTTCGAGGACAGGACTTCGCGGGAAACCCGGATCAAGTTCATGACCGACGGCATCCTCCTCGCTGAAACGCAGGGCGACCGCGATCTGACGCAATACGAAGCGCTGATCCTCGACGAAGCGCACGAACGCTCGCTCAACATCGACTTCCTGCTAGGCTACGTGAAGCGGCTGCTCGAACGCCGCAAGGACCTCAAGCTCGTCATTTCCTCCGCGACTCTGGACGCGGGATCATTCGCCGAGTTTTTCTCCAACAATGGCGTGCCCGCGCCGGTCATCGAGGCTCCCGGCCGGATGTTTCCCGTCGCTGAATTTTTCCTGCCGCCCTTCGACGACGAAGATCTGCCCCAGCAGGTCGCCCGCGCGGTGGACTATCTTGGCGATGTGGAACCGAACGGCGATGTCCTGATTTTCCTCCCCGGCGAGCGCGAGATCCGAGAGTGCGCCGACGCGCTGGAAGGCCGCCAATATCGAGGCACCGAAGTCCTGCCGCTGTTCGCGCGGCTCGGCCTCGGCGACCAGCAGCGTGTCTTTAATCCGGGAAACAAGCGCCGCCTCATCCTCGCCACCAACGTCGCGGAAACGTCTCTAACGATTCCCCGCATCGCCTGCGTCGTCGATTCCGGCGTCGCCCGGGTCAGCCGCTGGAGTCCGGGAAAAGGCGTGCAGCGCCTGCAAATCGAACCCGTCAGCCAGGCCAGCGCCCGCCAGCGGAAAGGCCGCTGTGGCCGCGTGCGCGATGGTGTCTGTGTCCGCCTTTACGAGGAAACCGAACTCACCGAGCGTCCCGAGTTCACCGATCCGGAAATCCGCCGCAGTTCGCTGGCGGGGGTCATTCTCCGCATGAAAGCGCTCGGCCTGCCGGAGATCGATGAATTCCCGTTTCTTGATCCGCCGTCGCCCAAAGCCGTGTCGGAAGGCTATCGGACGCTGCGTGAGGTCAACGCGCTTGATAAGGAAAAGAACCTCACCGACTACGGCCGCCAGATGGCGCGGCTGCCGGTGGATCCGCGGTTGGGTCGGATGCTGATCGAGGCCCGCAAGGAGTGTTGTCTGGCGGAAGTCCTGCCCATCGTCGCCGCGCTGGAGTCCAGTGATCCGCGCGAGCGCCCGGCGGAGAAAGCCCGTGAGGCCGATGCCGCGCATGCGAAATGGAAGGACGGGGACAGCGATTTCATTTCACTTCTCCGCCTGTGGAATGATTTAGGAAAATTCCGCGACAACCGCGGCCGCTGGCAGCGCAACGCCCTGCGGAAATTCTGCGGGCCGGCCTTCCTCAACGCCCGCCGGGTGATGGAATGGGCGAACGTCCGCGACGAACTCGCTGATCTGTTGGAGCGCGAGTGGAAGCTCAAGCTGGGCGAAATCGGCAACGATCTTTCCGGCGCGGGTGCCTATTCCACGATTCACAAGGCGCTTCTATCAGGCGTGCCGCGGCAGTTCGGCATGTGGGACCGCGAGTCCAAATCCTACCGCAGCGCGAACGGCGGATTCTTCGCGGTGTTTCCCGGCTCCGGTCTGTTTTTCCTGCCGAAGCGTTTCGAGTGGGTGATGGGGATGGAGTTGGTAGAAACCTCACGTCTGTGGGCCCGCCGCGTCGCCCGCATCGATCCGCAATGGGTCGAGCAGGTCGCGCCGCATCTTTGCAAAAGCAAATATGGCGAAGCGCATTGGGACGAAAACCACGGTGCGGTGTATGGCAAGGAAACCGTCGTCTGCGGCGGCCTGCACGTCGTTGCCGGCCGGCGGATCCACTACGGCCGGGTCGATGCGAAGGCTGCCCGAAACGTCTTCCTCCGTGAGGGCGTGGTGGCCGGGAAGTTGAAGAAGCGCAGCCATTTCCTCGATCATGTGGACGACATGCGCCAGGAGATCGAAGCCATCGAACAGAAGCTCCGTCGTCCCGGCGGATTATGGAGCGACGAGGCGTTGGTCCGCTTTTATGAATCGCGCATTCCCGAATCCATCAACACCGCCGCCGCATTTCACAAGTGGTTGGAGCAAAATGAAGACATTCTGATGTTAGGTGTGGCCGATGTGGTGGACGAGGACCTCGGCGATCTCGGGCTCGACGGATTTCCCGACAGCCTTCATCACGGCGGTGAGGAGTATTCTCTCTACTATCATGCCGCGCAGGGCGAGCGCGACGACGGCGTCACCATTGGCGTTCATGTCGATCAATTGCCGAAATTTCCCGACTGGCTGCCCGCCTGGGGTGTCGATGGAAACCTGAGAGAACGGGCGGAAATCCTGCTGCGTTCGTTGCCGAAGGACTACCGCCGCATCTGCCAGCCGATCGGTCCCGCGGCAGACAGCTTCGCGGAACTCTGGAGCTTCGCGCCGAAGGATCGATCGGTTTTTCAAGCGCTCTCCGAGCACATGAAGGATCGGAACGGCGCTTACGTTCCTGTCGGCGAATACGATGTGAGCAAGCTCCTGCCCGAACTCGTCACCAAGATCTGGGTGTGCGATGATGAGGCGGCGGAACTCGCGATGGGCGAAGACGTGGCCGTGCTGAAACTCCAGCTCGCCGACCGCATGCGCGTCCGTTTCGAAGCGGCGGCCAACGCCGATGTGGAACGCAAGGGCATCAGTTCGTGGGATGGCGAAAGCCTTCCGGAACTGGTCATGACGCCCGGCGGCGCGGCCTATCCGGCGCTGGTGGACGAGGGGAAAACCGTCGGCGTCCGCGCCTTCACGAGCGCCGCTCTCGCGGCCGAATCCCACCGCGCGGGTGGTGCGCGATTGCTGTGGCTCGCCCATCAGGATCAGGTGAACTACCTGAAGAAAAAATTCCCGTTAGGTCTGATGGCCAAGGTGGAAATGCCACGCCTCGGTCCTGGAGGCACTTCGTTGGACACGCTCATCCTGCTGGCCGCCGAAGGGGCTGCGGGAAAAATTTTCCCTCGTTCTCCCGATGAATTCCGAGCGTTGACCGAACCGGCGAGAGGGCGGTGGTATGATGCGGCTTCTGTCATCGGCAAGGCGATCGATGAGATCTTCGAGATCCTGCCGGAGATCCGTCAGTGGGTGGAGACCCACCGTAAGGATCGTAATCTGGGTGAGATCGCGGAGGACATCGATGAGCAGCTTGCGTGGCTCTTCCGTAAGGATTTCGCCTGGCATTCCGGATTCAACCATCTCCGCGAATATCCCCGCCGCCTGCGCGCGATCCGGTCCCGGTTAGGACGGCTGTCGTCGCTTCCAATCGTCAAGGATTTGGAAAAAATGGACCGTCTCCGCCGGCTTTGGATTCCGTGGTTTCAAAAGCATAAAGCTCAGCCTGACGACCCGGCGCATTGGCCGGTCGGCTGGATGCTGGAGGAATACCGCATTTCCCTCTTTGCCCCGGACATCCCTCTTCTGGGGAAGATCTCGGAGAAGAAAATCGAGGAAATGATTTTATCGAAGTGATCCAGGCATTCCAAGGATCAGTCCTTCATCTCATGCGGATGCTTGGTCATGTGCAGGTCGTGGAGCCGTTGTTGTTCCCGGTGGTGTTCCTCGGCTTTTTGCTTTTTCAGCATCTCGTGCTGGGCTTGCAGCTTCCGTTTTGCTTTTGGATTTTTGTCGCTCATGGCAGTAGTGATTGAGTTCTCCGCCTCGGTTGCGGGCATGGCGACGGCGGAAATCGCCATGTGTGATTTTTCATAGGAATATCCACCCGGAAGCTTGGATTCGCCAATCGGAAATGTGTCGCAGCGGTAGGCTGAGAAAGCATCCAATCCGCCAATCTTGACCTCTTCACAAGCGATGGAAACAATCCCCGGCGATGAGTGAGAACGCCAGACTGCCGGTGGGTGTCCATTTTGCACCGGGCTACGAACGTCATGACACCGGCTATGGACATCCGGAGTCGGCGGATCGTTACAGGGGGTTGGAAGCGGCGTTGTCGGGACTGTCGGAGGCGTTTGTGAGGCTGCCCGGAAGGCGTGCGCAGGTTGCGGAAATCCTGCTCGCCCACGATCCCGACTATCATGATCTCGTGCTCCGTGAGGTGAAGTTTTATGCCGACCACTTGAGCACCGGCGATACGGCGGTCTGCCGTGAAAGCTACGAGGTGGCGATGGAGGCGGCGGGTGCGGTGTTAGCGGCGGTGGATGCCGTGATGCGCGGGGACGTCTCGTCGGTGTTTTGTGCGGTGCGACCGCCGGGGCATCATGCGACGGCGAGCCGCGGGATGGGGTTTTGCATTTTCAACCATGTCGCCATCGCCGCGAGGTATCTGCAGTCGCGGCATGGGCTGGGGAAAATCGCGATCATCGATTGGGACGTGCATCATGGAAACGGCACGGAGGCGATTTTCCTGCGGGATCCGTCGGTTTTCTACGCCTCGCTTCATCAGCAGAACATCTATCCATTCACCGGTCCGGCGACGGAGAGGGGACAGGATGCGGGCGAGGGGACGACTCTGAACATTCCTCTGCCGGGCAATTCCGATGGTGCCGTCGCCCTGCGGGAATGGATCGCGCGGCTTGAGCCTGCCATCGATGCGTTTCAGCCGGATTTCCTCATCATCTCGGCTGGATTCGACGCGCGTGCGGGGGATCCGATCGGCGGATTGCGCTGGGATGACAATACCTTCGCGGAAATGACGCGGCGATGCGTCGCCCTGGCTGACCGCTGGTGCGGCGGACGGATTGTTAGCTCATTGGAGGGGGGCTACAATCCGGAGGGATTGGCATCGGCTGCGATGGCTCATGTTCGCGCCTTGGCTTAGAACGGGATGGGGACGGTGGTTCCGATGGGTGGACCGGGTTTCCGGATGTTCGTGAGTTTTTCCCGGCGTTCGCGGACAAGCCGGACGACGAGCGACGTCCAGCCGGTCTGGTGCGAGGCTCCGAGTCCTTCGCCGGTTTCCGCGTGGAAATACTCGTGGAATAACAGCAGGTCCTTCCAGTGATCGACATCGCTGTAGCGCGGGGCATCGCCGAAGCACGGGCGATAGCCGTCCTTGTCCGGGAGGAAGAGCGAGATGAGGCGGTCGCAGAGGTCGATGGCGATCTCGCGCAGTGTGGCCATTTTTCCGGAGCCGGTGGGATACTCGATGGTGAAGGTGTCGCCGTAGAAATAATCGTAACGTTCCAACGCCTCGATGATGAGGAAATTGGTGGGGAACCAGATCGGGCCGCGCCAGTTGGAATTGCCGCCGAACATGTCGGTGGTCGCCTCGCCCGGGGTGTAGGGGACCTCGTGGCGCTGGCCTTCGTGCTCGAAGACGAAGGGCTTCGCGCCATGCGCCTTGCTGAGCGAACGGATGCCGTAGTCGGATAGGAATTCGTTGGGGTCGAGCATGTAGGCCAGGCTCTTGCGCAGACGCTTTTCCGAAGGAATCGCCAGCAGGCATCGACCGGGGTTCTTGTCGCCCGGCACGCGGCGGGCGGTGAAATACTTGAGAAGATCCGGGCGGTTGACGAGGAACCAGTCCATGCGCTTGCGGAAGGCGGGGAGCGCGTCGATCGTCTTCTGCTTGAGCACGGTGACGGCGCACATCGGCAGCAAACCGACGAGCGAGCGGATTTTCAGCGGGATGGGATCCTGGTGATTGATGATGAGCTGGTCGTAGTAAAAGCCGTCCTCACTGTCCCACAAGCCGGTGCCGCCGAGGGAGTTGATGGCGTCGCAGATGTTGACGAAGTGCTCGAAGAATTTGGAAGCGATGTCCTCGTAGGCCGGTTTTTCCAACGCGAGTTCGAGCGCCATCGAGAGCATGGTTAGGCAAAACGAAGCCATCCATGCGGTGCCGTCCGCCTGATTGAGACGGCCGCCGCCGGGCAGGGCGTGTGAGCGGTCGAAGACTCCGATGTTGTCCAGCCCGAGGAAGCCGCCGCCGAAGACGTGGCGTCCCTCGACGTCCTTGCGGTTGACCCACCAGGTGAAATTGAGGAGGAGTTTTTGGAAGGCGCGTTCGAGGAATAACAGGTCGCGCTTTCCCTTGGGATCGGCGATTTTGTAAACCCGCCAGACGGCCCATGCGTGGACCGGCGGATTGACGTCGGAGAAGTTCCATTCGTAGGCAGGGAGCTGCCCGTTGGGATGCATATACCACTCCCGGAGCAGCAGCAGGAGCTGGTGCTTCGTGAACTCCGGATCGACCGCCGAGAACGGGATCATGTGGAACGCGGTGTCCCACGCGGCGAACCACGGGTACTCCCATTTGTCCGGCATCGAGAGGATGTCGCGGGCGAAGAAATTCTGCCAGTCGGCGTTGCGGCCCGCCAGTCTTGCTTCGGATGGCGGCGCGCCATTGTCGCCCTTCAACCAATCCTCGACGACGTAGTAGAAGAACTGCTTGGTCCATAACAGACCTGCGTAGCCCTGGCGGCAGATGAGGCGCTCGTCGTGGGAGATGCCCTTGGGAATGACGTCCTCGTAGAAGGCGTCCGACTCGGCGATGCGCTCCTTGAACAGTTCGTTGAACCCTTGAAATCCGTCGAAGCCGTTGGATTCCTTGAGCAGATGCAGTCGGCAGCGGACGGTGATCGTTTTCCCCGCTGGGATGACGAATTTCAAATGAGCCGCGGTTTTCGTGCCCGAAGGAGTGGGGGAGACGGCACCTTTCTCGCCTTGGACCAGGTAGCGGTGAAAGGCGTCCTTGACGTAGGGCTGCGGATTTTCGGTGCCGAAAACGGTTTGGCAATTCGTGTCGTTTTCCGTGAAAAGCCACGGGATGCCCTTCTTGCTGTTCGGCGAATCCACGATGAACCGGTAATCTCCCAGCGACTCGTGCGAAGCGAGCACCCCGCTGCCGTCGGCCGAAATGTTCGGCTTTTTCTGCGGTGATTCCCGGTTTTCGCCCCAGCTCCAGATGTTGCGGAACCAGAGGGTGGGCAGCACGTGGATCGGGGCGGCTTTCGGGCCGTGGTTGGTGACGGTGATCCGCCAGAGAATGTCTTCCGGAGTGCGCTTGGCGACTTCCTGGACGACATCGAAATATTTCCCGTCGTCGAAGAGCCCCATGTCGGCGAGTTCCAGCTCCGGGCCGGTGCGGCCCAGTTCCTGGTTTTTCTCCCGGATCGCGGTGTAGGGATACATCCCGTGCGGATATTTGTAGAGTGCCTTGGTGTAGGAATGGGTCGGCGTGGAATCGAGGTAGTAGTAGCACTCCTTCACGTCCTCGCCGTGATTTCCCTCGTTCCCGCCGAGGCCGAACAGGCGTTCCTTGAGAATGGTGTCCTTGCCGTTCCAGAGCACCGGGGCGAAGCACATCCGGCATTGGCGGTCGGTCCAGCCCTGCAATCCGTCCTCACCCCAGCGGTAGGCGCGGCGGCGTGCGTGGTCGTGGGGAAAACTCGCCCAGCTGTTCCCATGGTCGGAATAATCCTCCCGGACCGTGCCCCATTGGCGCTCGCTCAGGAACGGTCCCCAGCGCCTCCATTTTTTCTCACCCGCCTTATCTTCAGCGAGTCGCTCGTTTTCCCGATGCATCTGCCGGGACTTAAGCAGGAAGCGTGCACACCCGCCAGCCAACAAGCCGGATAGGTAAATTTTGCTGGAAATTTTGACACAGGAAACCTGTTGGCTATGGTCCCGCCGTTCCCACGAACCCCAACCATTTTCAAACCATGAGCGAAACCACCGTCGAAAAACACAGCTTTCAGGCCGAGATCCAGCAATTGCTCGATCTGGTCGTCCATTCCCTTTACACGGACAAGGAAATCTTCCTTCGCGAGCTGATTTCCAATGCCTCCGACTCGATGGAGAAACTCCGCCACATCGAGAGCACGGAGAAGGACATCCACAGCGCCGGCCTGCCGCTGGAAATCCACATCACCACCGACGCCGAGGCGAAGACCGTGACGATCGCTGATCACGGCATCGGCATGACCCGCGAGGAGCTGGTGAAAAACCTCGGCACCATCGCCCACTCGGGAACCAAGGCGTTCCTGAAAAACATGAAGGACAGCGGCAGCACTCCGGGGAACATGATCGGCCAGTTCGGTGTCGGGTTTTACTCGGCGTTCATGGTGGCCGATGAGGTCAAGGTCCACACCCGCAGCTGGCGCAAGGACGGTGAGGAGCTGGTCTGGATCAGCGATGGCAAGACCGGCTATGAAATCGAGGAATCGCCCGGCCAGGAGCGCGGGGTGAAGATCGTGATGCACCTGAAGGAAGACCTCGCGGAATATGCCGAGGAAACCCGTCTGAAGCACCTCATCGAGACCTACAGCAATTTCGTCGGCTTCCCGATCCTGCTTAACGGCAAGCGCATCAACGAGGTCGAAGCACTGTGGTTGAAAAACAAGTCGGAGATTTCCGAGGACGAATACAAGGCGTTCTATCAATTCACCTGCAAGGCTTGGGACGAGCCTGCCTATCGCCTGCATTTCAGCGCCGACGCGCCGATCACGATCAACGCGCTGGTCTTCGCGCCGAGCGAGAACCCCGAGCGCATGGGCTTCGGCAAGGTCGATGGCGGTGTGGCGCTTTATTCGAAGAAAGTCCTGATCGATGCCAATCCGAAGGGGCTGCTTCCCGAGTGGATGCGCTTCGTCAAGGGCGTGGTCGACAGCGCCGACATCCCGCTGAACATCTCGCGCGAGACGATGCAGGACAGCGCGCTGGTGAAGAAGTTGGGCAACGTGATCAGCAAGCGCGTGATCAAGATGTTCGAAAAGGAGGCCGATGCGGATCCCGAGAAATACCGCGGCTTCTACAAGAAGTTCGACCGATTTTTCAAGGAAGGCATCGCCACCGATTATGCGAACAAGGACGCGCTCGCCAAGCTGCTGCGTTTCGAAACCTCGCTCACCGACGCCGGTGCCGTGTGCGGATTCACCGATTATGTGTCGCGCATCAAGGACGGCCAGGAATCGATTTACTATCTGGTAGGCGGCAGCCGCGAGCAGGTCGAGAGCAGCCCTTACATCGAAGCATTCAAGGCGCGCGGGCTGGAAGTCGTCTATTTCACCGATGCGGTGGATGAATATGTGGTGGAGTCGCTCGGCGAGTTCGACGGCAAGAAGCTGGTTTCCATCCGCCACGGCGGCGTGGATCTGGACGATCACGCGCCGGAAGGTGACGCTCTATCCGAAGAACAGACGACCGCGCTTTGCGATTTCCTCAAGGCCGAACTCGGCGACCGCGTGACCGCAGTGGCCGCTGGCAAGCGCCTGGTGGACAGCCCGGTGATCGCGCTCGTCCCGACGGACGGCATGAGCCCGCAGATGCGGCAGATGATGAAGGCGATGGATGAGAATTTCAAAGACGACATCAAGGTGGAGCTGGAAATCAACCCGCGCCATCCGCTGGTAAAGAAGCTTTCCGAAGCCAAGGATTCGAATCCCGAGCTGGCGAAACTCGTCGCTCTCCAACTGTTGGACAACGCGCTCATCGCCGCCGGGCTGTTGGAAGACGCCCGCGACACGGTGACCCGGATGAACACGCTGATGGAGAAGGCGATGGGCTGATGAAGGTCAATTGCCCGAGCTGCACCCTATCCATCGCCGGCACCAAATCGGCGATGGGAACCCGCGTCGTGTGTCCCGAATGCCGGCATCCGTTCTACTGGACGGACCGCTGGCACTCCGGGGAAACGTTCGTCGTCTATGACTTGGAAACGACCGGGCTGGATCCCGAACAGGACGAATTCATCCAGATCGCGGCGATGCGTTTCACCGCGGGCTGTCTTTGCCCGGAGGAAACGTATGCGAGTTTCGCGAAACCACGGCGGCCGATCTCGCCGTTCATCGAGAGTTACACCGGAGTGGGGAACCGCCATGTGGCGAATGCGAACCGTCCGGAAGAGGTGCTGTGCGAGTTCGCCGCTTGGGCGGGAGATTCCACGCTGATTGCTCACAACGGCCTCCGTTTTGACAGCAAATTTCTAGCAGCGACCTGCCGTCGGCACGGTCTGCCGGTGCGTGAGGTGCACGGCATCGACACGATCCACATGTCGAAGATGCTTTTTGGCAAAACCCGTGGCACAGGCCATTCGCTGGATCATCTCATTTCCCGCCTGCGCATCGACCAGCAGGGCATTCGCCGTCACGATGCCCGGGGAGACGTCGAAATCCTCGGCCGAGCGGTGGCCGGGATGTGGCAGCGGCTGGAGCTGGATCGCGCGTTCAATGGCGTGCCACGACACAGCACGTTTCTGCCGATTTGAGAATCAACTAGGGCCAGGGCGTTCGCGAAATTTGCCCGAACGCGAAAGATCCAAGCGGCAGACTCCGATCCGC
Source organism: Verrucomicrobiota bacterium (assembly GCA_040388015.1). Lineage (GTDB taxonomy): Bacteria > Verrucomicrobiota > Verrucomicrobiia > Verrucomicrobiales > Akkermansiaceae > Luteolibacter. The sequence continues at coordinate 23,193 of JAZKCQ010000061.1, read as the reverse complement.
CGATGCTCATGATAGGACGATGGATCGAAGCAAAGCGCTCCTCATGGAAGATCCAATGGACCACGGCGAATGGGAGTTCGCCGTTCCTTGGTTCGGAGGCTCGTGGCTGCGTGGCAATTCAGGATGGAACTACAAAAAAGCCCGGCTTGCCGTGCGGCAAGCCGGGCTTTTGGAAGGCGGATTACTTCGAGGAAGTCACCGGTGCTGGAGCTGGTGCTGGAGCGCTTGGGCAGCAGGAAGCGGCGAGGACGGAAACAGCAGCGGCGGCGACGAGGAATTTAACGGTTTTCATGATGTGTATTCGGTTGTTGGTTTCTCTGCATCCGGCCGGTATGTGCCAGATGACTCAAAAGAACTAGCAGTCCGGGTTTGCGAATCAAGTCCAGATTCGCTTCAACGGTCTGATTGTGAACGGCCGAGTGATCAATGACTCGCCAAAATGACTTCGACCGGCAGCAGAGGGGATCAATCGTAAGCAGGCAGAAATGCCGGCGTCGCTCAAGCCGCGTCCTGATCCGCGCGCTTGCGACGGATGTTCGGTGGGCGCTCACCGATGACCACCTGGCGGTTGATCGTCACGGATTCGATGTCGTCGCGGGACGGAATGTCGAACATGACTTCGAGCATCATTTTTTCGAAAATCGAGCGCAGCGCTCGGGCACCGGTGCCGCGGCGGACGGCCTCTTCGGCCAAAGCGCGGAGGGCGTCGCGGGTGACCCGGAGCTTCACATCGTTCATCGCGAGCTGCTTGCCGTATTGCTTCACCAGCGCGTTTTTCGGCTCGGTGAGGATCGACATCAGCTCGTCTTCCGTGAGCTTGCGGAGTGAGGAAATGACCGGGATACGGCCGATGAATTCCGGGATGAGCCCGAAATGCAGGAGATCTTCCGGTTGGACTTTTTCCAAGACGTTCACCGAAGGGTCATCGAGGTTTTCTTTCGAAGCATCGGCATGGAAACCAAGTGTGTTGCTGCCGAGTCGGCGTTTCACCATTTCTTCGAGGCCGACGAACGCGCCGCCGACGATGAAGAGGATTTTTTCGGTGTTGACCTGGATGTATTCCTGTTGGGGATGCTTGCGGCCGCCTTGCGGCGGGACGTTGCAGATGGTGCCTTCGAGGATCTTGAGCAGTGCTTGTTGGACACCCTCGCCTGAAACATCTCGCGTGATGGAAACGTTTTCGGTCTTGCGTCCGATCTTGTCGATTTCGTCCACGTAGATGATGCCGCGTTCGGCGCGGGAAACATCAAAATCGGAAGCTTGAAGCAATCGAAGAATGATGTTTTCCACGTCCTCGCCGACGTAACCGGCTTCGGTGAGCGTGGTTGCATCGACGATACAGAACGGAACATCCAAAACGCGGGCAAGAGTCCTGGCGAGCAGGGTTTTTCCCGAGCCGGTCGGGCCGAGAAGCATGATGTTCGATTTCTCGATCTCCACATCCTTGAACTCTTCACCTACCTTCGCCTGATCCTGACGGAGGCGCTGATAGTGGTTATAAACCGCGACAGCGAGCACCTTCTTGGCATTCTCCTGGCCGATGACATGATCGTTCAGTTTCGCGAGAATGGTGGCCGGCGAGGGGATCTTGAAGCCCGGCTTGTCTGCCGGAGTTTTTCCTTTCGCCGTGGTGCCACCACCCAGTTCTTTTTCGAGGATGTTCGAGCAGACGTCGATGCACTCGTTGCAGATATAGACACCTGGGCCGGCGATCAGTTTTTTGACCTCCGAATGGCTCTTTCCGCAGAAAGAACACATCGTTAGATTAGAAGCGCGGGCCATGGGTGGGATGATGCGGTATCAGAAACGAGGATACAAGGAGGAAGAATGCCGGGACGGCCGGGGCTTATTTGTCAGCCTTCGGTTCGTCGATGGCGGCGACGACCGCGTCCGGGAGCTGCTTGCGGTTTTCGAGGACCTTGTCCACGAGACCGTAGGCAACCGATTGCTCGGCGGTCATGTAATTGTCACGGTCGGAGTCGTTTTCAACCTGTTCGATGGTCTTGCCGGTGTGATGGGCAAGGATGCCGTTGAGGCGCTTCTTGAGGTTGAACATGAAACCGATGGTGCGCTCGACGTCCGAGGCCGTTCCTTGTGCGCCGCCGGAGACCTGGTGGATCATGACGTGCGAGTTAGGAAGGCAGAAGCGCTTGCCCTTGGTTCCCGCTGTCAGCAAGACGGAGCCCATCGATGCGGCGATGCCGATGCAATAGGTGTTCACGTCGCAGGTGAGGAACTGCATCGTATCGTACATCGCGAGGCCGGCGGTGACGGAGCCACCGGGCGAGTTGATGTAGATGTGGATGTCCTTTTTCGGATCCTGCATTTGCAGGAAAAGGAGCTGGGCGATCACCGAGTTCGCGACGAAATCGTCGATCGGCACGCCGATGAAGATGATGCGGTCCTTGAGGAGTCGCGAGTAGATGTCGAACGAGCGCTCGCCGCGGCCGTCGGATTCAACGACGACAGGAACGTAGTAGTTTTTCGGACCGTTGGAGGAACTCATGGAAGGGGATTGGAAATTAGGCATCGAGTGTTGTTTCAATTGATTCCACTACGTTCGCGTGCTCGACAAGGAAGTCAATGGTCTTGCCGATGGCCATCGAGCTGCGGATGCTGGGGATGCGTCCGGCGCGTTGCATGTCCTTGATGAACTTCTTCGGCGCGGTCTTGCGGGAGTTCGCGATTTGGACGAGGTGGTTGACCAACTCGGCGTCGGTGACGGTGATTTTTTCGACGCGGGCGATTTCCTGCAGGATGAAATTCGTGCGGAGGTTGGAGACGGCTTGGTCGCCGGCGCTGGCGAAGATTTCGTCCTGTTGGGATTCGATTTCGCCTTCGCTCATGCCGGACTGGACGCCGCGCTTCACCATGGCATCGGCCTGGCTTTGCGTTTCTTGGGAAACGAGTTCGTCGGGGAGCTCGAAGTTCACCTGTGCGTTGAAATGGGCGACGATCTGATTGACCTTCATGTCGTCGATCTTGCGGCGGCGTTCGCCTTCCATGTTCTCGCTGATGATGCCCTTGATGTCTTCCATCGTCTTGCCGGGAGCGAGTTTGTTGGCAAGTTCGTCGTCGAGTGCTGGAAGGACGGCGGTCTTCAGTTCTTTGACGGTGGTTTGGAAAACGATTTCCTTGTTCTGGAGATCGGCAACCGGGAAATCTTCGGGAAGCGTGACAGTGATTTCACGCGAATCGCCAACGTTCATGCCGACCAGTTGAGCGGCGAAACCGGGAAGGAACGCCTTCTCATCGAGGCGGACCCAGAATCCTTCGCGACCGGAAAGATAGCCGGCGGATTTGCCGAGAAATTCTTCGGTCGGCTTGCCTTCGACAGTGGAGGTGTAGTCGATGACGGCGAAATCAGCCATTTCCGCAGCGCGGCCTTCGATGTCGTTGAAATCGGCGAAGCGCTCTTGAAGTGCGGTAAGCTGTGCTTCGACTTCCTCGGCAGGCACGGCGTAAGGAGGAACCGTCACGCTGACGCCTTTGTATTCGGGAAGGGTGACTTCGGGAGCAAGGGTCAGTTTCGAAACGAAAGTAACGCTGCCGTTGGCATGGGTGGTGACGTCTTCCGGTACGCCGAAGTCGAGCACGTTGAGCGACTCCTGCTTGAGCGCTTCGTCGTAGGCCTCGTTGATGAGGACGCCGTTGAGTTCTTCGGAAATTTCTTTTTGGAAACGCTTTTCCACGACGGCGCGTGGAGCCTTGCCGGGGCGGAAACCGGGAACGCGGGCCTTGCTGGCATAGCCTTTGACGATCTGATCGCGCTGGCCGTTGACTTGGTCCGCTGGGATTTCAACGCGCAGGGTGGCGACGCACTTTGGCTGCTTCTCGACAACAATGTTCATAATAAATGGGACCGACTTCAGCGTCGGGACGGGCAAGCTAGAGGAAACCGGGAGGCCTTGTCAAATGAGGTGTTCGAAAAGCGCCCGCAGGGGGGAAATGCAAGCTTGTCACGCAATGACCTCCGGATAATGTGGCGGGTGCATGAAGCCGTCAAAATATCTCCCGCTGCTCCTCATCGGTCCGCTGATCGGCGTGTTGGTTTTCAAAGGATTGAAATCGGAAGCGGATCAACCCAAGGAGGTGTCCGGCAAAAAACAAGCCGCTGGCGCATCGCTGGATGCGGCGGTTCCGAGCGCTCGTCAGGACAGAACTCCCAAGCGAAAAGACACGCGGGATGACCGCTTGCGCCAGGAAGAGGTCAGGCAATGCCTTAGTGATGCGAACTCGCTTTTCCGAAAGCGTGAAATTCCCGGTGCCTTGGAGCTGCTGAATCGAGCTGACGAAATCTCCGGTCCAAACGGGGAAGTGCTCAATCTGCGTGGCAGTTGCTACATGGAAACCCGGGATTTCGAGAAGGCGCTGCCGGATTTTGAAAAAGCGGTGGAGCTCTCCAAGGGAAACCCGAGCATTCGGTTCAACGTGGGAGAAGTTCATTTCGTTACCAAACGGTGGCAGGAGGCGCTCGATGTTTTTGGAAAACTGAACGAGCACCTGCCATCCGGTAACACCCGGCTCACCAGCCTCGTTGATTTCAAGGCGATGCTCTGCATGAACAAGCTCGGCCGGGTGGAGGAAATGAAAGCGTTGGCGGCAAAATATGGCGAGCAGGACTCATCGCCGTTCTATTGGTATGCTTCGGCTTTGGCTGCCGCAGAGGCGAACGACCCGCAAACGGAGCGGAAATTGATTTTTCAGGCGTCTCAAAAATTCCCTGATCGGGGCGAACTCGCTCCTTGGATCGATACGATGAACGAGTATCGCCGCGACTGATCTCACACCTCGGTGGTTCCCGCCCAGTGCCACAGGCCGGCATCAAGTTCGGCGCGGGCCGCTGCGGCGAGAGCCTCCGAGTTTTGGAGATTCTTCAGGACCGCGAAAACGGTCGACCCGGAGCCGCTCATCAGTGCGGCGGCGGTTTCGTGACGGTCCAGAAGCCATTGTTTCAATTCCGCCAAAAACCGGTGCTTTTCGAAAACGGGGCGTTCCAGGTCATTCATCAACGAAATCCCTTGAGTGGTTTGCTCAGAGTAGAGAATACCAGGAATTTCAATCGACTGTTTCCATCGACCGTAAGCATGGGGTGTTTGAACGCTGAAAGAAGGTTTCAGCAAAAGAACAGATAATGTTGATGGTAAACCAATAGGGGTGATTTTTTCGCCTCGACCAGTACAGCGAGATGCTCCAGTAGTAAGAAAAAAAGGAATGTCGGATCCGAGCGAGCTTGCCAGTTCATGCAAGGCTTCCACACCGAGCTTGAAACCGTGAAGGCGATTGAGGCCCAGAAAAGTGGTGGCTGCATCGCTGCTGCCCCCGCCGAGTCCGGCACCGTGCGGGATAACTTTCCGGAGTGAAATTGCGTATCGGCATGGGATTCCGGAAGCCGCTTCGTAGGCTCTGGCCGCTTTCACGACGAGATTTCCTTCATCGCCCGGAACACTGGGATCGTCGCATCGGAATGAAAATTCGTCGGCTTCGCGGAACTCCAAGGTGTCGGCCAGACCTGGCAGTTTGACCATGACCGTGTCGATTTCGTGGAAGCCATCCTCACGCTTTCCGAGAACGCGCAGCGACAGATTCAGTTTGGCCGGAGCCTGAAGGGTGAGGGAGGTCATGGTGGTGAATCTCTGACAATCAGCGCCATCATTCGGCCGGTTTTCCCGAGTTCGCGACGATAGCTGTAAAAGCGTTCCAAGTCAGCGGCAGTATTCAGCCCGCAATCCAGAAAACTGCCGACTCCAGCCTTGTCCGCCTGTTCGCTGATCTGAGTGGCGAAATCCACCTCGTAGTCCGGCTTCCGGATGCACGGACTCAGCACGGCGGTGACATCTTCCGGATGGGTGCCGAATTGTTTCCCCATCACGTCGAGAGCGACATGGAAAATATTTCCTTCGGTGCCCTTTTTTCCCGAATGCAGCAGTCCGATAGCTCCCGTTTTGCGATCCGCCAGCCAGATGGCTCCGCAGTCGGCGGCGTAGATAGTGAGGACGACCCCGGGCTCACGAGTGACCAGTCCGTCGGTATCGGCAACCACCGGCATTCCATCCGGCGCGATGATTTGCGGGCTGCCCGGGACTACGGCCACATTCGTGCCGTGAACCTGCTCCGCACGCCACCACGGGGCATCGGGTCCGGCGCAATTTGAAACGACGTCCGAGTGATACGGGCGCAGCAATTTCATCGCCTCGTCACGATCACCGGTGATCGGCAGATCCGGCACGCGTTCAACCCATCCGGCACGGACTCCAGGGATGGAATTCAAAGGATCTAAAAAGGGGAACGCCTCCGTCACCCGGGGACGGTAACGGAGGCGCTGAGGATTCGCCAAGCTGGTTTATTGAGAAGGCGAGCCTATTGATCAGGCGATCGCGCGGCCATTGATGGCGCGCTTCGTATGTTCAACGGATTCAGCCTGGTCTTCATCCATGCCTGCCAGAATGCCAGCCAGATCGTTTGCAATTTCCGTGCGCATCTTTGAAACCAATTCGGTTCCCTTGGACGTGATGCGGACCATGATTTTACGACGATCTTCAGCGGCGTGCACTCGTTCAACGTATGACAATTTTTCCAACCGATCGACCAAACCGGTAGCGGCTGCGGTCGAGTGGCCCATCTTCTTCGCAATGTCGGACATCGTGAGATATTCTTCGCTGGAAAGATAGGTTAGGAGGAAGAACTGCGGGAACGAGATGTTCCCTTTGTTGAGTTCTGTGGACAGGTTCAGAATGCAGCTTCGTTGTGTGAAGAGTACGAAGTCAGCAAGACGGTCCGCGTCGGCTTTCACCGAAGCGCCCGAGGCGTTCATTGTTTTCATTATGGCTGGTTGTAGTGTTCATGTTTCGGGACATGTAAGGGGGCACAGCCATTGCGAAAGAGAAGCTACCCGGTTTACCGGATAGTAATCAACTCTAAAATTTAGTATTTATGGCTGTGCTTGGTTGCTCAAGCGGGACTTTTTGAAAATACATAAATCTGAGAGGTTTTGGAAGGAAAGAATTAACCAAAAGTTAATTATTTTTTTGAACATTTTCAGAAGGTGTTTCGTTTTGGTGTTGAGGGAGTTCCGGAGTTGCGGGTGTGGCGACCGGTTTTGGAGTGTGTTGAGAATATACCGCATCGCCTTTCTCGACAGCACCCGATTGGAGATCCGCGGCGGCGAACTCACCGAGCTTTTCGCCGGTCACCCGGAGGTTGGCCGAACGCTCTTCCGGACCACGGGTGGTGAGGATGGCACCGGCCTCCATTTCCCATTTGCCGTAGCTCTGAATGAGGACGAAACGCTTGTCCGCGGGAATGGTTGCGATTCTCCCGACGAGTTTCGGACCTTCAACGACAGCCGGTTTTTTCTCCATATCAGGCTTCTCCGGCTTGCTGGATTTGGTGGTTCCGCATGAGGAAAGGACAAGGCCGAGGATCAGGGCTTGCAGGAGGAGGGAACCGGGTTTCATGCGAAAGAGTCTGTGACACTTTGGCAAAAAGGAAACCCGGGATTTCACGGTGCCAGCAATCTCACTTCGTCCGCTTGAATCAGTCGCTCGAGGCCTGTTTCGGTCCGTAGCAGCAGCTCCCCACCCGGTGCGATGCCTTCCACTGTGCCGGTTTTCGGACCGTTTGCCGTGGTCAGAGTCACCCGTCTGCCGGTCAGCACACAGCGGACGCGCACCGCGGAAACCAAGTGCTCGAAATCCTTCCCCATCTGGCGCCGCCGCTTTGCAAACTTCCCGACGATTTCTGCGAGAACCACAGCCCGCGAAAATTCCTGTGAGGCCTCCATCCGCATCGATGTGGCGATTTCAGCCACCTCGGGCGGAAATCCGCTGGAATTCACGTTCAAGCCGATTCCAACCACCGCGAAATCCGATCCGGCTTCTACCAAAATCCCCGCCGCTTTCCTCTGGCCGATCCAGATGTCGTTCGGCCACTTGATGCCCGCTTGCAATCCGAAGCTCTCCACCGCTTCCGCCACGGCGAGTCCGGCGGCAAGGGCCAGTCTCGGCCACAGTGCTTTCGGCTCGTCCGGCCGCACGAGGATGGAAAACGCGAGCGACTCTCCGACGGGCGAAAACCACGCCGCGCCTCGTCTGCCACGGCCGGCGGTCTGGCGTTCGGCCAGCACGACCAATCCGTCCGCAGCGCCCGCTTGGGCGAGAGTCCTGACCTCGTCATTGGTGGACTCGACCGACTCCTTGACTAACAAACGAAACGGTTCCGGAAAATCCGCCGCGACCCTGTTGAAATCCTCGCGGCTCATCCCATCACAGCGCTTCGAAATCCAAACCGATGTCCAAAGCCGGTGCCGAATGCGTCAGCGCCCCCACGGAAATGAAATCCACCCCCGTCTTGGCGATTTCCCGGATGACCTTCAAAGTGATCCCTCCGCTTGCTTCGAACTGCGGCCGGCTGCGGTCGCCGCGCATGAGCACTGCGGCGGCGAGTTCATCGACGGTCATGTTGTCGAGCAGGATGTAATCGACACCTTCCATCGTGAGAAACGTGTGAACCTGATCGATGTTATCCGCTTCGAGTTCCACTTCCACGTTGGGTTTTTCCAATTTCAGCCGGTTGATGGCTGCTTGGATCGCTTCCGGACCGCCTTCCGCGACGAGGTGGTTGTCCTTCACCATCGCCCGGTCGTAGAGGCCGATGCGGTGGTTGGTCCCGCCGCCGTGGACGACCGCCTGTTTTTCCAACAAGCGATAGCCTGGCGTGGTCTTCCGTGTGTCGAGGATCCGGGCATTCGTGCCCTTGACCTGCTCGACGTAGCGGGCGGTGAGAGTCGCGACGCCGCTGAGGCGCTGGAGGAAATTGAGAGCCGTCCGCTCGGCGGTTAGAATCGAGCGCGCGGAGCCTTCGATCCGGATCAGCAACGCCCCGGCCGCCACGCGGCTGCCATCGGCGATGAGCACTTCCACGTCCAGCTCCGGATCGACCGTGTTGAAAACCCGCGCCGCCAGCTCGACTCCCGACACCACGCCATCCTTCCGCACCGCGACGAACGCGCAGGCGCGGCGTTCTTCCGGAATGAAATATCGGGACGTGACATCGCCGTCACCGATGTCTTCGGCGAGGGCGAGTTCGATGAGGGTGGAGGAGTGGTCGTTCATCAATGGAAACGGATAGTGCGGGACAATTTCGAAATTTCAACTCATTCGCCAATCACACTCACCACGATCTCCCGCCGGTGCGGATCGCGGCGGTGCTCGAACAGGAAAACTCCCTGCCATGTCCCCAGCGTCATCCGTCCGTCGATGATCGGGATCACCTCGCTCGTCCGTGTCAGCGCCATGCGGATGTGGCTCGGCATGTCGTCCGGACCTTCTTGGGTGTGGATGAACCACGGCGTGCTTTCCGGCACCAGCTTTTCAAAAAACAGCTCAAGATCCCGCCGCGCGCTCGGGTCGGCGTTCTCCATGATGACCAGACTTGCGCTAGTGTGGCGGACGAAGACCGTGACCGTGCCGGTGCTAACACCGGATCGCGAGACGATCCCCGCCACCTCGCGGGTGATCTCGGTGGTGCCCTTGCCGTGGGTTCTGACAGAAAATGTCTCGTTGTGCGCGGTCATGAGCTCGTGAAATTACCAACCGGACAGGACCCACTTGCCATGCGCCCCTCCACTCTCCATCGCGGCATGGGCCTCGCGGAGATTCGCCGCTGAAATCCTGTCAAAGGCGCGGGTGCCGATCTTCGGAAACACTCCTGCATCGCAACGCCGCGCGATCTCCATCAGAATTTCTCCCTGACGATGCATGTCCGCCGTTTGGAACCGCGCCCTGGCCGGCATGTATTCCCAAACGATCCGCGGGCTTTTCAGTCGGAACGGATTCCCGATGTCCACCGGCTTCGACGTTTCCACGATCAGTCCCAGCGCGCCTAACGGAGCCAGCAGATCCGCCGTGACATCCCAGTAAGTCTCCGTATTGAAAAGATTCGCGATGTAGGGAAACTCCGAAATCCCCACCGCCTCCGCCTGCGGCCGCAGCGGCTCGTGGTGATTGATCACATGATTCGCACCCAGCGATTCGCACCACGCCACGGTTTCGGGCCGTGATGCCGTTGCCACCACCTTCAATCCGGCCGAGCGGGCGAGGGGAATCAGCGCCGAGCCGACACCACCCGCGCCATTGATCACCAAAATGGCCTTTCCCCGGTCCCCTCCATCCGGATCGATGCCCATCTGTTCGAACAGCAGCTCCCACGCCGTGATCGAGACCAGTGGCAGCGCCGCCGCTTCCGCGAACGACCACGATACCGGCTTCCTCGCCACCAGCCGCGCGTCCACCGTTTGATACTCCGAGTTGCTGCCGGATCGGGTCACATCGCCCGCGTAGAAAACCTCGTCGCCCACGGAAAATCCCGTCACCTCCGCGCCCACCGCTTCCACGATTCCCGCCGCGTCGTATCCCAGAATGCGCGGCGTTTCCAGCGGCTCCGCGCCCAGCGATTTCCGGATCTTCGTATCCACAGGATTCAGCGCCACCGAGCAGACCCGTACCAGCAGATCCCTCGGTTCCGGCACCGGCACTTCCGCCTCGAACTCCGACAGGCAGTCCGGATAACTCACCGGTAAATAGTGGCGCGCGCCGATGGCTTTCATGGCCGGGATTGAACGACAGCTCCCACACTCATGGCAATATTGGTTTCAGCCCGATCCACGCGCTGCCCCACGTGATGATCCATGGCAGCGTGAGAAAACTCAGCACCGTCGTCGCGATCACCACCTGCACCGCCACCGCCGGCCGGCCGCCGTAAAGCCTGGCGACGAGAATGGATGAAAGCCCCGCCGGCATCGCCGCCTGCACCACCAGCACCTGCCGTAGTTCCGTCGTCAGAGGGAGAAATTTCGCCGCGCACAGCATCGCAGCCGGAGCCAGCATCAGCCGGACCAGCACCGAGCCGCTGATCACCCTCCAGTTGAATTTTTCCTTCCCCACCAGATCCATCATCGTGCAGCCCGTGATCAGGATCGCCACCGGGAAGGCCCCCACGCCGATCATCGACATCCCCTTGCGGAACGAGCCCGTCACCTGATCGTCCAGCCCCAGTGCCACCAATGTCAGGCCGATGGTGACCGCGATCACCGGCCCGTTGATCAGCCTGCGCCAGGAAAACGTGCGCTCGCCGCTCATCATCATCACCCCCACCGACCACATCGCCATCTCCACCCCGATGTTGTGCACGAAGAGCAACGCCAGCGCTCCCGAGCCCCATAAAATCTCCACCACCGGAGCCGCCGTGAACCCGAAATTCTGACACCCCGAACTTAGGGCGAAGGTCCGCATCCCTGTCCCGCGCTCCAGCCCGAGCAGCCGCCCCACCGCCAGCCCGATCAGGATGGCCACCATGATCAGCCCGAACCCCAGGAAAATCGACCACACCACCACCGATCCGCTCTTGATCACCGTGCTGCCCAGGATCTTATCCAGCATGAAACACGGAAGCATCACCCGATAGACCAGCTGCATCACCGGCACGTCATATTCGCCCGGCAGGATCCCCGTCCGGCGTAGCACCGCGCCCGCGATCATCAGCAAATACACCGGCAGCACCGATGCGATAACATCCCCCGGCGAAATCACTCCGCCACGCTCCAATCCTCACCCGCACCGCGCAAGCCTAATCCCCGGAAGGAGAGCGCCGCATCGACTTCTTCTGTGACAAATTCCGCTTGTCCGCCACACTGCGCTTTTTCGAGTTCCGCGACCTCGGCCGGTTCGTCCGCCGCATTTTCTCGATCGCCTGCGTCTTCGCCACCGCCTTGCCCTCGCGGATCGCGTCGAGTTGGTCGCACAGTTCCCGTCGCGCGAGGAAACGGTTCATCTCCCGCGAGCGGTCCATCTGGCACTTGATGCACACGCCCGTCGGCAGGTGCTTCAGGAAAACACAGTTCGATGTCTTGTTGATCTTCTGCCCGCCCGCGCCCGAGCCACGGACGAATTTCTCCAGCAAATCCGCCTCCGTGATCCCCAGCGCCGCCATCCGCTGCTCCAGCGCGGCCAGCTTGTCGGAGGTGGTCGGATTCTGCATGAAGGAGAAGAGCGGACGGAACCCGCAAATGACAAGTCGGAACGGAAATGCACAGCGTTGTGGCGGCGCCATCACCGCCCGGCCCCGAAAAAATTCGCCCAGAAGGGGAAAAAGAGACCTGAGCCCAATTGCACCTAATTCAGGTCGGTTCCGCTGAAATCGGGTGACCCCTGAGGACGGGCATCAGACTCAATCACAACGCTCGTGAGGATTGGAGTTCAGAGCGAAAGTGTCCAAAAACAAGGAGAGGCGATCTCCGAATCGCCTGGCCCATGAGATGACAATGGAGTGAGCGAATGCTCCGCATCATTGGCTTTCCATGGGCCAGGCGATTCGGAGATCGCCTCTCCTTGATGAAACGCCACGTCCGCTTTTCGAAGCGCTTCCGCCTATCATCCACAAACTCCTTGACCGCTTCCGCGCTGGACTGTCTGTTTCCCCGCGATGTCCAAGTGGGCGCTGAAACTGAGCCAATACTTCCTGATAGGGACACTGATCGTGTCCATGGGCGGGCATTTGGCCCTGCTTCAGACCATCGCGTGGGGAAACATGCTGGTGGATTATTCCAACAGTTCCTCGCTCTCCGAAGCGGTTGGAAAAACCTTCGATGGCGAGCACCCCTGCGAATTGTGCAAAGTGGTGAAGAAATCGAAGAGCGAGGATGAGAAGAAGCCTCTGCTCAAATCCGAGATGAAGATGGACGTGGCCTTGCCTGCCCCGGTGAAGGTGCCGTTTCCCCGATTCTCGGAGGTCGCATTCCGCGTGACGGAATACACCGGCACCTTCGCGGAGGTCTATCTGGCGCTGCCGATGCAGCCGCCGCGAGCCGTCTGATCCGCCGCTAACGGAAGATCGCGCCGTCCGGGTTTCCCGATTTCATGGGAAGCACCGTGTCCCGGTGACACACGGCTTTGACCGGCTCCATGCCTTCATCGCGCCCGCTTGCCATGGCCTTCCGCCGGCTCGTTTCCGTCGCTGTCGTTCCGCGCCGTTTCTCCCGCCGCCTTCGCGTTCCCGTGCCAGGCAGGCATCTCCTCCTGTTTTCATTTTTCCTAACAAATAATTCATGAACCTTCATCGTTCCATCCTTCTGTCCATCAATCTCGCCGGAGTCGCCGGCGCCCAATCCACCCAACTGGCTCCGCTCGTCGTGGAGGAAACCGCCCGGCCCGTCTCGAAGACCGTTCCGACCGCGGAGGAAAGCCGCAAGGAACTGGCGAAAACTCCAGGCGGCACCGAAGTCGTCGAGGCCGGGCGCTACCTGCAGGGCCGCGCCAGCACCATGGCGGACACCTTCGCCCTCTCTCCCGGCGTCGTCGCCCAACCGCGCTTCGGCTCGGACGAGGCACGGCTTTCCATCCGCGGATCCGGCATGCAGCGGACTTTTCACGGCCGCGGCATCCGTTTGCTTCAGGACGGCGTCCCGCTGAACCTCGCCGATGGCGGGTTCGACATGCAGGCGGTCGATCCGCTCGCCGCGGACCACATCAACATCCTGCGCGGCGGCAACGCGCTGACACTCGGCTCCTCCACGCTCGGCGGTGCCATCGATTACATTTCGGCCACCGGCCTCACTGATCCGGGCGGCTCCCTGCGGCTCGAAGCCGGCTCCTTCGACTACCTGCGGGCGCGCCTTGCCGCGGGATTTCAGGAAGGGGCGGGGGATGCCTACTTCAGCCTTTCCGAGCAATATCAGGAAGGATTCCGCGATCACTCGGAGCAGAACAACCAGCGGCTTTTCAGCAACTTCGGCTGGCAGATTTCCGACAGCGCGGAGACCCGGCTTTTCATCACCGCCGTGCGCACGCGCTCGGAACTGCCGGGAAGCCTGACCAAGGCGGAGCTGGAGGATGATCCCTCACAGGCGGATGAGTCGCTCTTCGGCGCGGTCGCCTACGACAACCGCCGGGACTTCGAACTCTATCGGATCGCGGACAAGACCACGGTGAGGAATGGAAACAACACCTTCGAGTTTGTCGCCGCCTACACTTACAAGGACCTCGATCATCCGATCACGCCGTTCGCCGGAGTGATCGACCAGCTTTCCAACGACGCCATGCTGGGGGCGACCTTCACCCGTGAGGAGCAGCTCTTCGGTCGCGACAACCGCGCCCGTGCCGGAGTCTTCTTCACCCGGGGAAGCACCGACGCCGCCACCTTCGTGAACGACTTCGGCAAGCGCGGGGCCATGACCGCGAGCGCGGATCAGACGGCGACGAACATCGAGGGATTCGTCGAAGACCAGCTGGCATTGGGCAATGGATTCACCGGAATCCTCGGCGCCACCGCGGCCAGCAACCGTCGCGAGAACGATCAGCAGCTGGGGACGGCCGCCAGCTACGACCGCACCTATGACAACTTCTCTCCCAAGGTCGGAGTGAGGTGGGATGCTTACAATTTCCAGATCTACGGCAACTACAGCAGCAGCTATGAGCCGCCGTCGTTTTCGGAAACCAACGGCGCGCTCACGCCGAACAAGGCGCAGACCGCAGACACCATCGAGGTCGGCACCCGCGGCAGTCATGCGAATTTCCGCTGGGATGCCACGGTGTACGCCTCGCAGATCGATGACGAATTCCTCGCCCTCAACGATGCGGCGGGAACTCCGCTCGGCACGACCAATGCGGACAAGACGATCCATCAGGGCGTCGAACTTTTCGGTGAGGCGGATCTGCTAGGCTCGGCGCTGGCGGACCTGCCGGAGCACCGGCTCTTCCTGCGTGGCGCGTGGACCTACGGCCGGTTCAAATTCGACGATGACGAGACCTATGGTGACAACACCATCGCCGGGCTTCCGCCGCATCTGATCCGTGGCGAGCTGGTCTGGGAGAACAAGGCGGGCTACTACGCCGGACCCACCGTCGAGTGGGTGCCGGTGAAGGCATATGTCGATCATGCTAACACGCTGAGCGCCGATCCCTATGCGCTGCTGGGGTTCAAGATCGGACGTCGTTTGGAGAAGGGGATCTCGTGGTTCGTCGAGGCCAAGAATCTCACCGACGAGCATTACGCGGCGACCACCGGCGTCGTCGCCAATGCGGGGCCGGACCCGGCCAATACCTCGCGCAGTTTCCTCCCCGGTGACGGACGCAGCGTCTTCGCCGGCATCGAGTGGAAATGGTAACCGCTTGTCAGCCCTCACCGGATGGGGGCGCCTCCGCCCCCTTCCTTTCCCCAACACACTATGAAACCTTGGATTCGCAAAGCCCACCGCTGGCTCGGCCTGATTTTCAGCCTCACGCTCCTCATGTCCTCCGGCAGCGGGGTGATTCACACCATCATGACCCGCACCCAGGCACCGCCGCCCGCCGCGCGGCCGGGAAGTCTTGCCCTGGACATTTCGTCGATGAAGCTCACCCCGCAAGACGCGGTGGCACGGCTGCCCGGCGGGACCGAACCCACGGCCGTCAATCTGCGGATGATCGCCGGACAGCCCCACTATCAGATTTTCTCCGCCACGGGAAAATCCGGCTACGTCAATGCCGTCACCGGAGCCGTCGATCCCTCGACGGATGAAATCTATGCGGGTGAGATTGCCAGCGGTTTCCTGGGAGGAATGCCGGTGCGGAAGTCCGATTACCTGACGGCATTCAACCGCGAATACATCGGGATCTTCCGGATCCTGCCGGTCTATCGGTTCGATGCGGGGGATCCGCGGGGCAACCGGGTCTATGTCTCGACCGTCACCGGCAGCGTCACCCGCCACACGGATGACGGAAAACAATTCGAGGCGGACATCTTCACGCTGTTCCACAAGTTCGGTTTCATCCGGGACAAGGATCTGCGCGACTGGGGGCTGATCCTGGTGACCGGGGGAACCTTCGCGGTGTCCGTCCTGGGGGTGGTGTTGTTTTTCCTCACGCGGCCGCGGCGGAGGAAGCCGTAGCGTTCAAACCCAGATGGATTTCTGTTTCTTCGGCTCCTTCGGCTGTTCTTTCAGTTCGAAGCTCCTGCGCTCGCGGCTGTGGAAAATCGCCTCTTCCCGTGTGATGAATCCGGCGTTCAGAAGCTGGCCGATGCTGTCGTCGATGGTGCGGTTGCCCTCGCGGTGACCGATCTCCATCAGGCCGACGACCTGCTCCAGCTTCCGCTCTCGGATGCAGTTGCGGATGGCGTGGCTGGGCTTCAGGACTTCCGAGGCCAGCACGCGGCCTTGGCCATCAGCCCGCGGGATCAAGCGTTGGCAGACGATGCCTTCGAGCGCGCTGGAAAGCTGCGTGATGATCTGCGGCTGCTGGTCGGCGGGGAAGACATCGACAATCCGGTCGATGGTCTGCGGGGCATCCGGCGTGTGCAGCGTGGCGAGGACGAGGTGCCCCGTTTCCGCAGCGGTTAGAGCGATGCGGATGGTGTCGAGATCCCGGAGTTCGGAAATGACGATGACATCCGGGTCCTGCCGCAGCGCCTGGCGCAGCGCGCGGGGAAAGCTCTGGGTGTCGCTGCCGATTTCGCGCTGCTTGATGAGGCAGGAACGGTGCTCGTGGACGAACTCGATGGGATCTTCCAGCGTGATGATCACGCCGTTGCGGCTTTCCGCGATGCGCCGGACCATCGAGGCGAGAGTCGTTGATTTACCCGAGCCGGTGATGCCGGTGACGAGGACGAGACCGCTGCGGAGATTGCAGAAATCGAACACCGGCGAGTGGTGCCCCAGTGTTTCCAGCGCGGGGATTTCCTGTGAAATGAAACGAAAGGCCGCCTCGGCATGGCCGCGGGCGATGTGGACGTTTCCGCGGAAGCGGCCGATGCCTTCGACCTGCAGCGCGTAATCCAGCTCCAGTTCCTGTTCCAAGGTGGAGCGCTGGGATTCCGTGAGCGTGTCGAGGATGAGTTCTCTAACGGTAGCTGGATCCAACAGTTCCTGATCGAAGGGGACGATGGCGCCGTTCACCCGCGCGCAGGCCGGTGCCCAGGCGCTGAGGTGGAGATCGGAGCCGCCGAGAGCGATGGTGTGTCGGAGGTATTCGGTGATGTCGCTGGCCATGATTTTGGTGGGTGGGTTAACCGGTGATCCCGCGCATCACGCGGTCGAAATCCTGTGGACGGGGGCAGGCCCCGCGGGCGACTTCGGGTTCGAGATAGCCCTGTTGGACGGAGGCCACCAGATATTCGAGGAGCGAGCAATTGGTGGGTTCGGTGGATTTCAAGAGATGGTCCTGAAGCTCGCTCATCTTGTTTTCCAAAATCCAGCGGCGGGTGGCGGCCTCGTTCTGCATGTATTCGAGCGCCGGGAAAAGTCCGCCGCCTTTGCGGGGCAGGAGACGCTGGGACATGATGCCGATAAGCTGGCCCGCGAGCAGGTGAAAGGCTTCATGCTGGCCCGCCTTGAGGAGGTGGGAGAAGCGGTCGAGCGCTTCGATCACGCTGCTGCTGTGGAGCGTGGAAATGACGAGGTGTCCCGTGGCCGCCGATTGGAGCGCGGTGACGGCGGTTTCCTGATCGCGGATTTCTCCCAGGAAAAGCACGTCCGGACTCTGGCGCAGCGCGGACCGCAGGCCGGTCGCGAAGTCTGCGGAATCCTGGCGGATCTCGCGTTGTGAAAACATCGATTTGTCATTGGTGAACAAATACTCGATGGGATCTTCCAGCGTGACGATGTGCTTTGATAGATGGTGGTTGATCCAGTCCAGCGAGGAGGCGACGGTCGTGGATTTTCCCGATCCGGTCGGACCCGTGATGAGGATCAGTCCCTGGGTGCGCTGGATCCATGATTCCAGCAGACTGGACGGAAGGCCGAGCTCGGTGAGCGGCGGGATTTCATTGCGGATCGGCCGCATGACGGCGGCGAGGCGGCCGAGGGTGTGATAGAGATTGACCCTCAATCTTCCACCGCCGGGGACGCGCCATGAGATGTCGGCTTCGAGGTTCGTGGCCGGATCGACGCCGCAGGATTTCCAGAATTCCTCCATCGCGATGCGGGGAATCGGCCCTGGATGGAGCGGCACGACCTCGCCCTCAAGGCGGACGCGCGGCACTTCGTCTTCGATGAGGAAAACGTCGTTCGCCTGGTCGGCAAACGCGTCGCGGATGAGTTGGTTGAGCGCGGAGTTCATGCAAACGGGACACCTTTCGGAATCTTCCACATTCCTAAAAGATGTGGTCGATGGCTTGAAGCTAAAAAGCCACCCGCTTGAGAATTAGTCTGCCAAAGGAAGTTCTTCCGGCAGGCGGGCGACTTCCTCCGCCAGCCGCTCGCGCGCGGTTTCGAGGTAATGGACGTCCAGCTCGATCCCGGTGAAGTCCCCGATCTGTTGCCGGTGGGCCGCGATGGCGGAGGTGCCGATTCCGAGAAACGGGTCCAACAGCCGGGTGGCAGGGCCCTTTCCGTGAAGACGGATGCACTGCTCCACCAACGCGACCGGAAACGTGGCGGGGTGCGGGCGGTCCCTGTCGCGGGAGTTGATGGTCTCGTAGGGGATGAACCAGGTGTTTCCCCGGCAGCGGAGGTCGGCGCCGCCGGTGTGGCCCCAGCGGGCGATGTTCGACTTGTCCTGATAGGGAACCCCCGCCGCACGGCGGTCGAGCGGGACATCGCCGGATTTGGTCAGATGGAAGACGTATTCGTGGCAGTCGTTGACGAAGCGCTTCGAGTTGATGGGCTTGAAATGTCCGGCGCTGACCTGATCTCCGCCGCGCGTCTCGATGGTGATGGACTTCACCCAGTGGAATGTGTTCTGGAGCGTGAAAAGCGGCTCGGGGCCATCGGTCAGCGCGAGAATCAGCTGGTGCGGCATCAGCGGATTGGCCGGAGCCGCGCCGACGTTGAGGAAAAACGACGCGTCATCCGCCATGACCCGTTTCAGCTCCGCCGCCCACGCCCGGCACCAGGCGAGGAACTCCTCGCGCGGTGCGGTGTCCTTGAAGCTCTTGTAGGCGATGCCGAGGTTGTAGGGCGGCGAGGTGACGACCAGATCCACCGATGAACCTGCGAGAGTGGGCAGGACTTCCAGGCAGTCGCCCAGGAGGAGATTCATAGGTCGTATACGACACATGGGACCGATCCTCCTCTGGTCACGCGTGGTGAAGCAGGATCGAGTTCGCGGCGAAGTGGTCGGATAGAATGTCGGACACGATCACCATCGGGGTGCCCGTGCGGACGAGTCCTTCCTTGCGCAGCATTTCGGTGACGCGCTCGATGGTCTCCTCGATGTTGGAGGCGAAGGGCAGTTTGAACGAACGGACGCCACGGGTCAGCGCGAGCTGGCGGCAGACGCGGTCGGTCGGGGTGAAGGCGTAGAAGCCGGAAGTCCGGGGGCGGAGCATCGCGACGTGGTTGGCGAGCACTCCGCGGCGGGTGAGCACGACGAGACGGGCATCCGGCAGGGAGTCGGCGAGAGTCACCGCCGCGCGGGCGGTTTTCTGGCGCTCGTCGCGGAGCAGGACGCCGAGGCCGAAGCCGTGGCCGCCGGAGCGCTCGATGCGGGAGGAGATTCTAACGAGCGCATCGACGCAGCGCTCGGGATACCGGCCCACCGAAGTTTCTCCCGAAAGCATGAGGCAGTCGGCTTCCTCGTAGGCGGCGTTCATGACGTCGGTCACTTCGGCGCGGGTCGGGGTGGGATTGAGGATCATGGACTCCAACAATTGTGTGGCGACAATGACGCGGGTGCCGAGCTCGTGGCAGCGCTTGACGATGCGGCGTTGGAGGATCGGCAGTTCTTCGAACTCGACTTCGGTTCCGAGGTCACCGCGGGCGACCATGATGACATCCGCTGCGTTGATGATGGCGTCGATGTTGCGGATGGCCTCCTGGTCCTCGACCTTGGCGACGATCTGGGATTCGCCTTCGAGCGCCTCCATGGCGGCGCGGAGTTCATGGACGTGGGCGGAGTCGCGGACGAAGGATCCGGCGATGTAGTCCGCCTCGCACTCGACGGCGAGGGCGAGGTCCTTGTGATCCTTTTCCGTCAGGGCGGGGAGGTTCAGGCGGACGCCGGGAAGAT
Organism: Verrucomicrobiota bacterium; assembly: GCA_040388015.1. Taxonomy (GTDB): domain Bacteria; phylum Verrucomicrobiota; class Verrucomicrobiia; order Verrucomicrobiales; family Akkermansiaceae; genus Luteolibacter. The sequence goes on along the minus strand of JAZKCQ010000061.1, from coordinate 3,214 downwards.
TGATGTGACGGCGCGAGCCCATGGTGCCCGGTGTTTTCACGTAACAAAGCACACGGTCGGCCTCCACCACGTCGATGCGCATCAGCAACGCGCCGTTGTCGACGACCAAGGTGTTTCCCACGGAGACGTCGCCCATCAGTCCGTCGTAGTTGACGGTGGTGGACAGCGTGACGGTCGGGTCCACGCCGACTTTGCGGAACTCGACGATGTCGCCTTCCAACAGGTTGTAGGGTTTTTCCAGATCCCCGGTGCGGATCGAGGGGCCGGTGAGGTCGAAGAGCACCGCGATGTTCGCATTCCGTGCTGCGGCCTGGCTGCGCACGCGTTTGGACATCTCCGCAGCCCACTCGTGCTTGGCGTGGCTCATGTTCAGGCGGAACACGTTGGTGCCGCCATCGATGAGTTTTCCGATCATTTCTTCGGATTCGGTGGCAGGGCCCAGGGTGATGATGATCTTCGATTTGCGTGACATGGAGTGGAAAGTTGGGAGTGGTCGCGGGATGGCAGGTATCGGGCGAAAAGCACGGAGGGTGCCAGAGCGATGAAACACACCCGCAAGACACCAAGCAAGACCGGATGCATGTCGGGATCGGCGGTCTTGCTTTGAAATGCCACCCATCGTCGCGCTGGCTTCAGGCCAAGGGTCCTGAAATCATCCTTCAGTGGAATGATGCGTCAGGCGCGGCCTTCTTCCGCGTCCATCAGATCGAAAAAGGTGAGGATGTCCTGTCGATCCGCAAAGCCGGCCTCGGCCTTCGATTTGTCGAAACCGGTCGTCGCCGGATCCCGCCAGCCACGTTTGGTGAGGAATGCGTTCCAGACTTCGATCCGCTCGGCATCAGGCTGGCTGCCATGGGCGAAGCACCACTCGAGGATCTCCTCGTCGCTGCCGCCTGCAAGAGTCCGGGCGCTCAGTGCATCGAAATCCACCCCGAGGAATTTGCACAGCCGGTCGTCGAACGTGCGGTTCCCGGGAACGATCCCGACATGGTATCCTTCGGGCAATTTTCCCTCCGCGTGGAGACGGATCTTGTCGAGGATGCGGGCGAAAACAACGATGCCACCGGTCAGGTGGCGAGGACTGCGAATGGGGAAGCTCATGATGTGAATTGATTAAGTTTTCTGAAACGCGGGGCGGAAGCTAACAATCGCCTGAGGTGGCTGGCAACGCTTATTCCAAAGGGCGGAATGGAGCAGGCTCGGCTCGATTGAATCGTTCGTTTGACATTTTTGTTTCAGTCGCTTGATTCGCCCACAAGCCATGCGTGAAATGACCATACCCGAATCCGGATCGAAGCGGAAACTGTTGGATGCCGCCGAGCTTCTCTTTGCTGAAAAAGGTTTCGAAGCGGTTTCCGTACGGGACATCACCCAGCTCGCGAAGACCAATGTGGCGGCGGTCAATTATCACTTCGGCAGCCGCGATGCCTTGCTGACGATGGTCATGATGCGATACATGACTCCGGTCACCGAAGAGCGCCTCGCCCGTATTGAATCCCTTGAACGCAAATGGTCCGGGAAGTCCGTTCCATTGGAGGAAATCATTGATGCGCTGGTCCGTCCGCTCGTCGGCCAGGTGAGGAAATCCGAACTGGCCGAGCGGCTGTTTTACAAGCTCACGGGCCGGATCTGTGCCGAACAAGGCGACGGCCTGCCACCGCAGATCGAAGACCAGTTCCGGCAGGTGGGAGAGCGGTTCAGTAAAGCATTTGCGAAGGCGCTGCCGACCGTCCCGCCGGAGGAGCTGGCGTGGCGCATCCATTTCGTCATCGGCGGGATGATTCACATGCTCACCCATCAGGAACTTTTCCACCGTGTCAGCGGTGGTGCTTCCGGAACGCCGACGATGGAAGCCACCCTGAGCCGCTTCATCCATTTCGCCGCGGCCGGACTGCGCGAAGGCACCGTGCAGGAAGAGGCTCCGGCGAAAAAAGGACCGCAGGCGACGTTTGATTTTTGATCGGACCGCGGAATTCATTCCGGCTTTCATTCATTCATCCATCTTCATTTCCAGGTCCGGCACGGGATGTTGATCTTGCCAACATTTCGGAGTTCCCAAACGCCGCCGCCCGCCTAGTTTCCTCCTCCCTTATGTCCGCCAAGATTCGTTTCACCTCCGCCACCGCCACCGGGCTTGTTCTTGCCAAAGTCGGCCATCCGCAACGCGATGAACCGCTCCAGACCTCGAAGGAGGTTTTCAAGATCGAGGAAAAGGACCAGGAGCCGCTGGCCACGATCTTCCTCAAGCCGTTCAAGAATCTAACCGCTCATCGCTTCAGCCACCACTCGTCGCTCGACCAGCACGAGATGAACGCCTATGCCGCCGCGATTTTCACCTCGGACGACGGGCTGTTGGAAAAAGGCTGCGACATCGCCAAGCGCCTCTACGCCAAGTCGAACCACCCTAACATCAAGTCCGGCGATCTCTGCATTTCGCTGATCAAGGACATCGACATCGACGGTCAGCTCACCCAGGGCCTCTGCATCCTGAAGTCCGAAAGCGTCGTCCCGTTCCTCAGCATCTCCACCCGCGACGGAGATCTGGAGCTCCACACCGAGCAGGGGATCAACCCGGAGAAAATCGACAAGGGCTGCCTCATTCTGAACCACCTCGCGACCAAGGGCTACTACGTCCTCACCTTCGACCGCACCGGTTCGGATTCGCGCTTCTGGGTCCGCGATTTCCTCGGCGTCGTGCCCATCACCGACAGCCCGTTCCTGACGAACAAGTATGCGAATATGGCCGTCGCCTTCCTCGAAAAGGAAAAGAAGGAAAGCCCGAAGACGGCCGCCGATGACGATACCCCGCCATGGGACACTGCGAACGCCGCACGCGATGCGATCACCTACTTCGAGGAGAAGCAGAATTTCAGTCTTCAGGAATTCGAGGAGCAGGTTCTCAAAACTCCCGAAGCAAAAGCCAAGTTCGCCGAACACCGCTCGAAGATCGAGGAAGAGCAGGGCCATCGCCTCGACGACTCTTTTGAGATTTCCAAGAAGGACGTCACCAAGGCGAAGAACAAGATCAAGACCGTGATGAAACTCGATACCGGCGCGGAGATCCGTCTCAAGCCCGCTCTCGCCTCCAAGCCCGAGTCCATCCTCGAACACGGCTTCGACGAGGAAAAGAAGATGAAGTTCATCAAGATTTTCTTCAACGAGGATCTGGCCGATTGAAGCCCCCCCGGCCCGCGGATCCGGGAAAAAGCGCCCG
>JAZKCQ010000060.1:0-29379 GCA_040388015.1 Verrucomicrobiota bacterium | reverse complement strand
GTCTTTTTGAAATTCAATGGCCACCATCGGAGACTTTTACGGCCAGAATAGCACCTTTTCCCTGCGTTGGAGATCGATGACTCACCACCTCCCTCCAAATCCCGTGTTTGACCTTGGAAAATCCACCTTACGGACGGATGCTGTTGCCGATGCCAAACCTCGTTCGTGTTGAGCCGGTCGCCTTGCTTCCTACCCAAGCAGGATGCGCCGTATTCCTAGGGGATGGGAAGAAGACCATCGTGTTTTACATTGATCCCGGTGTCGGAGCCTCCATCAACGCCTCATTGAGCGGTCAAGCGCCGCCGCGGCCGCTGACTCACGACCTGTATCTGCTCACCCTCCAGGCATTCGGAGCCAAGGTCTCGCGGGCCGTGATCGTCCGGATGGATCAAGACATCTATTACGCCAGGTTGATTCTGGAGGCTGAGAACGAAATCATGGAGCGGAAGATTGTCGAACTCGACGCCCGCCCCTCGGATTGTCTCGCCATTGTCGCCCGTTGCGGAGCCCCCTTCTACGTCGTTAGGGAACTCTGGGAGACACTGGAAGACATGTCCGGCGTCCTCCGGGAGATGCGGGAAAGCAGCGGCATCGGGGAAGACGGTCCGCCCGATCCCGGCATCCTGTGAGTTTTTCACGAATCCCTCTTGCGGCGGCCCCCAGCGGTTTTAGGCTTCCGGACCACCATGAGCATCTCCGCCCCCTCCCTTCCCGATTACTTCCACGAGGAAATATTGCTGCATCCGGAAAACCGCGAGTTCCCTCCTTTCGATCTCGTGCGGCTTCTCGGGACCGTATTCGAACCGACGCAAGGCTGCCGGGTTTGCATCCTGATCGACTTCGATGAACCACAGGAATTCATCAGGGATTTCGCCTTCCTCGACCAACCGGGCTTTCCTGTGCAGAAAAACGCCCACAAGCATTTCTATCAGGGCCTCGGGAACGGAGCCCTCGACGATCTCGGCATGACCGGTGGTGAAATGTTCGCATTCCGCTGCACCCATGGATCCAACCTCGATCTCGAGGACGAGGTCTGGGACACGAACGGCAAGCTCCTGTCCCTGGATGCGGATATCTATCCGAACTACGACATCATCCTCTGCATCTCCACCTTTTCCGCCACGGCGCCGCTGACAGCCAAGTGCAAGGAATACGGATTCCGCGGCGCGACGCTTCACGGACTGAACGACATCATCCTCAACTCCGGCCTCGCCGTCGATTACCATGAGGTCTCCGGCGACTCCGAACGCCTGCGCGCCGCACTAACCAACGCCGACTCCATCGAGATCGACTTCGCCCTCGAAGACGGGCGCATCCTAACGGCATGGCTCGGCCTCGACGGTCAGGACGCACAGAAGTCCCACGGCCTCTGTCTCGGAAAAACACCCGACATCGCCAATCTCCCCGCCGGCGAGGTTTACTTCGTCCCCGCCGACGCCCGCGGCCAGTTCCCGATGAAGTATGAGGACGGCACACTCGGCGTCCTCGAAGTCGAAAACCGCTGCATCATCCACTCCACGCTCATTCAGGGAAACCAAGCCACCATCGACGCCCACAACGCCCGCCTCGCGGACGACCCGATGACCGGCACTCTCGGTGAACTCGGCTTCGGCACCCAGGTGCTCCCCGTTTCCGGCGCTGACATTCAAGACGAGAAAGTCCTCGGCACCTGTCACCTCGCCACCGGGCGCGACGACCATCTCGGCGGGGACATTCTGCCCAGCATGTTCAAGAAGCACGAGAATTCGACCCACGACGACATCCTCTTCGCACCGCACAAAACCCCGAATTTCAACATCAGCCAGGTGCGGATGAATCGTGGAGCGCAGAAGGAAGTCCTCATCGAAAACTTCCGGCCCGCACGCTATCTGATTGATGCGCTCGCAGCAAATCGCTGAGGGAGGGAAATCTTCGTCGTTGTAGGGGCGTATCGCAGAGGATAGACAAACCACGCCATTCCTTGGCTTGTTCACGTCATCCCACCCCACCCACCTTTTCATGCACATGAAGAACCTACTCATCCCGGTCGTCGCCATTTCTCTCGGCTCAAACGCCTTTGCCGCCGAATCCACCGCGATTCGTTCCTTGTTCAATGGCAAGGATCTGAGTGGCTGGACCGGCGACGGCTATGTGGTCGAGGACGGAGCCATCGTTTGCACACCGGAGGGGAAGAACCTGATGAGCGAGCAAACGTTTTCCAACTACATCCTGGAATTCGACTTCAAACTCCCACCCGGCGGAAACAACGGACTCGGCATTCACTATCCCGGCAAGGGAGACGGTGCTTACGAGGGCATGGAAATCCAGCTCCTCGACAACTCCGACCCTCAATACGACTCGCTGAAGGACTATCAGTTCAACGGCTCGCTCTACACCCTCGCGGCGGCCAAGAAAACCGGACTCAAGCCCGTCGGACAGTGGAATCATGAAAAGGTGACCGTCCAGGATTCCGGCCTCGTCGTCGAACTGAACGGCGAGATCATCCTCCGCGCGAATCTAGACGACCTCAGCGCGAGAAATCCGAAGCATGCGGGCGTGAAGCGCCGTGCGGGACACGTCGCGTGGCTTGGACACGGGGACAAGGTCGCTTTCAAAAACATCACCATTCTCGAAACTCCGCCCGCGGCGAACGTCGAGGGTGTGATGGCGGCCGGTTTCAAGAGGCTTTTCACCGGCAGGAACCTCGACGGCTGGAAACATGGAAACAGTCCCGAATGGACCGTGTCCAACGGCATCCTCAAACACAGCGGCCGCCCCGGCGAACCTTCCGATCTGTGGACCGAGAAAGAATACGGCGATTGCACCGTGGTCTTCGACTGGCGCTGGAGCGGCAAGGGTCCGATGCAACAGCGCCCCCTCATCTTGCCCGACGGAAGCGAGAAACCCGGCAAGGACGGCAAACCGGAACTCGTCGAAGTCGAAGAACTCGACAGCGGTATCTATCTGCGAGGAAACATCACCAGCCAGGTGAACCTCTGGAACTGGCCGGTTGGCTCGGGCGAGGTTTATGGATATCGCACCAATCCGGCCATGTCCGCCGAGGTCAGGGCCCAGGTCACCCCAAAGGTGAGGGCGGACCGCCCGGTCGGCGAATGGAACCGGACCATGGTCACGATCAAGGGCGACCGTCTGTCAGTTTCGATCAACGGCCGCGTTGTTCTGGACAACGCACAACTTCCCAACGTTCCCGCCAGAGGTGCTATCGGACTCCAGCATCACGGTTCGGCGATCGATTTCGCGAATCTGTGGATCAAGGAGCTCTGAGACCGCTCACCGGCTCCCGCTTGTCCATCGGCACCCGCGGGTGCGATTGATAGAGCCGCGTCCTCCCGTGCGGAAGCAGGCGCCGCCACCCGCGTGTCGGAGGATCTTTGCATCGTCATTCGTGATCATCACGCGAAGGCGTTATTCCGCCGGTCCGGAATTTCGCTAGAGTGAGGGCCTATCCCCCCTGCACATGACCATCACCCCTCCCCCCCGGGTGGTGAGACATCGCGGTTTGAGCCTGCTCGAACTGACCATCGTCATCACCACCATGCTCGCCTTGATCGGACTTTTCTTCATCGGCGCCCGCGCGTGGAAACGCGGCGGCGACCGTACCGGCTGCGTCCTCACCCTGCGCAACATCCAGGTCGCGATGCGCGCCTATCAGAACATGTACGGTTACAACTACGGCGGCCGGCCCTACGCGGAGAACGGCACCCAGAACATCGCCGACCACCTCTATGCCAAGGGCTACATCGAATCCCGGCTCTACCAGCAGACCCGTGGTGACATGCAATGCCCGAGCGGCGGCTCCTACTCCTGCCTCGTCCCGGACATTTTTCCGGAACCCGGCCAGCTCTACATGGAGTGCTCGCTTTCCAGCCAGGACAAGCACGAACCCACCAGCCACGGGGATTGGTAATTGCCTGCTTGGCAGCGGCTGAAATCCGGGTGATGCATGGGCCGTCACCATGCGCTACCAAGAGGCACTCGATTGGCTGTTTTCCACCCAGATGTTCGGGATCAAGCTCGGGCTCGACGGCCCGCGCCGCCTGCTCAAGGAGTTCCTCGCCCATCCCGCCCATGGCGTGACCGTCATCCACGTCGCCGGGACCAACGGAAAAGGCAGCACCTGCGCCATGATCGACAGCATCGCCCGCGCCTGCGGCCGGCGCTGCGGCCTTTTCACCTCCCCGCACCTCATCGACTTCCGCGAGCGCATCAAGGTCACCGGCGAGGACATCCCGGAGGAGGAATGCGCCGCCATGCTCACGGAGCTCCGCGCCTTGTGCGAACGGATGGAGAATCATCCCACCTTCTTTGAAATCACCCTCGTCCTCGCCATGCGTTGGTTCCGCATCAAGGAGTGCGAGATGATCGTGCTCGAAACCGGCATGGGCGGCCGGCTCGATGCCACCACCGCCGTCCCCGCCGATGTCGCCGTCATCACGCCCATCGGCCTCGATCACATGCAGTGGCTGGGAAACACCCTCGAAGAAATCGCCATGGAGAAGGCCGGCATCATCGTCCGTGGCAAGCCGGTCATCTCCGCTCCGCAGCCGCCCGCAGTCCTTCGCGTGTTAGATCAGGAGTCGAACGAACTGCGCGCCCCCTTTGAAGTCATCGAAGAACCGCTGCTCGGCTACCCCATGGCCCTCGCCGGCGATCACCAGACGTGGAACGCCGCCCTCGCCGTGGCCGCCCTGCACCGGGCCGGCATCCACCTCAGCTCGGACAGCGTCGGTTACGGCCTCAGCCATGTCACCTGGCCCGGACGCTTTGAAATCATCCGCCCCGGCGTCATCCTCGACGGCGCCCACAATCCCCAATCCGCCGAAGTTCTCGCCGCGACATGGCGACAAATGTTTCCGAAGAAGAAAGCCGCGATCGTCTTCAGCGCCGTCGGCGGCAAGGACATCGCAGGCATCTTGGAACTCCTCGCCCCGCTCGCGTCAAAAATCTTCCTCTGCCCCGTCGACACCCCGCGCGCCGTCACCGCCGAGGAGCTGGCCGGTGATCTTCCCGCCGATTCACCGCCGCACGAGACCTTTGCGACTTTTGAAGAAGCCTTCGCCGCCGCGAGTTCCCAAACAAACCCGATTCTCATCGCCGGCTCACTGTTCCTCGTCGGCGAGGCCCGGGCCTATCTGACAGGAACGGACTTCCAGTCGAGCACCCAGTAAATCGGGATTTATCAGTCCCAGTCGCGGTCGATTTCCTTCCGCATTCCCTCGCGGAACTCCGGATTCGAGATGAGGGGCAGCATGGCTTTCGCCGCTTCAGGGCCCGCATCTCTGGCCACCGAATAGCAGAGGCCGGAAATCGCCTGGTCCCGATCGCTGCCGGCCGGGAGTTTTGACGCGAGGGCGATGGCGTTCTTCGGTTCCAACAAGTAAAGCGCGCCGAGTGCCTTTGCCGCTTCCGGCCTGCCATGATCGAGAGCCCACTGGATCGCCTCGAGTGGATGGAGCTTGGCCCAGGAGCTGATGATTTCACCCATGTCATCGCGGGAGATCCCGCTGACTTGGGAAGGCGAAAGTGCTGCGGAGTATGCCGCGGGATCGGCCTCGATCATCCTCCCCCTCTCACCCTCGATCTGCTTCGGAATGACGTCCTGCAGCTCCGACACCAACCCGGCCTTCCCCCCATCTTCCGAATTTTTCCAAACCCCTTTGGCAAGAATCTCACGGGACTCGGCACCTTTCGCCGCACGAAACCCGGCCAGCCATGCGGACGCCTCCGTCTTCATTGGCTGTGGGTAAAAACTCGGATTGCTCAAAGAATACTCCAGTTCTTCGGGGGATTTTCCCGCCGCGAAATCATCCAGCCAAGCGGCGCAAGACGCCGGATCCTCCCTCAGCCAAACGAGCACCAAGGACGCACCCATGCGCAGCTTGGAAGAGCTTTCCGGGATCCGCTCGAGAAAACCCACACGCTCCGCAGGTGGAAGGTCTGCCAGAAACCTGTTCCAAACGTCGGCCTGTGCGGCGCGAGGAACAGATTCTTCAATGAATCTCGCGCCCACCTCCGGATCGCTTTTGGCGAGGTTCTTCGCCACCGCTTCGGCCGCTTCAAGCCAGCGGGAAATCAGGCCGTCGTTCCATTTTTCTAGCAAGGTCCTTGCCTGCCCGGGATCCACACTGGCAAGGCTGACGATGATGCTGCCAATGGCACGATCCCGCCCTGTGGAAGCGGGCAAGGTGCGGATGTCGGCCAGAACCGCTTCGGCTTGGGCGGAATTCAGGATCGCCCCGAAGCCCACCGCCATTCCTGAAGACGAAACGGTCACCCGCGGCGTGACCAACAAATGCGGAGGAAGGCCCAAGGCTGCGGCGGAACGCGGTGATTCAACCACCGTCCGCGATGACTTCGCAGGCACGTCGCCTGGACTTTCCCGTTTCTTTTCCTCCCGGCAGGCGACGACGGAAACAACCAGCAGCAGGACGAACGTGCGTTTCATGGCTGTTTGAAAAGGCGTTCCGCCGTGTCGTCCATGGTGCTTTCCACTCCGAACGCTCGACGTTGGCTTTCGTCCAAGCTCTTTGCCCAAGCGACCGCGGCCGCGGCGTCATGCATGCTCCAGGAATGCCATACGGAGCTTGCGATCTCGTCGCGGTTTTTCCGCCTCTCACGAGCCGCCACCCATTCCAACAACCCCTGTGGATCGCGGAGGGCGACATTCTCCACATCCGGAATCCTCCACAGGTCGACATCCAGTTGGTCGAGCAGCTCATAAGCGCGCGGATCGCCCCGTTGGAAAAGGATCGAAGTGGCATAACCGAGCGCGATCTGGCGCTCGGTTCCCTTCAGTATCGCCGCGAGTTTTTCGATGCGGGTTTCATCGGTGGCGGCGGCTTTTTCACATGCCTGCTCGACGAGCCACTCGCGGACTTTCGGCAGCCGGGCAAATCCCAACGCCCCGGCGTAGTCGTGGTCCTGAGCTTCGGAATTCCGGTAATCGCAGGAAATGAAATGGACTCCTCTCAGACCTTTCTCCCCGGCCACGGACTCGATCCACAAAATTCCTGATTCGAAATTTCCTGAAGTAACGGACGCGAAAATCTCATCAATCACCTGCCCGCGCGGCGCGATCCCCTCGATCACCTCAAGAAACCGCTCCGCCGCAGGCAGATCCCGATCCGCCAAAGCCCGGACCGCTTCTTTTTCGATGAATCGGATGGGGCCCTGGGGGCGCAGCTTCACCCACTCCCAGGCATCCTTCGAATCCGCCTTCGCCCGGGAAATGAACTCTCGGGTTTCGTCGCTCAACTTGTCATCCGCCACGCGTGGGGTGAACGGCCGGGTGGGAGGACGTTCTCGTGGAGGCCTGACTAATGCCATCGGAACGGGCGGAGCGGAATGAGATCGGGTCGCGGCCACCGTCGCCCATACTCCACCGCCCAATGTGAGGACCGCCGCGATGGGAAGCCATGGTAGGACGTGCGCGGCGGCTTTCTTGATCGTGGCGATGCGGAAGATGAGATCGTCGGAGACGGAAGTTCCGGCGGGAACGAGCGAACCCGCGAGCCACAGCGCGCAATAGCCCGCATCGTGATCGGCAGCTTGCGGGCGGAGGATTTTAGCCAGTTTTTCGAGTGCCCGATGCCCTCTGCGTTGTGCCGCCGCCTCGGTGATTCCAAGGCGGCTCCCCACGGACGCGAACGGGAGTTTTTCGAAATGATGAAGCAGCAGGATCTGCCGGTCGCGGTCCGGAAGCGAGGCGAGCGCCTGATCGAGCCGGGTATCGTCCGGCGCGGAGGCATTTCCGGTCCAGAGATCTTTGGCATGCTCCGCCCTGCGACGGTGACGGCTTTCCTTGCGGGCGAGGTTGGACGCTTCGAAAACCGCCGCTTTTTGCAGCCAGGCTGCGAGGCACGGGATTTCTCCGCGCTTTCTCAGGCGCTTGGAAAGCGCGATGAACACCTGTTGCGCCGCATCCTCGGCCAGTCCCGAATTTCCCAATCTCCGCCGCGTGACCGCCAGCACCAGCGGCAGATGGCGGCGGACGATTTCCGAAAACGCCGCATCATCTCCGGTCGAACCGAAGCGGGCGAGCAACTCGGCATCGGTCGCGCTGGCAGGGGGATTTTTCCGGATCGTCCGCATGGTCACTGAACTCACAGCCGCCGGGACAGCACTTCAGACACTCTGTTTCGGAAAAATTCCCTTTTCCACATCGTCACTTGAGCGCACTCGCCAGCGGCGAGGGTGAGAGATCCTCCGCCGCCGCATTTCTCAGAGCGGAAATCGTCCCCATCGGATCCAGCCGGTTGAGCGGATGGGCCGCATAACCGGCGCCGATGTCCACCCCGTCGCTCGCCCGCATTTCGAAATGGAGATGCGCCGGATAGTAGCCGTTCGCCGTGCCCACCTGGCCGACTCTGCCACCGCGCGGCACCAGAGCCCCGCGCGCCACTTCGATGCGGTGCAGGTGCGCATACATCGAGTGCAGCATCCTCCCGTCCGCCGCCTTGTGGCCGATGACCACGAGCTTCCCCCACCCCGGCGACGGCTCGCCCGCATACAGCACCCGTCCGTCCGCGGTGCAGAAGACCGGATCTCCCAAGTCCGTGTTCATCCCGCCGATGCCGTTCAGGTCGTCTCCCGTGTGATGCCCGCCGCGCTTGACGTTCATTTCCCAGAATTTCTGCGCATTATAGACCAGCCCGCCATGCTCCGACCCCATCGGCGGGTCAAACCGCAGCGCCTGCGGGATCTGAGCCGTCTCCCAGGCGGATAGAAAATGGAACCGGTGGTCCACCTCCCCGTGCTCCGGCATCGCCAGCGGCTCGTCCGCATCCGTCGGCGGCATTTGGTTCAATCCCGGCACCACGTACCAGAGGAGCGCCGCCACCACGGCTAGCAGGAAAAGCAGCGGCGCGGTCAGGATCCGGGAGTTCACGCCGGAAATACTGCCGGGCGGCGGAGAAACATTCAAGCGCCCGCGTTTCCGCCTTTCCATCTTTGACAATCCCGCGGCACGGCGGCAGTTTCGCGCCGCAATCCTGCAATCTTCAATCTTATGGCCTACGATCTCATTGTCATCGGTGGCGGCCCTGCCGGCTACGTCGCCGCCATCCGCGCCGCTCAACTTGGAAAAAAAGTCGCCTGTGTCGAAGCAGACCGCGCCGGGGGCACCTGCCTCAACTGGGGCTGCCTTCCCACCAAGGCCCTGCTGAAAAACGCCGAGCTCTTCCACACGCTCGCCCACCGCTCCGCTGAGTTCGGCTTCAAGATCGAGGGCCTCACCTACGACTGGTCCGCCGTCATCGGCCGTTCCCGCAAGGTTTCCGACCGCCTCGCCGGCGGCATCGAGTTCCTCTTCAAGAAAAACAAGGTCGACTACATCCGCGGCCTCGGCTCCATCGAAGGCACCGGCAAGGTCGGCGTCATCGGCAATGACGGCAGCCGCACGCTTTACGAGTGCAAGGACATCCTCATCTCCACCGGTTGCAAATCCCGCGGCCTTCCGAATCTCCCGTTCAACGGCAAGTCCGTCATCGGCTCCAAGGAAGCCATGATCCTCGCCGAGCAGCCGAAGGAAATGATCATCATCGGTGCCGGCGCGATCGGCGTCGAGTTCGCCTACATTTACAACGCTTTCGGCACCAAGGTCACCCTCGTGGAAATGGCCCCGCGCATCCTCCCCGTCGAGGATGACGAAGTCGGCGACGCGCTGGAAAAATCCCTCATCAAGCAGGGCATCCGCGTCCTCACCAACACCAAGATCACCAACGCGGTCGACAACGGCACCTCCGTTTCCCTCACCGTCGAGGGACCGAAGGAAAACGGCACCATCACCGCTCCCATCTGCCTCGTCGCCATCGGCATCCAGCCCGTCCTTCCCGGCGGCCAGGCCATGGAACTCGACCGCGGCTACATCAAGGTCGGCGACCGCTACGAAACTTCCCTCCCCGGCGTCTACGCTGCGGGCGACATCACCGGCCCGCCATGGCTCGCCCACGTCGCTTCGTTCGAAGCCGTGCAAGCCGTCGAAGGCCTCTACGTGGAAGGCCACAAGCCACGCAAGGTCAACAATTTCCCCGGCTGCACCTACTGCCACCCGCAGGTTGCCTCCGTCGGCAAGACCGAGCGCGCGCTCAAGGAAGCCGGCATCGAGTATGTCGTCGGAAAAATCCCCTTCGTCGCCATCGGCAAGGCCATCGCCTCCGGTGAGCCCGATGGATTTGCGAAGCTCCTCTACGGCAAGAAGCACGGCGAGCTCCTCGGCGCGCACATCATCGGTGAAAACGCCACCGAGCTCATCGCCGAAATGGGCCTCGCCCTCGACCAGGAACTCACCAGCGAGGAAATCCACGCCACGATCCACGCCCACCCGACCATGAGCGAAGTCATCCACGAAGCGACCCTCGCCGCCGAAGGCCACGCGATCCATTTCTGATCAAGTGATTCAGGCATTCCCTGCCTGTTCTTCAAACGCCCTTCCCGGTTCACACTGGGGAGGGCGTTTTTCATTCCTCCCGATTCTCATTTCTTCCCGCGAACCGGGTTTCGTATTCCGGATCGAGCGTCCCGAACAGCTTGTCCCAAATCAACGTGTAGAAACCGAAGTTGAACTGCCGGTGCTCGTGATGCTCCGCGTGGAAGGTCGAGGTCCCGATCAGTCGCAGGAACGGCACCGCTTGAAAACTCCGCGGCAAGGGCTCGACGCCGGAATGCCCCAGCGTGCCAAAAACGACGTTCAGCGTGAGATAGGCCATCAGCCCGCCGACCGTCATCGGATACCCCATGAGGAACAGGATCATCAACGTGCCGAAGCCGGTGACTTCCACCGGATGAAGCACGAACAGGCTGATGGGGTTGGTCGTCTCGTGACGATGGTGGAACCGGTGAAACAACGGATACAGACGCGGATGATGGGCGATCCTGTGGAAAACGTACATCCCCAAGTCCATGAAAAGGATCATGATGACACAGTCGAGCAGAACGCCGGAAAATGGACTCCCGCAAGGTGATGAACCCGGCGGTCCAGAGCGCCCATCCGGCCACCGAGACGGCGGCGTTCAGCAGGATCGCCCCAATCGCCGCGGAGAGCTCCATCGGCCGGAGCGGTTCCCAACGATCAAAAATTCGGCGGTTGCCGAAGGCACGCCCCAACCACCAGCACAATGCCACCGAGCACAGGAAGATGACGATATTTGCCGCCAGGAAGAACCCTGCCACCTGCCAAGGCGTTGCGATTTTCAATGATTCAAGCATTCCGGGTGCGTGGAGAAAACTGATGCACGCGGGCGGTTCCAGCCATCTCAAAAAATATCCCCCTCCACATTGCGGGTCGAAGTCCGATGATGGAGCCAGAGCGAGGCTCGCCATTGATCCCGAGGAGGGCGTTTTTCATTTCCCGCCAGTTGCTGCCACCTCCGACCGGATGAAAAGGTCCGGCCATGCAGCCATCCGGTCGGCACTCCGGGGCGTCCGGTCGGGCCTTGCAGCCAACGGTTCGGCATTCCGGGGCGTCCGGTCGGGCCTGGCAGCCATCCGGTCGGCATTCCGGTGTGTCCGGTCGGGCCTGGCAGCCATCCGGTCGGCATTCTGGGGCGTCCGGTCGGAGCTGGCAGCCATCCGGTCGGCACTCCGGGGCGTCCGGTCGGGGTTTCGGGCGTCCGGTTTTAGGGTGGACAGAATTCATTTCCAATCGGTTGCGATAACACCAAGCCAAAACTTACCCAGGAGCTTCCTTTTACCCACCGTCCGGCATCCGCCGCCTTTCCGCTTGTTGGCAGCAAGCTCACCCGCTAGTTTAAGTCTGTGGTTGATCCCTTCCAAGAGCCGCTGAAAAAACGAGTGGGCGGCAGCCTGTCCAAACTGCCCCCGCTTGCCCGGCTCGAAATGCTGCGCAGGAACGCATGGATGATCCGCAAGACCCCCTGGGCACCGCCCGCCGATGATGGAACCCTCGTTCGAAAAGTTGTTGGTCTTGCTCGCTGAAGCGGAGGTGGACTTCGTCGTGGTCGGCGGTATCGCCGTCTCGATCCAAGGCTACGTGCGGCTCACCGAAGATGTGGACCTTTTGATCGAGGGGAGCCGGGAAAACGTGAATCGCCTTCTCACCCGGCTTGCCGACTATGGAGAGGGATTCGCCAAAGAACTTTCCATCGAAGATTTCGATGACGAAGAAGGAGCCATCCGAATCGTCGAAGTCACCGAGCAATGCCAGATCGATTTGTTCACCCGCATGTCAGGCAGGCGCTATGCCGATGTGATCAAAGATGCGGATCGTTTCGAAATTAGCGGTTACCAAATTCCTGTCGCTTCCAAGAATTCATTGATCGGATGGAAATCCGTTTCGGTGCGTGAGAAAGACCGGTTCGATGCGGATGCCCTGCGGCGTTTGCAGGAAAATCCGAAGGCTTTTGACTGAGTCAGCCCCGTCCGGAAATGAATCCCTTTCAACACCGGAAGACGCATCCGTTGTTTGAGATCGCTTTCCCAGCGTGTAGTCATCCAGCACCTAAAACCATGCTTACCCGAAATTTGATGATCCCCGGAGTTCTCCTGTTCGCAGGGCAGCTTACTTCCGCCGAGCCTTTGAAAATCCTCTACCCTGAAACGCGCAAGGACGCGGCGGTGGCCGACGAATACCACGGCACGGAGGTGAAGGATCCCTACCGCTGGCTGGAGGACGACAATTCCGCGGAAACGAAGGCCTGGGTGTCGGCGGAAAACGCGGTGACGGACAGTTTCCTGAAAACGATCCCGCAGCGTGGAGAGATCCGCGAGCGGTTGATGAAACTGTGGAACTTCGAGCGGAACGGCATGCCGGAAGAGCAGGGTGGGAAATGGTTTTTCTCGAAGAACTCCGGCTTGCAGAACCAGGCGGTGCTTTATGTGGCGGATGCCTTGGACGGCGAACCAAGAGTGCTGCTCGACCCGAACACGATGTCGAAGGATGGCACGGTTTCCCTTTCCAACCACCAACCGAGCGAGGATGGCAAGCTGCTGGCCTACGCGACATCCGGCGGTGGCAGCGACTGGCTCGAAATCCGGGTGCGGGACATCGCGACCGGCAAGGATTTGTCCGATCATCTGAAGTGGGTGAAATTCAGCGGCATGTCGTGGGCCAAGGACGGCAGCGGGTTCTACTACAGCCGCTACGACGCTCCGCAGGACGGCGCGGCGCTGACGCAGAAGAACGAGTTTCAGAAATTGTATTTCCACCGGATCGGCAGGCCGCAGGAGGAGGACACCCTCATCTATGAGCGCAAGGACCAGCCGCAGTGGGGAATCGGCGGCGGAGTGACGGAGGACGGGGCTTATCTCGTTCTCAACATCTCCCAGGGCAGCGACACGAAGAACCGCGTGTTTTACAAATCCCTGACGACTCCCGAGGCGGAGGTCGTGCAGCTTCTGCCGGAAGGCGATGCCGACTACGGATTCATCGGCAATGACGGACCGGTGTTCTATTTCATGACCGATCTCGATGCACCGAGGCACCGTCTGATCGCCATCGACACGAAGAACCCGGAGCGGAAGAACTGGAAGGAGATCATCCCCCAGGCAGCCGAGCCGCTGGACAACGTGAGCAAGGTGGGCGGCAAACTCATCGCCACCTACATGAAGGACGCGAAGAGCCGGGTGGTGCGCTTCGATGGCGACGGGAAGAACCCGAAGGAGCTGGAACTGCCCGGCATCGGCACGGTGGGTGGCTTCTACGGGAAGGAAAAGGACACGCGCGTGTTCTACAGCTTCACGAGCTTCACCAACCCCGGCGCGATCTATCAACTCGATCTTGCATCGGGTGAAAGCAAGCTGTGGAAGAAGCCGGAAGTCGGATTCGACGGCGCGGCCTATGTCACCGAGCAGGTGTTTTTCGAAAGCAAGGACGGCACGAAAGTCCCGATGTTCATCATCCGCAAGAAGGACGCGCCGCTGGATGGCACGAACCGCACGCTGCTCTACGGCTACGGCGGATTTCAGATCAACATGCTCCCCGCCTTCTCCGTGGCCCGCGCGGTGTGGCTCGAACGCGGCGGCATCCTCGTGGTGGTGAACCTCCGCGGCGGCGGCGAGTACGGCAGCGAGTGGCATGAGGCCGGGAAGATTTCCAAGAAGCAGAATGTCTTCGACGACTTCATCGGCGCGGCGGAAACATTGATCAAGAAGGGCTACACGAAACCCGCGAACCTCGCGATCCAGGGCGGCAGCAACGGCGGCTTGTTAGTCGGCGCGTGCATGACGCAGCGGCCGGAACTCTTCGGCGCGGCGCTGCCCGCCGTCGGCGTGATGGACATGCTGCGGTTCCAGAAATTCACCATCGGCTGGGCGTGGCAGGCGGAATACGGCAGCTCTGACAAGCCCGGCGATTTCCCGCTGCTTTTCAAATACTCGCCCTATCACGCGCTGAAATCCGGCACCCGCTATCCGGCGACGATGGTGACCACGGCGGATCACGACGACCGGGTGGTGCCGGCGCACAGTTTCAAATTCGCCGCACGCCTGCAGGAATATCAGGCGAAGGACGGCCCGCCGGTGCTGATCCGTGTGGACACCAGCGCGGGACACGGAGCCGGGACATCGCTCACGAAGGTGATCGACCGCACGGCGGATGAATGGGCGTTTCTGGAAGCGGCGCTGCCGGGGGAGTGAGTTTCATGGACTGCGGTGGGAAGCGATAGCGCCACACCGCTTCGGATGAAACGGCCTCCACGGTATTCATCGGTCCCGCATTCCCGTAAGAATCGAAAGCGGTGTCGGCGCTGCGCTCTGCCACCGCACTCCAAAACTTACGGCTCGCTGACCTTGAAGCGGAAGAACTGCTTGCCGTCGGGATCGACGGGAAGCGGGATTTCGATCAGCTCGTCGGTGGTCTTGTAGGAGCTTTCCAATTCCGGGATCGACCATGGCAGCCACTGGCCGAGCGCATTGCTGGTCTGGATGGAGTAGTAGCGGTTCGATTTTCTCAGGAACCGGAGGGAGCCGTCGGCGATGGCGGCCTGCCACGCGCCGCTGCCGCTGAGCGGCGGGCTGCCACGGAGGTATTCGTCGTAGTTGCTCACGCCGTCGCCATCAGGATCGGCGGTTTTGTCGCCGTTGGAATCGAGCGCGGTGAAGAATCCGTCGCGCCATTGTTGATAGATCGGGCGGCCGGGCAGGCTGGTGTTGATCCATTCCGTGACGAGCTGGATGTCGGCGGGGTCGATCTCGGATGTACCGAGGGGGGGCATGCGGCCGAAGCCGTTGGTCCCGGCCATGCGGCTGAGGACGATGCTGTGGGTGGTGTCGCCGGGGACGATGTATTGGTTCAGCGGACTGCCGCCGTTGTTGATGGCGGCACCGTTGATGAGCCCGGTTTCCTCAAGCGTGAGGTGGGCGCGGCCGTCCCAGAGTCCGCCGACGCTGCCGCCGGCCTGGTGGCAGTAGGAGCAGTTCACCGCGAAGTAGGAGCGGGCGCGTTGCTCGAGCGGGTACTGCGTTTCTTCCGGACGGATGTGGCGCTCGAGAGTGGCGACGGGGTCCGGGGAATTGGTCAGGAAACCGTTGACGGCGAGGGTTTCCAACTGGTTTCCGGCGTAGCCGTTGATGGCGTAAGCGAGATTGAGCTGGCGCGTGTTGAAGGAAAGCGCATGGCCTCCCTGAGGCGTGTGGCAGGTGAGGCAGCTTGATCGCCCGGGAATCTGCCAGCGCTGGGTGTGCGGCGTGCCGTGGTCGTCGATGGCAAGGTCGAACTCGACACCCGCATCCTCGACGAGCGTGGCCTCGGTCTGTGCCTCGTTCCAACGGTAGCTCACGCCGTAGCTGCCGGTGTCGGTTTTCACCAGCACGCGGGTTTCGATGCGTTTCTTCGTGGCGGGATTTCCCCGGCTGAGTTCGAGATCGAAATGTTTCACCCACAGCATGCCGGTCGGATAGGTCCAGTTGCCATCCTTCCTCCAAGTCATCTTGCCCGCCGCATCCGGGATGGTGAACCAGCGGCGCTTGAGCGCGTGGTCGCTCCAGAAAGTGAGGTTCGGCTGATAGGGAAGGAGGCCGGGAGCGGGCGACAGGTCGGCGAGATCGGAGAACAGGCCGGTGGCGCTGAGCGTGGCGGGGAAACCGTCGGTCACCGCGCTGCCGGTGGTGAGGCGCATGATCTTGCCGTTGAGGTAGGCGGCGAAGAGCAGGTCCTTGTTGAAGGGATCGACGCCTTGGGTCGAGAAAACGCCATATGCGCCGGGCAAGCCGGTGAGGCGGGTGGTCGCTCCGGTCGCCGGGTTCATTTCCCAAACGTGACCGGACACGGAGTCGCTGAAGACGTAGCGACCGACCAAGGACGGGAAGCGGGTGCCGCGATAGACATGGCCGCCGACGACGGAGTTGCCCTTGAATTGGGCGTCGCCACCGGCAATGGCCGTGTGGACGTATTCGTAGGCGGGATCGATCGAAGTAAAGTCCGCCGGAGCGGTGCCGAGCACACCGGAGAAATTGTGAGCGCCCTCGCGGTACGCCCAGCCGTAGTTGCCGCCCTTCACGATCTTGTTGATTTCCTCGTAGGTGTTCTGTCCCACGTCACCTTCCCACAGGTCGCCGGTGACCGGGTCGAACGACATGCGCCAGGCATGGCGGATGCCGGTGGCCCAGAACTCGGTGCGCACCGAGCCCAGCGAACCGGAGTAATCCACTCCGAGGTAGGCGCCACCCCAAGTGCCGCCGAGGCTGGTGTGGACGAACGGGTTGTCGGGCGGCACGTTGAAACGGGCCACGCCGCCGTCGGTGGGGATGGAGACATGCGGGTTGGGCGGAAGGCTTCCGAGCTTCTTGTCGACATCCAGCCGGAAGATGCCGGAGTAGAAATCGTCGTCGATCTGCTGGCTCCTCGCCTGTCCGGCGGTGGAGTTCTCGCCATCGCCCGTGCCATAGTAGAGGTAGCCGTCGGTGGGGCCGAAGTGGAGGTCGCCGCCATTGTGATTGAGGCCGAAGTCGTCGATGTGGAGGAGGACCAGCTCGCTGGTCGGATCCGCGACGGTGGGATTGGCGGCACTGCGGGTGAAACGGGAGACGCGTTGGAAGTAGTTGCCGCTGAGGCTCACCGTGTAGGCGACGTAGAAGTAGCCGTTTGTGGCATAGTTCGGGTGGAAGGCGAGGCCGAGCAGGCCGTTTTCAGGCTGCCCGGCAAGCAAAGGTCCGACATTGAATCCGCCTCCCAGAGCCGGGAGATCGAGGAAGACGCTGGCCGTGGGAGTGAGCGAGGTGACATCGGCCACGCGCTTGATGACTCCCCCTTGCTCGCACACGTAAAGCTGGTTCGCGTTACCGGGAACCGAAGTCAGGCAAATGGGGCGCGCGAAGGTGAGGCCGGGAAGCGCATCGACAAGCTGCCACGTATTGGCGGGCGGCGCGGCGGGCATCGCGAGGTTTTCGTTGGTCAGGCGGAGCGAGGTGGCGAAATTGATGGTGACGGTGCCCTCCGCGGTGGTGCCGCTGATGTTACCGATGCGATAGGTGAAAGTGACGGGTGCCGCGCTGCTGCCGCTGTGGGCATACAAGATTTTTCCATCGCTGAGGGTGGCGGTGCCGGTCGCGGGCGGAGTGACAATTTCCAACGTAGCGGGAAGCGGGACGCCGGTGTCGTTGGAGAGCGCGTCGACGAGGACTTTCTGGTTGGGATGGATGGTGGCCCCGTCGCTGACGGCGACGGGCGGCGAGAAGGAGGCCTCAGGTCCGGCGAGGTATGAGGAGCTCACCTCGGCAAGGGTGATGGCGCGGTCATAGATGCGGAGTTCATCGAGTTCGAAATTCGAATTGGTGTCGGCGGCCCACATCGAGCGGCCGATCCAGTTGTTCACGTCGTGAAGATCCGCTAACCGGTAGGGCAGATCGATCGTGCCGCCGAGAGCGCCGTTGCGATACCATTTCACGAGGCATCCGGTGGAGCCGCTGGCACCCGCGCCATCCTGGACGGTCATGGTGAAGTGATAGGCCGTCCCCACGGAAGTGACCGAGGAGTAGTCGGTGTTGAGGGCGACGACAGAGCCGCCGGCGAGCTTCGCTTCGATCCTCTGGGAACCGAGGACGCCGCCGTTGTTGAGGGAGAGGAAGAGATTGTCGTTAGAAACAAAGCCGCCCGGAGCGGTGTCGCCATCGATGATCTCGCCGGGATCGGCTCCGGTGCCGCTGGTGAGCGAGGTGTTTCCGAAATCGAAGACACGCTGCCAGTTTTTCGATGAGAGCGGGGTGAGCCAGGCCTCAAAGGTGAGGCTGGGCCTGGAGGAAACGATGCCATCGGGCAGGTCGAGATAAGCCGAAATGTTCGCAGCGGTCTGGTTGCCGTTGGTGGCGGTGCCGGGCAGGATGAGTTTCGTGCCGTTGAGGGTGGCGCCGTTGCCGCGCACGGTGGCGATTTCCCCGGTGGCGGAGTCGAGGAACTCGGTCCCGCCGGGAGCGTTCCCGGCGGTGGAGTCGAAGGTCCAGCGGCGCGAGGGAACCGGTGCGGGCACCGGCGGCTCGGGCGGCCCGACGGCAGGGTCCGGGCCGGCGGCATAGGTGGCGAAAATTTCCCCAGGGGTGATGACACGGCGGTAGATGCGGAGCTCGTCGAGCGACATGTTCGCATTCGAATCGCCGGTGTACATCGAGCGGCCGATCCAGTTGTTCACGTCCTCCATATCATCCAGATGGAATGGGAAATCCGCGGAATTCTGGAGGACGCCATTGCGGTACCAACGTGCCTGGCACCCCGCGGTCTTGTCCTCGACGACGAGGACATAGTGATACTTCGTGCCGGCGGTGGTGGCTGCGGTGGAAAAGGAAAACTGCGCCGGATTGCCATCGTACTGGCCTTCGAGTTGTTGGGAATTCAGATTGGCCGCGTTGTTGAACGTGAGACTGAGGTTGTCGTAGGCGGCGGTCGCACCCGGGGCGACCGAGGTATCGAGGATCTCGCCGGTGGCGGCCCCTTCTCCATGCGTGGTGACACAACGACCGAAGTCGAAAAGGCGCTGCCAGTTTTTCGAAGAAAGCGGGGAGGCCCAGGCCTCGATGCTGACGCTTGCCGTCTGGGAGATGATGCCGTTCGGCAGGTCGACGTAGGCCGCAATCGCGGAAGCGGGTTGATTGCCGGTGGTCGTGCCCGGGAGGACGACGGCCCCGCCGGTTAGAGAACCTCCGGTCCCGCGAAGGGTGGCGATCTGATTTCCGATCGTGTCGCCAAAGGTGGTGCCGGGGGTGGCTTCCAGCTTTGCCTGGGTGGTGAAGGTCCAGAGATGATCCGGCGTCGGCGCGGGAACGGGAGGTTCGAGGCTGTCGGGACCGGATGCGAAATTGGACAAAACCTGCGAAGCGGTGAGCGCGTTGTTATAAAGCCGGAGCTCGTTGTAGTTCGCATTCGAGTTGTCGTCCGCCGTCCATTGGGAGCGCCCCAGCCAGTTGTTCACATCGGAAATCGAGGACAGCCGGAATGCCAGGTCACCCGTCCGGATCAAGGCCCCGTTCCGGTACCAACTCATCCTGCCGCCGCTGGCACCAAAGGTTCCGACACCATCCTCATACGTGAACACATAATGATACTGGGTGCCGAGCTCCGTCGCCAGCGTGGCTCCGAGGTTGACGACATTCGCATTGTTCTTCCTCGCTTCCGCGTAGGGCGAATTGTAGTTGGTGCCGGTCGCGAAGGTGAGTTCGACACTATCATATCCCGAGGTGTTTCCCGGAGTCTGTCCTTGCCCGGTCACGTCGATGATTTCGCCCGGCGCACCACCTCCGAATCCCGCACCGGTGACCCGTCCGAATTCAAAAACCCGCGCATAGCTCTTCGCGGAGACCGGCGTGGCCCAGACTTCCACCGTCAGGTTGATCTTCGAGGAAATGATGCCGTTCGGCAGATCGACATAGCCGGAAATGAATCCACCCGAACGGTTGCCGTTGGTCGCTCCGGTGATCGTCAGACCGGTGCCGGTGAACGTGGAACCATTTCCCCGCACCGTTGCGGTGGCGCTGGAGATGCTGTCCACCATGGCCGTGCCTGCCGGCGCATTTCCGGCGGCGTTGTTGAACGACCAGCGGTTGGTCAACTCGGCCTTCGCGGGCATGGCCGACCCAGTGACGAGGGCGCAGTAAGCCATGAGGGCGAGCGAACTCGCAACGGATCGAGGGTTTTCCATTCCTAGGCAATCTCCCCCGCCTCCTCCCCAAGGTCAATCCCACATAAGGGGGAGGACCTTGGAGGCGCGTTTACCGCAATAAGTTCCAAGCGGTTACCAATGCCTTGAGACCGGCCATCTCGATCGACGGGTCGACACCCGCTCCCCACAGGATGCGGCCGTCGTCGGACTGGAGCTGGACGTAGGCCGCGGCATTCGCGTCCGATCCCCCGCGCACGGCGTGGGAACGGTAGTCGGTGACCTTGAAATCCTTGAGGCCGATGCCTTCCAGCGCGTGGACGAACGAATTGATCGGACCGTTGCCAAATCCTTCGATTCGCTTCTCCTCCCCATTGAGCGTGACGCTGGCCTTGCACTGGACTTGTCCGCGCTCGGTGGTGTGGTGGATCAACTCGTAGTCGGTCACATCCAGCGGGCTCGCCAGATTGACGAACTCGCGGAAGAACGCCTCGCGGATCTCATCGGTGGAAAGCTCGCGGCCGTGCTCGTCCGCCAGATCATAGATGCGCTTGCCGACCTGCGGATGCATCGTTTTCGGCAAATCGAAGCCGTGCTCGCGGTCGAGCACATAGGCGACGCCGCCTTTGCCTGACTGCGAGTTGATGCGGATGATCGCCTCATACGAACGCCCGATGTCCTGCGGATCGATGGTCAGGTAGGGCACGCCCCACGGAATGTCAGGATCGGCGGCGCTTTCCTTCTCACGACGGTCGAGCCCCTTCTTGATGGCATCCTGGTGCGATCCGGAAAACGCGGTGAAAACAAGTTCTCCAGCATACGGCTGGCGCTCCGGCACCGACAGGCGCGTCACCCGCTCGTAAACGTTGCGGATCGACTGCAGGTCGGAGAAATCCAGTCCCGTCGCCACGCCGTGGCTGTTCAGGTTCAGCGCGACGGTGACGATGTCCAGATTTCCGGTGCGTTCGCCGTTGCCGAAAAGCGTGCCCTCCACCCGGTCCGCCCCGGCCATCAGGCCGAGCTCGGTCGCGGCGACACCGGTGCCGCGGTCGTTGTGGGTGTGCAGCGAGACGATCAGCGATTCGCGTTTTTTCAAATTCCGGCACATCCATTCGATCATGTCGGCATGGATGTTAGGAGTGGTCCACTGCACGGTGTCGGGCAGGTTGACTATCATTTTCCGCTCCGGCGTCGGCTGCCAGACGTCGATCACCGCGTTGCAACACTCCAAGGCGAAATCCAGTTCCGTGTCGGAAAACGACTCGGGCGAATACTGCAGCACCACTTCGGTGCGCGGGATCGTCGGCACCAGTTTTTTCACCAGCTCCGCACCATCCACCGCGATCTGCTTGATCGACTCGCGCGACGCATCGCTGAACGTCACCCGTCTCTGCAACGGCGAGGTGCTGTTATAAATGTGCACGATCGCGCGCTTCGCCCCGTCGATCGCCTCGAAGGTCCGGCGGATCAATGCCTCGCGCGTCTGTACCAGCACCTGGATCGTCACATCCTCCGGGATGCGGTTCTCATCGATCAACCGGCGCAGGAAATTGAACTCCGTATCCGCCGCCGACGGGAAGCCGACCTCGATCTGCTTGAAGCCCACACGCACCAGCAGGTCGAAAAATTCCAGTTTCTCCTCGATCGACATCGGCTGCGGAAGCGCCTGGTTGCCATCGCGGAGATCCACCGAGCACCATTGCGGAGCTTCGGTCAGCGTCTGGTCGGGCCAGGTGCGGTCGGGCAGGGAGACCGGCGGAAACGGCCGGTATTTCGAAAGAGAGGTCGGATGCATTTTAAAAAATAGGAAAAGTGGAAAACGGGGTGGCAAGCGCCTCAAGATGGGCGGGCCGGTGAACGAAAGTGAGCAAGGCGTAAGGTCAACGGGAGGCCAACCCTAGAAGAAGGGGGCGCAGCAAAATGCCGTTGAGGAGAAGGTTCACGGCGCAAACCCTAGGAATTTTCCCGCGCCGGTCAAACGGGAAATTTTTGGCGGGTGCGCCGATGCCGGTCTTTTTCCATTGCCCGGCCCTTTTCCATTGCCAGCCCGCCCCCATCTGTTAGCTCATGCGGTGCACTTATGAAAAACATCCTCCTCCCCGCGGTTTTGTTCGTTTCCTTGTTCCTTCCGGCTCTCGCCATCACCGAGGCCGAACTGGCTCCCGGCGCCCTTGCCGGAAAAACCCTCACCTTCACCGTCGAGACCGGTGCCCCTCCCTTCGCCACCAGCGGCTCGTGGACCGGAAACTTCGGAGCCTCGCCCGGTAACATCTTCACCAAAGCCGTGGTCACCGGCGACGCCACCAACACCACCGGCACCTGGACCTACAACAGCACATTCTCCGGAATGTATGAATACACCCTCACCGGATTTCTCTCCGGCCAACCGGACGGCGTCCTCACCCTCTGGATCTCCGGCGGCGCCGGACGCTACGAGGTTTTCCTCACCGGTGTGTTTGGAAATTCCCAAACCGGCGGCTTCACCATCGGCACCGCCGCCGTGACGGGATCGGAAATCGGGATCCAACAACCTGTCGGCACCGACCTCGCCGACGGCAGTTCCAAGAAGACCTTCGGCTCCGTGAAAGTCGGCAAGTCCGGCAAGGCCAAGACCTTCACCATCAAGAACACCGGCACCACCAAACTCACCGGCCTCGCGGTTGCGAAAAGCGGCAAGAACGCCGCCGATTTCACCGTCACCCCGCTCACCAGGACCAGCCTCGCCCCCGGCGCCAGCATCACCTTCAAGGCCAACTTCAAGCCCAAGGCAAAAGGCACGAAGAACGCCTTCATCAAGATCAAGAGCAACGACAAGGACGAAAGCCCCTTCGACATCCCGGTCACCGGCACGGCGGTGAAATGACACACCGCCGATCTCCTGAATTTCTAACGCGTCACCCCGCGCTCGGACTTCTCGATGAAATCTATCAGGTGAGCCACATGCGGCGAGTCGCCCGTGTGGGTCGCCTTGAGCGAGCTGATCGACGTCGCGAGATTTCCGTCCTTTTTCAGGAACAGCTTCTTGTAGGCGGCCTTGATTGCCTTGATCTCATCTTCCGCGAAGCCGCGGCGCTGCAGGCCCACGAGGTTGATCCCCCGCGTGCTCGACGGATTCCCATCGACGATCATGAACGGCGGCACGTCCTGCGTGATTTTCGAACAGCCGCCGATGATCGAGTGCATCCCGATCCGGCAGAACTGGTGCACCGCCGCGACGCCGGAGACGATGGCATGATCCTCGATGATGATGTGACCGGCGATGCCGACCGAGTTGGATAAAATGATGTGATTGCCGAGCTGGCAGTCATGCGCGACGTGCGAGTAGCACAGCAGCAGGTTGTTCGAGCCGATCCGCGTCGGCAGGTTCTCAAACGTCCCGCGGTGCACGGTGACATGCTCCCGGAACACATTGTGATCGCCCACTTCGAGGTACGTCGGCTCGCCGATGTATTTCAGATCCTGCGTCTTCCCGCCGAGCATCGAGAATGGGAAAAACTCGTTCCCGCGGCCGAATTTCGAATGGCCTTCGAGCACCACGTGCGAGTGCAGCACGCAATCGTCGCCGACTTCGACATTCGCACCGATGACGCAATACGGGCCGACACGGACGTTGCGCCCGAGCTTGGCGGCAGGAGAAACAATGGCAGTGGGGTGGATCACCCCGCGACTGTCTGCAAATGAGTGCCGAAATGACGAGGTTTTTTTGCAAGCTGCACGATCGGCGGGGTTACGGCCGTTCTCCGAGCAGTTCCAGAATTTCGCCACGAAGCACTTGCGCAACCTCATGCTCGTATCGGCTCAACGCCGGAGCCTCGGTGGAAATTTCTCCCAAGCGGTCTTTCCGAATCCACCGTTTCTCCTCGCATGATGAAACGAAACCAGCAGCGCGAGCGCGAGCATTCCAGCCGCCCAAGCCGGCAGAAAAATCCTGCCAGTGGTCGTGCGGCAGAGTTCGTGAAGGATGAAAATTGACAGGCCTTCCCGCCCGCGCCGGCCCGCAGGCGGCACGGAGGGAAGGTCTGCGCTGATTTCGCGGGAAAGCAATCCACCCGAAACCGGATCCACACACAAAATGGTCCGTCGAAACCGGATCAAGCTACGCCGCGAACCGGCTTCCGTGAACCCCCCAAACCTTGGGGGGCGGATCGCCCGTTCATTCCGCCGAGTCGTTCCCATCGCCACAACGGAAGCGGGCGATGAGCTGGGCCTGTGAATGCACGTCGAAGTGGCGGAAAATCCGCTTCAGGTGGTCATTCACCGTGTGGACGGAAATTCCCAGGTCCGCGGCGATTTCCTTGCGAGGACGGCCGCGCACGAGCTGGTTGAGAATGAGACGACAGCGCGGCGGCAGCAGCGGGACCGTGCTGGACTCCGCGTGCGGCAGGCCCGCCACATGCAGCCACGACACCTCGGAAAGCACGATGTGGGCGATGCGCGCCTCTCGTGCGGTGAAAAGCGGCGCGCTCACCGGCCGGTAAAATCCCGCCACGCTGGTGCCGTGCCCCGGGATCGGCCTGAGAGAAAGGATCAACGGCCCGATCCCCGCAGCCGCCCAAAACGGCTGGGCGGCGGAACTCATGAACCTCTCGTTCTCAATGATGTCCTGTCGCAGCCGCGTGACGTGCGAGCCGGAGGAAATCATTTCCTGCGCGATCCGGGCGGTCATCGCTCCGGTCTCCGGGTGTTCGATGGCCCTCAACATCAGCGCCATCCGGTCGTCACTGATCCCGCCGGAATTCTGGAACACATACACCGGCTGTTTTCCCGGTTCCAGCAGCGGCGCGCAGCCCCACAGCCACGTGTCCGTATCCAGCAGCAGCGCCACCTCGCGCATCAGATGGTTCCGCTTTTCATCCGGTCCGGCATCCATCGAGGAAATCTCCGCGAGGATGCGGACCACGGCGCGGAAATCCTCTTCGGTGATGGGCGAGTCCTGGAGTTTCATGCGTTTCACGGCGGAGCAGCGGCACCATGCTGGCCGGACGGACGCCACCCGTCACGGAGGAATGGTAGGACGGACGGATTTCTCCGGACCACTGCTTTCGCGTTTGAAAGCTCCGCGCCTCAGCCTAACCTGCGACATGCCAGACACTCGGAACGCCGGACCCAACCTCCGGAACGGTTGGCGCTGGGATCACACCTACGCCCGGCTCCCTGAAATTTTCCTCACGCACACCCTCCCGGTTCCGGTGGCCGATCCGCACCTCGTCATCCTGAACCGCCCTCTCGCGGTTTCCCTGGGGCTCGATCCGGAGGCACTGGAAACCCAGGCCGCCGTCTTTGCCGGCAACGAAATCCCGGAAGGTGCCGAGCCGATCGCACAAGCCTACGCCGGCCATCAATTCGGAGGATTCACCAACCTCGGTGACGGGCGGGCTATTTTGTTAGGAGAGCACCTCACACCGGGTGGACAACGCTTCGACATCCAATTGAAAGGCTCGGGCCGAACTCCTTATTCCCGCGGCGGCGACGGCCGCGCGGCGCTCGGACCGATGCTCCGCGAATATCTTATCAGCGAGGCGATGCACGCCCTCGGCATCCCCACCACCCGCAGCCTCGCGGTTGCGACCACGGGCGAGCAGGTCTTTCGCCAAGGAATCCTGCCGGGCGCGGTGCTCACCCGCGTGGCCGCCAGCCACATCCGCGTCGGGACCTTCCAATATGCGGCGGCCCACGAGGACCTCGCAGCCCTGACCGCACTGGCGGACCACACGCTGCGACGGCATTTCCCGGAGCTGATGGAATCGGGAACGCGGCACTTCGATTTCTTCGAAGCGGTGCTGGACCGCCAGGCCGCGTTGATCGCGAAGTGGCTCCATGTCGGCTTCATCCACGGTGTGATGAACACCGACAACATGGCCCTGTCAGGAGAAACCATCGACTACGGCCCCTGCGCCTTCATGGACGACTACGATCCGGAAACCGTCTTCAGCTCCATCGACCGCCAGGGCCGCTACGCCTACGACAAGCAACCGCAGATCGCCCGCTGGAACCTCGCCCGACTCGCCGAGGCCATGCTGCCGCTGCTCCACGAGGATCAGAAAACCGCCGTGGAGCTGGCGAACGAGGCGCTCGGCTCGTTCGAAGCGCGCTTCCAAGGCTATTGGCTGCTGGGCATGAGATCCAAACTCGGCCTCATCACCGCCGAAAAAGAGGACGCCATGCTGGTCCAGGAACTCCTCGACTGGATGCACGCCAGCCACATGGATTTCACCAACACCTTCCGCGCCCTGAGCCACGGATCCGCCATCGCCGAACCCGCCTTCGTCGACGCAGGTTTTCTAACCTGGTACTCGCAATGGACCGCCCGCCTCGCCCGCCAACCACAATCACCGGCCGAAGCCGCGGAAAAGATGCGCGCGCACAACCCGGCCATCATCCCCCGCAACCACAAGGTCGAGGAAGCCCTCGCCGCCGCGTCCGATCACGGCGACCTCACCCCGATGCGGCGTCTTCTGGCCGTTTTGGAAAATCCCTACGCTTCCGACCACCCGGAGGAATTCCGCAATCCCGCGCCTTCCGGCTCGGCGCCCTATCAGACCTTTTGCGGAACGTGATCCCGTCACTCCGAACGTGCCTCGGGATGGGACGAAAGGCCCATTGAAGAATCGGAGCAGGATCGTTTCAATCCCGCCATGCCGCTCGAACTCGTTCCCGCAACGGCGGAGGAGATCCCCCGCCTTTCCCAAATCTGTCACGAAGCCTTCTCCGCCCTGCACGACCGCTGCGGCGTGGAGCGGGACATTCCCGGTCCGGAAGTCGGACAAATGATCCTTTCCCAGACCGTACTTCGCCCGGACTACACCGGGGTCATGGCCGTGCTCGACGGGAAAATCGTCGGTTCCAATTTCCTCTCGTTCTCCGACGAAGTCGCAGGCGTCGGCCCCATCACCGTGGATCCATCCGTCCAATCGAAGGGCATCGGCAGAACCCTGATGCAATGGGCTGTCGACGAGGCCCGGCGCCGCGAGTTGCGGCAGGTGCGGCTGTTCCAGGAAACCCTCAACACCACCTCGTTCTCGCTCTACACCGCCCTGGGCTTCGACTGGCGCGACACCGCCGTCCTGATGCAGGCAACGCCCGCTGGTGTGGAAGACCCCGAAGTTCGCCCGATCAACGCCCGCGATCTGCCAGCCATCGCGGACCTTTCCCGCACCAGCTACGGCTTCTCCCGCGCCAACGACGCCGCGCAGCTCATTGCCTGGGAAATCCCCGGCTTCGTGAAACTCCGGCACGGCGAACCGGTCGCCTATCTTTTCGCCACCCTTTTCGGCCACGCCGGAGCGGAAACCGAAGAGGACCTGCTCGGCCTCACCGCCCAGGCCGCCCGCCACCTCCCTCCGCCGCTGGCGAGATTCATCTGCCCGATGTCGCGCCCCGGCTTGTTCCGCAAGGCCCTCGCGGCCGGACTCCGGACCGGGAAACTCCTGTCCTACATGTCGCTCGGCGGCTTCACGCCGCCGCCCGGCGCGCATTTCCCGTCGATCCAAAGTTAGATCGGATCATTTCTCCGCCAGCGTGCCTTCGGTGACGCCGAGTTTTTCGAGGGCGTGGACCTGGTCGATGAGGTCGAAAGCGTCTGATTTTCCGGACAGAAGATCCTGATAGGCGCGGATGGTTTTCGCGGCATCTTCGGATTCGTCCAACAGCTCGATGCGGAAACGCGAGAGTCCCGCGCCCCGGAGGTGCTCGTAGTAACGCGCGCCGGTCTGGGCCTTGCCGTTGAAGAGCGTGTTGCGGCAGCCGACGTCGGCCTGCAGGCGGTGGAGCTGGCCCACGCGGTCGCGGAGGTGGACGACGTGGGTTTCGCAGGGGCGGCCGCAGTCCTTATACGTGGTGCCCTTGCTGAGGAAGGTGCAGAAAACGCAGTGCTCCATGTGAAACATCGGCATGTGCTGGTGCAGCGTCAGCTCGAACCATTCGGGCGGCGCGCCACCCAGCAGCTCAAGCACCTGACCGATGTTGAGGTCGTAGGAAACGGTGAGGTGGTCGAGCCCGGCGTTTTCCATCAGGAGCTTCGCGGTGATCGGATTGGCGACGTTCAGCGAGAAATCGCCGATCTTTTTCAGGTCGCGGCGGTCCTTGTAATAATGGAGTGCCGCGAGGTTGCGGAGGAGAAGGCCGTCCGGCTCGGCTTTTTCGATGAGTTTCAGATAGCCCATTTCGCCCGGCTTGAGGATGCGCGGGGTGGCGAGATGGATGCTGGATTCCGAAGATCTAACGAGCGCGACGGCTTCCTTGTAACGGCGGGGGTCCTCGAAATCGCAGTAGAGGGTTTCCACGCCGCATTCGAGAGCGGCGGTGACTTGCCCCATGGTGCGGCAGAGCACCGACAATTCCGGAGGGCGGACATCGGAGGCGGGGATTTCCGGGAGAAGGTCCTGATAAGTCGTGGTGATTTTCGGTAGGACCGGCTTGATGGCGGCGGCGTCTTCCAACTGCTTCACCAGGGCGCGGCGGAGGTGGTTGAGGACGGAAACGGCGATATGGCAGTTTCCCTGGAGCTGGTTGTCGAGCGAGCCGAGTTCGAAGGAGGAATCGCCGAGGCGGCCGAGTTGTTCGGCGAGTTTTTCCGCACCCAGCGGATGCTTCGCGGCTTCCTGGAGCGGGACCTCGCTGCGCACGCTGAACACGCCGCTGCGGATTTCGATCGGTTCGCCGGGCTTGCCGGTGACGACGAAGTGAACGGGTGATTTTTTCTCCGTAGGACGCGTGTTCTGCCAGAAACGGCGGAGCTCGGAGTCGAGCTTGGGGTCGGAGGTCTTGTAGAGCGTCTGGCCGGGCTTGATGCGGTCGAAATTGATGCCGCTGTAGGTGAGGTGGAAGATGAGGCGGTCACCCTCGATCACCCAGATGCGCGCGCCTTGTTCGAGATCACGGTTTTCACCGGCATCGAAGACGACGCCATCGCCGGCGGTGAAAGGCACTCCGGTTAGTTCGCCCAGTCTGATCCAGCCAGGGCCGCAGTCGATGATGGTGCCGAGCAGCGGACCGCGCTTTTTGCCGAATTTCCCGTGAGTGAGATACGGGTGATTCGTCCCCGCGAACCAGCCGGTGCTGAGGCCGCGGGAGAAGGTCATTTCCAGTTCGTAACGATCGGACGGAGTGATCGGCGACTCGGCGTGGGCCATCGCGGCGTCGAGGGCTTTTCGATAGACCCGGGTGACGGCGGAAACGTATTCGGGCGATTTCAGGCGGCCTTCGATCTTGAAGGATTTCACGCCAGCTTTGACGAGTGCGGGGACGAGATCGACGGCAGCGAGATCCTGCGGGCTGAGCAAATAACGGACGGCTCCGAGGTCGCGGGTTTCGCCATCGACGACGATTTCATACGGCATCC
>JAZKCQ010000059.1:0-71914 GCA_040388015.1 Verrucomicrobiota bacterium | reverse complement strand
GCTTCGACCCCTCGACACGGTATTCACGAATGTTCAGAACCAACTCTTCCCCGGCATCAACCACAGCGAGATTCGCCGACCAAGTTGCAAGAATGACGAACCAACCCGGCGGATTGAGCAATTTTTTCCCGTGGCGATAAAAGTTTGTCAGGTAATGGGTCACCAAATTATGAGGACAAGGAACCGGATGCGTTGTGGGCTTTCCGACGAAACCCATGGCAGGTCCGCGCGAAAATCCTTTCGCACGGACCCGTTTGGTTTCAGGCGTTTTGAAACAGGGTCATTCTTCTGCTGGCAGAGGGCCTGGGATGACCGGGCCACCGTCTTCTCTCCGGTGGACTTTGAGATCGGGATCATCGAGCGCGATGCCCTGCTGACTGGCGACATCGATCTTGATGCGGTTGGTAAGAGCGGTCACGAAATCAGCCCGGAAGGTAGGACTCGGATCACCCTGCTTGCCCGCCACGCCGGCGAGCGGAGTCAGAATACGGTTATAGATCCAAAGGGTGTATTTGCCGCTCTTGACGTTTTCCGGAGTATTCTCGACTCCGTTATATTTCAGAGCGACTCCCTTGCTGTCCGCAGGTCTCGCCGCGCCTTGACCGGTTCCAAGCACCGTCGCACCGGCATCACCAGGCGTCACATAGCCGACATACCATCCGGCGGTGGCGGCGGGGTCGACTTTCTTGTAAGCGGTGGGGCCAAGTTTGTAGGTGAGGTTGATCGCCACGTTCGCGCCACTGTTATGTCCCCCGCTGGAGGTGATTCCGGAAAAGAGTTCGTCCACACCGTTGTTCCACTGGCGGTGATCGGAAACGGTTCCCCCGATGGTGGCCGTCCCAATCGTATAGGACTTGCTGGCGTCATAAGTGGGGTTGGCAATCCAGTTACCGGACCCTGCGGGGCTTTCGATCAAGGGAGCGTTGGCGGCTCCGCCGGCCGCGGGGGCGGGGTTCGACTGATAGACATATTGAAACCCGATGCCGGAACGACCAATTTCGAGCTGGGCACCGAAGCGCTGGCCGGCATCCGTATTGCGCCCGATGGCGTAGATATATTTCGTGGCGTCCGCCGCCCAGTTTCCGGTGATCAATGCGACAGGAATGGCGCCAGTGTCATAAAGCAGCCTCGCCTGCTGGGTGGTGATGTTGTCGATGGGGGTTCCCGGGCTCCCGTAGAAACCCAACTGGGAAATGCCCACCGGAATTTCCTTGATGGTGTTATACTGCAGTTCGTTGTACTTGCCTTCGAACGGCGAGGTTTTCTGGAAGTTCGTAGAAAGACCGAAATCCACGGAAGATTCCACATAGTTCGCCGGAGTGGTCGAAGTGAGCGGGTTTTCCGGAATTTTGTTAGTCGCGTCTCCGGGGGTGTCCGCCTTGGGCAGCGTGCCGTCGGTAGAATCGAAGCGAACCTGGACCTGCTGATTCGCGACCGCGGCGATACCAGCCAAGGCACCGGCGTAGTTCGTCTTGATGATCACGGTCTGGCCGTTCCAAGTGCCTCTCCAAGTGCCGAAGTTCGAGGTTCGGAAGTTGTCGTTGGAGGCCTGACCGGTCCCACCCGCCCCTGCGGCACCGGCAGTGAGGCCGCGGTAGGTCCAGTTCGTCAGTGTCCGGCTGATGGCAACCTGGGTCGCATTCCGGTCGCCGTTGGAGGCGGAGAAGTAGATGGTCGTCTGGGCTTGGGACAGGCCGTTGGAGGCGAGGAAGGAAAAGCCGGCCAGTGCGAGTTTTGTTAGTTTCATGAGATTTGAATGTGTGGAGTGAAATTTATATCAGATGCGTTTCAATATTTGATGCGGCTTCAGGGATTTCCGACAAAGGCCCGATAGAACCCCTTCTGCTGGCCGATCCGCACGGGATTGGTATCGACGAACTGGAGCGGCGCGGCTCCGGCACCCGACAGATGGACGTGAACGTCAGTCCAAGGCCCGAGGAGATCGTCGTTGTATTGAATCGTATATTTGCGGGAAGCGATGGTCGGTTGGCTGAACGTCGTGGAAGTGCCGGCCACGATCACAGGGGCCACCAGCTTGAAGAATGAAGAGGCGTTTTGCGCATCCGTGCCCGCCAACGCCTCGTCGCCGTCACTGAACCCGTCGCCATCGGTGTCGAATGCGAACGGATCCGGCGCGGAGGGAGCGGTGAAGCTCACGAGCCCGGCCGAAGAGATCGAGAAATAGCCGAGATAGGTGACCGTTCCCAAGCTGGGGAGCGACGGACCAAGACGATGCACGTAGAAATCGATGGCCGAAGCCGCCGCGCCCGAGCCGAAGTCTTTCTCAACCGTCGGCCAGGTTCCGAAATCCTGCCGCCCCTCGGTGGTCACTTGGGCGAAATAGCTCGTAGCACCGGTCAGAGGAGTGGTTTGAAACGCACCCCGCGCATTGTTCGCCGATGCGGCGACACCCACCGTGGAACTCAGGACATTGTAGCCCTGGCTGATCACCGAGCTGATCTCACCGACAGCGATGTTATGCTGATAGCCGCTGCGTGCGGCGAAACTGGTGCTTTTCACCGACAGGGACGGCCGGGGGCGGGAAATAAAGACCGCATTGTTGTCAGCGGAATTCCGGCTGAAGGCGGACCACACCACGCTGGAACTCGCATTCCACGGAATGAGGTTTTCCTCCGCATCGGTCGCGTCAAAGGCATCCAAATCGGCCCCGAGAGCTCCGATGGAGGCAAGCGGCGTGGTGGAACCCGGCGATGCCGAGACGAATTGCGAAGCAGGTCCGACATTCACCAGATAGGACCCCGACGAACTTGCCGCGGTGTTCCTGAACGCCAGAAGGACATCGCCCTGCGCGGCTTGAACCACTTGGGCTGCGTGCGCCGGAATGGCTGCCGCCAAGCCGAAAAGGACGAGACCCAGCAGCTTCGAGCGGGATGACGCCCCGGGATTCGAGGAATAGATTTTCACGTGTTCTAACATTTTTTTGATTGATTGAAAAGGATCGGTCGCCCGGAGTGACCCGGCAGCGCTTCAAGTTCCTGCTGCCATCCGTCCGGATTGGGGAGGCCGTCAGTGCGGCACAACATCCCGCAACACGGGTCGTTGGAGCCTTGATTTGAGGTTCCCTATGTGTGGGTCACCCGATTCGCGGAATCCGCTGCCGCCCTCGTGGGCTTGGCAGGTAAGGAACCTCCGCTTGTCTTGCGCGGTCGCTGCCAACGTAGGCTGAGCGACATGTTTCGGACACGCGAATTCCTACCATTCAGAATACTATACGCAAGAGTATTCTTTGAAATTTTAAGTAACTTGCCTCATTTACCTCAATTAAGCTGAGCTTCTTGGTAAAAACCGGTCCTATGCCTCCAATCCTCAAGCCACACTGAAGTAATTCATCTCCCCCAAACAGTGGTGGATAACCCAAAAACCAGATGCGCCGGGAGGGAGAGTCGATCCGTGGCTTCGCAACTCACGAGCCTCAGGAGCAGGCATGGCAGAGAATAATTCGTGCAAAGCGGAGAGGTTTCGCGCTAGAAACCGCGCAACCCTATCGTTTTACAACCATGCCTCGCGTCACGATCACCGTTCCTGAGAAAAATGCCCAGCCCTACCGCTTCCAACTGGACCGCGAGGTGGTCACTCTGGGGCGCGGGAGCGAGAATGACATCGCCATCGAGTCCGGCTCAGTCTCCGTGAACCATGCGGAAATGCGACGCATCGAGGGCGGTTATGAACTGGTCGATGTCGGGTCCACAAACGGAATCAAGCTGGATGGCGAGCGCTATGAGGTGATTCCACTGCGCAACGGAGCCACGGTGAGAATCGGCGATGTCGCGTTTGATTTCATGCTCACGGATGAGGAACGCGAGGCGCTTGCCCGCGAGAAACCGACCGAACCTTCTCCGATCACCCGCGAGCCGGAACTGCCGCCGCTCGCTGAAAAGCCGATGCCGCGGCGCTCCACCTATGTCCCGGTCAAATCCGGCGGAAGCGGATTCGGAGCGATGCTGACATTTCTCATCCTCGCGGTCGCGGCATTCTTCGCCGGACTGTATTTCCGCTATCAAAAAGAAACAGGTGGAAATCTGATCGAAGCGATCAAGGTGCATTCCGCTGCGAAAGTCTCTCCGGCCGTGCCGGTCGCAGCACCTCCGGCGAACTGAAATTCCGAAAGAGTGTTCCGGCTGTCTCAGCCGGAACACTTCCTAGAGGGAGAAGCATCCCTCCCCTTCCCTTGCTTATTTCTCGGATAGTGATTCGAGGTAATCGAGCAGGCTGGCGAATTCGCGGATGGTGAGATTGTCGACGAGTCCGGGCGGCATCAGGGAGTTCGGCAGTTTCTGCCGGCTGACGATGTCGGAAGTTTTCCAAGTGAACTCCTGGCCGGCGATGTTGCGGGCTTTGACCTGCTCGGCGCTTTCCAAGGTGACGAATCCCATCTGGGCGCTGCCGTCTTTCAGGGTGAACATCTCGGTCGCAAATCCTTGGGCGATGGTTTTGCCGGGATCGACAATGTTCGCCGCCAGATCGGCGCGGGTGTAGGTCTGGGCGATGTTTCCGAGGTAAGGGCCTTTTTGCATCTCATCCAGACCCGCCGCGTGGCAGGCGGTGCAGGTCTGACGGGAGAACATCTGTTTGCCCAGTTCAACACTGCCCTTGGTCTTCATGATTTCAGCAATGACTTCCTCGGGCTTCAAGGTGCTCACCAGCGGTGTCTTGTCCTCGCCTTTTTTCTCCAGCTTGAGACTCTTCGCCGCATCTGCAGCCGCAGCGGCGACCGTCGCGTCCGGATCTGCCATGGCGGCGCGAACCTTTTCATCCATACCGTGGAAACCGGTGGTCTGAATGGCTTTCAAAATCTGAACGCGGCGTTTCGCATCCTCCCATCCGTGTTCGAGCGCTTTTCCGGAAAGCTCGCGGGCCTCGGGACTTCCTGACTTGCGGGCGCTGAGAGCCAGCAAGGCGGCATCCGCCCACTGGGAAGCCGCGCCATTGAGTTTCTCTGCCTCATCTTCGAGAAGCTGATGGTGGTTCTCGAGCTTCGGTGCGGCGAGAAATGCTTTTTGTGCAAATTCGAGCGGCCGGTCCGAGTCCGCCATCTGGTCCAGTTTGGCGAGAGCCGAGAGCGAGGCGAGGCAGCCATCCTTCGAGTCGGTCTTGGAAAGAATTGTGATGGCGCGGGCGATCGTCCGGGCGGGCAGATCACCCTGCGTCGCAGAAATCAGATAGGGAACGCAATCGGCGGGGATGGTTTCGACCGAGGATAGCTGCTCGATCAGATCAGGCAGCAGCGATGGATCGTTTTTGACCAAGCCGATGATGCGCTGGAGCGATTCGTTGAACTCGATGCGGTTGCGCTGCAGCTCATGGATGAAGGCCGGTGCATCGGCGGAAGAAACCTTTGCCAGCTCGGCCTTGAGCACCGCCGTGATCTTAGGTGTCTCGCTCCAGGCTTCCGGCTGATAGTAAGGTCCGCGGGTGTCGGGACGGGTTCCCCACGAATCCCCTTTCCATTCGCCTTCATGGAAATTCAAACGGCTCAGGGCGGCAAGGATTTCACTGCGGGCGGCCGGGGTCTTGGTTTTTTCCAAGCGGGTGATGAGTCCTCGGACGACCTCCGGAGCGTGCATGCGCATCAGCGCGCGCAAGGCTCCGGTGCGCTGGGCGGAAGGCGCGTTGAGGTTGTCGACCACACTGAAGCAGGCGGCCGAGGCTTTCAACATCGCCAGGGAACGGAAGGCGGTGTGGGCGATGACCGGATCGCTGTCCCCGAGCTGGGTGGCGATTTGCGGAGCGACAGACTTCATGTTCTGGCGGGTCGCTCCGACGATGGCTTCCAAGCGGGTCCGAGGATCCGGGCTTTTCAAACCGGTGATGTAGAGAGCGTCCGGGGCGGTGGTTTTGCCTTTTGAGAACTGATCAAGTCCGGCATCGGCCACCGCGCGCAGAACGAACCGCTGCAGCTTCGGGTCGGCGGCCAGCGCGCTCACCGATTTGATGACGGGAGCGGCGGTGTCTGCTGTGACCGCGCGCTGGGTCAGGGCGTAGAGCGCGGCGACGCGGGCAGGCAGCGCCTTGTCAGCATTTCCAGCAAGGGCCATGAGCGAGTCTCTCATGGCCGTCGTAGCGGGACGACGAAGCAGCGAGCGCTGGGCTTCGAGCGTCCGGACCTGGCTGGGCGATTCGAGCAGTTTTACCAGCTCGGCATCACTGGCCTTGTCGAAATCCGGCAGCGGATCGGGCGTGTAATTCTTCGGGGTGACACGGACGATGTATCCGACTTCGGGCCCCTGCCAGTCGAAGGTCGCGCCCTTCCAGCTCGCCTGATAGATCGCGCTCATGGCGTCCACGTCGGCATCGGTCGGACGAGTCATCTGGATCAGCGGCTCGGGCTTGCGGGTTTCCTTGAAGGTCGCCCCGTCCGGCTCGACGGAGTGATGCCAGAGTGCGCCGGTCCCCCAGTCGCAGGTCAGCGGGGCATCATTCCACTTCGCGGGAATGCCGGGCTCGGACAGGTACGTGGAGCCACAGCCGGAACCGCCGCCATAGTCGGCGAGGGGTTTCACGATTTCATCGCCGAAGTTGATGTACATCCTCGGATAGCCGTGATCCTCGAGGCCGGTGAAATGATGGAAACGCACGTCCCAACCGCCGCCGTCGTTGGTGTTGTCACGGGCGAAAATATCAAGCAACGGGCTGATCGGCGTGCCGAGAATGTTGCGGGTGCCGGTGCTGAAAATTTCCAATCCCGAGCCATCAGGCCGGAAACGGATGACACCGCCGGCACGGTGCTGGAGGCGCCGGCCATCGCTTCCGACCGCGTCCTTGATGCCGAAATCTCCGCCAGAAATGTAGAGCCAGCCGTCGATGCCAAGGCTGAGACCGTTGGTCGTATGGTCGGCGGTGCGGTTTTCGAAACCAAAGGCGATCCCCCTGACCAGCGTCTGCTCCTCGTCCGCCTGCCCGTCGCCGTTATAATCGATATAACAGCTGATGTCCGGAGGGTGGATCACATAGAGGCGGTCGTGATCCCAAACCATGCCTCGTGGGGAATCGACGTTTTTGACAAATTCCGTCACCTCGTCGGCACGCCCGTCCTTGTCGGCATCGCGGAGTCGCACGATGCGGCCGCGGCCCGGGTTGGTGCCCAGAGACCCGTTTCCATCCGAGGCGACGTAGAGATCGCCATCGGGTGCGGACGCCACATAGACCGGATAGTTCGCAGCCGATGGAGTGGAGAAAAGGCTGACATCGAACCCATCGGCGACTTTGACATCCTTGAGCACTTCGGCTTCCTGCGCGGCACTGAGCTTCGTGATTTTCGGCCGGATGTTTCCGCTCTTCTTGAAGGGGTCGACCACGTCCTTCTTTCCATTGTCCGTGGATTTCACCAACAGCGGCCCCACGCCATCACCTTGTGCGGAAATTTCCCGGATGCACGCCCAGCCACCTTGCGAGGTGCCGGTGCAGGTGATCTTCAGGAACTTCACTTCGGTCTTCGGAAATACCGCGGAGGTGTCGCCGCCGGTCTCGCTGGCGCTGGCATCGGATAGAAGTGTCCATTGCGAACCATCGGTCGAGCTCTCGATCTTGTGACGATAGGCGTTGTTC
Source organism: Verrucomicrobiota bacterium (assembly GCA_040388015.1). GTDB lineage: Bacteria > Verrucomicrobiota > Verrucomicrobiia > Verrucomicrobiales > Akkermansiaceae > Luteolibacter. The sequence continues at coordinate 64,348 of JAZKCQ010000059.1, read as the reverse complement.
TTGCTTTCCCAGACGATCTTCAGTCCGGTCAACGACTTCGCTTTTTCAAACTCCAATTGATAATGCTGGGGGAATGAAGCGTCGCCCGCACACCAGCGGGTTTCGTCATCGCCATCGACCGCATTTGCGGCGGCGTTGTCGTCCTGTGTGCTGCTCGCGGTCGCCTTCACGAAGGTGGCGTCGGCCGGAACCTTACGGGCGGCAGCGTTCCCGCGTTTCCCGGAAATCACTTCGGAGTGGCCTTGAGGCCCCGTGTAGGGCTGGAGGTAGGAAGCGTTCTGCTTGTCGCAGCTCCACAGCAGACCGTTCACCACGAGGTCGAGATAGCGGTCGTCCGCTATGGTTTCGTTCTGGTGACCGAGCGTCGTGTTGAAAATGCGTGTGCCGTGATAATCGTTTGTCCAGACGACCACCGAGGTGTTGGTTTTTCCGCCATTCTGGAGCTGATTTCCCAGCGCGAGCGGCTTCGCGGTGTCGAAGACTTTGACGTTGTTGTAGAGTTCTTCGTTGATCGTCGTCCAGTTTTCCATGCCCTTGGTGATCGGATGGCTGGCTGCGGAGAAATCGATGGCGATCGGCTTCTGCCACCCGTGGCCGCTGGACTGGATGCCGAGAAACTCGAACCAAATGTCAGACCCGGTCCTGTAGGAATGCATCGCACAGTGCAGGTTCACGGCCGGCAAACCGTTCTTGTGGGCATTTAAGATATTGCCGACGTAAGCCATGTCCTTGATATCCGCAGAGCACTCGTCGTGGATAATGACGTCATAGCCCTTCGCCCAATCCTTGTTTTCATACATCGGGAACCATGGCTTGGTCCCGGCGTCCTCCGCGCGGATCACATCCACCTGAACATTCGCCCGGGCCTGGATGCCATCCCGCAGAATGACGGATTGCTTCGTGTAGTCATGACAACATCCTCCACAGACCAGCAGGGCTCGGAGAGGAATTTCACGGGCGGAAACGGGAATCACTCCCAGGAAAAGAAACGCGATGAGCGGACGCATGAACGATGATGGAAAGGCTGTTGGTTTTTGCTGCCGGATTGGTTCGTAGCCTACGACTTTGATGCCTTCGATTGTTCGTGTCTCGGAAAAATAGTCAGTAACTCATGCGGATTTGGCCAAAAACCATCCATCTGGGGAGTCTTTCCGGCAGCTTGACACTCATCCGCTAAGCTAATATTAAATTTTTAGCTGCCCGTAACTTACATTTTATGAAATTCATCCCTTATCCAGTCTTGGGACTTCTGCTGTTTTCCGCCCCGACGGTTTTCGCAGCGACTCCGAAAACCGCCTCTCCGGTTAAGATCAAGCCGACCCAAGTGGGGAAGGAGCCCTACCGTTTCAACGGCGCGGTCCTGACCGACCAGTTCCGAGGCAGCGGATTCTGCGCGTGGGACAACCACACCTTCTTCTCGGCAGCGCACGTCCTATTCGACACCACCTGGCTGGCACCACCCCGCTGGTATCCTGCCGCAAATGCCGCGCAACTCGACGAAACGACCGCCATCCAAAGCCGGGGTTACTATCGCTGGGCGGAATATTCCAGCCTAGTCGCCAGCTCCGCCTCCGACGGTTTCAGCCAGGATGTCATCCTCGGCTATTCTTTTGAGAAACTCATCAAGGGCAAGGCGGCCAAGATCAATCTGAACGGCTACAAGGATCTTCGCAAGCGGGCCAAGACGCTCATCACCGGATACCCCGCCGATAATTTGTATATCGAGGAAAGCATCGAAGGCTACTTCATGCACAAAACCGGACCGATTGTGACACCCTATGTGTCCTACGACGACAAGGCCCTCACCACCACCCTCGTCACAACCGGACACGGAAACAGCGGCGGCCCGATTTGGACCAAAAACAGCAGGGGCGGCTGGTCGGCGGCCGGCGTGCTGGTCGGAGGACTTCCCTCGGAGTCGGTCGTCTACGCATTTTCCAAAGACATCAACTCCCTGACCCGCGCGGTCACTCCTGTCATCCAACCGATCATCGACGAACCCGTTTCATCCGACAAGGTCGGCGCGAGTTCGGTCTTTTTCCCCTACTATAAGGAAAAACAAATTCCTGACGGCAAACACGAGTGGACGGTTTTCAAGATCGGTGTGGATGCCTTCCCCGAAGGAGCCGCAGTCGAGCAAGTGGCGCTGTCTCTCGACATCCGCACCAAACACCGGGGAGATCTTCAGGTCGTCCTGGCCGGTCCAGGCGGCTTCCAAGCACTCGTCCATAACGAAGGAGGCAACGTCAAAAACAACCTCATTTTCAACAGCAGGGACTACAGCGCCGATTTCACCGGCATCACTGCAAACGGAGAATGGAGTCTTTTGGTGCAGGACCGCTTGAAAGGCGACATCTCCACCCTCAAGTCGATCGTTCTGGAAATCGCCGTTGGTGACACTGTCGTCGTGCCTCCCACTCCATGACGCTGGTCAAGAAAGGGCTTGGAATATCGGTTCTGCTCGCCGCCATCATTCTGGCGATCTGGCATTCGAAGGAAAAGCCTTCGGCCATCGCCGAAAAATCGACATCCCCTCCCCCCACCCGCGCCCGAACTACCCGTCCTGATCCTGAAGACGAACGCTCCGTCGCGAACGCCAACGTCCGCCGACGGACTCTCGACGATTGGAAAGATCTCCTGCAGTGGCTCCGCACCAACCCGCCGCCGACCGCGGTGGAAGTCCGGGATCGGCTGCTAGCCACCCGCACCTCCTGGGCCACGATGGATCCACAGGCGCTGGCAGCAGCCATTCAACAACTGCTGGAAACCGGTGACGATGCCACAACCGGCCTCGATTTCAAAGTCGGCATCCACGGACTCCTCACCGGCTGGCCGTCACTCCGAGTATTTCTGCTGGACGTTCTCGCCACCTCGGATCCTGAAATGGCGATGTCAATTTCCAACAAACTGTTGGACCAAACCACCTCGCCCGACGAATTCGCCACCGCACTTCGCTCACAGACGCGCACCGGCATCGCCCGTGCCGGGGACGGAGAACTGCTCGCCAGATTCGGACAAATGCTGGATCACGCCGACTGGCAGACCTCGCGCGGATTCGCCGAAGCCTTCGATCTCGCACGCTTCATCGGCACTCCCGAAGCCGCCCGCCAACTCGTTGCCTGGGACGGGAATCCGGCGCTCAAGTCCATGGCCATGGATGAGTTCGCCGCGGAACACCCGAGGGAAATGTTGGAAATCCTCGGCTCGGAATCCACTCTGGAAGGCCTTACCAGTGCCCGTCTGATGGCCCGCGCCGACCCCTCGGATCCCCAGCAGCTCAGCTCTGTCGATGCTTATTTCCGCAGCCCGGACCGCACTCCAGAAGAGATTGCCGCTTTTTTGAAATCGTTCCCACTCCGCAGCGCCACCACCGGCTACCGACTCTACGGCCGGACGCCCTCCCCCTACACTTACGAACAGATCAAAGCCGGGGACCGAGCCGCCAACGACCTGGCCAACAGCTGGACCAACGATCCGTCATTGGATCAATATCGTCCCGAAATCCAGTCGCTCCAGAATCGTCTCTCGAAGTGGATCGAGCAGACCAAATAATGTGCGACGCCGCGACATCTTCAAACAGGTGGAGGAAAGAATAGACGCGAAAGAACCGCGGCAGGTTGCCCCGCCGCGGTCCCACACACTTGGAAACAGAAAAACTGAATCAGGCTTCCGCGAAATCGCCGATGACCGGCTTCGGAAGCGGCTTTTCCTTCTTGCGAAGAGCACGACGCATTTTGGTGAGCGCCGAGTTCTGAAGTTGGCGGATGCGCTCTCGTGTTACGCCGAATTCACGACCGACTTCTTCGAGAGTGAGGGCCTTGCGACCGTTGAGTCCGAAGCGCTCGTCAATGATCCGGCGCTCGCGTTCATCCAACACGGACAGCAAACCATCCAACTCGCCATGGAGATTCTTGTCGGAAAGCATATCCAAAGGATTCACCGCCTTTTCATCGCTGATCACCTCACCAAACTCAGTGGCCTCACCTTCGTTAATCGGGGCGTCGAGTGATGTCGGGCGATACGAGGCCTGACGAAGCAAGGCGAGCTTGCGGTGTGGAAGCCCCACTTCGTCGGCAAGCTCCTCGTCGGTCGGTTCACGGCCGAGCGCTTCAGTAAGAATGGCAGCGATGCGGCGCATTTTCGCAATTTTGTCGACCATGTGGACGGGAAGGCGGATGGTCTTGGACTGGTTGGCCAAGGCGCGTTTGATCGATTGCTTGATCCACCAAGCGGCGTAGGTTGAGAGTTTTCCACCTTTCTCGGGATCAAAGCGTTCCACCGCCTTCATGAGGCCGATGTTGCCTTCGGAAATCAGGTCCGTTACGGGCATGCCGTAGTTGGAGTAGTCTTGGGCGATTTTCACGACCAGACGCAGGTTCGCACGAATCATGTGCGAGCGGGCCTCCGGATCACCGTTTTTGATGCGCTCGGCGAGAGAGACTTCCTCTTCAGCGGTGAGAAGAGGAGTTTTGGAAATCTCACGCAAGTAGAGCTTCAAGCTGCTGTCTGATTCGTAGGCCATTGGATGATGGGGTTGATTACTTAGTTAAACGCCGCCGGAAGGGTTTTATTCCTTATTTCTAAAAATAAATTCATTGTAATGACTTTGTCTGCACAATGAATATTTCTTAAGAACGGCGATTTTTAACATTCGCTATTTAGCAATCCGCGTGCCCCTGTATTTTGGATCACAAGTCGCTGACAATTAGTGAAAATATATTTCAGGGGTGTGACAAAATGCACGATTGATGCAATTTGCGCACGCATCGCGCCATCTTGGCGCATCTCGGATTCGACAATGAGCGTCGTCTGAATCAATTTTTGTCCGTGTTTGACGCATTTTACCCCATCGCCCGCTCCGGATTGTTCCGCCTTGATGCCGAAGTCGCCCACCACGCCAGCCTGTCCGCCTTACGTATGGCAGAGAAATCCGGCGTGCTGGGCTTGGTTTCTCCAGAGGATGAATTCACCTCGCCGGTGGAAGTGATGGGGCTGAAATTCCCCAATCGAGTCGGTTTGGCGGCAGGTCTCGACAAAGAGGGCAACACCATCGACGCACTCGGCAGGCTGGGATTCGGCTGCGTGGAGATTGGCACCATCACCCCGCGACCCCAGGCAGGAAATCCGAAACCTCGGCTGTTCCGCCTGATCGATCACGAGGCGATCATCAACCGCATGGGATTCAACAACCCTGGCATCGATGCCGGAGTGGAAAACGTCCGCTCGGCGAAATCATTCGGCGGCATCGTCGGCTTCAACATCGGGAAGAACAAGGACACCCCGAACGAGAATGCGGCGGACGACTATCTGATCTGCCTGCGCAAGGCCTATCCGGTCGCGGACTATGTCGCCGTCAACCTGTCGTCCCCTAACACACCGGGCCTGCGGGACCTGCAGGGAGCCGAAGCCAGCGCACGGCTGTTGGAGACATTGAAAAAGGAACAGCAGAAACTCGCGGCCGAACATGGCAAGCAGGTTCCGCTGCTCTTCAAGGTCGCTCCTGATTTGGATGAGACGCACATCCGCGATCTCTCGCAGGTTTTCCTCAATGGAGGCCTGGACGGATTGATCGCCACCAACACCACTCTCGACCGACATCTCGTGGCCGGTCACCCCCGCGCGGCGGAGGCGGGCGGGCTCTCGGGCCGGCCGGTGTTTGAAAAAAGCACCGCGACCTTGGGAACGTTCGCCAGCTGCCTCGGCTCGCGAATCCCGATCATCGGCGTCGGCGGCATTTCCTCGCTGGACGATGCCCGTGCCAAAATCCGGGCCGGCGCGACGTTGGTGCAGATCTACACGTCGTTCATCTATCAGGGCCCGAAACTCGTCCGCGAGCTGGCGGCGGGACTTTGACACGAAATGAGTGGCGCGCGGTGGCATCCGTGGCTTTTTACAACACACGAGCTTCTCCTCGACGAAACCGCTTCCTCCCTTTGAAATCCGTCCATCACCCATGAGCATCCCCGCCACCGCCGCCCGCCTGGAAGCCGCCGTTTGTTCTGTCGTGCGAGGCCAGCCGGAAGTGGTCCGCCGGGTGCTCGCGTGCATGATCTCCGGCGGACATGTTCTGTTGGAAGATTTTCCGGGGACGGGGAAAACCACGCTGGCGAAGGCCATCGCCAAGACCATCAGCGGCGCCATGTTCAAGCGGGTCCAGTTCACCCCCGACCTGCTGCCGTCCGACATTCTCGGAGTCTCCATCCTCGATCCGCGCACCCAGGAATTCAAATTTCATCCCGGTCCCGTCTTCACCGACATCCTTCTGGCCGACGAAATCAACCGTGCCTCGCCCCGAACCCAGAGCGCCCTGCTAGAAGCGATGGGCGAACGCCAGGCGACGGTCGAAGGGGAACGCTATGAACTCGACGGACTCTTCTTCGTCATCGCCACCCAGAATCCGGTGGAGTTCCGCGGCACCTATCCGCTGCCGGAAGCCCAGATGGACCGGTTCGCGATCCAGTGTTCGCTCGGCTATGTGAGTGCCGCCGAAGAGGCCGCGATTCTGGCGGACCAGGCGCAGGCCCATCCGGTGGACCGTCTGGAGGCCGTCGCCACCCGCGAGGAGATCCTCGAGCTGATGGACGCGGCGCGAAAGGTGCGTTTCAGCGAGGAGCTGAGACATTACGTGGTCGCGTTGGTCGGAGCGACGCGCGGCCATCCGTCGATCCAGCTCGCGGCCAGCCCGCGGGCTTCGCTGGCGTTGATGAAAATCTCCCAGGCACTGGCGATCTTCCAAGGTCACGATTTCGTTTCGCCGGAACTCATCCAGTCGGTCGCCGCCGACGTGATCGCCCATCGGATGGTGCTGGCGCCGGAAGCCCGGTATTCCGGGGCGAATGCCCGGCAAATCGTCGCCGATCTGATTGAACAAACGCCGGTGCCCGCCTAAGTTCACGAGCCGATGAAAAAAGCTCCACCATCTTCCGCCAGCGGCCCGCCTTCGCTGCGGCGGAGACGTTTGGACGGATGGCTTCACAAGATTTACTACCACGGGTCCGGCATCGTCCATTTCTTCATCCGCCGATGCAGGCCTGCGGGAATCGCCTTGGGAGCTGTCTTCGTATTGGCAACCTGCCTCGTCGTCGGCCAGCAGCGCAGTTCCACCTTCCAGTTGTTTTCTCTCAGCTTGGGAATGGGAATGATCGGCATCCCATGGGCGATGAGCCGCCGTGCCTCCGTGGAGGCGACGCGCGAGTTGCCGAGATTCGCCACCGCAGGCGAGCCGCTGCGCTACACGGTGAAAGTCTGGCACCACGGAAACCGCCGGCTCAGCCGTGCCTGGCTTTCCGACACGCCTCCGGATCCGCGCCCCAGCCGTGAGGATTTCATCATCCTGCGGGAGCCGGGTGAGGAGGAACGGAATGTGTTCGACCGCTTCCTTCCCTATTTCCGGTGGCAGTGGTTGTTGCTGGGAAACCGTTTGTTCACAGGTGGATTTTCCAAGGACGACCTGGATCTCAAGCGCGGCCAGCAGGCGCGCATTTCCATGGAGCTCACTCCCCTGCGACGTGGGGTGATCCGTTTCAACGATCTCCGCGTCCTGCTTCCCGATCCGTTCGGCCTGTTCCAGCGCTGCCGCAGGGTGAAGGCTCCGACCGCCACCCTGACCGTGCTGCCGCGCCGCTTTCCGCTGCCGCCCGTCGAGCTTCCCGGCGGAGCCGCGTTCAAGGTTTCCGGCGAGGCGAACACCAACACCATCGGGACCTCCGGCGAGTTTGTCGGACTCCGGGATTACCGGCCGGGCGACCCGTTGCGGCAGATCCATTGGAAAAGCTGGGCACGCACCGGACGTCCGATCGTCAAGGAGCTCGAGGACACCTTCTATCCGCGCTACGGCCTGATCGTGGACACGCTTTCGGCGGACCGCACCGACCACCAGTTCGAGGAAGTCATCTCGGTGGCCGCGTCCTTCGCCGCCGCGATCGATACCAACGAATCGTTGCTCGACCTGATGTTCATCAAAAACGAAGCCCATGTCGTGACGGCCGGCCGAGGGGTGGAGCGGGCTGAAAAGCTGTTGGAAGTTCTCGCCGGTGTCTCGCCGGAGAGGACGGAACATTACGAGGATCTCGCCAAACTCGTCCTGCGCCATCGTGACGACCTGACTTCCTGCCTGGTGATTTTCAACGGCTGGGATGAATCACGCGCGGAATTCCTCCACAGCCTGACCCGCAACGGAATCGTCTGCGCTCCGATCATCATCGGCAGAGGCCCGGCGGCCGATGGAGCGCCCGGGCATTGGCTGGAATCGGGGCAGATCGCCCGCGACCTCAAACGCCTGCCGACACGCCTGATCACGCGGTTCTAACTCCCCAAGACCATCCACCCGATCCATCCACCACCCCGGTTCATTCTCGGTGCATCGCTGCTCTTCTGGGGCGCGATGACGGGAAGACCGTTGATCGGGGCCATGCTGGCACTGATCGTCGAGAGCGCACATTTGGTGCGGCTCCGCTGGGACTTCAACGACGAGGCATGCGGCCGGGCCTGGCAGCTGTGCATCATCGCCATCGCCATCGCGGGCTCGTTGATCTATCTGGACGGCCCGCCGCGTCTGGCGGCGTCCATCCTCCTGACCTGGATGCCTCCGCTGCTGCTGCCGATGCAGTTCATCCAGTCTTTCGGCCTGAAGGACTCGGTGCCGGTCAACACGTTTTCCCTGCTCGCGAAACACCGGCGCAAGCGCAATGCCCGCCTCGGCCTGACCGAATCCGTCGTTCACGTCAATTTCGGGAACATCTATTTCGTCACGGCGCTGATCGGCTCGACCCTGGGCAACCAGTCGAGCGGTCCCTACGCCTGGCTGTTTCTGCCAGGGATGATCGTGCTGACAGGGTGGATGCTTCTTTCCAGCAGCCGCAGCCGGCGGACTTCTCTTGTCGTCGCCCTGATCGTCGCCGGTTGCATCGCCATCGCGGGACAGAAAGGACTGGAGGAACTCGACAACCGGTTGGGCAACAGCGGAACCGGCGGCCGCTCGGGCTTCGATCCGAATTCGCATTCAACGCTGATCGGCAAGCGCGGTTCGATCGAACAATCGCCCGAAATCGTCTGGCGGCTGCGTCCCTTGGAAAACAAAGCGCCCCCCACCCTCCTGCGGACCGCCAGCTACAACACCTATCGCGAGGACGGCAGATGGATCTGCCAGCCGTATATCGAGCAGGAGTTCAATGACCTGGACACCCGCCTCCAGGATGACGAGCCGTATTTCATCGTGACGCCCAACTCCAGCGAAGCGGAACAAATCCGCGCGGTCGGCAAGGGGCTGCGCCGCTTCTCACTCCGGGGATCGGCGGCGGCGGAAACACCACTCGCCCTTCCGGGCAGCACTTCCAGCCTGACAGGCTTCGAACTGGACGGCATCCAGCGCAATTCCTTCGGCACCATCCGCGTTTTCCCCAAGCAATCGGTGATCGAAGGCACGGTGCTGTGGCAGGGTGACAATGTGACGGAAAATCCGGCCATCCTGACGGAGGATCTCAAGGTGCCGTTCCTGGAGCGAGGCGCTCTGAAAGCCGTGTTGAAGGAGCTCCGACTGCTGAAACCCACGTTCAGGGAAGCGTTCCACACCACGGATCGATCCACGCCGTTGGCAAAACTCGCTTTTGACCTCCAGGCGCCGCCACAGGAACGACTCAGCCGGCAGGAACGGTTCACGCTCCAGCAGAAGCTCGACATCCTGCGCTTCTGGTTCCAGCGGAAATTCCGCTACTCGCGCAACCTGACCATCGATGTCTCTCCCTCGAAGTCCGCCATTCCCACGGCGATCCAGCAATTCCTCACCGAAACCCGCAAGGGGCATTGCGAATACTTCGCCGCCGCGACCGTGCTTCTGCTGCGGGAAGCCGGCATTCCGGCACGCTATGCGATCGGTTACGGAGTGATGGAACGCGATGCCGCGCGCAAGGAATACGTGATCCGCGGCACTCACGGTCACGCCTGGTGCCGGGTATGGGATGCCAATGCAGGAAAATGGATCGACTTCGACACGACCCCCGGAAGCTGGTTTGAAGTCGTGGAGCAGCAAAACACGATGCTGCAGCGGTTTTACGATTCGCTGAAGCGGCTGCGTGAGGACTTCTTCCTCTGGAGAAACCAACCGTCCAACCGCTTGGCGGTATCGGTGGTCATGTCGGCCATCGCCCTCGGAGTGGTTGCTTTCATCATGAAGCGGCTGTGGAAATCCAAACGCCGTCTGGATACCGAGAAACGTTCGAACGGCTACACCGGTCCGGTGATCCGCACACCGCTCAATGCCTTTGAATCCCAGGCACGGAAACAGCTAGGCTCCCGGCCGCCCGGCCAGCCGTTTGCCGAGTGGTTGATCCGTCTGCGCCCGACTTTGCCGGATGCGGGCGTTCTCGATGAAGCCCTCGAGCTTCACCAGCGCCTCCGCTTCGATCCCGCGCCAAGCGTGCCGGGCGAGATGGACCGGCTGGCGGAACTGGCGAAGCAGTTGGAGTCCGCGATCAAACGGTAAGCAGTCACCAGGACCCGAGCTTCATCGGCAAAAAAACAGGCCCGACCGTTACCGGCCGGGCCCATCGAATGCGGGTTCGCAAGGAAGGCTTATTTCGCGGCGGCGATGACGCTTTCCTTGGTGATGCCGAGTTCCTTGAACACGGTGTCGCCAGGGGCGCTCATGCCGAAGCGGTCGATGCCGATCGCCTTGCCTTCGGTGCCGATGTACTTCCACCAGAGGTCGGTGACGCCGGCCTCGATGGAAACGCGCTTGGTGACCGCCTTCGGCAGCACGCTCTCGCGATACTCGGCGCTCTGGCGCTCGAAGCGCTCGAAGCAAGGAAGGGACACCACGCGCACGCCGTCACCCAGTTCGGCGGCAGCGGCGATCGCGTATTGCAGCTCGGAACCGCTGGCGAGGAGGATGGTGGTGAGGGCACCGGTCTCCTTGCGGGCGATGTAGCCTCCGCGGAGCACGCCGTCGCGGCGGGCTTCGACGGAGAGCTCGTTCATGAGCGGAATCGCCTGACGGGTCAGGATCAGCGCGGTCGGGCCATCCGTGCGGAGCATGGCGGCGGCGAAGGCACCGGCGGTTTCCTCGGCATCGCCGGGGCGGATCACGTCCAGATTCGGGATCACACGCAGGCCGCTGACGGTTTCCACCGGCTGGTGGGTCGGGCCGTCCTCACCGACACCGACGGAGTCGTGGGTGAAGATATAGGTGACCGGAAGGTTCGAGAGGGCGGCAAGGCGGATGGAGCCGCGCAGGTAGTCGGCGAAGACCAGGAAGGTCGCGCCGCTCGCGCGGAACAGGCCGTCATAGGCGATGCCGTTGCAGATCGCGCCCATCGCGTGCTCGCGGATGCCGAACCAGATGTTGCGGCCCAGCGGATTTTCCGCTGAGAAGTCGCCGCCGTCCTTGAGGTAGTTTTTGGTGGAACCGAAGAGGTCGGCGCTGCCGGTGAGAAACTGCGGCACTTCCTTGGCCACCGCGTTGATCACGGTCGCGCCGGCGGAACGGGTCGCATCCTTGTAGTCCGCGGCGAAGGCCGGGACCTTCGCGCTGAGGTCGGACGGCACGGAAAGCGCCACACCGGCGGTCAGCTCGGCGGCGAGTTCCGGATTGGCCTTGGCCCACGCGTCGTAGGTGGCCTGCCATTTTTCGAACTCCACCTTGGAGGCAGCCTTCTTCTCGGCGAAGTAGGCGATGGTCTCGGGAGAAACGTAGAAATGCTCGTCGGCAGGAAGTCCGAGCCCGGCGCGGGCGCCGTCGATGAACTTCGCACCACCTTCGCCGTGGCCCTTCGCGGTGCCGGCGACTTCAGGGATGCCCTTGCCGATGAGGGTCTTCGCGATGATGACCTTCGGACGGCCGTTCTTCGCGGATTTTGCCACCTCGATTGCATCGGCGATGGCGGTCAGATCGTGACCGTCGATGGTGACGGCATCCCAACGCTGGGAGGTGAAATATTGTTCCGCGTCCTCGCCTTGTGAGACCTTGGCCATGGCGTCGAGCGTGACGTCGTTGGAATCGTAGATCAGCACGAGGTTATCGAGGCCGTTGTGGCCGGCGAAGGCGATCGCCTCCTTGGCGACACCTTCCTGAAGGCAACCGTCGCCGAGGATGGCGAAGACGTGCTGGTCGAAAATGGTGTGCTCCGCAGTGTTGAAGCGGGCGGCGGCGCGCTTGCCGGAGAGCGCGTAGCCCACGGCATTTCCCACGCCCTGGCCGAGCGGGCCGGTGGTCGCCTCGACGCCGGGAGTCTCGTGGTATTCCGGGTGACCGGGGGTGATCGAGTGCAGCGCGCGGAATTTCTTCACATCGTCACGGGAAACCGCATATCCGGAAAGGTGCAGCCAGCTGTAGAGGAACATGGAGCCGTGACCTGCGGAGAGCACGAAACGATCGCGGTTGAGCCACTTCGGAGCGTCCGGATAGTAGCGCAGGGTCTCGCCGAAAAGCACCGCACCGATCTCGGCGCAGCCCAGCGGAAGGCCCAGGTGGCCGGAGTTACAGGCGTGGACGGCATCCATGGCGAGGCCACGGGCTTCATTGGCGGCTTGTGCAAGCAGGGTCGTGTTCATGAGATTGTTTCTCGGAAGGAGAGGACGGGAACCCTTAGGAATCCTCCCCCGATTGACAAGAGGGTATTCGCGACAATCACTTGATGGAACGCGAACAACGCTCATTCCCGCCATGAATCCGGCACTTGTGAAATTTTCTCCAAAAAAATCTTGCAACAATCCGGCCGGTGAGCTTCTTTTCCGCCGTCGCCGCGAACGACCCGTTCGTCTATCGGTTAGGACTCCAGGTTTTCATCCTGGCAAGAAGGGTTCGACTCCCTTACGGGTCGCCATTTATTTACAAGCCTCCGCCCTGCGGGGGCTTTTTTGTTTGGGCAAACGCCGTCATTTCGTTTTTCAATCGGGGACCAGCCACCGTGACCGCCCTTCAAAAAGCCGAATCCATCCGCGAGAGAAAAGGCGCCCGCCCCATCGCCGCGCTGACCGCATACGACTACCCCACCGCCCGCCTGTTGGACGAAAGCGGCGTCGATGTCCTCCTCGTCGGTGATTCCCTCGGCATGGTCGTGCTGGGCTTCCCGGACACCACCCACGTCACCATCGAGCATATGCTCCATCACGTCGCCGCCGTCGCCCGGGCGAAACCCAGGGCCCTCCTCGTCGGCGACCTGCCCATCCACACCTACGACACCCCGGAGCAAGCGCTCGACACCGCCCGCCGCCTCGTCGCCGCCGGTGCCGAGGCCGTGAAACTCGAAGGCGGCATCCGCCAGGCGGAAAAAGTCCGCGCCATCACCGAGGCCGGCATCCCCGTCATGGGCCACCTCGGCATGCTTCCGCAGCGCGTCCTCGAAGAAGGCGGCTATCGGAAAAAAGGCAAGACCCCCGAGCAGACCGAAGCCATCCGCGAAGGCGCACAAGCCATCATCGACGCCGGCGTCTTCGCCATCGTCATGGAATCCGTCGTCCCCGAGGCCGCGAAATTCCTCACCGCCACCCTCACCGTCCCCACCATCGGCATCGGCTGCGGCGTCCACACCTGCGATGGCGAGGTCGCCGTCGTCACCGATCTCCTCGGCTCCTACCCGTGGTTCGTCCCGCCCTTCGCCCGGCCCCAGGCCGATGTCGCCGGAGCCACCCGCCAGGCCGTCGCGCGCTACCTCTCGCAGGTCCAAGGTTCCTGATAGGAATGCTGCTCTACCTCCACATCCCCTTCTGCCACCGCGTCTGCCCCTACTGCTCGTTTTACAAGCACACCCCGGGCACCACCCCCATCGGCAGCTTCGTCGAGGCCATGGCCGCTGAGGCGAAATCCCGCCTCACCGCACAGCCACGCACCATCTATCTGGGAGGCGGCACCCCCAGCATGCTCTCGCCCGGCCACCTCAGCCGGCTCTTCGGCTCCCTCCACGAATCCATCGATTTCTCACAGCTCGACGAAGTCACCCTCGAGGCGAATCCCGCCACCTTCGACCTCGGAAAAGCCACCCTCTTCCGCCAGCTCGGCGTCACCCGCGTCTCCCTCGGCATCCAGTCCTTCACCCCGCATGTCCTGGAAATCCTCGGCCGCGAGCACTCCGTCGCCCAGGCCAGCGAATCCATCCGCCTGCTCCGCCAGGCCGGCATCCCCTCCGTCAACATCGACCTCATGTTCTCCATCCCCGGCCAGTCCAAGGACGACTGGCAGGCCACGTTGGAACACGCCATCTCCCTCCAGCCCGACCACATCTCCGCCTACAATCTCACCTACGAGGAAGACACCGCCTTCTTCGAGTCCCTCCGCCGCGGCGAAATGCGCGAGAACGAGGACCACGACGCCGAGTTCTTCCACCTCGCCGACGAACTCCTCACCGCCGCCGGATTCGACCACTACGAGACCTCCAACTACGCCCGCCCCGGCCACCACTCCACCCACAACCAAGGCTACTGGCGCGGCGAAGACTACCTCGGCCTCGGCCCCTCCGCCGTCTCCACCCTCGACGGCGTCCGTTGGAAAAATGTCGCGGACACCGCCCGCTACGTTTCACAAATCCAGTCCATCGGCCACGCCCTCACCGAGTCCGAGACCCTCGACGCCGAAGCCAGCCGCCTCGAACGCATCGCCCTCGGCCTCCGCACCAGGGACGGCATCTCCCTCCATCTCCTCAGCCCCGAGTCCCGCCAACGCGCCCACCACTTCGCCAGCGAAGGCCTCGCCCGCATCGAGGGCGAGCAGCTCATCCTCATCCACCACGGCCGCGCCCTCGTCGATCCCATCGCCGCGGAACTCGTCTAAGGAGCCACGACCTTGCTGTCGTTCCTTCATCTCATCTTGGAGAGCAGGGGACAATAAGCTCCCCACTCCCTAGTCCGGCGGCTCCGCCACCTTTCCAGCCGATCCGTGAGCGATCGGACACTGCGCGAGCACTTCCTCCCGCCCGACACGGGGGAAATTCCTCTTCCCCATGCTCCACGCACGCCCGTGCCGCTTGATTTTCCTCCCCCCGCGGCCCTCCCCACCCCCGCCGTCCCTCCACGCCGCGGCCGCCTCCCGGCACCTATTATCACTCCACCGCGTGGCTCGCTATCCATGCATCCACGGGCGTTATTTCCTCTTCTCCTCTCACTAAATACGAATCTACGCGCTTTATTTATGATTCATTTTTCTCAATTTTCAACCCGTGGATCACTGGTTCCAACCCGTGGCTCGCAAGTTACGAATCGTGGCTCGCTATTTCCACCTCTACGCTATTGATTAGACTCTTGTCATTAAATCCCGAGCAATCCGCCGCCTGATTTTGCATCTTCTTAGGAAAACACAGACCCCGTCTTTTCCTAAACCTCCCCTCCCAAGCGCGCACTCACCCACCGCTGGCAAGAATCCAAGCAACTTTGGCAAGCCAGCCATCATCATCGGTCACCCCCGGCCTGGGATCCGTAAAAAGCGGCCCGCCGCCCCCACCCCATCAATCCCCGCTCCGGCCGCAAGCCACCCACTCCCCGAAAATCCACGCCTCCCCCCGCATCACTCCGGCCAGACCAGCGTCCACTTCTCCCCACCCCACACCGGATGGCCCGGATCCAGCAGATTCCTGCCATCCACCATCACGTGGCCGTGCTTGTTGATGGGCAGGGAGCTGACGCTGTTATCGATTCGCAGGATGACGGCTTTGCCCTTGAATGGCTTGGGATCGAAACGGTCGGTGCCGGGAATCAGCGGCGTGACAGCGAGTGGTCGGGAAGGATTGCCCTTCGATGAAAGGCCGGACAGATAGGAGAACCCCACTTCACCCTTTTTCAACGCATCCATCCCCACGATCACATCGTCCGCTTTATGAGCGCCGGGAATTTCCGCATGAAACATGCGTTCGCTTTGGGTAAAATTACCGGCCACGAGTTGACGGAAGAAATCATTGGAGGACGTCATTCCCAAGTTCAACCCCGAGCCCGTCTTCTCGCGGACTTTGACTATCGTGGTCTGATCGGGATATTTGCCGTATTCCGCATCAAAATCGAACAGAGCCAGCCCGATCTGTCGGGCATTGCTCACGGCTTCAGTTTGATTCCCATTCCTGTGACTGCGAATGACGAGCGGTCGCTTCAACCCGAAAAGCAGACAGATTAAAATCGCGGCGATTCCCACGCCCATAAGCCAGTTCCATTTCCTCTGCGAGCGAATCGCAGGTTCCGAGGCGGGTGGCGCTTCAGCATCCGGTGGTGGTTGAGGGAGCATGTTGATCAGTTGTAGTTTGGGTTTTCAGAGATCCGGCCAGACCAGCGTCCACTTTTCCCCACCCCAGATCGGATGGCCCGGATCCAGCAGATTCCTGCGCCCCTCCATCACGTGGCCGTCCTTGTTGATATGCATGACAGTAACGCTGTTATCCATTTTCAGAATGACCGCTCTGCCGTCGAAGGGCTTGGGATCGAAGCGGTCGGTGCCGGGAATCAGCGGAGTGACAGCGATTGGCCGGGTAGGATCTCCCGCCGATGAGAGGCCTGACAGATAGGCGAACCCGACCTCACCCTTTTTCAATGCGTCCTTGCCCCTGAAAACATCATCCGGCTGTTTGGTCCCCCGGATCTTCGCGTAGAACATGAGTTCACCTTGCACAATATCCGCAGCCAGCAACTGCCGGAAGAAATCGTTGGAGGACTTGGTTCCCAAATCCAGACCCGAGCCTGTCTTCTCCCGGACCTTGGCGATGGTGGTCTCACCCGGATATTTCCCGTATTCCTGATCAAATTCAGATAGGGCGAGGCCTATCTGGCGCGCGTTGCTCACGGCTTCAGTTTGATCTGGTCGTTTACTCCAACCCGTAGTCCTCGGCGCGTTCATCATGAGAAAGGCCACAACCGCAAAAATACAGACGATCCAGATGCCGCTCTTCCTCCACCACAAAGGCGAACCGAATTCGAAAGACTGTAATTTCCTCGGTGAGGTATCCAATGGTTTCTGTGAGGGTGGATGCATGGCGGAGGTTTTCAGAGATCGGGCCAGACGATGACCGGTGGCTTGCCACCCCACATCGGGTGGGCGGGATCCAGCAGATTCCATCGCCCCTCCATCACGTGGCCGTTCTTGTTGATCGTCATCGAGGAAACGCTGCTATCGATTCGCAGGATGACGGCTTTGCCCTTGAATGGCTTGGGATCGAAACGGTCGGTGCCGGGAATCAGCGGAGTGACAGCGATTGGCCGGGTAGGATCTCCCGCCGACGACAGGCCTGACAGATAGGAGAAGCCGACCTCGCCTTTCACCAAGGCGTTCGACGCATCAATCAAATTGTCCGGCTTCTTGCTGCCACGGATCTTGGCGTAGAACATGGATTCGCTCCGGGTCATCCCCGAGGCAATGAGTTGCCTTAAAAAATCATTGGAGGTCTTTGTTCCCAACGGGAGATCTGACCCGGAGCTCTTCCTAACGGCGTCAATGGTGATCGCGTCCGGGTAGCTGCCATAGGCGTTTTCAAACTCGAAGAGGGCGAGGCCGATCTGGCGCAGATTGGTCGCCGCATAGGGTGCCCAATCACGGCCTCTACTTCGCTTGATGAAAAAAGGATAGATGACCCCCGCCACCGCCATCACAAAGATGATGGTGAAAACAATCCACCTGCAGGTCTTCCGCGAAGGCAGGCGGAATTCCACCGGTGGAGGAACCGGTTCATTCAATGGGGCATCAGGAAGGCGAGCCATGACTATCAGTAATAGTCCGGCAGCCGATGGATCGCGAGCTATTCCAAGACCTTCACACGTTTTTCACGAAGCACCTGGGAGAGGAGATCGATCATGGCGTTGGCGGCTTGCTTGCCGGTTTCGAGAACTTCCTGGTGGTCGAGGTGGGCGGCGGTGATGCCGGCGGCCCAGTTCGTAAGGCAGGAGAAGGCGATGACGCGCACGCCGAGCGACCGGGCCTGGATGGCTTCGAGGACGGTGCTCATGCCGACGGCGTCGGCGCCGAGGGTGCGGAGCATGCGGATTTCCGCAGGGGTCTCGTACTGGGGACCGCGCAGTCCGGCGTAGACGCCTTCGTGAAGGATCATGCCGGAGACGATGGCGGCGGTGCGGAACTCGGCGCGCCAGGCGGCGTCGTAGGCGACGGACATGTCGATGAAGTCGGCGCCGACGAGCGGGGAGGTGCCGGTGAGGTTGAGGTGGTCGCTGAGCATCATCCAAGTGCCGGGGGCGAAATCCCGGTTCAAGGTGCCGGCGGCGTTGGTGAGGATGAGTTTGTCCATCCCCTGCTCCGCCATCCAGCGCACGCCGGCGGTGACGAGGCGGGCGGCGTGGCCCTCGTAAAGGTGGACGCGGCCTTTCATGAGGACGACGGGGGTGCCGGCCAGTTTGCCGAAGACGAACTTGCCGGCGTGGCCGGGAACGGAGGAGGCTGGCAGCCCGGCTTCGGAGAAGGGAACCTCGCGTTCCACTTCCACCGCGTCCGCCAATGGCCCGAGCCCCGATCCCAATACGATTCCAATCATGTGGCGGGCTGCTTAGCAGGTCCCGGGCCGATTTTCCAATCAGCTCCGGCGGGCGTTCATGAGTGCTTCGATTTCGTCGGCTTCGATGGGGATGTTGCCCATGAGGTCGAAGTTCTTGTCCTTGCCGATGATGACGTCGTTTTCCAAACGGACGCCCATTCCCTCCTCGCGGATGTAGATGCCGGGCTCGATGGTGAAGACCATGCCCTCGGCATACGGTTCGTGCGGGGGGCAGACGTCGTGGACGTCGAGCCCGAGGTGGTGGGAGGTGCCGTGCATGAAATATTTCTTCACGAGCGCCTTGTCCGGCCCCTGGGCACTGGCTTCCTTGGCGGTGAAGAGGCCGAGGTGGACGAGCTCGCGCTCCATGAGCTCGATGACCTGCTTCTGGTATTCCATGGGGGTGTTGCCGGGGCGGAGGATGTCGTTCGCGGCGTGGAAGACGCGGAGCACGGAGTCGTAGACGGCGCGCTGGCGCTTGGTGAATTTCCCGTTCACGGGGACGGTGCGGGTGAGGTCGGAGGCCCAGCCGGCATACTCGGCGGCGACGTCCATGAGGACCATGTCGCCGTCCTGGCAGACCTTGTCGTTTTCCACGTAGTGGAGGACGCAGGCGTTTTTCCCGGTGCCGATGATGGGCGCGTAGGAGAACCCGCGCGAGCCGCGGCGGACGAATTCGTGGAGGAGCTCGGCCTCGATCTCCCACTCGCCGACGCCGGGCTTGATGAAGCCGAGCAAGCGCCGGAAGCCGGCCTCGGTGATGTCGCAGGCGCGCTGGAGCTGCTTGATTTCCTCGGGATCCTTGGTGATCCGCAGGCGGTGGAGCAGCGGGGCGAGGCGCTCGTAGCGGTGCAGCGGGTAGCGGGCCTGGCAGTCCTTGATGAATCGCGCGTTGGCGGTTTCCACGACGACGCTGGCGCGGAGGTGCTCGTTGGTGGCCAGATAGATGTGCTCGACCTGCGGCACCATGCGGTGGAGGAAGCCGTCGAACGAATGGGCCCACTCGATGCGCTCGATGCCGGTGGCGGCGCTGGCCTGTTTTTTGTCGAGCTTGTCGCCTTCCCAGATGGCGATGAGCTCGCTGGTTTCCTTGACGAAGAGGATCTCCCGCTCCTTGGGATCGACGGCATCGGGCATGAGGACGAGCGTGGTGTCCTCCTGATCGACGCCGGTGAGGTAGAATAGGTCGCTGTTCTGCTTGAAGGGCATCGTTCCGTCGGCATTCGTCGGATAGATGTCGTTGGCACGGAGGATGACCATGCTGTTCGGCTTGAGGAGGCCGCGCAGGTTCTCGCGGTTACGGATGAAAAACTCGGGAGAAATCGGTTCGTATCGCACGTCTGGACTTGAGGGCAAGGCCCGCCGCAGGGCAACCCGGATTTTGGTGTATTGCCGAAATGGCAGTCAGGGCTGCTCTTCCGGCGCAAGCAGCAGGGAGTCGTTAGGAGCCACCATCCCCAGATCCGACTTGGCGATCACCAAGGCCGCCTTCGCACGGCTGAGATCCTTCCCGATCCGCGCGGCCCGCGCCTCCCATGTCTCAAGGCTGCCGGGAACGGAGGTGTTGTTTCCATAGCTCGCCCGTGACATCGCCTCATTCCTGTCGCTGCTCAGTTTGCTCACTTTCAGCCGCCATGCGATGACGGCCTGACGCAGGGCCTTGAGTTTTTCGGCATCCGCAACGGCGGCACCTTTCCGTGCGGCGGCGGCCTTTCTGGAGGCGCTCACCGTGTCGTTCGAAACCAACTCATTTCCATCCTCCGCCGGCTCTCCGGAATCATCAGGCTTCGCGTCCAGTTTTTTGAGATTCTCATGCTCTTCCTTGAGCCGCTGCCGGCGGTCCTCGTCATTCCATTGGAAGCGATCCTGAAACCTGGCATCCAGGTCGGGGCCTTGGATCCGCGCGATCCCGTTTTCATGATGGATCTCCAGCCCTACCTCGGTCACACGGGTGATGGTCGCCTCACGGTATTCCCGGCCGCTGCGGATGGTGATGTTTCCGAGCTTTTCACCGACCGCCGCCGCCCATGTCTTGCGCCGGTAGTTGGAACGATAGCGGGAGAATTTCTCATCCAGCGAGGCGACTTCGGCCTGAAGCTCCTCGCGGTTTTTCACCAGCACCGACCCGAGCCCGCGCAAGGTTTCCAATCGGGAGGAAAGCTGTTTGTAATCCTTGTCATCGTTCTGAAGCCTCAGCCCGGATTCGCTGAACTCACGGGAACGCTCCTCGATCCTGGCCCTGAGATCGTAGAGATCCGAATCACCGGCGTGAATCTCCCGCTGGGTCTCACCGACCGAACTGGAAAACTGGAAGCGGCGGTCAATCAGGATGGACAACCCGACCCCGGCCATCACCAGAATGATTATCCCGACCAGGAAAGTGAAGATTCCCGAATTGTCGTCGGAGGATATCATGTCTTGTTTTCGGAAGGTTACATCTGGGTTTTGAGACTCGAAATCTGGGAGCTCAACTCCGCGATTTCACGCCGCTTGCCCGCGATCTCGCCACGGAGGATCGAGGCCCGGCTGACGGTCTTTTTGCTTTCGACAAGGATCGCATCATTCAGCCTCTCGATGTCCTGGGTCAGCTCCTTGATCCGGTTGGATTTGATGGCGATCGTGCGGGTCGCCTGGATCTTCGCCGCTTCGGCATCCTTGACCCGTTTCGCCGCGAGATCCAGATCCGCCTGCTTGTCGGAAACGGCGACGGCGGCCTCATGCTCCTCCCGCCCCGCGGATTCGGCGGCGAGCGCCTCTTCCTTCTGCTTCGCATCGAACTGGAAATGATCCTTCATTTCTTCCGGCAGTTCCTCGAAAGGAATGCGCTTCTGACCATCATCGTGGCGGATCTGGATGCCGATCGCGCTGACCTCGCGGATGTTGACGTTCTTATAAACGATTCCGGAAACAGTCTCCAGCTTCACCATGGTTTCACCCTTGGCCTTGCCCCGGACATAGGCACGGTATTCGTCCTTGTAGCCTTCGAAGGCTTCATTCCTGCTGACCAGATCCGCTTTTCCAGCAGAGACCTTTTCTTGAAGGGCGGTGATGTTCTCCTGAAGCGTCTGATTTTCACGTTTCAAGCGCGTCAGCTCCTTGGAGTTTTCCAGCCGGGCCGGAGCCAGAGCCAGCGACTTCCTGCCGGAGTCCGCCACGTTCTGGTAATTGATGATTTCCCGCCCTTGGGCGGCGATGACGGACTCGATCGATTGATCGCCTCCCTGGAATCCCTCGTCGAAAGCGAACAGGAACAGAACTCCGAAACCAAGAAGAACCACGAGCGCCATCACCATCCCGATCACACCGGGACCACGGCCGCTGGACATCATATCACTGAATGACATATCGAAAAAGGTGGGAGCTTACTTGACCTGATACTTCGCCTGATAGTCCTCGAACTCGCCCTGCAGCGACCGCTTCTTGGCTTCAAGGTCCGCCACTTCGGTTTCAAGTGCCGCCACTTCGGCGGTTTGCTTTTCCGAGAGTTTTTTGGCCTCATCCAGCTGCCCGGACACGTCGGGCGGGAGGTTTTTCAGCTTCTCATCAATCAAGGCCAGCTCCCCTTTCAACCGGGAAATCTCGGCTTTTTGTTTTTCTCTCTTCTCCACCAGCTTGGGATCATCGCTGCATGAAGCGCAGCAAACGGATAGGAGAACAATCAGTGAACAGGAAACGCGGGAAAACCTCATGGGATGGATCGGATGGTGGTGTCAGCTATGGATCTCGACCGGGGAACGGTGGTCGGTGAAGGAGAATAGTAGCGGGTGTTCATCGTTCGCGGCTGGGCCGGGAATTTCGGGTAAACATTCAGCCGCGGGCTGCAATAATTGTAATAGCAGGGATTCCGATAGGAATAATAAACGGGACTGTAGTAGGACGAGCGATAGGTCCGGTACCGGTAGTTGGAGTAGGAACCGGAACCGACCGATTTCGCCGGTTGGGCGAGAGCGCGTGAGTTCGCGGAGGCGATCTGCTGCGCCACGCTATCCGAGCGTTTCTGGCGGGCCGCGATTTCCTCGCGTTGCGACGCTTGGGAAGTTTTTTCCTCACTCATCCGGTTTGCCGCCATCTGGCTGTCGATCCAGTTTTCGTATGCCACGGCATCCAAGGCCTCCTTCTCATGGGCAGCGGCGGCCAGATCTCCGTCCAAGCCGAAAAACACCCGCTGCTCGGGATCGAGGTCCGCATAGCGCAGCCGGGCCATGCCATCGGTGTGGCGGATGGTCACGCCGGAATCGGTGATGGCCGAAACTGAAACCTTTTCAAACTGCCGCCCCGAAGGCAGGGCGAGCTTTTCAAATGTCCTGCCCATGGCCTGCTGGCGCTGGGTCCGGACGGTGGCTTCGCGCAGGCCGGCCCACTGGGACCGAAGGGAGTCCAGCTGATCGAGTGCCAACTCCCGTCGTGCCCTCAGGGATTCCAGCCGACCATTGCTTTCGTTCAACGCGGTCCTGACCTTCTTGAGTTCATCAAAACTCTTGGTGGAGGCTTGATCGTAGCGGAAGTTTTTGAGTTCGAGCTGTTGGCTGAGGGTCGTGCGCTCCTGCTCGCCCTGCCACCAGACCGATGGGTCCTCTTTTTTTCCGCAACCCGCTGAAAACAAGGACACCGCACAAATAGCGACACCCAGCGGGAGTTTCAAATGGAGCGAGGAGGGCATCTTTAGGTAAAACCTAATGGTTATACGGCTCGGAGGTCAATCAAATTCCGGGATTTCTTCGTTAGATCTTCCGAAGACCGCGCAAAACTCAATAAATTGGCTGTCAATCACTTGAACGCGCCAAAAATCCACCGTGACCAATCCGACACCGGATGGCGATTTCCTCCCGGTTTCGAGGAATTCATTACCCCTCCGCTTCGACTCTCACCTCGCGCCTCCATTGCAATTCGCATTCACCCGCAAGATACCCGTTGCAAAACCACCACCAAACTTCGTCAGATCCGTTGATTTCCAATCATTTCGGGAGTGGCATTCAACCTGCGAATGGAAACTGCCTAACCTCCGAAAACCATGAATCCCATCTCCGAAAACTCCGACCACTGCATCAGCGTCTGCAACCGCCTCCTGCGCGGCGAACTCTCCGCCGTGGAAACCTATGCTCAGGCGATCGAGAAATACTCCGGCTCGCCCGTCGCCGCCGGGCTGCGTGAAATCCGCTCGCAACACGCGCGCTCCGCCACCCTGCTTTCCGCCAATGTCCGGGAAATGGGGGGTGAGCCGGAAAAGGATTCCGGAGCGTGGGGCCTTTTCGCCACCGCGGTCCAAGGTGCGGCGAATCTCTTCGGCATGGGGTCGGCCATCGAATCGCTTCAAAAAGGCGAGGAAACAGGTCTGAAGGATTACCAAGCAGCGCTGCTCGATGAAGGGGTGATGACCGACTGCAAGGAAATGATCCGCGAGAATCTGCTGCCCCCCGTGTTGAATCACATCGCCTCGCTGGAAAAATTCGAGCAGTCTGTGTGAACCGGATTCCGTAGATCCCCATGGCCATCCCTCCCAAAAAAGTGTCGCCAGCCGAATCGCTGGCGACTATTTCCAACGTACTTCTCAGCGCGTTTATCATCTCCACGCTCTATTTCGGGCGGGAACTGCTGGTGCCGCTTGCTCTCGCGGCGCTGCTCACCTTCATGCTCGCACCGCTGGTCACGCGGTTGCAGCGTTGGCTTGGCAGGGTCGGCGCGGTACTTTTCGTGGTGGCCATGATGTTCGCCGCCACCGGTGCGGCGGGGTGGGTGCTGACGCGGCAGGCCGTGGACCTGGCGAACCAATTGCCCGGATATAAGGAAAACATCCGCACCAAGCTGCGGTCCATCCAGGTTCCTGATGAAGGACCTTTCTCAAAAATCTCACGGACCTTGGACGAGCTGAAGAAAGATCTCCCAGGAGCCGAGGGCAACGAATCCCGGCTCAAGACGGATGAGATGAAAGATCCGGAGCAAAAGCCGATGCCCGTCGAAGTCGTCAGCGGCAAGGACGAGCGAGTCCAGTTCGTCCAAGAGGTGCTGGCTCCGGTGCTCGGCCCCTTGGGCACCGCAGGGCTGGTCCTGCTGCTGTTGATTTTCATGCTGCTCCAGCGCGAGGATTTGCGGAACCGGATGATCCGCCTGATCGGCCAAGGCAGGATCAGCGCGACGTCCAGGGCCATGGACGACGCCGGCTTCAGGGTGTCGAAATACCTGTTCATGCAGCTGGTGGTCAATGTCACCTACGGCATCCCCGTGGCCATCGGCCTCTATTTCATCGGCGTGCCCAATGCCATCCTGTGGGGAGCCCTCTCCACCGTGCTGCGCTTCATCCCTTATGTGGGACCATGGATCGCCGCAGCATTTCCCATCCTTCTATCGCTTGCCGTCTCGCCCGACTGGATGGCACCCGCCCTCACCGTGGGGCTCTTCGTCCTGCTCGAACTTTTCAGCAACAACGTGATGGAGCCATGGCTCTACGGATCCAGCACCGGCGTCACCCCCATCGCGCTGATCGTTGCGGCCTTGGTCTGGACCTGGCTGTGGGGACCGGTCGGACTCGTCCTGGCCACGCCCCTCACCGTCTGCCTCGTCGTCATGGGACGGCACATTCCGCGGCTGGCCTTCCTCAGCATCGTGCTGAGCGACGAGGAACCGCTCACTCCCGCCGAGGATTGCTACCACCGCCTGCACCGGGCCGGGGAGCACGACGAGATGGAGCTCGTGGACACCTACCTGAAGAACAATTCCCAAGCCTCGCTCTTCGACTCCGTCCTCATCCCCGTCATCACCGCCGCCGAGACCGACCACCGCCTCGGACTTCTGGAAACCGAGCAACTCGACTTCATCGAAAGCGGACTGAGCGACATCCTCGACGAACTCGAACTCCGCGAGGAAGCCGCCCCCGTCACTCCGGAAATCGATGCGGAAGCCAGTATTGCCTGCGTCCCCGCCAGAGCCTACCGCGATCAACTCGCCGGCGAAATGCTCGTCCGCCTCCTCCGTCAGAGCGGCCACCCAGCGCGCAACGCCTCCTCCAAGATGGTATCCGGAGAACTCGTCGGCTGGGTCCGGGAAACCAAGGCATCCGTCGTCTGCATCTCCGTCGTCGCCCCCACCTCGATCAGCCAGGCGCGCTACCTCACGTCCAAGCTCCGCTCCGGCTTCCCTGACCTCAAGATCATCGTCGGTCTGTGGGGGAATCCCGAAAAAGCCTCCGACCCCTCCACCCTGCTCCGGGACTCCGGCGCGGACGAAGTCGTCACCACCGTGGCGGAGGCCGTCGAGCGCGCCACTGTCAACCTCCCGCGCCCCCTCATCACGGAGTAAAACCGCCGCATCCCGTCTCGCGCATTTTGCAATCCCTCCTGGTTGCAGCTTGCCAGATCCCGGGGGTTCCCAAGTTCCGGATCACCATTCCGACCCTTGTTTTTCAGTCACTTCTGGTCGTGACAGCACCATGGCACAGCGCCTGCGATGAATTCCGCATCATGAAAACAAACCCATCACCCGCATTGACCGGAGCCCGCTATTTCAAACATCAATCCGGAAAAGTGGGCTGGATCCTGCTTTGGCTCATCGGCATTCCTGTCCCTGTCCTCCTCGGACTCTTCCTCATCCGCGGTTGCACGTGAGTGCTCCCGCCCCCTCTCACTCCCATTCCCTTACCCCTGCCACCATGAATTTCAAAGTTTCCTGCGAACTCGACTACACCCTCAAAGACCCCGCCACCTTCCTCTTCGCCCTCAAATGCATTGAGACCGGCGGCCAGCAAATCCTGAACGAGTCACTCCTCGTCACCCCCTTTGTGGAAACCGAAGAGTTCTCCCTCGCCGGAGGCATGAACCGCTTCTCACGCCTCAAGACCGTCAATCCCGGCCAGCTCAAGATCAACTACCAGGCGGATGTCACCACCTCCGTCCGCATCGTCCCCGTGGACTCCCTCTACGTCGACAGCCCTTCTGAGCTCCACCCGGACGCTATCCCCTTCCTCTTTCCCAGCCGCTACTGCCAAGCCGACCGCATCCGCGAGCAGGCCCAGGAACTCTTCGGCCACCTGCAGACGCCCTACGCCATCGCCATTGGTGTGAGCGACTGGATCTATCAAAACGTCGCCTACGTCAGCGGCAGCTCCGGCGAAACCTCGTCCGCCTTGGACACCCTCGACCAACGCCAGGGCGTCTGCCGCGACTTCGCCCACCTCGCCATCACCTTCTGCCGCGCCATGAATATTCCGGCGCGCTACGCCACCTGCTACGCCTACCGCCTCGAGCCGCCGGACTTCCACGCCTGCTTCGAGGTCTTCATCGGCGGCTGGTGGTACTTCTTCGACGCCACCCGCCTCGCCCCGCTCAACGGTCTTGTCCGCATCGCCACCGGCCGGGATGCCGCGGACGCCGCCGTTTGCACCATCTTCGGAAATCCCGAACTCACCGCCAGCATCGTCTCGTGCGAATGCACGGACACGGACTTCGTAGCCATTACCCGCGACACGCTGGCCGAGGCAAACGAGGCCATCGCCCTGCTGTAGTCCGCCTTCATCATGAAACTCTTCGACGCCCCGCAGGAGACGTGGGAGCAGATCCATCTCATTCACGAGACCTGTTACACCTACTCCCAGCCCGTCCAGTTCCTGCCCCACCGGCTGGTCCTGCGGCCGCGCGAGGGGCACGACGTCCTGCTCAGCGCCATGAGCCTCCAGACCACCCCGGCCTCCACCATCCGCTGGCACCGGGACATGCTGGACAACTCCATCGCCCACGCCGAGTTCCGGGAAGTCGCCACCGAGCTCCGCATCCATAGCGAGTTCACCATCAGCGTTCCCCCCGCGCCCAAGGACAAGCTGCCGCCCATCTTCGTCCCCCACCCCTCGCTCGTCTCCGGCATCGAGCAGCTCGTGGCCACCCCCTATCTCCAGTATATCTACCCTCCCGAGGTCGCCCAGCTCCGCCAATGGTTCACCGCCACCGGCCTCGCCCCCTCACCGGGGAAAACCAGCGCCATCTTCGACGACCTCGCCATCCTCATCCACCGCGTCATCGGATACAACCGGCGCGAGGAAAGCGGCGTCCAGTCCCCCGCCGAGACCCTCCGTCTCGCCACTGGCTCCTGCCGCGACATGGCCGTGCTCATGATCGAGACCAGCCGCTCCCTCGGCTACCCCGCCCGCTTCGTCAGCGGCTACCTGGAAAGCGCGAACTCCAAGGTCGGCCGCGGCTCGACCCACGCCTGGGCGGAAATCTATCTCCCCGACCACGGCTGGACCGGTTACGACCCCTCCATCGGCAGGCGCGTCGGTCCCGGCCACATCGCCGTCGGCGTCAGCCACCACCCGCGCGGCGTCATGCCGGTGAGCGGCGGTTACCACGGTCCGTCCGGAGTCGGCAGCAGCCTCAAGGTAAACATCACCACCCGCCGGCTCTCGCCCAAGGCCCCGTAGCGCCTCGGCCGCCCATGCCAGGCTCAGATCCCCTTGTCATATTCGAGGCTGATCAGCCGGCCGTCCTCAAAAATGGCGATCCAGCACGGCCCGCGGAGATGGGCTCCGGTTTCGGACTGGAAGTAGCTGTCGATGTAGTAAACCTGATTCCTTTTCGCCGAAGGCGGAGGGCTCTGGAGTTTGTAAAAGGTGCCGGGGAACAGCCGCTCCAACTCACCCTCGGAAATGCCCGCCAGCGAGGCGCGGAATGCCTGGTCGTGAATCATCCCGGAGCGGGCGCTGATGGAATCGGAACGCCTGAGACCCGCGTCCCGCATCATCTCATACCAATTCCAGCCACCGGCATGCGGCTGCCAGGCAAAAAACGCAGCCGTTGAAAACAGGTCGATCGCCACCACCAGGGCCGATGAGGACAGAATGACCATCAACCGCCAACGACGGGTCTTTTGTGGGGCGGGAGGTTTCATCGTTCCGGCTGGTTTCACAGTTCGTTCCGCAGGAGTCCGTGCGGGATCTCGCGGATGGAGGTCAGGGTTGCGGGACGGGTTCCTCGCTGACGGTGCCGTCGTCATTGACGTAGACGGCGCCCCAGGCGCGGGCGATGCGGCGGCGGCCGGGAGCGTCGAGTTCCGGGCGCTCGGAGAGCTGGAACTCGACCGTGTTGAGGATGCTGACGGCGAGGGCGTGGGCTTCCGGATAGAGTCCCGCGGCCTGGCCTTGCTCGGTGTCGGTGGTGAGCTTGGCGGTTTCCGAGGCGGCGCGCTTGGCGGCGGCATCCGCATGGAGCGCGGCGACCTGGGCGGCGCCGGGAAGGGCCATGGGGACGTGGGCCGCGCCTTCCGCAGTGGCGCGGGCGGCCTCGCCGGGGGCGATCCGCGCTCCGGCGGCGAGGATGGCGGGGATGGTGCTGAGGTCCGGCAGGGTGCTGGCGGTGAAGTCCCGGTCGTAGTGGGCGCGGCCGGCGGCGGTGAAGACGCCGCGGGCGACGCCGAGGTCATAGACCTGATGGAAGTGGCTGATATGGAGGGCCAGCCGGTCGATGGCCTCGGTGAGGGCGCTGGTGGCGGGAGCCTGGGCGGCGAGGGCGGTCTGGACATCCCCGGTTTCCTTGAGGAGGCGGTTCAGGAAGCTGGCGGGCGCGGCGTCGTCGAGCTTGGCCCAGTGGGCGGAGGTGATGAGGCGGTCGGTGGGGAATTGCTTCCATGCGTCGCGCGCGGCGGTGAGGGTGCGCAGGACGGTGACTTGGGTGTTGGGCAGGCGTCGTGATGGCATGGTGGTGGTTGTTTTTTCTGACGTGATAGGAGACTGCCGATTTAACGCCGGACGGGAAGCAAATCGTTAGCATTAGATGTTATTTCCACAAAAGTTGGCGAAATAGTGCCGAAATGAACCAAAAAGCGGCTCTTCAGGCCGGAAGACGGCATTCCGGCCGGGTAAAACGGCCTCTCCGGAGCTGTAGGGGGCATTCCGGTCGGGAGAAATGCCCCCTGCAGGTCGGAAGAGGGCATTCCCGCCGGCCGGAATGCCCTCTGCAGGTCCGGAGGGTGAATCCCGGCGGAGAGGAATGCCGCCTGCGGAGCGGACGATGGAAGAAATGGTGCACCTCAATTCAGAGTTGGCAAAATGCCAGCACATGCGCTATCAAAACTCATGCCACCCCGAATCGTCGTGGACACCAATGTTTTCATCTCAGCGATCCTGAGCCCAGCGGGAGAAAACCGGGAAGTTCTCAGGGCCTGCCTCTTGGGCAAAGCACGCCCGATCATGGGGGCTGCCTTGTTTCACGAATATGAAGATCTGCTCGGCCGATCCGAGTTGATGTCAAAAAGTCCGGTGTCGGAAAACGAGCGGCAGATTCTTTTCGACGCGTTTCTTTCCGTCACGGATTGGATCAAGGTCTATTTCCTCTGGCGTCCCAATCTCCCGGACGAGGCCGACAACCATCTGATCGAACTCGCCTTGGCAGGCTCCGCCGGAACCATCGTCAGCAACAACCTCAAAGACCTCCGGCACGGGGAACTGCGCTTCCCCGGTCTTCAAATCCTGAACCCCGGACAATTTCTATCCACACTGTCATGAGCACACTCACCATCCGCCTGCCCGACGACAAACACGCCCGCCTGCGCCAGCTGGCCAAGCACCGCGATATCAGCGTGAACAAGCTGATGGAGGAACTCGCGACGATCAGCATCGTGGAATTCGATGCGGAAACCCGCTTCCGCGCCCTCGCCGCCAGAGGTTCCGTGGAAAACGGCCTCGCGGTGCTGGATCTGCTGGATGCGGAGCACGGCACTTCCGGCAAGACCCCGGACTAAGAGCCCCGGACGGACGAAGGGCGGCATCATGCGCCAGCAGGTGCCCTTCATCCGTATTCCTGATCCGCGGCCGGTGGTTTTCAAGACGGCCCGAATCCGGCACTATTTATTTAAGGGACCAGGAGTCCTGCCAGCGGATCTCGGGCTGGTTGCCCTTGAAGGTGATGGGGAGCCAGATGTAGCGGGAGTCGGCGAGGTCGTCCTTGATCCAGCGGTCGCCCATGAAGATGAAGGTGTCGGGCTTGCCGGCGACGGGGAGGACGTAGGTGGACTGGGAGAAGAAGGAGATGTCCGCCTTGTCGCCCTTGCAGGGGTTTTCGAGTTCTTTCCACGGGCCCCAGATCGAGTCGGCGACGACGGAGCGGGCGGCATTGGGGGCCCAGGCGGTGCAGCCGGAGGCGATCATGTAGTACTTGCCCTCGCGCTTGAAGACGGCGGGCGCTTCCATGGAGCGGCCTTCGCAAATGCGGATGTATTTGCCGGTGGTCTTGAGGTAGTCGTCGGTGAGCTCGGAGACGTGCATGGTGGGATTTCCCTCGGAGGCGGCGAAGACGTAGGCCTTGGCGTCGTCGTCGACGAAGAGTGTCATGTCGCGGACGCCCTGGCCTTCGGCGTGGCTTTTGACGAGGGGGCTTTTTTCGTCCTTTTTATCCTTCTCGGTGATGTTGACGGGCCAGATGCCGGCGTGGGGGCGGAAGCTGCCGTGGTAGGCGAAGGGGCCGGCGGGGGTGTCGCTGGTGGCGACGCCGAACTTGGCGGCGGCGTAGTTGGTGCTGTCGCTGTGGAACCAGAGGACGAATTTCTTGGTCTTGGCGTTGTAGATGACCTTGGGGCGCTCGAGGACGAGCTTGGGATCGAGATCGGTGCCGGGGACGGCGGGGAGGACGTTGCCTTCGTTTTTCCAAGTGACGAGGTCCTTGGAGGAGTAGCAGGAGACGCCGACGACGTCGACGCGGGTGCCGCCCCAGGATTTGTTGACGTCGGGGAGGTAGGTTTTGCCCTCCTTGATCTCGCCGTACCAGTAGTAGGTGCCTTGGTGGTGGAGGATGCCGCCGCCGTGGGCGTTGATGCGGTTGCCTTCGGTGTCGAGCCAGACCTCGCCCGGCTTGATCTGGCCGCCGGCGGTGGTTTCCTTTCCGAAAGCGAGGGGCGCGGCGAGGCTGAGGAGGCCGAGGGCGATGACGAAACGACGTGTGAGGATGTCTTTCATGGGTAAGGGATAAGGTTACGCCTGAGGGGAGGCAAGGGTTTCGGCCTCCCACTAAAATGGGGGCTGGACAGGGTCCGGGGGTGGTTTCAGGTTCCGCGCATGGATACGCGAAACGTGTTTGCCCCGCGGGGCGGGAAGGCGGAGATCGAGGAAGGTGCGGACTTTTCCCCGAAATTCGACGCGGACGGGCTGATCCCGGCGATGGCGATGGACGCGACGACGAAGGAGCCGCTGATGCTGGCCTACATGAACGAGGAATCGCTGCGGCGGACGCTGGAGATCGGCGAGGCGGTGTATTGGTCGCGCTCGCGCAAGGAGTTCTGGCACAAGGGTGCGACTTCGGGACACATCCAGAAGGTGGTGGAGATCCGCACGGATTGTGATCAGGACGCGCTGGTCTTGTTCGTGGAGCAGATCGGCGCGGGGGCTTGTCACACGGGCCGGAACTCGTGTTTTTACCGCAAGGTGACAACCGGAGCGGGCACGGATAAGGCGAAATTGGAGCAGACGGGCGGCGGAAAGTCGTTCGATCCGGCGGCGGTTTATGGAAAACACTGAATTTCGATCAATTTCGCGGTTGCATTTGCGAAATAGATCCACTAGCTCTCCCGCCCCGCGCGTCAGGGCACACCGCACAGACACCGCTGGCAGCACATTCATTTTCCGCGAAGGAGGACCCCATGCATATCATTAAGAAGATCGAGTCAGAGCAATTGAAACAGGATGTCACCGAATTCAACGTCGGCGACACCGTGAAGGTTCATTGCCGCGTTGTTGAAGGTGGCAAAGAGCGTATCCAGATCTTCGCTGGTATCGTGCTGGCTCGTGGTGGTTCCGGTGTGAACGCCGCGTTCACCGTCCGCAAGATTTCCTACGGTGAAGGTGTGGAGCGTGTTTTCCCGCTGCACACTCCCCGTATCGCGAAGATCGAAGTGACAAACCGTGGCAAAGTCCGCCGCGCGAAGTTGCACTACCTCCGCGAACGCGTCGGCAAGCGCGCTCTCCTCGTGAAGAGCGCCGGCAAAAACTGATCCGCAGAGATCATTTCCTCAAGACACCCCGCCCGGTTATCCGAGCGGGGTGTCTTGTTTTTTCGGAGGAACGCGTGATTTCCACTTTCCGGCGGCGGGAGACCGCGCCACGTTGCGGCCGTGCGAATTCCTATTCCAGTGGTCGTTCTGCTTGTCCTCGCGGTGGTCGGAGGAGTCTGGTGGAAAAACACGCGGCGCATGGATTTCGTGACGCCTCCCACCGCCGGAGAGCTGGCGATGGCGAAGATCCGGATCGAGTCCTCATTGCCACATACGGAAGAAGTGGAGGATGCGATTTCGGTGCCCGCCGTGGTGCCCGAGCCGGAGCCGCCCCCACCGGCGGTCGAGCCGCCGAAGCCGCAGGTGGATGTGGGCGATCTGACGACGCCGCTGATCTTGCAGAGCTACGGTGAGCTGTCGCCGCAGGGTTCCGCGCACATGATCGAGCTGGCGACGGCACTGGAGGAGAGAGGTGAATTCCAGCGGGCGCTGCTGGCGTGGGAACGGGTGATCGATTTGACCAAACCGGACGATGCCCAGGCCGCGACAGCGATTTCCGCGATCAAGCGGCTGCGTCCGACCTTGCCGGATTGGAACTCGAAGCCCGAGGCTACCATTTCCATCGTTCTGAATGCCGGGACGGGGAAGAAAAACGCGAAAACCCTGACACCCATCCTCGAAGGTGTCGCCAAAGATCTGGAGGCGGCGTCCTCCGGGATCCTGAAGGTCAAGGCAACCGTCACCGCCGGAAAAACCAGCAACTCGGCCAAAGGCCCTGCTCCCGTCGCCCTCTGGCTCGCGGGATCGACCAAGAAGCCATCATCCACCGAGGTCCTGTCCTTCACCGTGGAGAAACCTGAAGCGCTCCGCGGCGAGGTGCTGAAAACCGTTTTCCTGCTCGTGCGCAGCCAGCTGAGCACTTCCACCGCCTACACACCTCCGGCGGTTCCTGCCGATGGCGAGGATGCACAGTCGGCGCTCAATTTCCGGATCACCCGGCTTTGCTGGAGCGAGTTCGCCACCGGTCTGAACCTGCCGCCGAAAAAGAAGCCGTAACACAAATGTTCCTAAGTTTCCGCGCTTCCGGGACGTTTCCCTCCGGAGTCCGGTTTTCATCCGCCCACCGAACTGGCAAACCCAAATGCTTCCCCGCTTCCTCATTCTCTTCCCTGCCTGCGTCTCGCTGGCGCTGGCCCAGGACACGCCACCCGCAGAACCCGCCTCTCCGGAGCAGACGCAGGAGGCGGCCAAGCCATCGGTGAAAAAACTCGATGACACCCGCTATCAGATCGGCCTGGTGACCTTCGACGAGAAAACCCGCGAGATCCGTTTTCCGACGCAGGTGAACATGACGGAGGGGCTGCTGGAATACCTCATCGTCAACCAGAAGGGAAAGCTTCACGAGGCACTGCTCGCCACGGAGATCTCACCGCTCCACCTCAACCTCGCCTTCACCCTGCTCCGCTACCCGGCGTCGCGCGAACTCTATCCCCTGCCCAACGAAACCGGAGGACTTTCCAGCAAGGTCCCCGACGTCCCCGCCGAGATCAAGGCAGGCGCCCGGATCAACATCGAGGTCGAATGGACCGACAACGGCAAGGTCCGGCGGAATTCCATCAACGAATGGATCCAGCACGGCGTGAAATCCTCCTCCATGCCCGCCGGTCCGTGGGTTTACGGCGGATCGGATTTCGAAGGAGGAAAATTCCTTCCCGAAACCAGCGGTGACGTCGCCGCCATTTTCATGGCGATGTCCTCTCTCATCAACTATCCGGGCGAGGACCACGACAACGACGATGTCTGGACGCCCTTTCCGAAACGGGTTCCCGGGTTGGGAACCAATATCACCGTGATCATCTCACCCTATCAGCACGCAAAACCCCTTCCAAAACCATGAAACTCCTTTCCACCCTGATCATCCTCGGCACCGCCGCCGGCAGTGCGGCCGAAACGAACCCGGCCCGCTACACATCCCTCAAACAGGAAATGCGCCAGGCCATCGCCCGCGGCAACGCGTGGCTGAAAACCCAGCAGAAACCCGGCGGAAACTGGGATGACGAAGGGCTGCCCGCGTTCACCGCGCTGGCGCTGACCGCCGCCACCCGCGATCCGAATCTGGACCGCAAGGCCGCGTTTCCGGAGCACATTGAAAAGGGTTTCACCTGGCTCATCGCCCAACAGAAGGAGGACGGCGGTATCTACAACCGCGGACTGACGGTTTATAACACCGCAACCGCCGTGACCGCCATGGTGTCGTCCGGCCGCGAAGGATACGAGCCCGCCATCGTGAAGGCGCGCAAGCATCTCATCGACCAGCAATGGGACATCGACAAGAAAAAGGAAACCGACAACCCGAACGACGGCGGCATCGGCTACGGTTCGAAAAACGACCGCTCGGACATGTCCAACACCTATCTGGCCATCGAAGCGCTGGCGCTTTCCAAGGAAGTCATCGAAGACGGCAAACACGGCGACCAACCCGACCTCGACTGGGATGCTGCGGTTTCATTCCTTTCACGCTGCCAGAATCTCGAAGCCACCAATGACCGCGAGTGGGCGTCGGACGACGCGAAGAACAAGGGCGGCTTCATCTACGGCCCTAACGAAACCAAGGCGGGCGAGGAGAAGCTGCCGGACGGCCGCACCGCGCTGCGCTCGTATGGCTCCATTTCCTACGCGGGCCTCCTGTCATTCGTCTATGCCAAGGTCAGCGCGGACGACCCGCGCGTGATCGCGGTGAAGGAGTGGCTCGGAAAGAACTACACCATCGATGAAAACCCGGGCATGGGCACGCAGGGGCTCTACTATTACTATCAGACCATGTCCAAGGCCCTCACCGCGGCGAACGTCACCAGCCTCAAGCTCGACAACGGCAAGGAAGCCGACTGGCGCAAGGAACTCGGGGAAAAAATCCTCGCCACCCAGCGCGAGGACGGCTCGTGGGTGAATGAAAACGCCCGCTGGATGGAGTCCAATCCGGTGCTGGTCACCGCTTACACGGTGTTGTCGCTGGAGCAGGTCTACGACGCGATTCCGGAAAAGTGATCCGTTCCGCACTGGCATTGTTTCTGATCATTTCCGGCGTTCTGAATGCGGAGATCACGGAGGAGCGCATCGTTTCGGCGGGGGTGAAATTCCGGGTGGTCCGCGTGTCCCCGGAAAAAGTCGGTCTGGTGTGGAAGGATGAATCCGGCGAACCCTACCGCAGCTTTGATCGGGTGCAGGCGGCTTTCGCCAAGCGGGGAAAAACCGTGAAATTCATCATGAACGCCGGGATCTTCGAACCCGGCGGAATTCCCAGCGGCCTCCACATCCAAGACGGCAAGCTCATCCGTCCGCTCAATCCGGCGGACGCGCCGGGCAACTTTTTCCTGAAGCCTAACGGCGTCTGCACCTTCTCATCAGGTGCATTCGTCGGAACCTGCGAAGCGTGGAAAAGGAAGTCCGCCGGCAACGAAATCTGGGGCATCCAATCCGGCCCGATGCTGCTGATCGATGGAAAGCGCCATCCCGCGTTTCGCGAGGGATCGGACAGCAAACTGCTTCGCAACGGCGTCGGTCTGGATCGGGAGAAACGCTTGGTTTTTGCGATCACCGACAAGGGCGAGATGGTGAATTTCTGGGATTTCGCGGGCTTGTTTCTTCAGCTCGGCTGCGAGAACGCGTTGTTTCTGGATGGTGATATCTCGAAAATGGAGGTGAATCCGACGAAACCGGTTTCCACCAATTTATTCGGAGCCATGTTCGTCGTGGCCGAATGATCGCGGCT
This sequence comes from Verrucomicrobiota bacterium, assembly GCA_040388015.1. Classification (GTDB taxonomy): domain Bacteria; phylum Verrucomicrobiota; class Verrucomicrobiia; order Verrucomicrobiales; family Akkermansiaceae; genus Luteolibacter. Next base: position 28,174 of record JAZKCQ010000059.1, on the reverse strand, counting down.
TGATTCCAGCGAGGAAAATCGGGAGCTTTTCGCCAGTGACTTCCCACACCGCGCCGCTCACCTCAGACCAGGCGGAAATCCTTCGCAGGGCGCTGGTCCGGCAGGGATTCGATTTCGAGACGAAGCCCTACGCGCTGTTTTCCGCCAGGAAGGGCAAGCTGAACGTGACGGTTTATGAAAAGGGTCCGAAGGTGCTGATCCAAGGCAAGGACACGGAGGATTTCATCCGGTTCACACTGGAGCCGGAGGTCATCGGCGAGGCGAAACTCGGGTACGAGGAAATTCTGGAGCCGGACAAGTTCGAGCCACACTTCGGCATCGACGAGAGCGGCAAGGGTGATTTTTTCGGCCCGCTGGTCATCGCCGGAGTTTATACCGATGGCGCGATCGCACGGCGTCTGATCGATGCAGGAATCATGGATTCCAAACGGATCACCAGCGCCGCCCGCATCCGCAAGCTGGCGGAGATCATCCGGTCGACTCCCGGCTGCGCGACGTCGGTCGTCGCCATCGGACCGGAACGCTATAACTCGATGCACGCGTCGTTCAAAAACCTGAACCGGCTGCTCGCCTGGGGCCACGCCCGCGCCATCGAGAATCTCGCGGCGGCGCGACCGGATTGTCCGCGCACGCTGAGCGACCAGTTCGCCCGACCGGAAATCCTCCAACGCGCGCTCAAGGAAAAGGGACTGACGATCCGGCTTGAGCAACGCACCAAAGGAGAATCCGATACCGCAGTCGCCGCAGCCTCCATTCTCGCCCGCGAACGGTTCATCGACTGGATGGACAAAACGTCCGCCGCCAGCGGAGTAAAACTTCCCCTCGGAGCCTCGGACGCGGTCGTCCAGGCAGCCCGCGAGCTGATCGCGAAGCACGGGCCGGATTCTCTAGGAAAAGTCGCGAAACTTCATTTCAAGACCACCCAAGTGGTGCTCGGAACGCCTCCATCAGGCAGTGAAGGTTAGTCATTCAAGGGCAGCGGATTCTCGATTTCGGCAAATTCATTCCGATTTCGGACGATTTCCTGAATTCTCCGCTCATTCGGACGTTTCTTCGGCTGATGGCATGAAAATCGCATCGATTGACACGATTTTAGGCGCGACAACTCAGTTCATGTCGTGCTTTAATCTGCGCACATCCTTAATTCTCAATACTGTCCCTACTTCTCATGGCAACCATCACCAAACGCGAACTCGTCATCAAAATCACCGATCAGCTCGGCGCGAAGGGTCTCGAAATCACCCAACAGGACGTGCTCGAAGTGGTCCAAACGCTCATCGATGAGATCACCGATTCCCTCGCACACGGCGACACCGTCGTGATGCGGAATTTCGGCGCTTTCCAAGTCCGCGAGATGAAAGCAAAGATCGGCCGCAACCCGAAAGACCCGGCCAAGGACGTGCCGATCCCCGCGCGCGCGGCGGTGAAGTTCAAGCCCGGCAAGGAGATGAAGGAAAAGGTTGCTACCACCCTCCAAGTCATCCGCGAACGCAAATCGTGATTTCAAGCTGCCTGAAAAACCCACTCCTCCGCCTCGCCGCAGTCTGCAGCGCGGCGGTTTTGTTTGGCACCTCCTGCTTTTCCCGCCCCGGCGGCTACGATGGCTATCAGACCCGCGGCTACACCGTACGCGGCCAGAGCTACCAGCCGATGGGTGTGGAGGAGGCGCTGGATTTCGAAGAAACCGGAACCTGCTCGTGGTATAACGAGTCGAAATTCTTCGGCCTCAAGCGCGGCACCACCTCGCTCGGCGAAAAGGTCATGCCGTGGCATCTCATAGGTGCCCACAAGACGCTTCCCTTGCCCTGCCTCGTGAAGGTCACCAATATCGAGAACGGCAAGTCCGTGAAAATCCGCATCAATGACCGGGGACCGTTCATTTCCGGTCGCGTGCTCGACGTTTCTCCCCGCGCCGCGAAGAAACTCGGATTCCGCGACAAAGGCCTGACCACCACTCACATGGAGGTGATTTCCGTGGGCGACGGGTCATACAGGCGTAAGAAAAAACGCTTCTTCTTTTTCTGAAAACCTCACCCAAACCCATGAAACTCTTCCTAGCTCTCGCCGCCACGCTTTCGCTCGTTTCCTGCGCCAGCATCGCACCGCCTGCCCCGCAAGGCTCCGTCGATCATGTCGTCCTGCTCTGGCTCAAGCGCCCGGGAAATACCACCGACCGCCAGACCGTGCTCGCGGCATCGGACGAACTCCGCATGATTCCGGGCCTCCGTTTTCTCGATGCCGGCACCCCGCTTGCGAGCGATCGGCCCATTGTTGACGACTCTTTCGACATCGGTTTGACCATGCGATTCGACTCGGTCGATGCCCTGCGCGCCTATGAAACCCATCCGCTTCACGTGAAAAAGGTGACCGATGTGCTGAAGCCGCTCAGCCGGAAGATCCAGGTTTACGACATCAGGCGCTGAAGGTTTCCGGACTTGAACAACAGGGAGTTCCGCCCGCAGACTCCGCCCGCTCCCCGGGAGCGCTCCCAATATGTCCAATTCTCCTGAAATTCGCGTATTCGCCCCCGCCACGGTGGCCAATGTCGCCTGCGGTTACGACGTCCTCGGCTTCGCCATCGACTCACCGGGTGACGAAATTGTCGTCCGCCATTGTGACAAACCCGGCCTTCACATCACGAAAATCACCGGCGACAACGGCAAGCTCCCGAAAAACCCCGCGCAAAACTGCGCCGGCGTCGCCGCCCTCGACCTGCTCAAGCACCTCGGCATGACCGACCGCGGGATCGAGATGGAGATTCACAAGAAAATGCCCTTCGGCTCGGGCCTCGGCTCCTCGTCCGCCTCGTCGGTCGCCGGCGCCTTCGCCGTGAACCAGTTGATCGGCAATCCCCTGAGCAAGAAGCAGCTTCTTCCGTTCGCCATGGCCGGTGAGGCATCGGCCGACGGCGCTTGGCACGCGGACAATGTCGCACCCTGCCTTTTCGGTGGCATCGTTTTCATCCGCTCCAACGACGAACTCGACTTCGCCCAAATCCCAGCGCCGAAAAACCTCTGGGCGGCCGTCGTCCACCCCGACATCGAGATCCTCACCAAGGTCGCCCGCGAAATCCTGCCAAAGGAAATCCCGCTCGAAAACGCCACCCAGCAGATCGGCAACCTCGGCGGTCTTCTCTGCGGCCTGATCCAAGAAGACTACGGTCTCATTTCCCGCTCGATCCACGACGTCATCGCCGAGCCACGCCGCCAGAAACTCATCCCGGACTTCTACAAGGCCAAGCGCGCCGCCCTCTCCGCCGGTGCCCTCGGTTTCTCCATCTCCGGTGCCGGTCCGTCCGTCTTCGCCCTTTGCGAAGGCGAGGAAACCGCCCGCAAGGTGGCAGACGTGATCAGCAAGGTTTTCCACGCGATCCCGATCGAGAACCAGGCCTACGTCTCCCGGATCAACCCGACGGGCGTGCATGTGATCGACTAAACAGTTCCAAAAATCCCAAATCCGGCTAAACTCTTTCATCATGCAACAGAAATTCAACGTGGTCATCGAACGGGATTCCGAAGGCTGGCTCGTTGCAAGCGTGCCTTCGCTTCATGGCTGCCACACTCAGGCGCGTTCGTTCGACGAGCTGGATTTGAGGATCAAGGAAGCGATTTCCCTGTGCCTCGAAGATGGTGGTGAATTCACATCGTCTGAATTTGTGGGGGTGCAACAAGTTGCCGTTGAGGTTTGAGATTCGGCAAAAAACTTATTTCTCCTCTGCGCCCGTATCCAGACCCGCTCTGAATTTGGCAGTTAATTTTCATGAGCCAATTTCCAAGCATCACAGGCTGCGAACTGATCAGGGCCCTGTCCAAAACAGGATTCTCGGTAGTCAGCATCAAAGGTAGCCATCATCGGCTCGAACATTCCGACGGCCGAAAGACCACAGTCCCGGTGCATGGCAAGGAAACATTGGGACCCGGCATCCTACTGAAAATCCTCCGCGATCTGGACATGAGCCGCGACGACCTCTTGAAACTTTTCTAATCAGAATAGCTCTTCGTTTCGAATTTAATGCTTAAAATTTAGCGCTTCTATCCGCCGTGCTCTACCACTCCACCACCACCCCTTCGCATCAGGTCGATCTCAAGGAAGCCATCCTGCGCTCCCTTCCGCCGGACAACGGTCTCTACATGCCGGACACGCTTCCTGTGTTAGACCCGGCGTTCTGGGAGATCTGGCGGGAGCTGACTTTCCCGGAAATCGGCATCGCCGTGGCGGATGCGTTCTTCGGCGAGGATGTGCCGCCGCAGGCGCTGGTGGACATCGTGGAAGGCACCGTTTCCTTCGACGCGCCGCTCGTCACCCTCGGACCGGGCGACCACATTCTCGAGCTTTTCCACGGCCCCACCCTGGCCTTCAAGGACTTCGGCGCGCGCTTCATGGCCCGCCTGATGGCTTGGCTCACCCGTGGTGACGACCGCGAGCTCACCGTGCTCGTCGCCACTTCCGGCGACACCGGCGGCGCGGTCGCCTCCGCGTTCCAAAATGTCCCGGGCACACGCGTCATCATCCTCTATCCGCAGGGCAAGGTTTCTGGGCTGCAGGAAAAACAACTCACCGCCCTCGGCGGAAACATCACGGCGCTGGAAATCCAAGGCTCCTTCGACGATTGCCAGGCGCTCGTCAAGTCCGCCTTCCTCGACCGCGGGCTTTCGGAACGCCTGAATCTAACGTCAGCAAACTCCATCAACCTCGCGCGCCTCGTCCCGCAGAGTTTCTATTACATCCATGCCGCGCGCCAGCTCCCGGAAGGGGTGAAACCGACCTTCGTCATTCCTTCGGGAAATTTCGGAAACCTCACCGCCGGTCTGCTCGCCATGCAGCTGGGACTTCCCGTCGATCATTTCGTCGCCGCGACCAACCGCAACGATGTGGTCCCGGAATTCCTCCGCTCCGGCCAATACACACCGCGGCCCAGCGTCTCGACCATCTCCAACGCGATGGATGTCGGCGCTCCTTCCAATTTCGTCCGCATGCAGGCGCTCTTCGGCGGCTCGTGGGAGGCGATGAAGGGCAGGATTTCCGGCATGACGTTCTCCGACGATCAGACCCGCGCCGCGATCCGCACGGTGAAGTCGCTCTATCAATACGAGATCGATCCGCACGGCGCCGTCGGCTGGCTCGCCGCCCAGAAATGGCGCGCCACCCACCCGGGCAGCGCCACGGTCACGCTCGAAACGGCGCACCCCGCGAAGTTCCCGGACGTGATGGAAGCGGAACTCGGCGCCAACAGCATCGAAGTCCCCGACCGTATCGCCATTCTCGCCCGGCGCGAAAAAGTCGCCACCCTGCTGCCTGCCGACAAGGCGGTCTTCCGCGACTGGCTCATCGCCTCGTTCTGAAGGTCGTGCAATGTGCGGTTTCGCCATTTGACAACGTGAATGGCGAGCGTTTGGTAGCGGACCCGCGGGGCAAAACCGCCCGCGGACTAACACACCACACGCAATACCATGAGCAACGCAAAAGATCTCAGCAAAGAAGCACCGACCAGCCCCCGCGTCCGCACCGGCAGCTACGCCATCCTCGCCCGTATGGCGGACAAGGGCCGCGCCGACATCGCCGGAACGGTTGGGGATTTCCACTTCAACTGTCCATTGGACAACATGCTTTTCGACTTCAAAGGCGTGAAGGGTGAGGACGTCAAAAAGGAGTTGGAAGCCGGATCTACCAATGAGGAAATCGCCGCTTGGTTGGATGCCAACGGTGATTCGAAGACCGAAGAAGAAAAGACCGCCTGGTCCGACGGCATCGAAGCCGCCCGACCTTACGATAATCCGGAGAAACAGGAATGGTTCATCGGTGCCTGTGCCGAAGCTGGTTGCGATCCGGCCACCAGCACGCTGTTCGATTATCTCGAAGCCGACGACAAGACGACCTTCGCGAAGTGAGGAGGGTGGACACTTCTGTCCACCTGGCCAATGAGGGGCAAAAGTAAAGTGCCTTGGGCGCATCCTCTTTTTCTTCTCATTGGCCCCACGACAAAAGTGTCGTGGCTCCTTATTTCGCGCCTCACGCCGCTTCCGCGATTGCTAGAACTTCCACAAAAGGGAGATCTGCCAGAAGTGCGAAGGCGTTGTTCCGGGTCAGTCTCGCCCTTGTGGCGGCGGGACTGGCCATGCCGCAGAGGAATTTCGCCAACTGCCGTGGGGTGTTTAGCGCGGCGTGCTTTTCATCGACGAGTTTTCTCACCGACGCAATTTCCTCGTTGGTAACTCGGCGTAATTTCGGACGCTTGATCGTTTTAGCGGGAATGCCGCGGCAGCGGTCGCAATGGCCGCAGGGCTCCTTGAGGGTTTCACCGAAATGTTTGGTGAGGTAGCCGGTCAGACAGCCGCGGTAGGCGGATAGATCCAGCACCTGGCGGAGACGGGCCAGATCTGCCAGTTCGCGGGATTGGAATTTTCCGACGAGCGCGGCGGTGAGCTGTTTGATATCGCCCGGGTCCTTCCTGAGTTTGTAGCCATGGCGGACGCCCCAGACGCTGAGGATGATGTCGCCCGCGGCTTGCAGGCCGTTGAGGGCGCTGACGATTTTCTCGCGGGAGCAGCTGAATTTTTCCGCGAGGAGGGTGGGTTGGAAATAGAGCCACCAGCGTTTCATTTCGCCGGCATCGAGGATTTGTTTGATGAATTTCCGTTCGGCGGCGGAGCGGCCCGCGAGGATTTTTTCCGGCTTGTTCAGCAGCTTGGCCCGGTAGGTGGCGTAGAAGGTGCCGGTGGCTTCGATGAAACCGTCGATCTCCAGATAGGTCATGACGGTGGAGACCACGCCGGGCCGGATGTCGCAGATGGTGGAAAGTTCGTAAGGTGAAACATCGAAAACCGGCCCCAGCCGCAGCACGCGATCGATGAGATTTCCGAGCGCGCGCGGTGATGGCGCGTCGGAATAGATGAAGTTTTCAAGGACGGTCACATCATCGCCGCAGGCGAGCATCTCGCAGATCGCCGGTTGCCCGTCGCGACCGGCGCGGCCGATTTCCTGGGTGTGGTTTTCCAGGCTCTTCGGCAGGTTGTAATGAAAAACGGCGCGGATGTCCGACTTGTCGATGCCCATGCCGAAGGCGATGGTGGCGACGATGATGCGCGTGTCGCCGGCCATGAACGAGCTCTGCGCATCGGCGCGGAACCCGGCGGGCAGACCGGCATGATAGGCACGGGAGGAGAGGCCGTTTTTCGCCAGAAAAGTGGAGACTTCCTCCGCCGTCTCCTGACGGGTGACATACACGACGGCCGCGCCTCCAACAGCTGTTAGTTTTTCCAACAGGAGATTTTTCCGCTCGGCCGCGGTGCAGGGGGTGACGCGCAGGTCGAGATTCCGCCGATGGAAACTGAGCTGCACATGATCGGCGGTAGCGATGCGGAACGCCTTGCGGATGTCGCGCGCGACCTTCGGCGTGGCGGTGGCGGTGAGACAGAGGACGCGCGGGATCTTCAAGCGGCGGCAGATTTTTGCGAGCTTGAGGTAGTCCGGGCGGAAATTGTGGCCCCACTCGGAGATGCAGTGCGCTTCGTCGATGGCGATGAGCTGGATGGGCAACCGCTTGAGCCGCTGGCGGAAGGCTTCGTTGGCGAAGCGCTCGGGGGCGATGTAGAGGAGCTTGAGCGAATTGGATTCAAGGCGTTCGTAAACGTCCCGGACCTGCTCGGCATCGAGGGTGGAATCGAGCCGTGCGGCCGAAATGCCTTTGGAAACGAGTGCGTCGACCTGATCCCGCATCAGGGCGATCAGTGGCGAGACAACGAGCGTCAATCCATCGAGCAGAAGCGCCGGAAGTTGGTAGCAAAGCGACTTCCCCCCGCCGGTGGGAAAGACGGCGAGCGCGGACCGCCCGTCCATCAGCGCCCGGACGACCGGCTCCTGCCCCCCGCGGAAGGTATTGTGGCCGAAATGTTCGCGGAGGGTGGGAAGCACGCGGCGAGTGTCCGTTTCCCGGCTACGGAGGCAAGCGGGAAGCTCGGGGTTTTTTCCCGCTGTTGATGCTTGGCAACGAGGTGCTCAGGTCCGAAAACAAGGCATGTTCAGCGCCAGCAAACTCACCCCGGAACAAAAAGACGCCCTCAAGCAATGGGCCGCCGAGGGAGCCACCATGTCGGATCTCCAGCGTCACTTGAAGGACGACTTCGGCCACACCCTCACCTACATGGACACCCGGTTTCTCATCTTGGATCTCGGCATCGAGCTGATCGAGGAAGCGAAAGTCGTGAAAAAGGAGGAGGACAAACCCGCGCCGGTCCCGACGGGGGTTGTCTCCACCACCATGGACAGCCTCACCCTGCCCGGCGCGCTGGTCAGCGGAAAAGTCACCTTCAGCGACGGCGAAACCGGCGTCTGGATGCTCGATCAAACCGGCCGCCCCGGGCTCGATCCGGACACGGTGGGCTATCGTCCGACGCCTGAGGACATCAAGGAATTCCAGATCCAGCTCCGCGATCTGATCCAGAAAAGCGGGCTTTGACCGCAACCGTTACAGACACGAAACTCCCCCGGCGGCGTTGAATTCGTGGAACATGTCCGGGAAAACCAAGGAAGCCTCCACGGCGCGGAATCGCAGCCGGTTGCAGGTGCTTGTCCCGTTTCTGGCTCCCATCCTGTTCTTCCCGGGATGCAAGCCGGCGGAGAAGAAGGCTGAAAAGAGCGGATCCACGCCACCAGCCGTCGCGACCGATGCCACCTTGGCGGAAGAACTCGCCGGAGCCCGGATCGACGTGGCGAAAACCAAGCTCGACCAAAAGCGGCCGGACGAAGCGCTGTCGTTATTAGTTTCCGCGTTGAAAGCGGATCCTACCTCGGAAGAAGCCCGTGCGATGGCGGAAACCATTCTGAAGGAAACCACGTGGAATCTGCCGGTGCTCACCATCGACCACCAGTTGCCGATCGAGCAGATCCACTCCTCCCCCCCCTCCTCGCTCTGGGTCGGTCTCAGCGGGGAAACCAACACCACGGTCCGGTGGAATCTTGAAACCCTGCGGATCGAGGGCGTCCTCTTTCCTGTCGCTGCGAGCAAAACCCGCAGCCTGGTTTTTGACGCCGGACATCGTTGGGCGGTCGTCGAACGCGGGCCGGTGACGTTGCTTTGCAATGCGCAAACGCTGAAACCGGTCTGCGATCTCGGGCCGCTTCCGGATTTCCTAACACCGACATCGGTGGTCGTTTTTTCCGCAGATGGTCTGTTGATGGCGCATCCGGGATTTGTTTCGGCCCAGGATCACTCCATCGTCTGGCGGCTTCGCGACTCGGCGACGGGACAGGTCATCCGAACGTCCGATCCGGTGACGGCCGATGCCCCGCAGCCGCTTGCCGCCTGGCTCGACCGTAAGGAACTGCGGGTGATCCATGCCGATGGAAGCTCGATGGAAATGCCGGTTTCTCCCGTCGAGGAAATTCAAAAGACACGGCTGCCCGAGGCGGTGAAACTGCTTCAAGCGCAGTATTCCCTGGATGGAAATTCAGTTCTAACTCTCCAGGAGGAGGGACCGCACCAGACTCCTGTCAATTCGGTCATTTCCTACGGTTCGGCGGAAGATGGCTCGCTGGGTGAGGCGGCACTGACCAAACGTTTCCCGTGGAGCCGACAGCCGAACCTCTGGAACGGGCTGATGAAGGAATCCCAACAGACGTCGTTTTGGATCGAAGGCAACGTCGCGACCTTGCTGACAAGTCCCCACGCGCCGATCGAAACCAAAACTCCCATCACGGCGGTTTCCTTCGAAGATCAGAACGTGATCACCGGCGAAGAAAACGGAGTCCTGACCATTCACCGGATGCTGCCTCTACCGGGGAAGAATGAGAGGGAAACGAAACCGGCCGCCATCGACAAGGCCGCTCTGCTGGCTCTGGAAAATCTCAGCGAATCCCTATCCGGCATCCGTTACGAGGAGAAGGAAAGGACCTTCACCCACATCGCTCCCTCCGATCGATTGAAGACCTTCGGGCATTGCCGTTTCGATGCGATTCTGGCCCTGTTTCCCCACTTGGATTTCAGCCCCGTCATCGCGGGTTTCAAGACGGCGGAGCAGCGCGGAGTTCCGGCCCCGGCATTTCTTCCGCTCTGGGATCGTCTGGCACATGCCGATTCCACACGGAAATCATGGCCGGAGTTGCTCAAGCTTTCCAAGGATCTTGCCGAGACGCCATGGCACCAACAGCTCACCGCCGCCGTTCTCAGCCAGGCCCCGGATCATCCCACCGCTGCGGAACATTCACCGTGGCTCGCACCTTCGAAAATGGAGGAAATCTTCCGCTCGAACGATTCCTCCGCCATTCTCGCAGCGATCCAGTCCGCAGGAGAAAAGGGCCCGGCCGCGGCGGCGGCATTGGCACTGGCGTTGAAGTCCGATCTCCACGAACGGATCGAAGCCTGTCTGGCCCGGGCGAAAGACCTGCCACCACTGCTCCGCCAGATCTCACTGTCACGCATCGCCTGGCTGCAAGGTCGGAAGGCTGACGCCCTATCAGCATGGCCCGAGGTTTTCCCCGAACTCGCGGAATTCAGGCTGCGCGAGGATTGGGAAGGGTGGGAGCAGGCGGATTTCAAACCGGCACTCGACAACATCCGCCAATGTGTGACCGAGGAACTGGCGGGCATCGAGGTTCCCGAGAATTCCACCCCGGAGCAGCGCAAGACCATCGCCGAACGCCTCAACGATCCCGCCACGATGGAAGCAGTGGGCAAACGCCGTTTCGCCGAAGCCTGCCTGAAAGCGGCGCTCGCCTTCTCCGCCCACAAGGAGGAGACGGAAACCACCTTCCAGCTCGCCAGTCTCGCCCGCAACATGGGAGCTCCGCCCGAACCCTGTCTGCGTGCCGAAGCTCTCGCATTGACCGCGCTCGGCGACTATCAGAAAGCCCACCCGCGGTGGATCGAGCTCATCACCGAGCATCCGATCGAGACCACCATCCCCGGCGACTACGCGGAAGGTGCCTACACCGCGTTTGAAAACTCGGATCCCCGCCAGGCGATGGAAATCCTCACGGCCGGCATGCATCGTTTTCCGAACGACGGAAATTTCGCACTGCGCGCCGGATGGGTTGCCTTGCTGACCAACAATCCCGAGCGGGCCTATCAGTTTCTTCAGGCGGGCAAACGCATCGGCTTCCCTGCGGAGAAATTGGAAAACGCCACCGCCCTGCTCACCATCGCAGCGGCTCAATCGGGCGCACAAGACGACGCCGCGGTGTATTTCCAGGATCTTCTCAGGATCGATCCCGCATGGGCGGATTCCGCCACTCTGGATACGCTCGACTGGCCCGAGGAATTGAAATCGATCCTCGGCCAGTTTTCACGTTAGAAAATCAGGCGAGGTCCTTCACCTGCACCTGCGCCCACCATTCCTTGAAGGTGTTGATGAACACGTGGTGATCGGGATCTTCCTGATAGGCATCGTGTTTCTCGATGGTGTCGAACTGCATGGTGAGCGCGTAGTCCCACGATTGGTCGATCACCGGGCGGACCACGACTTTCGCAGGAACCGACCAGCGGCCGCCGGCCACCAGATCGATTTCAAACAACGCCGCCAGGCCTTGCTCGAAGACCGCGCGGTCGGCCTCATTCTTATGTTCATCCTTCAGCCAGAAATATACATGGTGGTCCATGCCGTAAGGAAATAAAGCCCGCGGACATCTGCCGCAAGCCCGGACCCACCGAAAATTTCCCCATGACCCGAGCCCTTCTCCTAATGCTTGCCCTGGGCATTCCGCTATCCGCACAGATCTTGCGCCAGACAACCGAGGGCCGGTTCTGGCTCAAGGTCCCGGCGGAACAAGCGCCGCTGCGTGACGTCCGTGTTTCCACCGGCAGTGCCACACCCGCTCCTTGGGAAACGGATGCGGCCGTCCGGGAACGAAACATCGACATCATTTTCCCGGTCCGCTGGTGGGATTGGCGGGAAATCAAAGTCAGCTTCACACCGGCGGAAGATGGCGTCGTGGAACTCGTGCTCAACGGACCATGGGAACAGGAAAAACCCGGCATCTCTTATCGCAAGGAAGTGCTGTGGGACCACATCCGCGCGGAAGGAACCGTGATCGAGAACGGCAGCTTCGAGACCCAACAGGAAGGGCGGCCGGCATCATGGACCGGTTCCTATCCAAAACCCGGCGGCTGGCCCCTGGCTTCCGTCACCGCGCTTGATGGAGGCGCTGTCGCCTCCTCATGGCAGAACGGCCCGCTTTCACAAACGTTAGAACTGAAGGCCGGTCATCCGGTCACCCTCACGCTTCACGCGCGGGCCGCCACCCTCCCCGATTTCATCGCACCGAAAATCCTGGGCCAAGATACTCCCGCCCACCGGGCCATCGCGAAAATCAAACGCGGGGTGAATCTCGGCAATTGCTGGGACGCTCCCCCGCCCTACTCGTGGGGGATCCGCTACACGCCCGAGGATATCAACCGCATCGACGCCGAGGGCTTCGATCACATCCGCGTGCCGGTCGCTTGGAACCACAATCTCCGGATCGGAGCGGCCGGTTACGAAATCGATGCCGCGCTCCTAACCGATCTTGAGCCGGTGCTGCGGCGGGCCTTGGAAAAACGCATGCATGTCCTGCTGGACTGGCATCACTTCGACGACCTCACCACCAATCCGGCTGCCCACCGCGCTCGATTCGTCGCCGTGTGGGAAACCATCGCCCGACATTTCAAATCATGGCCGCCGGAGCTTTTATTCGAGCTTCTCAATGAACCGCGCGATGCCCTGACCACTGAAGTTGCCAACCCTCTGTATGTGGAAACAATCGCCGCCATCCGCAGGATCGATCCGCAGCGCATCATCTTCGTCAGCCCGGGAAATTGGGGCGACATCCGCGAACTCGACAAGCTGCGGCTACCGGACGGAGACGACCGCATCATTGTCACCGTGCATTGTTACGAGCCGTTCTATTTCACCCATCAGGGAGCGAACTGGGTGAACCTGCAAGCGCTGCGCGGAATCACCTACCCCGGACCTCCCCCCACCCCGTTCGTCATTCCGGATCAGCTGAAGGAAAATCCGGGCATCCGCAGCTTCATCGGGGGCTACAATACGCTCCCCGCCGAAAGCAATCCCTGCTCGCCAACAATAGTTAGAGAACTCCTCGATCTTGCCCGCGAGTGGTCCGACCACTTCGGCAGACCGGTCCACCTCGGTGAATTCGGCAGCCACAACATCGGGGACCCAAAAAGCCGCTCGAACTACTCACACGACGTGAGAACTCTCGCCGAAGCACGGAAGATCCCGTGGGCGCTTTGGGATTGGAAAGCCTCCTTCGCCTACTGGGACAGCGCAAACAACCGGCCGCTTCTCAGATCGGCTCTCTTCGATGCCGCCAGGTGAAGCCGGACGGGTCACCCTGATAGATCATGACGCACCCGCGGCAGATGCATGATTTTCCCTTCTCGGGCAGCAGATCGATCATTTCCATCGGGATCTCGATCTGCCCGCACCAGCACCCGCCGATGTCACTGACACCGCAGTGATTCGGATTTCCGCAGAACGGGCAGAGGGATTGGAGGACAGGCAGGGACATTGAAATCGCGCGCATCATACATTCCCCTTCACCCGGAGCAAACCCCGCGTCAGCCTTCCGCCATGAAAATCCTGGTCACCGCGTTCGGGCCATTCGGAGGGCGGACGGAAAACGCCTCGTCGCTCGCGTTACGCGGATTGAAATCCAGACTGCCGGAGATCCGCACCCGCATCCTGCCGGTGGACTCCTTGGTCGCGCAGGCCCGGCTCATCCGCGCGTTCCGCCAAGTCCGCCCGGACGCGGTGATCATGCTCGGCGAAGCGGCGGGAAGTCAGGAAATCCGGCTGGAGACCACCGCTTGGAACGAACTCGATTTCCGAATCCCCGACATCGCCGGACGACAGCCGCGGTCACAACCCATCATCTCAGACGCCGCGGATCGGCTCAGCTCGACACTGCCATTGGAAAGATTTCACGAAATCCTCGTCGCGGACGGCCATCCGGTGAACTTCTCCGCAGATCCAGGCCGCTATCTCTGCAACCAGGTGTTTTACACCGCCCGGCATCATTTCGAACGCCGCGCCATCTCCTGTCCCGCCGGATTCATTCATCTTCCGCTGGCGCAGGACTATCCGACAGAAAAGGCCGTGGCCGCGCTGGTGGCCGCGATCCGTTCGCTCACTCCATGCCATCGCCCTGCCGCGTCTCGGGCTTGAAGTCCAGCGGCGGGGCGCCCGAATGATCCATGCTCCGGATCGATCCGCGATCATCCTGAACGGGCACCACCTTGATATCGACCTCGACCGGCACCGCCCGCAGGCCCGCGATGATTTCACGAAGTTGCGCGACGGTGGTTTCGGAAAGCGTCTGCGGTTTCGCATGCTCGCGACCGCTCTCGGCGATCACCGCTTTGATCGATTCCAAGCCATCCTGAAATCCGGAGAGCTGCGCGACCACCCGGCCAACGGGATCTTCCTCGCCCGCGCCGCCTAACAATCTCCGCTTCATGAACTCCTTCCTGATGTCCGCCCAACGGGATTTCTCCGTGTCATTGGAGATCTTTTCAAATTCCTTGAACTTGAGCAAATTCGCCTCAGCCCCTTGGGTCAGCGTCTGCGATTCGTTCTGATAGTGATCCATGATCAGCGCGCGGACCTCCTCCTTGCTCATCAGCGGCAGCACCTTGGCGGCGATGCGCGCCATATTCCGATAGGAGCCCTGGAGCCGGAAAGCGGGTTCGGTGCGATACGCATCCTCCTGCGCCGCGCTGCGGATGTATTCCTGGTTCACCCGCAGGATCGTGTCGCGGACTTCGAAAAGGTGCCGGGTGACGGACACCATTTCCCCGATCTCGGCGGGAGCGTGGTTTCCCTTGAAATCCACACCTTCCTGGCTGCCTGTTTCCGCGACTTTCATCACCGCGTAAACGTCCTCCTGATGGCGGCTGGCGAGACGTGATAGAATCGGATTCGCCGTCAGGCAGTTCTCGATGTAGCTCGCCTTGAACGCCTCGAGGTGGCCGCCGAGAATATCTCCGAGGTTGTAGGTGTCGGCACGGTTCGCCAACATGTCGGGGATTTTGAATTTCGTCCCGCCCTCGGTGTAGGGGTTGCCCGCCATGACGACGGCGACCTTTTTCCCGCGCAAATCGTAGGTCCGCGCCTTGCCGCGCCAGACGCCTTCCATTTTCCGCTGGGCGTCGCAGAGGCTGATGAAGCGCTGGAGAAACTCCGGATTCGTGTGCTGGATGTCGTCCACGTAGATCATCACGTTGTCACCCATTTCCAGCGCGAGGTTGAGTTTGTCCACCTCCTCACGTGCTGATAGATTGGGCGCTTCCGTCGGATCCAGCGAGACCACCGCATGGCCGAGCGCCGGGCCGTTGATCTTCATGAAAGTCAGGCCGAGACGGTTGGCCACGTATTCCATGATCGTGGTCTTGCCGTAGCCGGGCGGAGAAACGAGCAGCAGCAGGCCGGAGCGATCCGTGCGAGTATCACTTCCCGCGGTGCCGATCTGCTTGGCCAGATTTTCGCCGATGATCGGCAGATAGACTTCGTTGATGAGCCGGTTGCGGACGAAGGAACTCATCACCCGCGGCTTGAATTCGTCGAGCCGGATTTCATCGCGGCGGATTTCCACCAGCTTCTGCTTCAGCCGCATGCACGCCTCGAATGCCGGCACCTCGCGATTTCCAAAACCTGACAGCCGCTCGCGAAACGCATGATAGTCCGTTTCATAAATTCCACCGTCCTGAATGACAGCATGCTGGCCGCGCAGCCCTTCCACCCGGATGGTGGACGGCGTCTCATTGACACCACGCTGCTCGATTCCCCCACGCAACCAGTGGGCGGCGGACTCCGCGACCCAGGCCAGCGGCGGAGTCAGGCGGGGATCATCCGTCGAAGTGTTGGTGAAACGGAGATGACCGTTCATCCAGTCGATCAGGACGAGAAAACGGCGCTCGGGATCTTCTGCCAGAGGCTCGAGAGAACGGGCGAGCTCTGATGCGGCCGTGCCCGTATTGAGAGCGAGTTTGAAATCCGCAGTCCCCGCCGCAGCCTCTGCAGATGTAGGGACGGGACCGCCGGATGCGAGTTGTTCGAAAAGATAAGCAGCGGATTCTGCGGCCATTGAGCTCGGACTGGCACTACCGATCGAAACCAAAAGCTGCGCCGCCTGCGAGGCGCCAACAAAATCAGCAAGTGCCGTCTCCAACGAGCTGCGTAGCGGATGATTTCCACCCGCAGGCGATCCGAAAGCGCGGCGCATCGAGCCGTGTGCCGCGATGAGCTGTTCAAGTTGTTTTCCCTGATCGCTGGCGCGGTGGACTTCCCAGAAAAGAATCGCCAGCGCTCGAACCCGCGGTCCGAACCTTAGCAAATCCAGAGACCGGTGAACCGGCAGAATTGCGGATAGAATCCGGAAAGCATCCTCGTCATGAACACCCTTGGTATAGCCCTCCGAATATCGCGGAGCCATGAAAGCGTGGACGGCGTCCATCGTCACGTCTCCGTCCACTCCGTTTTCCAACAACTTCCACGCGAGCCACTCCGAACGATAGACACGGCTGTTTTCACTGACCACCTCCTGATCCCAGACGTCCCTTGTCGCAAGAAACTCCTCGTTCTCCACCGGCTCGAAAAACGCGGTGCCTGATAGATGGAAACACGGTGTGCCTTCGTGAGTGATGATCGAAAGCTCCAGCTCCTGGGTGTTCACCGAGAAATGGTGACGGCCGAATTTCAGGACGTTTCCGCCATCCGCGAAAAGCTCCTTGCGGTCCTTCAGTTGCCGGACCGCGTCGTCTTGGACGGTTTTAAGCCTGGTCTGGAGATCGTCCGCCTTGACGCTGTCTCCGATGTCGCGCAACTCGGTGACGATGTCGCGTAATTTCGACACCATCAGATCGCCAGCGAAATAGCCATTGATCGCGTTGATGTCTTCGAGCGAGGCGGCGCGGTTTTTCAGCCCGGCCAGGATGCGCTCGGCGGACTTGAGGAGATTCCCCGCCCGGCGGTTGCGCTGTTCGACAAGCGCCTGCTTGCGGCCCTCGAACGCTTCGTAGATTTCCTCGCGCTTCCTCGTCAGTTCTTCGATGTATTCGTCAAACTCGGCGAAACGGCCTTCGAGATCCTCTACCTGCACCATCACCTTGGTGAGATACTCGCCGCATTTTTCCGGAGTGTCGCAGAGATCCAGGAAATTGACCACCGACTGACCTAACAATTTCAACTGCGCTCCGAACTGGGCCACCCCTTCGACTCGTGCGAGTTCGCGGCGTTTCGATTTCAACTCCGCTCGAATGCCATTGAGCGTGGAGTAGAGGGCGGAGATGCTTTCAATGATCGCGGTGGTCTGGGTGGCGTCCTGAATGCGCAGGTTGCCCACGATGTCGATCAGCAGTTCCAACTCAGAGCCCGCCTGATCGAGTCCTTTGGCGGTTTCATCCGCTTCCGCGGTTTTCGTGATTTTCGTTAGGGACTCGCGTTGCGTCTCGATGGCCTGTCGGTAAGGATCGAGAGCGCGCTCCTGCAGCAGGAACTCCACCGTTTTTCCGGAAACGAATTCGCCGGCCTCGGCGGCGCGCGCATCGAGATCGTCGATCACCGCTCCATCCGCATACCGCAGCTCGCGGAGGCCGATGATTTCGCCCCGGCGCAAACGGAGATCGGCCAGATGCCGGACGAAGCCGCGGATGTCATCCGGCGCGCTGCCTCGGACGGCGAGAAGAAGTTTCTCCGTCGAAGCGCGGACCTCTTCGGTACGCGCCGCAGTCGCCTGACGGAGCTTCACCACCTTGTCGAACTCGTCGATCGCCGCATTCGCCGCCGCGTTGATGGCCTCCAGCGGCTCGGACAATCTGCGTGCCTCGTTTTCCTTCAGCCAGAAATATCCGTCCAGCACCTCCCGCGTCCGGCGGACGAGTTCCAGATAGACATCGGCATAGGTGTCGCCCTTTCCTAACAATATCAGGATTTCACGGGCTTCCGCCATGCCGCGGACGAGCGTGGAGTTTCCGATCTTGAACAGGAGCGAGCCGCGTTTCTCGTCCGGCACCGCGGTGGCGGAGTCCGCGACGTAAGGCGTGCGCCAGACCTGGAGCGCGTGATGTTTCTGCGCCTGTTCGGGCGCCTGGAAAAGCACCATCCGCCCGTCCGGATCGAGAGCGAATCCGTTGCACACCACAGGCGTCTCCACCGTCTGCGCGATGACATTGTAGGAAAAGAGAACATAGTGCCCGGAGGTCCGCTGATAGAAAACGAACAACGTATCCTCGCCGTTTCCCGCGGCGATCCGGCGCTCGAATCGCAAACCCGAGTGGCCGGTTTCAAACGTTTTCACCTCACCCGTTGCCAGCGCATAGCCATTGGCGAACAGGATGCCCTGATCCGCGGGAAGCAGAACACACGATTGTCCGATCCCGTCCACCCGGTGCACCGAGCGAGTCTTGCCATTGAAAACAAAATGGCGGTGCTTGTTTTCGCGATAAGGAAGGATGCGCAGGATGACCAACGGACCGACGATGGCGTATTGGATCTCGGCGTCGTCGAGGGTCTGGTCCGGATCATCCACCGGCTCGGAATAGATGCCTTGGCCGGACTTTGTGTTATCCTCAACCTTGATCGTCAGATCTCCGCCGATGGTTTCCACGAACACGATGTCTTCGACGGAAATGTGCGGATGATCCCCGCCGCGATGCATGTCGCGATGGGCCCTTTTCCACTGGAATTCCACCGCCTCCGGATAGCGGCACTCGTGCTCGGAGCGGTTCCCCTGATAGGAAAGAGTGCCGTCCCCATTGAGCAGCCACTTGAAGGTCTTGAAATCGTCATCGGATTTCCCGATCCGCATCTTCATGTGCAGATGCGGTCCGATGAGCATGAACTTGGCGAAAACCGTGCCTCGGTAATAACGGAATAGCGTCTGGAAGTCCTCGTTGAACGCGGAGTCACCGAGCACGGAAGCGAGATCGGCAGAGTGGAAATTCCGCGCCTCATCGAGCCGGCAGAGAGCGAACACATCGGCCGGATCCGTGGTCTGCTTCAATCCGAACTGGATGTTGTATCCGAGCAGATAGAGATTATTCCCAATTCCCACGATGTCGCGCGGCACACAGTTGTGCTCCGTTCCCACATGAGCTGTCGAAAGCAGCTCGGTCGGAATCGCGCCGAAAACCTCGTGACGGTCCGCATTGAGCGAGTCGACGCGCTCCCGCAGCACGGCGGCATGCTGGTCGAGACGGGCGCGGATCACCTCGTAGGCTCCGCCTTCCAGTTGTTGGGGTGTGTCGCTCATGAGTTGGAATTCATGAAGAGGGGAACCACGGAATACTCGGAATACACGGAAGAAAAGAGGTGGGGTAAATGAGTTAAAGAATGAACCGTTCGTGCTGAGCTTTTGGATAGTGACCGAAATTGACCAGCAGCCCGACACGGATTCCGGTGGCCCGAAGATAGTTCATGAGCTGGGCGCGATGGCTGTCGTCGATCATCTTTGCGGCTTTAATTTCCAAAATCACGTTTCCATGGCAGAAGAAGTCGGGCTCGTAACGTTTTCTGAGTTTCCTCCCTTTGTATTCGAGTTCAAGGGAAGGCTTCATCACAAACGGCATACCTCGAATCTCAAATTCAATCTGCAGACACTCTTGATAGACGTCTTCAAGAAAGCCGCACCCCTTCTCACGATACACTTCAAAACAAGCGCCCAGAATTTGGTGGGTCTCGGCTTCAAACAGCAATGCCATCTTTCTTATTTTCCGTGTGTTCCGAGTATTCCGTGGTTCATCGTTCTTATTTCAGAAACGAAGCCGCCTTGGCGTCCGCGAGGCCGAAGCGTTCGGCGGCGCTCAGCATGCCGATGAGGCGCTGGCGCTTGTCTCCATCCGCGGAGCCGACGAGCTTGCCCAACAAAGCGGAGACGCTGAGGTTTTTCACATCCTCGGTGGCGACTCCGAAATCCTCGATCCACGAGCTGACCTGGGATTTGAAATATTCCGGATCGCCATTGAAGAAGGTGTCCTTCACGTCGCCCAAGACCTGGCTGTTGTTCACCGTCCGGTCCACCACCTTGCCGGTGGTGATCGCGCGGGTGATGCGGTCGAAAAACTCGGTTTCGCCGCCGACGATGTCGATCTTCGCGTGCTTGAGCGCCTCGCCGATGACGATGGCCTGCTGTTCGGCGATCTGGCGCTGGACGTCGATCTGTGCGAGTTCGATGGTCTTTTCCTTGTCGAGCTCGAGCTTGAACTCTTCGTGGTCCTGACCGGCCTCTTCGAAGAGTTTCATCGCATCCGCCTTCTGACGGATCGCTTCCGCGTCCGCGGTTCCCTTGGCGCGGATGACCTCGGCTTCGCCCATGCCCACCGCTGCCGAGTCTTTCGTCAGCGCCTCGGCGAGCAGGATCTTGCCGGCCGCTTCCTTCTCGGACGCAGCCTGATAGGCTTCGGCGGTGATGAGCCGCTCTTCGGCACCGAGCTTGGCTGCCTGGCGGGACGCCTCCGCGTTGGTGGTCACGGTGTAGGCATCTTCGTCCGCCTTGAACTGGGCCGCTTGCTTGTGCGCCTCGGCCTCCTTGATCTGTTGGATGAGATTTTGTTGTGCCGAGGCTTCCGCATTGGTGACAGTGACCTTTTTCTCGCGCTCTACGGTGGCGAAGGCCTCGGTGTCTTTGATCTTCTGCTGCTCTTCGACCACGGATTTTTCGACGATCACCCGCTCGCGGATGACTTCCTGGATTTCCTTGCGCTGAACTTCGATGGCTTTTTCCGCTTCGATCTGTTTGATCTGTGTCACGCGCTCGCGGTCGATCTGCTCGATCATGCGTTCGCGTTCGACGCGCTCGAGTTCCACGCCGTCGGTGCGCTCCTTGTTACGCTGGGCGACGAGCACCTGGCGCTGCTTGTTTTCATCCGCAATGGCGATTTCTTCGTCGGCGGCGATGCTCGCGATCTGGGCTTTGCGACGTTCCTCCGATGCAACCTTCGCGGTTTCCGCTTCCTCGCGGGAACGCACGGTCTCGACCTCTCGCTGCTGGCGGGCCTCGGTTTCCTTGAGCTGACGCTCGAGCTCGAGGATGGCTTCGCGCGCCTCGACGTCCTGCTGCTTGATGATCTTCTCCTTGTCGCGCTGGATTTTATTAGAAAGCTTCGCCTGTTCGGCGGTGAGCTGGGTGATCTTCTTGATGCCCTCGGCATCGAGGATGTTGTCGGGATCGAGCATCTCGATCGGCGTCTGCTCGAGATAGTCGATGGCCGCATCCTCCAGGACGTAGCCGTTGAGATCGGTGCCGATGACCTTGAGAATCGCCTCGCGGAACTTGTCGCGATCTTCATAGAGCTGGGTGAAAAGGAAGCGTTTGCCGACGGTCTTGAGCGCTTCCGAAAATTTCGCGTCAAACAGGTTGCGGATCTCCGGCTCGCTGGAGGCGCGGACGCAGCCGATGGAGTCGGCTACCTTGAGAATGTCCTCCTCCACGTTGTTGATGCGGACGAAGAACACCACCTTGATGTCGGCGCGCATGTTGTCCTGACAGATGAGTCCGTTTTTCCCGGTGCGATCCACTTCGATGCGCTTCACGGAAATATCGATGTGGTCGGCGCGGTGGATGATCGGCACGACGAATCCGCCGTTCAGGATCACTTTCGCACGGCTTCCGCCGGTCCGCACCAAGGCGCGGCCTTTTTCCACTTTTCTATAACAGGTGAGCAGGAGGTAGATGAATCCCACGGCGATGATGCCGAGGACGACGGCGCCCACCAGACCAACGCCCGTCAGGATCTGGGCGGGCGGCGGAAGATTCCCCATGGGCAGGACGGATGCGGACAGGTTCGGGATCATGGTGTTTTCAGGGTGTGGGATTCAGTGAGAGGGAGATGACAAAGCACGGACCAGATAGATGCCCGAGGGTCTGTCGAAGGAAACGATGGCAACGGGCGTGCCGCGTGGGATCGGGTCGGCATCAGGATCGAGTCTGGAATTCAAAATGGCGGGCGCTCCATGCGGGCGGAGCACTTCCACCTGGCCGTATCGCGAGTCGATTTCAATGGAGCGCACGATTCCCGTTTCGCCGATCACCGGAGCCGTGTCTTCCGCCGCCTTGAGGCGACGCATCAGGGGAACCAGCGGCTGGGTGATGACCTTCGTGCCAATCACCGCGATCGCGAGAGAAGCGATGAAACAGCCGACGCTGCGCACGCTGTCCTGTTCCGGATTGAGATAATAGTTGAGTAAAACGGATGCCATCCACATCACGAGAATCAGCACGCTCAGAACGATGGTGAGCGGCACCGCGCCGGCATTGACCACACGCAGCAGATCGGTCGAGAGATCGCCGGTTTCCGCCGAGGCATCGTCCACATCGAGATCTCCGTCTCCGGAATCGAGGTCCGCCCCGGTGAGGATCTTGAGCATCCAGAACAGGACCACCAGTCCGAGGAGGATGGTGATCGGCAAATTCCAAGGCAGGATCGCCTGCTCCCAAAGTTCCTTCACGGCTGCGACAATGGGTTTTCCCATGTCGCCATGGCAAGAGAATCCGAGTTAGAAAATTCTCCCGTGATTCCAGCAAATCGCATGGGAACGGAACGTTTCAGCCCTTGTGCAAAACCGCTCTTTTCCCTTTTCGCCCGTCATTCCTGCGCCCCCGCCAGATTTCGTTTGCGGCCCGCCCCCCGGCCCGTAAGATCCTGGCAAGTCCATGATCCGTCTGTTATCGTCCTTTTTCCTGGTGGTGTTGGCCATTCCGACGCTGGTCGCACAAACTCCGTCGCTGCCTTCGGACGTTTACAAATCCGTCCTCCGCATCGAGGTCGCCACACAGGTCCCGGACTACGAGACTCCTTGGAACTCCGGCCGATTCAGCGGCGGTATCGGCACGGGTTTCCTGATCGGTAAAAACAAGATCCTCACCAATGCCCACGTCGTCTCCAACGGCCGCCGCGTGTTGGTCACGGTTTACGGCAGTCCGAAAAAGTATTCGGCGAAGGTGGAGTTCATCGCACACGATTGCGATCTCGCGTTGCTCTCGGTGGAGGATTTCAAGGACTTCGAATCCTTCCCCACTTTCGAATTGGGCGACGTCCCGAGTTTGGAATCCCAGGTCCGCGTCATCGGCTATCCCGTCGGAGGAGAGCGCCTTTCCGTCACCCGCGGCGTCGTTTCGCGGATCGACTTCCAACCCTACTCCCACTCCCGCGCCGACTCGCATCTGGTCGTGCAGATCGACGCCGCCATCAATCCGGGCAACTCCGGCGGCCCGGTCGTTCAGGACAGCAAGGTCGTCGGCGTCGCATTCCAGGGCCTCCGCCAGGCGGACAACACCGGCTACATCATCCCGACTCCCGTCATCCGCCGTTTCCTCAAGGATGTCGAGGATGGGAATTACGATCACTATGCGGACCTCGGCATCTCCGAGTTCCCGCTTCACAACCCCGCGATGCGAAAGGCCCTCGGCCTGCCTAACGACGGCAACGGCGTGCTGGTCACCAACGTCATCCCCACCAGCTCCAGCGACGGCATCCTCAAGCCCGGCGACATCCTCATGTCGCTCGACGGCAAGACCGTGGACAGCGCCGGGATGATCACCATCGACGGTGAAAACGTGAATCTCAACGAAATCGTCGAGCGCAAGTACGCCGGCGACAAGGTGGCCGTCCGATACCTGCACGACGGCGCTTGGAACGACGTGGACATCACCCTCAAGCCACTCCACTGGTCCCGGATGTATGCCGTGCAGTATGAAAAGAAGCCGCGATACCTCGTGTTCGCCGGACTCGTTTTCCAACCGCTCGATACGAACCTCTTCGCCGCCTCCAAGTTCGACGACGTCACGCTCCGCCGCCTCTACACCAACTACGTGCCGAAGGGCCTGTTTGAAAAGCACAAGGACATCGTCGTTCTAACGAGAGTAGAGAGCGATCCGGTGACCAGCCTGCTGTCCGACTTCACGGGCTTCGCCGTTGAAAAGATCAACGGTGTCGAAGTCCGCGATCTGGCCCATGCCCACGAGCTGCTGCATCCCAAGGAAATTCCGGAGTTCTTCGTCATCGAGCTTTTCGATGCGGAGCGCCCGATCGTCATCCCCTCCTCCATGGTGGCCGGGGCGAACAAGCGGATGCAGGACAACGGCATCGACAGCCTGGAAAACCTCGAAGACTGAGCCATGCCCCGCGTCGGCATCGCCCTCGGTTCGAATCTCGGAGACCGTCTGGCCAACCTGCAGGCAGCCCGCGACAGCCTGCGGGAAATCGCCACGCCAGGCAGCGTTTTCCTGAGCGCCTCAACCTATCAGACAGAACCGCTGCTCTGTCCGCCCGGCTCGCCGTTTTTCTACAACTCCGTCGTCGAGATCACCTTCGACGGCGATGCGTTCGAGCTCCTGGATCTTACCCAGTCCCTCGAGAAACGTCTGGGCCGGACCTTGAAACCCGAGCGCAACACCCCGCGCATCATCGATGTGGACCTTCTCTATTTCGGCGACCGCATCATCGACACCGAGGCCCTGGTCCTCCCCCACCCCCGCATCGGCGAGCGCCGCTTCGTCCTCCAGCCGCTCGCCGAGATCCGGCCCGATCTGGTCCTGCCCGGACAAACCGGAACCATCGCCGGGCTGCTGGAAAATCTTGTTTCAGACGAGCCACCGCTGATCCGCATGGCGGGTTGACGTATGGCATTGAATGATCCTCCCCCCATTTCAGGGAACCCGGGATGAGTGGCACGGGAACGGCTTCACTCTTCGCCGCCCCGAGGCCTCAGGATGGAAGTTCGTTCCGTTTCACAAAGCATCGCAACCGGTTCCGCCCGGCTGGGAACGAATTCCTCACCCGCCTCCATGACACTTTCCGCGCTCGACCTCTTCACCATCGGCATCGGCCCCTCCTCCTCCCACACCGTCGGCCCCATGCGCGCCGCCAGCCGGTTCATGCGCGAGCTTTCGGAAAAAGGGCTCGCCCCACAGGTCACCCGTGTCCGCTGCGACCTCTACGGCTCGCTCGCCGCCACCGGCAAAGGCCACGGCACCGACACCGCCATCCTGCTCGGCTTTCTCGGCGAGGAACCCGAGAACATCGACATCGACTCCATCCCCACCAAGCTCGCCGCCATCCGTCACGGGAAAATCGCCGCACCCTGGGGAGCGGACCTCGCGTTCGACGAGAAATCCGACCTCGATTTCAAACGCCTCAAGCCCCTGCCTCTCCACCCGAACGGCATGCACTTCACCGCGCTCGATGCCACGGGCTCCATCATCGCGGACGCCGTCATCTACTCGCTCGGCGGCGGCTTCATCGCCAGCGAGGAGGAAATGAAAAATCCCCCTCTGACGGAAACCATCATGCCCCACCCGTTCACCAGCGGAGCCGAGCTGATGCAGCACACCGAGCGCACCGGCCTCTCCATCGCCGCGCTGCTGTTGGAAAACGAATCCGCGTTCCGGCCCGAGGCGGAAACCCGCGCCGCCCTCGATGCCATTTGGCAGGCTATGCAGGACTGTGTGAAACGAGGCTGCTCGCGCGACGGAATCCTTCCCGGCGGCCTCAAGGTGAAGCGCCGCGCCATGGCCATTTATGACAAGCTCCGCAGCACACCGGAGATGTCGCTCGCCGATCCTCTAACCGTCCTCGATTGGGTCAACCTCTACGCCCTCGCCGTGAACGAGGAAAACGCCGCCGGCGGCCGCGTGGTCACCGCCCCCACGAATGGCGCGGCCGGCATCATCCCCGCCGTCCTCCATTACGCCGTGCGGTTCCGGAACTCCCCGCACCCGGACGGCGTGCATCGTTTCCTCCTCACCGCCGCCGCCATCGGCATGCTCTACAAGCGGAACGCCTCCATCTCCGGAGCCGAAGCCGGCTGCCAGGGCGAGGTCGGTGTAGCCTGCTCGATGGCCGCCGCCGGTCTCGTCGAATACCTCGGCGGCACGCCCAAGCAGGTCGAAAACGCGGCGGAAATCGGTATGGAACACAACCTTGGTCTCACCTGCGACCCCGTCGGCGGACTCGTCCAGATTCCCTGCATCGAGCGCAACGCCATGGGCTCAGTCAAAGCCATCAACGCCTCCCGCCTCGCCCTCTCCGGCGATGGCAGCCACTTCGTCTCGCTCGACAAGGTCATCAAAACCATGCGCGACACCGGCCGCGACATGAAATCGAAATACAAGGAAACCTCCCGCGGCGGCCTGGCGGTGAATGTGGTGGAGTGTTAATTGATTTCCTTAAGGTAAGCCGCCGCATCGCCCCGATTCAATTCGTCATCCAACACACTGAAACTTCCTTCTCTTCCCTTGCTGAAGACGGGCTGGTTGAGGTTATCAAGAGCGATCATCACCTGAAACACCGGTGAATTGTCTTCGCCGAGTTCGCGAGCCAGAGATTCTTGGAAAAAGGGTAACAAAGAATCGTCGAAACGCTTGCTCAGCGCCCAATAGATCGAAGCCCGTGCATCTGCGCTCAGAGGGTTTCCGCCTAATGACAGTTGAAGCTGTCGGGCGATCGCCTCTGCATCGGCAAATTCCAGTCCGTGTTCCTTAATCTCGGCCAGCTCATTTTCTCCAAGTGGATTGCCGTTTTCCCGCTCGAAGAAAAAAGCTACGGCCATCAAATAGTCACCGGAGAACATGATCGATTTGCTATTGGCATCGACGGCACTTCAATGCAGCTCCTCCTCAACGTTCCAACAGAATTTCATCGCCTAACACGACCAGCTCCACACTTCCCTTCAACGTCTGGTTGATGAACGGCGTGTTCTGCGATTTCGATTTCATGAACTCCTTGGTGAAGGTCGTTTCCGCCTCCGTGTCGAACAGGATGAGATCCGCAGGCTGGCCGACTTCGATGGAGACGGCGGGCAGTCCCATCATCCGGCGAGGCTCGGCGCTGTAGCGTTTTACGACGAGATCCCAACCGAATTTCCCGGTGGCGACGAAGAAGTGATAAAGCGAGACCAGCGCGGTATCCATGCCGGTGATGCCGTTGGGCGCGCTGATGAAATCCTGGGATTTCTCAAACGGCGTATGCGGCGCGTGGTCGGTGGCGATGAGGTCGAAGACGCCGTCGATGAGCCCTTGGAGCAGCCCCTCGTTGTCCGCCTTGGTGCGGAGCGGCGGGTTCATCTTGTAGTTGGTGTCGTAGTCGCCGATGTCCTCGTCGGAAAACAACAGATGGTGCGGGGAAACTTCCGCCGTGACCTTCACGTCGCCCCGTTGTTTCCACCAGCGGATCGTCTCCATGCCGAGCTTGCTGGAAACGTGCTGGATGTGGATGTGCGCCCCGGCGGCGTGGGCGAGGCGGATGTCGCGGTCGATGATGATTTCCTCGGCACACGCGGGCGAACCCTTGATGCCCAACCGGTAGCTCATCGCTCCTTCATTCAGTGCCCGCGGACCGGCGAGTTCCGGCACCTCGCAGTGGCTGGCGAAGAACATTCCGAACTCGGTCGCATACTGCATCGCCCGCAGCAGCACGGCGGGATCACCCGTCGTGTCGCCGTCGTCCGTCAGCATCGTCACGCCCAGCGCGCGCATGCCATCGATGCCCGCCAGCTCCTTGCCGTGACGGCCGATGGTGACACAACCGGAGGTGTAAACCGGGATCCGCGCGGTGCGCTTCGCGATGTCCAGCACGTTCGCCACCACGGTCGCCGAGTCGATGGCCGGGCTGGTGTTCGGCATCATCACCACGCCGGTGATGCCGCCATTGATCGCCGCCTCGCTGCCGGTGGCAATCGTTTCCTTCGCCTCGAAGCCGGGTTCGCGGAAATGCACGTGCGCGTCGAACATCCCGGGCATCAGGATTTTCCTCTTCGCATCAATGACGCGGGCTCCTTCAGGCGCGGCTATGCCTTTGCCGATTTGCTGGATTTTTCCAGCAGAAATCAGAACATCGCCCTCCGTGAGAGCGGGCGAATTTTCGGAAGCGATACGGGCGTTGGTGATGAGAAGCATATGGAATGAAAATTGGTCAGTGAGATCCCGGCTTCAGCCAGTAGAGGACGGCCATTCTGACGGCGATGCCGTTCTCCACCTGGTCGTTGATGAGGCTGCGTTCGTAGTCCATGACGGCGTCGCAGAGTTCGACGCCGCGGTTCACGGGGCCGGGATGCATGAGGTAGAGGCCGCGGTTGCGGATGTCGGCGAGGCGGGCGTCGGTGATGCCGTAAAGGCGGTGGTATTCGCGGACGCTGGGGAAGTACTGGACGTCCTGCCGCTCCATCTGGACGCGGAGCAGATAGACGAA
>JAZKCQ010000058.1:0-23845 GCA_040388015.1 Verrucomicrobiota bacterium | reverse complement strand
GAGCTTTTCGCGCTTTTTGAAACGATGGTCCGCGCTGCTCCTGGCTGGTTGTCAGTGCGGCCATCGACAAATTTTCTGCTTTCAGATGAAACGGCTGGCTCGGGACAGCACGCCGCTTCGTTGATGCCAACGGATGTCCGCACCGCTCCTGGCTGGTTGTCGGTGCGGCTTCCGCTCATTTTCATGGCTGGGCGAACGGAGTCCAACAGGGTGTTGCTCCGCTCGCTATTTGAAACGATGGATCGCGCCGCTTCAGGGGTGTTGTCAGCGCGACCATCGACAAGTTTTCTATCAGGACAAAACGGCTGGCTCGGGACAGCACGCCGCTTTGTCAATCAAACGGAGGCCTGCGCCGCTCCTGGCTGGTTGTCGGCGCGGGCTTCTGTGAATTTTTCTGAAATCATCGCACCCGGCGATTATCACCTGCCGGTTTTCCCTGCGGAAATCTGCGAGTGGATGGGCGCCGGACCGGACAGGTTCATCATCGACGGCACGCTCGGCGGTGGTGGTCACAGCGAGATTTTCCTCAAGGCCGGTGCCCGCGTTCTCGGCGTCGACCGCGATCCGGAAGCTCTGGCTCACGCCCGCGCCCGGCTGGCCGGATACGGTGAACGATTTTCCACGTGGGAAGGAAACTTCTCTCGTCTCCCGGAAATCCCCGAGATCCAAAGGGGGGAACGGGCCGATGGCCTGCTGATGGATCTCGGGGTTTCTTCCCGCCAGCTCGACTCCGCCGAGCGGGGTTTTTCGTTCATGCGGGAAGGTCCTCTCGACATGAGAATGGGACCGTCCAGCCCGCGCACCGCAGCGGACATCGTGAATCATTGGCCGGAAGCGGACATCGTCCGGATTCTGTTTGAATTTGGCGAAGAGTCGAAGGCCCGCCGGATCGCCGGAGCCATTGTGAGACAACGCGCCATCAAGCCGTTCGTCACCACGCTCGATCTCGCGGATTTCATCGAAAAAACCATCGGCCGTCACGGTCGGACGCATCCGGCGACGAAAACATTTCAAGCCATCCGGATGGCGGTGAATGAGGAACTTGAATCGCTCGCCACCGCACTTTCCAACGCATCCAGCGCGCTGAAACCGGGGGGGCGGCTGCTGATCATCACGTTCCACTCGCTCGAAGACCGCATGGTGAAACGGTTTTTAAAACACCGCTCCACCGCATTCCTCGATGACCCGGGCTGGCCGGAACCCCGGCCCAATCCCGATTACCAATACCGGCTGCTTTCAAGAAAAGCGATCATCCCCACCGCCGAGGAAACCTCCCTGAACCCGCGAGCCCGCAGTGCGAAACTGCGGGTTGCCCAGCTTTTAGACCTCAAGCCATGAACCGCCGCCGCAACGAAACCCGCACGCCAGCGTCCGTCTTTTTCTCGCTCCTGCTTGCCGCCGCCATCGCCGCCGGGGGAGGGGTGCTTCATGCGTTCTACAAAAACCGCCAGGTGCAGATCACTCGCGAAATCGCCGCCACCGAGCGCCACATCGAGGAAGAGCGCCTCGACATCCGCACCACCGAGATGCGCATGGATCAGCTTCTGAACCGCTTCGCCATCCGCAAGCAGATCGAAGAAAACGGCTCCTCGCTGCGTCCGATTCCCGTCAATGTCATTGAAGAGATTGACGCCGCGACATCCAACCGTCACAGCGTCGCCTCCGCCGTCCCTTAGCCCGTGAACTCCGCCTTCCAAACTCGCTGCATCATCCTGTGTTCGGTCCTCGTGGCCGTGCTCAGCGTGCTTTCGGCCAGGTTGGTGCAGGTCCAGTTGGTGGACCGCAAGCATTACCCCAAAGGAACGCGGAATGCTCCCCGGACGGAAATTCTCCCGGCGCAACGCGGCATGATCGTGGATCGCCACGAGGAGCCTCTGGCCAAAAGCATCCCGGTTTCCTCGCTTTTCGTGGACATGGATCACCTCCGGGACCCGACGCAGGCCAGCTATGGTCTCGCCTATCAGGACGCCAGCACGGAAGCGGGCTGGAACGAACGGACTCCCAAGGAGCAGCGCCAGCGCATCAACGCCCTGCGCGGGGAATTGCTCTCCAAGGAAACCGCGGAGGTCATCGTGGCGAAGCACCTGGCTTACTCGATCGGCGTCATCGCGCGGCCCCTTGGCATGCGCAAGGAAGAGCTCCGCGACCGGATCATGAACAACAAGGGCGTGTGGTTCGCCATCGCCAAGGATATCCCCGGAGATGTGGCGGATCACCTGCGCGATGAGATCGAGACCCACCGGATCCAGGGATTCGAATTCGAAGGCTCGATGAAGCGCTGGTACACCTCTCCGAGCCTGGCGACCCACCTGACCGGCTTCACCGGCGAGGTGGAGAAGAAGGATGACGCGGGAAAAGTCCACACGCAGACCCTCGGTCGCTTCGGCGTGGAATTCTCGATGGAGCAGTTCCTGGCGGGACGGGACGGCTCGCGTGAGCACAATCGCGACGCCCACGGCCTGCCCTCTCCGGGAAATTCCGGCAGCCTCAAGCCGCCGCGCGCCGGGCTGAACGTGAAGCTCACCATCGACATGGGCATCCAGTCGATCGTCGAGGAGGAGCTGGATGCGGGGCTCGCGCTCTATCAGTCGGCGAAGGGGGCCGTCGTTCTCATGGACCCCAAAACGGGCGAGATCCTCGCCATGGCAAGCCGTCCGAATTTCGATCTCAATCTCAAACAGAATGTCGCCGAAAACGGCTACAACTACGCCATCCAGGCCATCTACGAACCGGGTTCGACGATCAAGATCGTGGCGACTTCCGGCGCGCTGAACGAAGGACTGGTGACGCCGCAGACTTCGATCTACTGCCATAACGGTTTCTATCAGGGGAAGGGTTTCAGCGTGACGGACGAGCATCCGGCCGGTTCCCTGAGCTTTGAGGGAGTGCTTCAGAAGTCGAACAACAACGGCACCTACAGCATGGGCCGCCAGCTTGGAGCGAGGCGCTTTTACGACTATCTCCACAATTACGGATTCGGCCGGAAAACCGGAATCCAGCTGAGTGGCGAGAGTTCCGGGAGCGCCCGCAACACCGGGAAAGAGGTGGATTTCTCACGCGCCTGTTATGGCTACGCCACCAGCGTCACTCCCCTGCAGCTCGCCTGCGCCTATTCGGCGATTGCCAGCGACGGTAAGCTCAGGAAGCCGCACATCGTCAAGTCGCTCATCGCGAACGACGGCACCATCGTCGAGAACTTCGCGCCGGAGGTGGTGGACGAGGTTCTCAAGCCGAAAGCCGCCGCCCAGATGCGGGCCGCGCTGGAGAAGGTTGTCAAGTCCGGCACAGCCACCCGTGCCGCCGTCCCCGGCTTCCTGGTCGCGGGAAAAACCGGAACGGCCAAGAAGTTCAACCCCAAGGGAACCTACTTCGGGGACCGGAACATCGCCTCATTTGTCGGAATGATGCCCGCCCAGGACCC
This sequence comes from Verrucomicrobiota bacterium, assembly GCA_040388015.1. Classification (GTDB taxonomy): domain Bacteria; phylum Verrucomicrobiota; class Verrucomicrobiia; order Verrucomicrobiales; family Akkermansiaceae; genus Luteolibacter. Next base: position 20,424 of record JAZKCQ010000058.1, on the reverse strand, counting down.
CGCCTTCGTCTGCATCGTCGTCATCGATGATCCAAGGACGACACTGCTGAAACACCAGGGCGGGATGATGGCCGCGCCTGTTTTCAGCAAGATCGCCACCCGCGTCGCCTCTCACATGAATTTACAACCCACCGAGCCCATTTCAACTCCGCTTGCCGCCACCGCCCGATGATCCTCCGCGACCTTGTTTCCAGCCTTTCAAGAGTCACGGTCGCCGGATCGTTGGATGTGGAGGTTCATGCCGTCACCGCCTCGTCGCGTGAAGTGACGCCCGGAACGATCTTCGCGGCCATCCGCGGGACGACGCTCGACGGCCATCGTTTCATCAATGACGCGCTCGCCGCCGGGGCCACCGCGATTCTGGCGGAAACGGCACAGCCGTCCGACTACACCGCGCCGGCGACCTGGCTGCATGTGCCCGACAGCCGCGAGGCGGTTTCGATCCTTTCCTCCACACTCGCAGGGCATCCTTGGAAAGATCTGAAGATGGCGGGTGTGACCGGCACCAACGGCAAGACCACCACCGCCTATCTGCTCCACCACCTGATGAAATCCGCATGGCATCGCGCGGGTTTGCTGGGGACCATTCTCGTTGACGACGGCGAAACGGTGGAAACCGCGAAGCACACCACGCCGGGTTCCATCGAGCTCTCCGCCGTGCTCGGACGCATGCGCGACAACGGCTGCCGCGGTGTCGCAATGGAGGTTTCCTCCCACGGCATCCACCAGAAGCGCATCTCGGCGATCGGCTTCGACGCCTGCGTCTTCACCAATCTGACGCAGGATCATCTCGATTACCACGGCACCTTCGAAGCCTACTTCAAGGCGAAGGCGGACTGGTTCCACAACCTTGCGGCGAATCCTCTCGGGAAAAAGCCCACCGCGGTCATCAACACCGATGACGCCTACGGCAGGGAACTCGCCGTCGCGCTGGAAGGCAGGATGCCGGTCAGCAAGTTCGGCTTCAACGTGCACTGCGATTTCCGTGCTAACAATTTCCGCCAGAACGCGCGGGGGATGGAGTTCGAACTCACGGCGAAAGGAAAATCCTTCCTCGTCCGCGCACCATTGATCGGACGTTTCAACGTTTACAACCTGCTGGGAGCCATCGCCGCCGCGAACGCCTGCGGAATCAAGCCGCGCGACGCGGTGGCCGCCCTGCTCGAAGCGCCGCAGGTTCCGGGCCGCATGGAGAATGTCGGCAACGCCGGTGGCGCCACGGTGTTCGTCGATTACGCCCACACCCCGGATGCGATCGAGAACGCCTGCCGCACGCTCAAGGAACTCGACCCGCGCCGCCTCATCACCGTCTTCGGCTGTGGCGGAGATCGCGACAAAACCAAGCGCCCGCTGATGGCCGCCGCCGCCGCCCGCCACAGCGATGCCTGTGTGGTGACTTCCGACAATCCGCGTTCGGAGGATCCGCTCAAGATCATCAGCGAGATTGAAAAAGGTCTCGGTGGCAAGGCCGCCCGCACCATCCCGGACCGTGCCGAAGCCATCAGCTTCGCCATCGCCAATTCTCTATCAGGCGACATCATCCTCATCGCCGGCAAGGGTCACGAGACGACCCAGCAGTTTGCCGACGAGACCATCGATTTCGACGACCGCAAGCACGCCAGCAAGGCCTTGCGTGAGCGCGCCCAAGCCATTTCCGACATGCGATGAACCCCATTTCCGCCCAACAACTCGCGGACATCTTCGGCGTGCCAATCGCGGCGGGCCGGGGTGACGTGGTGGTTTCCGGCGGTGTCTCGACGGACACCCGCAAGCTGCCGGAGGGTTCGGCGTTCTTCGCGCTGCGTGGGGAAAATTTCAATGGCGACCGGTTCGCCGCCCAAGCGCTGACTTCCGGCGCCGTGGCCGCGATCGTCCAGAGCTGGGAAGGGGAGCCGCCCGCCGACACGGCGGTCATCGTCGTTCCCGACACGCTTCGCGCGTTGCAGCGCCTGGCCTGCTGGTGGCGCAAGCAACTGGACATTCCGGTGGTGGCAATCACCGGTTCGAACGGCAAGACAAGCACCAAGGATTTCACCGCCGCGGTGCTCTCGCGGTGCTTCAACGTTTCCGCGACGCGAGGGAACCTGAACAACCACATCGGCGTGCCGCTCACGGTTCTCGCAACGACACGGGAGCACACCGCCGCCGTCTGGGAAATGGGGATGAACCACTCCGGGGAGATCGCTCCGCTGTGCGAGATCGCCCGGCCGAAGTATGGCATCATCACCAACATCGGCACGGCGCACATCGAGTTCATGGTAACCCGCGAGGCCATCGCCGAGGAAAAAGGCATGCTCGCCCGCGCGCTGCCGGCGGATGGAATTCTGTTCCTTCCCGCGACTTGTGATTTCCGTGACTATCTCCGTCAGCGCACGCGCTCGGCGATGGTTTCGGTCGGCAACGGCCGCGGATTGGTCAGGGCGGAGAATCTCCGCTTCGAAACGGACGGAACCTTGTTCACTCTCGTCATCGAAGGTGAGGAAGGCGCCGAAGTGAGCCTTCCCGTCCCCGGTCGCCACATGGTGACCAACGCGCTGTTAGCCGCTGCTGTCGGATGGAAGCTCGGAATTCCGCCTGCCGAGATCGCCGCCGGACTTTCCAGCGCCTCTCTCACCGGAGGCCGGCTCGGCCGTTACGAATACCAGGGCACGACGGTCATCGACGATACCTACAATGCGAATCCCGAATCCATGGCCGCCGCCATCGAGACGCTGGCGGATACGCCGGTCGATGCCGGAGCGCGGCGCATCATCGTGTTAGGCCGCATGGGGGAGCTCGGTCCGCACGCACCGGCCGCCCATCTCCGCACCGGGGCCCTGGCTGCGGAGCGTCATCTGACCGTTGTCGCCGTGGGCGAAGGTTCCGAGGGCATCGCCGAGGGGGCGAAGAACGCCCCTTATTTCCCAGACCTTGACCAAGCGGCCCAGTGGCTGACACGCGAGGTGAAACCAGGAGACGTCGTCCTCTTCAAGGGCAGCCGATCCGCAACCGTCGAGCGCGTCATGCACGCCGCATTCCCCCGAAACTGATGCTCCCCGCGATTTATGATTTCTGGCTGAACGCCTTCGAACAGGGAGAGGCATGGGCGAAGTCCTGCCGCTTCCTGAACCTGTTCCAATACATCACGTTCCGCGCGGCGAGCGCCGGATTGCTGTCGTTCATTCTCTCGGTGATCTTCGGGCCACGGGTGATCCGCCGCTTGATTTCGCTGAAGGTCGGACAACCGATCCGCACGGCGGACGAGGTTCACAAGCTGGCGGAACTCCACGGGGGAAAGATCGGCACGCCGACAATGGGCGGTGTGCTCATCATCGGCTCGGTGCTGATCTCGACGCTGATCTTCGCCCGGCCCCTGAATCCCTTCATCGCCGTTTGCGCCTGCACCATGGCCGCCTGCGGGTTGTTGGGTTTTTGCGACGATTACAAGAAGGTGAAGGAGAAGAAGTCCGACGGCATCAGCAGCCGCAAGAAGCTAGCCTGGCAGCTGATCATCGCCCTGGTCGCGGCCTGCTTCCTGTATTTCAAAAAGGAGATTTCCGGATTCGGCGCGACGCCCCAGCAGATTTCCGAAGGACTTGCCGGCTACCGGCTGGGACAGAGTCCGATCGGGATCGGTGCGATTACCTTTCCGTTGTTCAAGGTGGCGATCCTCGATCTCCAGTGGCTGATCATTCCGTTTTTCGCCATCGTGATCGTCGGCTGCTCGAATGCCGTGAATCTCACCGATGGTCTCGACGGACTGGCGACCGGCACCACGATCAGCGTGGCTCTGTCCTATGCATTCCTCGCCTACCTCGCCGGACATTTCTACATGGCCACCGAGTATCTGGTGATTCCGCACAACCGCTATGTCGGGGAGCTGGCGGTGTTCCTGATGGCCTTGGTCGGGGCGTGTTTCGGTTTCCTGTGGTTCAACTGCCATCCTGCGAAGGTTTTCATGGGCGACACCGGCTCGCTCGCCATCGGCGGCGCGCTCGGCACCGCGGCGATCTGCGCGAAGCAGGAGCTGCTGCTCATCATCATCGGCGGGGTGTTCGTGATGGAGGCGATGTCGGTCATCCTTCAGGTGGGAAGTTTCAAGCTGCGCAAGAAGCGGATCTTCAAGATGTCACCGATCCACCACCACTTCGAGCTTCTCGGCTGGCATGAGAACCAGGTGATCATCCGGTTCTGGATCATTTCCATCATGCTCGCCCTTTTCGGCCTCGCCCTTCTCAAGATTGCCTAACCGAACCATGAGTCTCACCGGAAAACATGTCGCCATCCTGGGCGCCGGCCGCAGCGGCCGCGCGGCGGCGGCGCTGGCCCTGCGCGAAGGGGCGTCGGTGTCCGCCTGGGATGCGGCGGGGCCGGAAGCTTTCGCGGGGATGCCGGTTGGTGTGGAAATCCACCCGAACGCTTCCGAAGAGGACGGGGGAGCGTTGGTTTCCGATTTGTTGGTGGTCAGCCCGGGCATCGACACCTATGGCTCGTACGTCGCGGCGTTTTCCAAGCAGGCGGGCGAAGTCATCGGCGAGGTGGAGCTGGCGGCCCGTTATTTCGGCGGCCGCATCATCGGCATCACCGGAACCAACGGCAAGACGACGACGACGGAACTCGTCGAGCGCATCCTTTCCCATGCTTCGCTCGGAGGCACTGCCTGTGGAAACTACGGCACACCGTTCGCGGAAGTCGTCCTCCAGGCAAATCCGCCGGCGGTGGTTTCGCTGGAGCTGAGCTCGTTCCAACTGGAGACGATCGCCACGCTGCACCCGGTGGTTTCGATCTGGCTGAATTTCGCGCCGGACCATATGGACCGCTATCCGACGGTGGAGTCCTACCGCGCGGCCAAGCTGCGGATTTTTGAAAATCAAACGGCTGCCGACACTGCGGTGATCCGGGTCGGAGAATCGCTGCCCGCTCTGGCGGCGAAGCTGGTGACCTTTTCCACCACCGACCCGTCGGCGGATTGGTTTTCCGAAGGTCATGCCATCGAGCATGACGGTGAGACATGGCTCGACATGGACCGCGACACCAGCTTGCGCGGCCTTCATAACGCGGAGAACACGATGGCTGCGATGGCCGCTTGCCAGGCACTCGGAATTTCCTCCGCGGCCATGCGTGAGGCGCTGCAGGGTTATGCTCCGCCGCCACATCGCTGCGAGCTGATCCGCACGCTGGATGGCGTGGAATATCTGAACGATTCGAAGGCCACGAACCTGCATGCCCTGGAAAGCGCGCTGCGTTCCCAGACCCGCCCGGTGATTCTCATCGCCGGAGGAAAAGAAAAAGGGCTGGACTACACACCGGTCGTCCCGCTGCTGACGAAAAAGGCGCTCGCGGTGGTCACCTTCGGCCAGATCGCGCGGCCGCTTGCCGCATTGTTCTCTTCGGCTGTCACCTGCGAGTCGGTCTCGACCCTGGCGGATGCCGTCGCCACCGCCCGTAGTCTCGCTCCGCGGGGCTCGACCGTTTTACTTTCTCCCGGAACCTCGTCGTTCGACCAGTTTTCCGGCTACGAACAGCGCGGGAATGCCTTCCGCGACCTCGTCCATCAGCTCCGTTGAATTTGTGCCATGAAGCCCCACACCCTGCCTGTCAAACGCCGTCCCGTGCCGAAAGGGATTTTCAAACGCCTCAGCGCCGTCACCGGCAACCGCAAGCAACGCGTTGCCGCCACCGCGACGCCGGATATGGAGATCGAGGATAACAGCTCGAAGATATCGCGCGCGCTGACGATCATTTTTCTGATCCACATCGTGGCGATCGGGCTGATTTTCGTACATCAGAAATTCCTCGATGGCCGGACGCCGGACGAGCCGAAGGCGGCGATGGTGGTGGCGCAGCAGGAAAACCAAGCGGCCGCGGGCACGCAGCAACGCATGGATCTGCCGCGCGTGAACAAGGGGGAGAAGTCGATACCCGTGACCGCGGGGGACAACTACACCCGGATCGCCGCCCGCGAGGGGGTGGATGAGGGCGACCTTCGTCTCCTCAACAGGCATGCGGACATCGTTCCGGGCCTGATCCTGAAAATTCCGCCGAAGCGTCCCGTGGCCGAGCCGGCCGAAGCCGCCGCGATCCTGGAAAGCGTGGCGACCGAAAGCTCGGATGGGCTGGTGTCCGCGATCGACGTCAGCGATGCCCCGCGCGCCAAACTGGTCAGGCCTAACATCGCCCGCGGTGCGGAAGCCGCCGCCGCTCCGGTGGTGGCATCCGGCAAAACCTACGTCGTTCAGAACGGCGACAGCGTCTGGCGCATTGCCAATCGTTTCAAAGTCAACCAGGATGCCCTCATGAAAGCGAACGGCATCACCGATGCCCGCAAGATCAAGGCTGGCATGAGCCTGGCGATCCCGCGTTGAATCTCATCCGACGATGACCCGACACTGCTCCATCATCCTTTGCACGGCCGTCGCGGCGCTCCTCACGCTGGGGCTGATCATGCTGACCAGTACGGGTGCCTGGGTGAAGGGCTTCGATTCCTATCATTTCGTGAGCCGTCAGGCGCAGATGGCCGTCATCGGTTTGATCGCTGCGGTCGTTGCCGCACGGTTTCCCCTGGAGGGCCTCCGGAAATTCTCGCCGTGGATGTTGGGTGCGGCCTGTGTTCTGTTGGTGCTCTGCTACGTGCCGGGCATCGCCGATCCGCAGTGGGGATCCAACCGTTGGATCAAGGTTCCGGTGATCGGGCAGTTCCAGCCGTCCGAGGCCGCGAAGATCGTGATCATGCTCGTTCTGGCCTCCTGGTTCGCCCGCTGGCAGACGGAAGTGCACACCTTCTGGCGTGGCTTCGTCATTCCCGGCTTTCTCGCAGGGATCCCGATCCTGCTGATCGCCGGTGAGACCGACGTGGGCACGGCGCTGTCGCTCTCGGTCGCGGTCGGAGCGATGATGTTTTGTGTGGGCACGAGGCTGCTGTATGCGGTCCCCACCGCGCTGACGGTGATTTCGGGAACGGTCTGGTATGTGTTGAATGACCCCGTCCGGCGGGCCCGGATCGACGCTTGGCTGGATCTGGAAAATCCGATTCATCAGATGGACAAGGGAATGCAGCAGTGGCGCTCCCTTCTCGCTCTTGGTAATGGCGGTCCCTGGGGAGTGGGTCTCGGCAATGGGGTGGAAAAATTCGGCACACTGACCTTCGCCTACACCGACTTCATTTTTCCGGTGGTGGGGGAGGAACTGGGACTGCCGTTCACCATGGGGGTGGTCCTTTGTTACGTGTTGATTGCCGTGGGGGGCTGTGGAATCGCCCTGCAGGCGAATACGGTGTTCAACCGCTGCCTCGCGCTCGGACTGACGTGCGTGATTGTCGTGCCGGCGATGCAGAACATCGCCGTGACCACGGCGCTGCTGCCTAACGACGGCCTGCCGCTGCCGTTTGTCAGCTATGGCGGCACCAGTCTGGTTTTCAGTCTTGCTGCCGTTGGAATGCTGGTCGGCATCCACCGTCGCTCGCACGCCCGGGTCTCGCAGGAATTTCCGCTGACCAAGCAGACGAGGCTCGCGGTGCGGCTGTGAGCTGCCGTTCGGGGAAGGCGGATGTTGGGATGGGACATCCGATGAATGGTCATGGTGCTTACAATGCAGGCGGTATTCGGAAATTAATTCCGCTGCGGGTTAAAATCGCGTTTTCTTGCGATGTGGCTGGTTGACAAGCGAGGGGTGGGTTGACCAATCTGCGGAAGACGCAGCAAGGGTAATGACCCATATTGCACCATCGAAAATCCACCTCCAAGGACTCATAGCCCAGTGTTTTCCAACGAAGATTATCTCGCAGAATTGCTCGCCGAAGCCGGAATGGTGAGCCCCGAAGAAGTAGACAGCGCCCGAAATTCCCTCTCCGGAGGCGAGACGATCGTCGAATACCTCCTTGCCCATACTTCTCTCACTCAGGAAGATGTGGCGAAAACGCTGGCCACGAACGCAGGGGTCCCTTTCATCCGGTTGAGTGATGTCTCCTTCGATCCGGCCATCACGGAAACGATCTCGGATGACGTAGCGAAACGCTACCGGGTGATTCCGGTGCAGGACGAGGGCTGGGCGCTCACCATCGCGATCGCGGATCCTCTTGATTTCGAGTCTCTTGACAGTCTTCCACACGTGGTGGGCCGCGAATTGAATCTGGTGTGCGCCACCCAGAAGGACATTCAGGAGCATCTCCGTCAGTTTTATCACTCCTCCGACCTTGCCACCTCCGACGATGGATATTCGGTGACCGGTGGTGATGATGAGGCCGGCCCTTCGAGTGCCGATGCGCCGATCATCAAGCTCGTGATGCAGCTGCTCACCGAAGCGTTCCGCCTGAAGGCTTCGGACATTCATATCGAGCCCCTCGAGACTTCGGTTCGGGTCCGCTATCGTCTGGATGGCAAGCTGGTCCATGTCGACACCCACCCCAAGAAGCTTCTTCCTGCCATCATCGCCCGTCTGAAGGTGATGAGCGGTTCCATGTCCATTGCGGAAAAACGCCTTCCCCAGGACGGCCGGATCCAGTTGAAAATGGGCGACAAGGAGGTCGATCTCCGGGTTTCCTCTGTCCCTTCCAACCACGGCGAATCGATCGTCATGCGGATTCTGGACAAGACCGCGCTGATGTTGGGGCTTCCCGAACTCGGCTTTTTCTCGGATGACCAACAGCTGTTCGAGCAAATGTTAGGCCTTCCTGACGGAATTCTCCTCGTGACCGGCCCAACCGGTTCGGGAAAGACCACCACCCTTTACGCGTGTCTCAACGTCATCAACCGGCCGGACAAAAAGATCATCACGGTCGAGGATCCGGTCGAGTATGAGCTTCCGGGCATCAACCAGGTCATGGTGAAGACCGACATCGGCATGACCTTCGCGGCGGCGCTGCGCGCGATGCTCCGTCAGGCGCCGAACATCATCATGATCGGAGAAATCCGGGATGCCGAGACGGCGAACATCGCCATCAACGCATCGCTCACCGGTCACTTGGTTTTCTCCACCCTTCACACCAACGACGCGCCATCCGCCGTCGCCCGTCTCGCGGATATCGGGGTGAAACCGTTCCTGATCGCCTCGGCGGTCCGCGCGGTGCTCGCCCAACGTCTGGTTCGGAAACTCTGCCCGATCTGCAAAGGTCCGGCCGAGCTGACCGACAAGGAGATGCGCGCGCTATCGCTCGATTCGTCACGCATGACCGAAGCCACCATCTTCGGCCCGGTCGGTTGCGAAAAATGTCGTGGCAACGGCTTCAAGGGCCGGATGGGGATCTTCGAGATCTTCGTCATCGACGACGAAGTGCGCGGCATGATCAACGGCGGACTCACCACCATGCAGTTGCGCCGTCGTGCGCGCGAACTGGGCATGCGCACGCTCCGCGAGGACGGTATCCGCAAGGTGCTGTCCGGACTCACTTCGGGCAGCGAGGTGGTTCACGCCACCATGTCCGATCTGGATTGATCGACATCATCTCCGACTTTTTCCGAAAAACCTTCCGCCTATCGTCCCATGGACAATCAACAGATCATCGAACTTTTCCAATCACGCGGCCTCATCGACAAATCCCTCGCCCAAGACATCCTTGCGGAAGTCGATCACAGCGGAAAAGAGATTGCCGAGATTCTCGCCGATTATCAGGTCATCCAGACTCGTGACGACATCTGGCCTGTCGTCGCCTCCGAGCTGGGGGCCGGCATGGTGGATCTCAAGAACTGGACCCCGCCGGAAGCGCTGCTGGCGCTCGTTCCCGCCGGAACAGCCCGCCTTCATGGTGCGTTGCCCGTGAGTTTCGATGAAACCGGTCTTCACGTGGCGCTGGTCGATCCCCTGAACCCGCAGACACCTGAAGATCTGCGTTTCGCGCTGGGTCGTGAGATCCATGTGGTGGTCGCGCCGGATTACCTGGTCGAGGCCAAGATCAACGAGTGCTACGGTGGTGAGGGCAAGGCGATGGAGGATATCCTCAGCCAGCTTGAGATCGGCAGCCAGAACATGACCGCCGCCGAACTGGAGTCCGAGGCCAATTCGGCGCCGATCATCCGTTACGTGGATCTGGTTTTCTATCAGGCGATCAAGGAGAAGGCATCCGACATCCACTTCGAACCGTTCGAAAAGGACTTCAGAATCCGTTACCGGGTCGATGGCGCGCTCTACGAAATGGCACCTCCGCCGGTTCATCTGGCCCTTCCCATCCTTTCACGGGTCAAGGTCATGTCCAACATGAACATCGCCGAACGTCGCGTCCCTCAGGACGGACGTATCGTCAAGCAGGTGGGCGAAAGACAGGTGGACATGCGGGTATCCTCCCTGCCAACCCACCACGGCGAATCCATCGTTTGCCGGATCCTCGACCGTTCTTCGATCAATCTCTCGCTCGAGAACCTTGGTCTGACCGACCACATCTACAACTACATCACCGACACGATTGAGAAGCCGAACGGTATTTTCATCGTGACCGGTCCGACCGGTGCGGGCAAGACGACCACGCTCTACGCCGCGCTTCGCCGCATCAACACCATCGATGCCAAGCTCCTCACCGCCGAGGACCCCGTTGAGTATGACATCGACGGCATCATCCAGATTCCGATCAACGAAGCCATCGGTCTCGATTTCCCACGCGTCCTCCGTGCCTTCCTTCGTCAGGATCCGGACCGGATCATGATCGGGGAAATGCGGGATAAGGAAACCGCCACGATCGGCATCCAGGCTGCTCTGACGGGTCACTTGGTCCTCTCCACCCTTCACACCAACGACGCCCCCGGCGCGGTCACCCGTCTGGTGGACATGGGTTGCGAGCCTTTCCTGGTTTCCGCATCGCTTGAAGGGATTCTCGCCCAACGTCTCGTCCGGACCATCTGCAAGGACTGCAAGACCCCCTACGAGCCGAATGAAGCGATCCTCAACCAACTCGGCGTGTCCGCCCACGAATTGGGAGACAAGCAGTTCTTCACCGGCAACGGCTGCGAAGTCTGCGGCCAATCCGGCTACAAGGGTCGCCGCGGCTTGTATGAGCTGCTCAATGTGACCGATCCGATCCGGGAACTCATCACCTCCCGCGCCCCTTCGGTGGTGCTCAAGCAGAAGGCGGTCGAACTCGGGATGAACACCCTTCGTGAGGACGGCCTGCGTGCCATCTACCAAGGTGCCACCACCATCGAGGAAGTGCTCAAATACACCTAACGTTCCTCCGGCGGCGCGATCCAGCGGAGCCGCCGTTTTTCCGCCTCCTCCACTAACGTCCTTTACACAACTTTTCGAAAACTCCAAAAAACCCCATTCCCATGGCTAATTTCCAATATTCCGCCCTTGATGCAAAAGGTGAACAGACGACAGGCATCGTGTCTGCCGGCAGCGAGGCAGAGGCGATCCAGCAGCTTCGTTCCAAAGGGCTTTACCCCACCCAGATCGGCGAGGAAGGAAAGTCCAAGGGCAAGGGAAAGGCAGCTCCGGCCAAGGCGAAGGGCAAGCAGCCCAAGGCAAAGGCCGCGAAGGGACATGTCGGCGGTCGTGTGAAGCCGAAAAACCTGATGATTTTCACCCGCCAGCTTGCGACGCTGATCGACTCCGGCCTGCCGCTCCTCCGCAGCCTCACCGTGTTGGAAAAGCAGGAGCCGAATCCCGTGCTCCGCGCCACCGTCAGCGCCCTTGCGGAAAACGTCCAAGGTGGCTCCACTTTCTCGGAATCGCTCGCCCAGCATCCGAAGATTTTCAACAAGCTGTATGTGAACATGGTCAAGGCCGGTGAGCTCGGCGGTGTTCTTGAAATCGTCCTCAACCGTCTCGCCGAGTATCAGGAAAAGGCCCAGAAGCTGAAGAACAAGATCGTTTCCGCCATGGTCTATCCGGTGATCGTCATGTTCATCGCCGTGGCCATTCTCGTTTTCCTGATGATTTTCATCGTTCCGAAGTTCAAGGAAATGTTCGCGAATACGGATTCCGAGCTGCCGCTGATCTCCAAGATCGTCTTCGGCATGTCCGAGTTCTTCCTCGCAAGGCCGTTCATCGTTCCTAACGTCGTCTTTGTTTTCGTCGTCTTCGGCATCGGGGTGTTCCTCTTCAATCTCTGGGGCCGCACGGTCGGTGGCCGCAAGGCGATCGACACCATGAAGCTGAAAATGCCCATCCTCGGTGACATCCAGCGGAAGAGCGCCGTTTCACGGTTTTCCCGCACACTCGGCACGCTGGTGACATCCGGCGTCCCCATCCTCCAGGCTCTGAACATCACCCGTGACACGGCCGGTAACGTCGTCATTTCGAGCGCCATTGAGAAAGTTCATGAAGCCGTCAAAGAAGGTGAAACCATCGTGACTCCTCTGCAAGCTTCCGGAGTTTTCCCGAACATGGTCATTTCCATGGTGGACGTCGGCGAGGAAACCGGACAGCTCCCGGAAATGCTTCTCAAGGTGGCCGACGTTTATGATGACGAAGTGGACAATGCGGTCACCGCGCTGACTTCGATTCTTGAACCGATCATGATCGTGATCCTGGCCCTCATCGTCGGTGCCGTGGTATTTGCATTGTTCCTACCATTGATTAAGATGATCTCGACGATGGGCAACCAGTAATTCACTGGGATCTGTCGCAATTACCTAAAATCCAAGGAATCATGAAAAATATCCAGCGCAGGGGCAAAGCAGCCTTCACTCTCGTCGAGCTGATGGCGGTCATCACCATCATCGTCATTCTCGCCGGTCTGGTCGTCGGCGGCCTCGGTTTTGTCACCGAGCGACAGGCAAAGGAAAAAGCCAAGGTGCAGATCGCCCTGCTTTCCAAAGCTCTCGAGGAATACAAGCTTGAGAACGGTGTCTATCCGGCCAGCGAGGATTCCGCCGACGGCAGGAACCAGTCGAAGTTTTTGTTCAAGGCGCTCTACTGGGATTCGGATAATGACGCCCAAGGTGTCGCCGTTGGCAGCGGAGAAGGGGACGTGGATCAGAAAATCTACCTTGCCGATCTGGATCCGGCCACCAACAAGCAGGGTTGGACCTCAGGAATGCCGAGCGCGACAACCAAGATCATGGATCCTTGGGGCAATGAATACCGTTACCGTTCGGCTTTCGGCAATGCCTCAGGCGCAGGGGCGGCTCCAGCCAACTCGAACACTCAAAACCCGGATTTCGACCTCTGGTCGGCGGGTAAGGATTCCAAGAGCAATCCTGCCAGCAGGAGCGACAAGTCGAACAACGACGACATCAAGAATTTCTGATCTTGCTCCGGCAGTTGATTTTCCAAGAAAGCCCGCCTTCCGGCGGGCTTTCGTTTTTTTAGCGAGCGGGGCATCCCCTTGAAGGTGGAGAAGGGGATTCCCGAATCATCCCCACCTTGGGATTGATGGAGGGAGAAGGAGACGGTTTTGATGCATTTTCGGCAGCGGGGTGACTTGAATGTTCTCGACGCCCGCCATCTCCACGGGCTTCTTTCTCTTCAGCAACATGAGCGACGAAACTGCATCTTCCCCTGAAAATTCCGAAAGCCCGGCCGCCGAAAGCGTGCCACGTGCGAAAAAGGTTTCCACTCCGCGGCCCAAGAAAGCCGCGAAAAAAGCCGTGGCCGAAAAAACCGTCGCTCCGGCTCCCGTGGAGGTCGAAGTGGCGAGCATTCCATTTCCTTCAGCACCGGTATCCGCGCCTGACGATTCTTCGGAGCCCGCCTCGCGAGCAGACGGAGAGTGGCCGGAGCCGGATGCCGCCTCCACGGGTGGTAATGCATCGCCTTCGGAATCGGGCAAGCGCAAGCGCCGCCGGCGCAAGGGTAAGGGCCAGTCGAACGGGCCGCAGAATGCCGCGGGTCCTTCCAACCAGGAGGAGCATGGTGGTCAAGCGGTGCAGGAGCCAAGACCTTCCGATTCATCCTCACAGGACCAGCGTCCTCGTCCCAATCCGCAGCCGTCCCAACCCCAGCCACCACGCGCGAAGGTGGATCCCGAGCTGCTGACGAAGATGGCTTGGAAGATCTATCTGGCCGAGGTCAGTGAAGAAGGCGTCGCGCTGATCGGAGACAATGATGCGAAGGATCTCTCCCGCCGCTGTTTCCGCCTCGCGGAGATCTTTGTTGAAGAACAAATGCGCCGCCGCTGAGCGACTCTCAACGCAAAGGCCGCCGGCTCCCTAACGGAATCCGGCGGCCTTTTGAATTTCAGGAGGGTCAGTAAACGTCGCGCAGATAGCGCTTTTCCTTTTTCAGCTGGGCGACAAAAGCGGCGGCTTCTTCGGAGGAAAGCTTGCCATGGTCCTCAGCGACCTTGTGGAGGGCTTGGTCCACGTCCTTCGCCATGCGTGAGGCGTCTCCGCAGACGTAGAATGCGGCGCCTTTCTGGAACCAGGCCCAGAGCTCGGCGCCGTTCTGCACCATCAGTTGCTGGACGTAGATCTTTTCCTTCTGATCCCTCGACCAGGCCAGGTCGAGCTTGGACAGGGTTCCATCGGTTTGATAGGAACCGAGCTCTTCCTGATAGAGATAGTCGGTGGCGCTATGGGGATTGCCGAAGAAGAGCCAGTTCCGGCCGGTGGCGGCTGTCGCCTTGCGCTCCTCCAGGAACGCCCGGAAAGGGGCGATGCCGGTGCCGGGGCCGCACATGATGACGTCGGTGGCGCCATCGGATGGGAGACGGAAGGCATTGTTGCCATGCACGTAGACCCGGGGCTTCACATCTTCTGCGAGGCGGTCGGCGAGGAAGGTGGAGCAGATGCCGCCACGTTTGCGTCCGAAGGTGTTGTAGCGGACAATGCCGACGCAGAGGTGGACCTCGCCCGGATGCGCGCGCGGGCTGGAGGCGATCGAATAGAGCCGTGGCTGGAGCTTTTTCAGAATGGAAACGAACTCCTCACCGTCGGAGAAATCAGCGGGGTGATCGACGACGAGATCGACCAGATCGCGTCCCCAGCAGAAATCGTCGTAGGCTTTTTTGTCATCCGCGGCGACGAGCGAGCGGAGGAATGGCGAGCCGCTTTTCGCCTGCCATTTCTGGATGATCGACTTGTTGAGCGAGCCGATGTCGTAGTGCTTGATCAGCGCCTCGCGCAGGGGAATGTCACCACCGTCTGGAGAGGGAACGGTCCCGGCCTTGAATGGAAGGTTGCCGATGATTTCATCCACAATCTCCGGCGGATTCAGTGGATAGACGCCGAGTGCGTCGCCGACCTCGTAGTTGAGATCGGACCCTTCGAGCGAGAGGGCGACATGATGCGTCTGCTTTTCACCCGGTCCGTTGAGATTGTAGTTTTCAACAACCGCTGAAGGGAATGGATTGCTCTTGGAATATCCCGCCTCGGCGGCTTCGGCAGAAGCTGGCTCGCTCCCCGGAATTCCGGCTCCGCTGGGAGCGAGGGTGGTGACGACGGCGGAAGACCAGGCGGCATAAGGTTCGTCGGGATCGACATCCACATCGACCCGCGGGTGAATGCGATTCGCTCCGAGAGCGGTCAGCCGGTTGTCGAACTCGATCCCGCATTTGCAGAAATCGGGGTAGCTGCTGTCTCCGAGCGCGAGAACCGAGTAGGAAACGCCTTCGAGTTTGGGAGCGGAATCGCTCATCAACCAGCCATGGAGTTCCGCCGCGCTGTCAGGAGGTTCACCGTCGCCGTAGGTGGAGGTGATGATGAGAAGATTCTTCTCTTGGGCCAGTCTCGCACGATCATAGGACGCCATGTCGTGGATCTCCGGAGCGAAATTCCCTTTTTTGAGCGTCTTGACGAGTTTCTTGGCGAGTCCCTCCGCCGTTCCTGTCTGCGATCCGTAAACCACCGTGACTGGCACGGAAGGGCCGCTTGGAGCTGCCGCCTGATTTCCTTGGGCAAGTGCTTTGGACAGGAAATCGTTGAGCCATGCACGTTGCTCCGCGGTGAACGGTGCGTCATTGGGGATTTGAATCGGGAAGACCATTGTTCTGAGTGACAAAATTACCGGCCGTTGCCGGGCGGCGAAACTTGTGCACGGACGGAATTCCGATCAAGCCTGTTTCATGCCAATTCCCCTCATTTCAACTATGAATACTTCAGGTCTTTCGAAGGATCGAGTTCATAAGCCATTGAGAACTGGTCGTTCGTCACGGGCTTGATGACCTTCTCCATCAACTTGAGGTGAAAGGGATCTTCCAGCGTGATCCGGAGTTTTTCCAGCGAATCCACTTCGATGGAGAAATAGAACTGCCATTGCGAACCCGGGTCGATATTCCGTCCGGATCTAACGCCCAGCACCTCTGGTATCTTCAGCAACAGGCTCCGGCTTGTCCTGACGAGCTCCTCAATCGCGGCCTTGTCCACCTCTGGCTTGAGCTGGAAGTAAACGACGTGGTGGATCATCGGCGACGGCTCACGATTTCCAACTCAGAGCGCCCTTCTTCAGGGCATAAACGTAAGCGAAAACAAGAATGCCGGCGAAGCCCGCCATGCTCGCCAACGCGGTCGGGCCCTGCGCCACGAGGTCGCGGAACTGCACGGCCCATGGATACATGAAGACGACCTCGATGTCGAAGATCACAAACAGCATGGCGACCAGATAGAATTTCACCGAGAATCGCGGCGCGCCTTCGCCGATCGGCAGCATGCCGCATTCGTAGGCCGTGTCCTTCGTCTTGTTGCGCTTGGCGGACCGCCCGAAAATGACGCTGGCGGTCAGCGTGGAAACCGCGAAACCAAGGGCGATCAGGATCTGGAAAAGGACGGGAAGGTAGTCTTGCGGCATAAATCAACGGGCTGACGTGCTGGTCTTAGGACTCCGCGGGGTAAATGGGTAGAAAAAAAACCCGCGCCCTCATCGGGCGCGGGTTTTTTAACAGAATCAAACGCGGTCAGGCGTCGTCTTGGGCGGCCGCTTCCTGGGCGGCGGCATAGGCGCTCGATGCTTCATGCACGCGGGCGGTTCCCTTGTATTCCTTGCCGATTTTTTCGACCAGACCACGGGTCACGAGATTTTGGAGCTTTTCGTAAGCACGCAGACGGAGCATTTCTTCTCCACCGCTCACGGCATTGCGAACCTTGAGATTGGCGAAAACGCGCTCGAAAAGATCGTTGAAGCCGAACACCTTCTTTTCAGAAAGGACGTTGCAGAGCTCATCGGTGACATGGTCCGGAAGACGACGTGAGAATCGGGTACGTTTCGTGGTAATTGCCATAACGAGGTCACCATACACCTTCCCGTGACAAAAGCGACTCAAAAAAACGGACTGCCATACCAAACCACGTTAATTATTATGCAAGTATTAATTTTCAATTTTTGTGTCATAGTTAGCAATTTTCCGCGCAGCTAGTGGCTTGACAGGCGGGCGATTTTGGCCACTCTCCGCCTCCCGCCGCGTCGGTAACGTGCCGGAACCTCTACTTCCCATGAAAAAGGACCTTCATCCGAAATACAATCCGGTCGTCTTCGTTGACATGACCACCGGCAAGCGTTTCATCAGCCGTTCGACCAAGACCTCCGAGAAAAAGGAAGTCATCGATGGCGTGGAACACAGCATCATCTCGATCGGCATCACTTCCGACTCGCATCCGTTCTTCACCGGTCTCGCCCAGTTCGTGGACACCGAAGGACGCATCGACAAATTCCAAAAACGTTTCGGCGCCGTCCGCCGCGTTGGGAAGCCGAAGCTCGACTGATCCGGTCCCTCCCGATTTCACCAGAACGCCTGGCCGCCTCGTGCAGCCGGGCGTTTTGTTTTTCAGCGGAGCTCTTCGAAGGAGCGGATGAGGTAATCGGCCCCTGCTTCGATCAGGGCCTCTTCCGGGAACGTGCCGGTGATCGCGATGACCCGGCAGCCGGCCGCCTTCCCTGAGAGGACGCCGTTGATCGAATCCTCGATGACCAGGCAATCGCCCGCAGGCAGGCCAAGTCTCGCCGCCGTAAGTTGATAGGGCTCGGGATGCGGTTTGCCGAGGGTGATGTCCTCGCCGGTGACGATGGTGTTGAAAAACTTCCCAAAACCGAATGTCTCGAAAGCGAGTTGCTGGGTCGAACGGGACGCCGAAGTGGTGAGCCCATGCTTGCGGCCTGCGGAATGGCTTCGTTCGACGAAGTCCTCCGCTCCTTCGATCACGCGGACGTGATGGAACAGCCCTGCAAATAGATCGATCTTGCGCCGGATGATTTCTGCCGCGGTGAAAGGCTGATCCGGATACATTTCCAGCAACCGGGCGGCCATGCTTCTCTCCGGAGCCCCCTTGAATGAGTAAAGCACGGCCTCGTCATCCAGCGCGTCGCCCAGCTCGGCGGTGAGTGCGATGATGGCCTTCTCATGAACCGGTTCGGAATCGATGAGGACGCCGTCCATGTCGAAAAGAATGCCACGGGCGTCGGCGAGTGAAGCGGAAAGCGATGGGATGGTCATGGGTCTGTTGGAGATGAAGGGTGTTCTAGCAGGGAGTTCCCCCGAAGGGCGATGAATGCGGAAAAGAGAATGACGATCATGAACGCTCCCGGCAATCCGATGAAATGGCTGGCTCCCCCGATGAGAGGCGGCCCGGCGAGAAAACCGAAATAGCCCATCATCGAGATGGTGGCGACTCCTTTTCCGACACCGCCTTCATGAGCCCGGCCGCCGGCACCGAAGAGGATCGGCACCAGGTTCGCCAGCCCGAAGCCGGCCAGAGCAAGTCCGAAGAAGGTGGCCGGCCATTGATGGATGCCGACGATGACCACCAGGCCGGCGGTCGTGAGAATGCCACCCAGTCGAAGGATGTTAGGCGGGCCGAAGCGGCCGATGAGATAATCCCCGGACAACCTGCCCGCCGCCATGCAGCAGGAGAAGACGCCGTAGGCAATCGGCGCGAGCCACGGCGCTGCACCGGAGACAGAGCTGCTGTAAACCGCGCTCCAGTCCATCATGACTCCCTCCGCGAAGAGGGCCATGCTGGCGAGGATGCCGATCCGGAGAAGCCTTCCGCTGGGGAGTTTGAAACCGCCATCGGTCTTGGAGTGCGACGCGTCGCCCGACATCAGGCTGCCGGAGCTGAACATCACCAGCAGTCCCATCAGAAGGGATACCGTGAGTGCGATGGGCAGCGCGCCGGCCCCGAGCTTCAAGGCAAACCCCACCGCGAGTGCCGCGATCAGCCCGCCGATGCTCCACAGCGCCTGGAAGGTGGCGATGATCGGCTTTCTAACGAAGTTCTCGATCGCGATGCCCTGCGAGTTGATCGAAACATCAAAGGCTCCCTTGAACGCCCCGAAGAGCGTCGCCGCGGCGACGAATGTGACAAACCCGGGAGCGACCGCGAGAAGGGCAAGCGCGATGCAGAATCCGGGAGCGAGGAAATTCAGATTCGCCCGGCTGCCACGGCGGGCGATCGATTGTCCTGCGAGAGGCATCGAGGCGATGGCGCCGATCACCATCCCTAGCAGTGCGATGCTCAGATCCGCCTCGGTGAGACCGAATTTCGATTTGAACGAAGGTATGAGCGTGGCCCAAGTGCCGAAGATCATGCCGTCGGCCAGGAAAAACAGCGACGCGGCGATGCGGGGCCGGGAAGAGATGGCCGTGTTGGAAACTGCGGACAAAACGGCGGTGTCTGCGGTGCTTTGATTCACGCGTGGATCATCACCGATCCTTCGAAATTCTTCCAATGGCATGATTTCATCGCTGTGATAACCTCGGGTTATGGATATCCGGGAACTCCGTTCGTTCGTGCTGCTGGCGGGTCAGTTGAATTTCGGCAAAGCCTCGCGGCTCCTCAATCTCAGCCAGCCGGCGCTCACCAAGCAGATCCGCCGGATGGAGGAGGATCTCGGCGGCCGGCTTTTCGACCGCGGAAAGCAAGGAACCGTGCTCAGCTCGCTCGGCGTGCAATTCCTGCGGGACGCGAAAGTCACCCTGCAATCATTCGAGCGGTTGGTGGATCGTGGACAACGTTTGGCCAGCGGCGAGGTCGGCCAACTGAACCTCGGCTTCGGCTTCCATACCTTCGAACTGGTCCCGCGGCTGATCGTGCAACTGCGGGAAGTGGCACCGGGAATCGACGTGAGTCTGAGGGACATGTCCACTGCGGAGCAGTTGACGGCCTTGGGAGCCGGGAAGCTTGATCTCGGGTTCGTCAGACTGCCGGTGCCGAAGAATGTGAAAACCCTGCCGGCCGTGAGAGACAGGCTGGCGTTGGTTTCATCGTCGCTCTCGCCATTGCCTCCGGATCTGACGCTGGCCGATTGCCGGAACGAACCCTTCGTCGCGATTTCGGAAGAACGTTCTCCGGGGTTTCGGAGCCACATGCTGCAACTTTGCGGGAAACACGGATTCCAGCCGCGGATCATCCAACAGGTTCCGGAATTCATGACTGCGATCGCGCTGGTACGGGCCGGATTGGGAGTAGCGATCATTCCCGAATCATTCTGGAGCGCGCGCTTCGAGGGCCTCAGACTGCATCGCCTGAAAGACAAGGAAGCCGCTTGGTCGGTGAGCGCGGCTTGGAATGCGGGTGACACGAATCCGGCGCTGCTGCGGTTTCTCACCCTGCTGAGGGAGGATCTGAAGCGTTCGAAATGACAAACCCC
>JAZKCQ010000057.1:0-73722 GCA_040388015.1 Verrucomicrobiota bacterium | reverse complement strand
GTCGAGGCCCGCGTCGTCGGCATCTGCAAGGCGATGCGCTCCTTCACCGGCGGCCCCTACATCTGGACCACCTACGAACGGGCGCTGCAATACACACCGCCCCAGCGCAAGATGCTCTCCGCCGTCATCGCCGCGCCGCAGGAGGGCAGAAGCATCGAGGAAACCGTCGCGGAGATCGAGAAGCAAACCGGTCTGCGCGCCTACATCAACCGCGACTTCGGCGAGGACGACAAGGACTTCAACACCGCGACCATCTGGTGGTATGTGAAAAACACCGGCATCCCGATTTCCTTCGGCACCACGGTGGTCATCGGTTTCATCGTCGGCGTGGCCATCGCCTGCCAGACTTTCTACTCCTTCGTGTTGGACAATCTGAAACACCTCGGGGCGCTCAAGGCGATGGGCATGTCGAATTTCCGCCTGAGCATGATGCTGCTGCTCCAGGCCTTCACCGTCGGCATCATCGGCTTCGGACTTGGCCTGTTAGCCACCTCCGGTTTCGCCATGGGCGCGATCAAGAACGGCCAGCCACCGTTTTTCATGATGTGGCAGATCCCGGTCGCCGCGTTCTGCGTCATCCAGGTCATCTGCATGCTCGCCGCGCTGATGGGCATCATCCGCCTGAGTCTCTACGAACCCGCCATGGTCTTCCGTGCCTGATCCCGCTCCATCCCCTAACATCGTCATCGATGTCCGCGGCGTCGAAAAAAGCTTCGGCGACGGGGCGAACCGCATCCACGTGCTCAAGCGGGTGGACTTCCAGGCGCTCACCGGCGAGATCACCATGCTCGTCGGCCCGTCCGGTTGCGGAAAGACCACGCTGCTCAGCGCCATCGCCGGGACGATGCGTGTCGACGCCGGAGAGATCAGCGTTTTCAACCACCCGCTGGAGAAAATGTCCGGTGCGGCGCTCACCCGCTTCCGCTCCGAAAAAATCGGCTTCATTTTCCAACAGTTCAATCTGATCCCCACCCTCACCGTCGCCGAGAACGTCAGCGTCCCGCTTCTCATCCAAGGCATTTCCGGTGGCAGGGCGCTCAAGCGCTCCCGCGAGATCCTGGAAAAAGTCGGGCTCGGCGACCGCTGGAAGGAACGGCCTAACAAACTCTCCGGCGGCCAGCAGCAGCGTGTCGCCATCGCCCGCGCGCTGGTCCACGAACCGCCGCTGGTGATCTGCGACGAGCCCACCGCAGCGCTCGACGCGCAGAACGGCGAGATCGTGATGGATCTTTTCCGCCTGGTCGCGCGCTCGGCCGACCGCTCCGTGATCATCGTCACCCACGACAACCGGATCTTCTCCTACGCCGACCGCATCGCCCGCATGGACGACGGAGAAATCGTCGAGGTCAGGGAGCAGGATCACAGCCAGCCCGCCCATTTCGAACACGAACACGCCCACTGATCCATGAATTTCTATCTAAAAATCATCATCTCATTTCTGGTCGCCGCCGCCGGCGTGGGAGCGATCGTTTCCGTATCGGACGCACAGGCAAGGCAGCAGATGCCTCCTCCCGGGGATCCGCCGATCATGCCGCCACAAAAGCCGTTCGTCCATGCGGTCGCCGCGACCGGAATCCTGGAAGCGCTCAGCGAGAATGTCGCCATCGGCGTCCCCCTCCCCGGCCTGGTCACCGAGGTTTACGCAAAGGTGAACGACGTGGTGAAAAAGGACCAGCCGTTGCTGAAACTCGACGACCGCGATCTTCTGGCAGAACAGCTCTCCACCCGGGCGCAGCAGGAAATCTCCCGCGCGCAGATCGGCGTCAGCGAGGCGCAACTCGCCAAGTTGGAATCCCAGCTCGCCCGCCTTGCTTCCGTGACGGACAGCCGCGCGGTCAGTCGCGACGATTTGGAGAACCGCAAGCAGGACGTCACCGTCTCTCAGGCCCAGCTCGCAGCCGCCAAGGCCCAGCTCGTTTCCGCGGACACCTCGCTGGAACGCATCGCGATGCTGATCGATCGTCTTACCGTCCGCGCGCCACGCGATGGAACCATCATCCAGCTCAACGTCCGTGCCGGCGAATACGCCGCCACTTCGCCGAAGAGCCCGGCGATGATTCTCGGCGACACCGGCAAGCTGCAAGTCCGCGCCGACATCGACGAGCAGAACGCCACCCGCATCCGCGAGGGGCAGAAAGCCTACGGATATCTGAAAGGTGATCCCACCATCACCTTCCCGCTCGAATTCACCCGGGTCGAGCCCTACGTGATCCCGAAAGTTTCCCTGACCGGATCCAGCACCGAACGGGTGGACACCCGCGTCCTGCAGGTGATTTACTCGCTCGCCCGCCCGGCGGATCTTCCGTTATACGTCGGCCAGCAAGTCGACGTCTTCATCGAAGCTCCGGAACGAAAATGAACCCGCCTGAACCCATCGCACCGCCGGATTGGATCGCCCTGAGCCGTGAGCTCAAGTCCATCGCCGAGGCGGGATTGCGTTATTCGGAAGGCCCTTACGATCGCGAACGGTACGAACGGTTGCACGAACTGGCCTCGCTCCCGCTG
Organism: Verrucomicrobiota bacterium; assembly: GCA_040388015.1. Classification (GTDB taxonomy): domain Bacteria; phylum Verrucomicrobiota; class Verrucomicrobiia; order Verrucomicrobiales; family Akkermansiaceae; genus Luteolibacter. The sequence goes on along the minus strand of JAZKCQ010000057.1, from coordinate 71,217 downwards.
CAGGCCGCGGCTCCCGATTTCAAGTGGCCGCAGGAGTTCGGCTACGCCACGCCGAAGGTCGATGTCCGTGCTGCGGTGATCGATGAGAACGACCGCATCCTGCTGGTTCAGGAAGCGTCCTCCGGCGAGTGGACGATGCCCGGGGGCTGGGCCGACCTGAACGGCAGCCCGGCGGAAAATGCCGTGAAGGAGGTCCGCGAGGAATCCGGCATCGAGGTCGAGGTGGTGAAACTCATCGCCTGTTGGGACAAGGACAAGCAGGGCCACCCGCGCCAGCCGGAGCACGTTTACAAACTCGTTTTCCTCTGCCGCATCTGCGGTGGAAAACTCGCGACCAGCCACGAAACCTCGGGAGCGGATTTCTTTTCCATCGATCAACTTCCACCGCTCTGCCCGCACCGTGCGGCGAAACATTATCTCGACCTCGCATGGCTTCACGCCGCGAATCCATCACTTCCCACTTCTTTCGACTGAGCCATGAAATACAGCCATCTCATCCTGCCCGCAGCCCTTGCTCTCGCGTCCTGCAAGCTCGGACCGGACTTCCAGCTTCCCGGAGCGACCGGCGGTTCGAAATGGAAGGAAGGCGCCGCCACTCCGGCGAACCGGCTTCCCGACAACTGGTGGCGGCTCTTCAATGATAGCGAACTCAACCGCCTCGTCAGCCGTGCACTAACAGCCAATAACGATCTCGCCGCGGCCAAGGCCCGTGTCGACACCTCGCGCGCGCTGGTCGGCGTGGACCGAGCGAAACTTTTCCCGACCCTCGATCTCGCGGGTTCCGCAGGAATCAGCCGCAGCTCGGCGGATGCGCTGCAAGGAAACCTGCCGCCCGGAGCGAACGTCGATCTGGAATCGCAGAACTACCGCAGCACCTTCGATCTCGCTTACGATCCCGATCTCTGGGGCCGGAACAAGCGGCAGATCGAGGCTTCCTCGGCCGCCGCCGCCGCGAGCGAAGCCTTGCTGGATTCGCAACGGTTGGGCGTCGCCGCCGAAGTCTCCCGCCAGTATTTCCTGCTGCGCGGATTGGATGCCCAGGAAGCGGTGCTCAACGACACGGTGAAAAGCCGTCAGGACGCGCTCGACATCCAGAAGTCGAAAGCCGACGCCGGTCTGATCGACGGACTCTCCTCCAGCCGCGCCAAGACCGAAGTCGAACTCGCTAACAGCGACCTCGCCTCCGTCCAACGCCAGCGTGGAGCAGCGGAACACGCCCTCGCCGTGCTCTGCGGCGCAAGACCCTCGGATTTCTCCGTTTCCTCGCGTCCGCCATCCGACTTCCTGCCGACGATCCGCGCCGGACTGCCTGCCGAAGTCCTGAACCGCCGCCCGGACGTCCGGGCCGCCGAACAGGATCTCCGCGCCGCCAACGCGCGCATCGGCGTGGCGGAAGCCGCGTTCTATCCGAATTTCAGCCTCAGCGCGAGCGGAGGCTTCCAGGCGGTGGACGTGAGCCGTTTCCTCGATTGGGAAAACCGCATCCTCTCGCTGGGAGCCGGGGTCGCCGCACCGATCATCGACGGCGGCACCAACAAGGCGAACTACCAGGCCGCCCGCAGCCGCTATGACGAAGCGCTGGCGAAATACCGCCAGATCCTGCTCATCGCCCTGCGCGAGGTGGAGGACGCGCTCGTCGATCTCAAGGGCCTCGCCAAATCCCGGGCGTCGCTCGAAGGGGCGTTGAAAAGCTCGCGCGACACCCGCCAGCTTTCCCAAGAACGCTTCGACAAGGGCCTGAGCAGTTACCTCGATGTCGTCGATGCCGACCGCACGGTGCTTCAAACACGCCTCGCCATCAGCCAGTTGGAAGCCCAGCAGCGCATCACGCTCGCCGCGCTGGCGAAAGCATTGGGTGGTGGTTGGAGCGGAAAATGATCCTCGCCGTGAGAACTTCAGGGGCAACAGGCTCTGGAACCACCTGATCTAGCGATTTTTTTTGCGCTGCTCATCCTGATCCTTTTCCTGTTTCTGGCGTGATTCCTCCTGCTGACGCTGGCGTTGGTTTTCCTCTTGCTGACGCTGGCGGGCCTGCTCCTGCTGGCGCTGGTTCTCCTCCTGCTGGCGCTGACGGGCTTGTTCCTGCTGTCGCTGGTTCTCTTCCTGCTGGCGCTGTTGGGCACGTTCCTGCTGACGCTGGTTCTCCTCCTGCTGACGCTGTTGGGCACGTTCCTGCTGGCGCTGGTTCTCTTCCTGCTGGCGTTGTTGGGCACGTTCCTGCTGGCGCTGCATTTCCCGTTGTTGTTCGGCCTCCTGCTGGCGCTGGGCGCGCTCTGCCTGACGGCGCTGGTTTTCCTCCTGCTGCTGGCGCTGCGCACGTTCTTGCTCGGCGGCTTGTCTCCGTGCCTCACGGACTTGTTCGGCCTCGCGCTGCTTTTCCTGTTGCTGCCGTTGCACGGCCTGTTCTTCCTGCCTGCGGGTCATCGCTTCCTGTTGGACATCCTTGGACTGGTCCGCCTGGCGCTGTGGGTCGCGGCGGTTGTTGTCCTGCTGGCGGGGGCGCTCGTTCTCCTGACGGGCGGAATCATCTTTCTGTGCGACCCGGGGCTGTTCGGCCTGGCGCGGCGGACGCGGATCGGTGCGCTGCTCCTGCCGCTGTCTCGGTCCCTCCGGCGGATTGACGCGCGGACGGTCATTGGCATCGGAGTCTCTCCGATCTTCCATGACTTGGGGATCAACATCCGCTTCGGGCCGGCGGTCCGCCTTTTCTGCGGGCTGATCCTGGCGTCCGCCCGGACTTCCAGGCCGATCAACCCGCTCCGGGATGCGGCTGCCGGGATCCTCACGCTGGGCACGATCCGGATTTTTCGCAATGCCGCGCGTCTCCCCCTGGCGCCCGCCGGGATCCGCCTGACTGCGGTTGTCCTGCAATTTCTCATTGCGGCGCTGGTCGAATTTTTCAGGCCCGCCGAGCTCCACGATCGACTCATCCGCCCGCTGGCGGCCTTCCTGCCGGCTCTGCCGGTAACGGGTGGTGATGTCGTCGCTCAGGTTTTTGTCACGTTCGACCGTGACGGATTCCATGCGGCCCTTGAGACGCTGCGGCTTGATGCCGTCGTTCCAACGGGCGTCGATGTTAGGAGCGGAGACAACCAGGTGGTCTCCCTTGATTCTCGGACGCAGTCCCAGCGAATCGCGGCCGGGGCGCGGGTGCTGGTCCACCTCCAGCCGGTAGAACGGCAGTTGCCTGCCGATGCGGTCGCAGATCTGCCGGTATCTCGGACCACCGCAGATGACCTGACGGTTTTCGATGTGGATGTACGTGATGTTGGTGGTCCGCTGGATGATCGTGTAATTCCCGCTAACAGGCAGACAGTGGCGGTAAACAGGACCGCCGAAATTGCGGATGTCGACAAAGCTGAACCACAACGCCCCGATGCCGAACTGCGCATCCACCGACGAATCCCATGCCTGACCACGGTAAGCCAGCGTCTCCGGGGGCAGCGGCGCCCAGCCGATATGGCTGTCATTTTCCCGCCATGAAACCCAGCACGGCGCCCACTCGGAACCCGGCACCCAGATCCAGCCGCGGCCGCGCAGCAAGGCCCAGCGTCCGTAGTGATAGGTGGCCCAGCCGAAGGGTTCCTCCGAAACCCAGGTCCACCCCCGGTCACTGCACACCCACCGGCCGCGGGAATAGGGCCTCCAATTGGCATCCCGCACCGCCACCGGCTGCCAGACGTAGCCGTAGTCCGGTGTCTCGAACCAAGAACCATACGAGGCAAGCGAATCGTAAAACATCCCGTAGTCCGCCACCGGTTCGCGCTGTTCGGTCTGCTGGAATGGCAGCGCCTCGCGCCCGGCCAGATCACGGTCCCTCTCGCTGAGCTGCTGGTTCCGCTCCTGCAGACCATCTTCCTTCTCCTCCAGCGCGGCTTGGAATCTCTCCAGTTTGCCCTCCCTGCCGGAAAGCGCCTCTTCCCGCTTGCGGAGTTCCTCATCCTGAGCCGCAGCCGCCTGCCCCTGCTCGCGTTCCAGATCCGCCCGATCTTCCTCGATTCGCGCCCTTTCACGCTCGATGGCGTCCCGCTCCGATGCCAATTTCTGGTCTTCGAGCTCCTGCTCCAGCTCACGCTGCCTGTCGGCGGCTTCGTTGTTTTTCCGCTCCAGTTCGGCGAGCTTTTTGGAAATTTCCGGGGATTGCCTGTCGCAGCCGCTTGCGCCGAAAAGGAGGACTGCGGTCAATGGAATGACAAATGGGTTCTTCATGGTTTTTCGGGAGTGCCGGGCAATTCGACGGCAGCCGCAAGCCAAACATTCAGGAAAATTTTCTCAGAGATCTTCCGGAACAGACACCTCGAAAACCACCCTCGGCTGGCCGGCACGCCCGCCGGCAAGCTCGCGCCGGGACACGCGCATGCCTAACAATTGTTCGATCGTCCGCAGCTCCATCGCGACCGCCCTTGGATAGCGTTCGAAGATCCGCTGAAGCGGATTGTGGAACTCCTCGATGCGGAAGATTCCCGGTTCCCGGACGCACCGCAGGCAGCATCCTTCCTTTTCCCTCAGCGAGGCGAGCTTGGCCGCCTTGTCGGCAAGGGTTTCCGGTTTTGAAACCAGAGGCTGCCATTTTTCCTGCTGTTTTTGAAAATGCTGGAACAGCAGTTTGTCCGGCGTGCTTTCCCCCAGCATCAGTTTCAGCTCCTCCAACAGATCGAGCGTGAAATGCACCCCGGCCTGTGGAAACAGCGCGTCCGCCTTGCCGCTCAGGCTGTAGAAAATTTCGGGGCGGCCCACCGCGGTCCGGGGAATTCGCGAACGGTCGAGATAACCGATTTTCTTGAGCTCCTCGCAATGCTGCTTCACCGCCATGTAGCTCGCGTCGACATGTCTAGCCAAGTCACTGACAGGCAATCCGCCCGACAGCTTCAGCTCTTCAAGCACCGCCCTCCATTGCGGCTTGATCAGGTCTTGGAACACCGGAAGAAGCATGGCTAACTTCCTCATATTGCGCGAATTCGATGAATCGCGCAATCGGCAAATTCCAAGGCCCTGTAACGAAAATCAAGCGTTGCCGACTATCAGATTTAGCGGCGGACTTTCGCGGGAACGAGCACAGGCTCCCGGCGTGGAACCGCCTTGGCCGCTTCCTCACCCACCCGCTTCAGCAACGCCAGCAAGGAAGCGGTTAGAAAATATTCCTTCAGCAGCGCCTCGCGACGTTCTCCATTCCGGTTGATGCGGGTGACTTTCATGATCGTGTTTTTTGATGTCAGAACGGGGGAAATGGTTTCACCCGATCGATTACTGAGCCTTTAATCTCGGAAACCTAGGGACGCAAATTGAAATCCTCCTTGCGAATTTCCGGCCGACCATCGGCCGCCTTCCCGGAGATTTCCGAAATCCGAATAAAACTTCTCGATTCCGCCGCCGCGTTCGTTTCTACATCCTCCTCCCATGTCCGCACGCACCGGCATTCTCCTCGTCGTTTCCGGCCCTTCCGGCTCCGGGAAAACCACGCTTTGCCGGCAGCTCGCCGAATCCGGAGAGGTCCACTACTCCATTTCCTGCACCACCCGTCCGCCGCGTCCGGGCGAGGTGAACGGCAAGGACTATCATTTCCTCACCAAGGAAGATTTCTTCCACCGCCTGGAAGCCGGCGATTTTCTCGAACACGCCGTTGTGCATGGCAATCTCTACGGATCGCTGAAATCGGAAGTCGTCTCCTACCTCACGGCCGGCACTGATGTCGTGATGGACATCGACGTCCAAGGTGCCGAGCAGGTCCGGAACTGTCCTGACAGCGAGATCCAGCGGGCCTTCGCCGACCTCTTTGTCATGCCTCCCAGCGAGGAGGAACTCCACGAACGCCTCTCCGGCCGCGGCACCGACAGCGCGGACGTCATCGCCCTTCGGATGGCCAATGCCCTTGAGGAAATGCGCCACTGGAAGCTCTACGCCTACCGCCTTCTGTCCTCCAGCCGCGAGGAGGACTACGCGAAATTCCAGGCTCTCGTCACCGCCGAACGCCTGCGTGTTTCGAGAATTTCCTGATCCTCACGTTGGCGCTTGCCGTGGCAATTCCGCCTGACATAGTCGCCGCCGTTCAAAGGGCCTGTAGCTCAGCGGTTAGAGCAGGGGACTCATAATCCCTTGGTCCAGGGTTCAAATCCCTGCGGGCCCACCTTTGGAAAAGGAGGCGATCCATCAGAAATACCGCTGCTTTTCTCGTGTTTGCCAAGCATCCGGCCATCAGTGCTCTTGACATTCCCGCCCGGTTACGCGAATTCCCGTGCATGGCAACCAAGCTCAAACTCACCAAAGAGAGATATTCCAAAACCCAGATCCTCGATGATATCGCCGCAAGCACCGAACTCAGCCGCAAGCAAGTGGCCGCCGTTCTGGACAGCCTCAGCGAAGTGATCGAGTCCCACGTGAAGAAAAACGCCGTCGGCGAATTCGTCCTTCCAGGCCTTCTGAAGATCAGCACCGTGCGCAAGCCAGCGGTGAAGGCTCGCAAGGGCATCAATCCTTTCACCAAGGAAGAAGTCACTTTCAAGGCCAAGCCTGCGACCACCGTCGTGAAGGTCCGCCCGTTGAAGAAGCTCAAGGACATGGCGATCTAATCAAACGATCCCAACCGGAGCGCCCTGCATTCCGGATGGATCCAAACAGCGGCCTTTCCGGTTTTCCGGGAAGGCCGATTTTTTTGGATCACTTCTGGACCCGAAGGATCACGTGACGTCCGGCGGCGAGTCCGCCGATCACCAGTGATCCGTTTTTCAGCTCCGCGTCGACGGTTTTGCCATCGACTGAAACCTTTCCGCCAGGGGCTGCGGGGCCGGGCAGCACGACACGCGCCGTCGATCCCGGCGGCACCTCGATTTCGAGTCCTTCGTTCCGCCAAGACACTCCGACAGGGCCATGGGGAGTCGGCACTTTTCCGCGCGCCCATTTCAAAGTGCCCGGCTGCGGAGCGATGAGAATTTCCGGATAGCCCGGCTCCAGCGGACGAACCCCTAACACATAGCGGGAAATGATGTTGCCGGGTGCGGCTCCCCAGGCGTGGTTCCAGGTGAGGTTCGGCTTTGCGTTCGCATCCCAGGCTTCCAGGGTCATCGTCGAACCGAGCTCGATCATATGCCACCAGCTCCGCTCCGTGCGGGCGGTCATGAGTCCGAGCGCGTGGTCTTCCCTGCCGGATTGATAGAGCGCCTCCAGCAGGAACTGCGCGCCGTACACACTGCAGGCCATGCCGCGGGATTCCACGAAATCCGCCACTTTCGACCTGCGTTCCGAAGGCACCAGATCGAAGGCCAGGGCAAACATGTTCGCATGCAGGGAGGCGTGGGCGGAGCCTTCACCGTCGACGTAGATGCCTCGTTTCGGATCGAAGAAGGTGGCGTTGAACGCCGTGCGGATCTGCTCCGCCTTCGCTTCCAGATCACGGGCTTCGCCGTCTTTTTTCAAAGCCGAAGCCAGCCGTGCGGTGCACCGCAGGGCTTGGTGATAGAACGCGTTCGCCACCGTGTTCACCTCGGGTCCCACCTGCTTCCTCTCCTTGGGATCCGCGACTCCCTCGTTGTAATTGTCACGCTCGCCCTGCGGCCAGTCCACGATCGCGGAAACCCGCAACAGCCCGTCCTCACGCGCCTTGTTCATGAGGAGCTTGCCCTTGATGGCGTCGAAATGTTTTTCCGCCAGGACGGGATCACCGGTTGCCTGATAGTCGGCCTCGGCGATCATCGGCATCTGCAGGCTCCACTCCGTCGGCCAGGTGGGATGCTCCAACAGACGTTCGAACGTGCTCCTCGCCACCCGCGGATCGAGGTCGCAGGCGTAGTGGGAAAGGAGGTTGATATAAGCGTCGCCTTCGTAGGGAAGCCGCTCCCGTTCGCCATCAATGTAAACTCCGAACGCGGTGGTCGCCTTCATCGTGTGTTTGCACAGATTCCAAACCGCGTTCAGGGTCGGGTCGGAACAGTCGAATGAGGATGCCTTGTCATCGAAAGGCGCGTTCACGGCCAGCTGACGCAGGCTTTCCTTATCGAGCGGGAGTGGTGACTTTTCGATCTCCACGTAACGAAATGGAGTCACCTCGCTGATGGTGTCGGGCATTTTCACCGGACCAGAACCCTGATGGGGCTTCTTGGTGGGAATTTGCAATTTGTACAGATTCTCGCCTTCGACCGTCATCACCTCGATTTCACGGAAATTCACGCTGCCCGGCGGCTTGCTGCCGATCTTGCCATTCGTGCCCAATTTCTCGCCGAGACGCACCGTGAATTTCCCGGCGGCAACACGCCCTTTGAAAGTGATCTGCAAATTTCCGTACGCCGCCAGTCCGAAATCCGCGAGGCAACCATCGCCGTGGGTTTCGAACCTCACCGGCTCCACCGGCGTCACCTGCAATGAAACCGTATCGGCAGAAACGGGAATCACGCTCGAGAGCGCCAGAAGCGCGGCGGCGAAATGAGTGAATCCGATCGGGTGAATGGGTTGGCGTCCGGGGTCCATCCCTGTTTTTCAATGATTTTCCCGACGCCTGCACGCACAAAGACTCCAGCCGCCTTCGAAACCTCCTCCGGAATTTCCGATCCATTTACGCCGCATTGCTTGAAACATGAAGGACTCCCAACGGGTAAGAGGAACACCATTTGCCCAAGCCCCGACGCCAACCATGCGAAAGACCGCCACCCTAACACTATCCTTGTTTCTCGGAGTTCTCATCCCGACCAACCTGCACGCGTCCCCCGATTACAAGGAGTGGGGAGCCGAAACCCTGAAAGCGATCCGCAAGGACCTTTGGCTGCCCAAGTCCGGTCTTTATGCCGAGCAGGCACCGAACAAGGAGGGCGTGCCGGCACATCCCTCCTTCATGTGGGGAGTCGGCGTCCAGCTGACGGCGCTGGCGGCGGCGGCCAAGGTGGAGCCTGAAAAATATCTGCCGGAAACCAAGGCCTACGCGGACGCCATCCAGTCTTATTGGGAAAAACACAATGGCATCGAGGGCTTCGACGTGCAGCCGGACACCAAAGGATCCGACCGTTACTACGATGACAACGCGTGGCTCGTTCTCGCGCTGGCGGAAGTCTTCGAACTCACCAAGGACTCGAAATACCTGGATCGCTCGGCGGCGACTTTCAAGTTCGTCGTCAGTTGCGAGGACGACAAGCTCGGGGGAGGCCTTTACTGGCGGGAGAACGAGCTGAAATCCAAAAACACCTGCACCAACGCCCCGGCCATCGTCTCGGCGCTGAAGCTTCATCAGCTCACCAAGGACGACAAATACCTCGAAACCGCCAGACGCCTGTATGCCTGGACCAATTCCCGCTTGCAGGACCAGGACGGACTGTATTGGGACAACATCAACCTCGAAGGACGTGTCAGCCGCAGGAAATATTCCTACAACACCGCGCTCATGATCCGGGCGAACTGCCTGTTTCACGCCGTGACCGGCGAGGTCCGCTATCGGGACGAAGCCGGACGCGTCGCCAGGGCCGCTGAGAAATTCTGGGTCAGGGAAAGCGGCGCGGTCGCCGACAGCGGCAGGTTCGCCCACCTGCTGATGGAGTCCTTCCTCGTTCTCTATCAGCTGGATCGGGATTCCCACTGGGCCGATACCGTCGGGCGTACGCTCACCCATGTTCATGAAAATTTGTTAGCTGCCGACGGCCGCTATCCTTTCCGCTGGGACCGGCCGTCCAAAGGAACGGTTGAGGAGAGCGCGCTGCTCAACCAGGCAAGCCCGGCGCGCGCCTACTGGCTCGCGGCGGACGTCCTGGGGAACCCCTGATTGCCGGTAGGTTGGGAACCCGCCACTTCATTTCTCAAGTTCAAACACATCCTGGCACGCCCTTTGCTTCTCATCCTTTGTCGCAAGACAAAGGCGGTCCGATTGAGATGCCCCCGAGGTTAATGGGTTTTCCTAAGGGGATGATCAATCGGACCGCTTCTTTTTTCCATTCGCAACCTTGCTCCGGCTCCCCATCCCCCGGAATCCCGCTTGCCGCGCCGCCATCCCGAGCCTAGTCTTCGCCCCCATGCGTCATCGGCTCGCAAAAACCCTCTTCTTTCCGACAGCATGTCTGGCACTGCCGGCCTCATTGTTAGGAACTGGTTCGGTCGTAGCGCAGGCAGGACCGACTCCGGTCGCGCCGGCGAATTTCGATCCCTCCGACGTCTATTTCCAAGGCTATCTCCTCAGCCGGTCGGCCGAGGAGCTTGAGAAATCCGGTGACTTCGTGGGAGCTGCGGAAAAACTGAAAAAAGCGCGTGAACTGTTCGACGCGGTTCAACGCTACTACCCCGCTTGGAAATCCGAAATGGTCACCGGCCGGAACGCTCAGAATTCCGAGGCCGAAGTGCGGATCCACCCGAAAGCTGAAGAACAGCGGAAGAAAAACAAGGATGTCGTTGCCGAACTCGAAGGCGGCACGCGGCAATCCGGCACGTTGATTGATCCGTCCGAAGCCGTCATGCCGCTCACACCGGGCATCCTTGAAGTCAACCCTCTGGAAACCAAGCAGCTCGCCGAAGCGGAAGCGGAAGTCAAACGGCTCCGCGAACTCGCGAAAAACGACGCCGAATCCTCCCGGAATCTCTCCCGGGTCAACGATCTCGCCCGTCAGCGCGACCTCGCCGAAGCCCAGCTCAGGGCGGCGGAGAACAACCTGCAGGCGCTGCGCAAACAACTTGCGACCAGCCCCGCCGAGAACGAGCTGAAATCCCTCAACCAGCGCATCGCCGGACTGGAACAGGAAAAGGAAGCCATGGGTATGGCCCTCAGCCAAAGCCGCACCCAGCACACCGAGGCATTGGCGAAAATCGCCACGCTCCAAGCGGATCTGGGCGTGATGCAGCAGAAATATTCCGACCTCGACCGCAATCTCAAATCCGAGCGCAAGGTGGCCAACGACGTGGTCGCCGGCCAGCGTACCCAGCTTCAGGCGATGGAGAAGGAACTCGCCCAGAAAAACGCCGAACTCGGGAAAGCCAACGAGCGCATCAGCGGCCTCATCCGGGAACTCGCCGAGAGCAAGGACGCCTTCGCTCAAATCCGGACGGAGCGGGATTCCCTGCTTCAGGAACGAGACCAGATGAGCGCTCTTCTCAAGCTCAACGAAGACGGCCGTATTCAGGATCTGATCCAGCAGAATATGGGCCTCGCCAAAAATCTCCGCGAGGCCAATGAAAAGGTGGAGCGGCTCAATCTCGACACCAACAGCACCAAGGACGATGTCGTCATCGCCCTGCAAAATCTCGCGATCGCGAAATCCCAGATCAACAAGCTTCATCAGGAAAAGCGCGAGCAGGACAAGCGGCTCGAAGATTTGGAAAACCGCCTCCGGGGTGAGGAATCGTCCCTCGCCAATGGCAAGGTCGCATCCAATCCGGAAGAAGTGGCGGTTCTGCGCGATATCATCCAACGCCAGCTCCGGGTTCAGGAGCGCCGCCGCCAGGCCCGCGATCTTCTGGTCGAAGCGGCCAAGGATCTCGGCTCCAAGGACGAACGGCTTTCCCAGGCAATCAATCTTTTCGATGGTCAGGAAATCCAACTCACTCCCGATGAACAGCGTCTGATCGCCGAAAAACAGGTCGACGGCGAGTTCGTTTCTCCTTTTGCCCAGGACCGCGCGACGGTTGGCAAGAACACGGATCAGCTGAACCGCGACATTTCCGTGCTGGAGCGCACCGCCGAGAAATCCTATGCCGCAGGACGCCTGCTGCCGACGCGCGAGTTATTTGAAATGATCGTCGAGCAGCACCCCGGCCACATTCCGACGCTTTGCAAGCTGGGCGTCGTCGACCTCAAACTCAAGGACCCGACCGCCGCCGTGGACAAGTTCCGCCGCGCCGTGGAACTCGATTCGAACAATCCTTACGCCCACCGGATGCTCGGCTACTCGTTCTACGAACTCAATGATCTGCCCGCCGCCGAACTGAACCTGAAACAGGCGGTCGAACTGGCGCCGGACGATGCCAAGAGCCACTACCTGCTGGCACGGACCACCTACAATCTCGGCCGCATCGGCGAAGCGGAACTGCATTTCAAAGCGTCCATATCCGCCGACCCGACTCCTAGCGAAGCCTATCTGGCGCTCGCCATCCTTTGCTCCCGCGACAAACGATTCGACCAAGCGCGGGATTACTACAACCAAGCCCTCGAGCGCGGAGCCATCCCGAATCCATCCCTCGAGGAAAGCCTCGCCAAACAGTGAAAACCCTCCGTCCCATCCTCCTGCTCCCTGTCATCCTGATGGCTTCCTGCGCCTCGGATTCCGACAAACCCGAATCAACCTCCGCTCCCGTGGCCCGCAAATCACTCAGCGAGCGGATGAACGAGGACAACGGCTACAAAAAGGACGCCGACGGCAATTGGAAGCCGCAGAACGACAAGCGCAGCCCCTATGACAGCATGGGCCAGGATCCGAACTTCGCGGGCAAGGATTTCAAAAAGAAGGAATACAAGGCCGGCGACTACGCCAAGAAATCGTGGTGGGGAAACAAGGACTACGACAAGCAATCCTACGCAGGGAACACCGACGGCAGCCGATTCCAAAAATCGTCCGATCTTGGGAGCAAGGGAGCCCGCGAGGCGAAAACCACGGCCGACTTCAAGGAAGACTACAAAACGGATTCCTACGCCACCAACTCCGCCCGCGAGGCCGGAAGCTCTCCGATCAAGAAAACCTCCAACGACCTGATCGACAACCGGCAGAAGGTTTTCGAACAACCGGAGATCATCGACTACCGCGCGCAACGGCAGATGAGCATGGACCAGTCTAAGGGGATTCTGGGGAACTGACCGGCAGCACTTCCCTGCCCACCAGGGCCAGCGACTCCAGCAGAAGCTTCTTCAAGGTTTCCCAACGCCACGGACGCCCCTCCAGGAAAAATGTCTGGGACACGCCCAGTCTGACTTGCGCATACTTGTCCGACGGAAATGTTTTGGCCAAGGAGGCCCCCAACGCACTGGGCTCCATTTCCCGCACCTGTCTGACATCCAGATCCGCCGCCACCAGCCGCGCCCGCCACGCCGCCGCAAATTTTTCCGCAAGCACGGCTCCGGGCGCAGTTTCCAGCATCACCATTCCGTCCGTCGCAGGATCGGTGTGGATCATCACGTGCAACAGAGCATCATGACGTCTGAGGTCTTCGGCGATGCGCTGATTCAGCGAGGTCCGGTAAGGACGTTCATGGCGGTCCACCAGTTTCACTCGTGTCGTTTCGGGCAGCTTCAGGGAGAACCGGCTCCAGCGCGCGTCGCCGTCGTTTCCGAAATCGATCAACAGCCGCGTCACGTCGCCATGAACCAGTGGCGTGCGGAATTTCATGGCGAAGCCTTGGGCAAGGTTCAATGACCCCGGCTCCCAGCCTTCCCCCGACGCCACGACATCCTCGGATCCGCGAAAAATCTCGCGATAAGCCTCCGGCACCGCACAGGTCGCATTGTCACAACTGAAAAGAAAGGCGGTCATTCACTTGAAATTTCACAAAGGGAAAGAGTCTTTGCAGGATTTCCCGCAAGCGCAACACCGCATCTCACGGGCGTGAACCGCCCGATTCCCGCGGTCAGTCTCCTCCTCCGCCACATCCCCCGCAGCCGCCACCGCCGCAGCCGCTCCCTCCCCCGTCGCTGCCGCCGCCATCGCTTCCCGAACTCCCGCCGCCGATCCCGCCGCAGCCTGAGGAGCAACCGCCGCTGCTGTCCGCCTTGGTCCTGCCCGTGATCCGGTTGAGATCCTGATAGAGATCCGCATAGGCGACCGATGACGCCAAGCTTATCGCTCCAAAAAGGGCGACACCATCGGAAATCATCGGCAAGTCCTCGTTCCCGCGCCGCGGCGCGGCGCCTTTTGCGACGTGGTGCCGGGTCCGGGAATCCGCCAGCATCCGCTCACCCGCCGGTGTCAGGCGCCGCGTCCTCGTGGCGATGGCCCAAGCGGCGATGAGCGTCACCACCAGCAACCCCACGAGGAACCAAACCGGCTTTTCGCGAATAACGCCGATCACCAGTTTCACCAGGCCGATCGAGCCAAGCAGATGCATCGGCAGAATGGCGGACTGCGAGGCACGGCTCCGCTCCTCCGCCGTCGGCCGCAATCCTTTCGCCGCGAGACGGACTTCCACCGGCTTGAGTGTGGAAGCAAGTTGCCGGCAGGCATCCTTCACCGGGATCCCGGAAGTGCCCTTGGCCTCGACGCGCTCCAGCAAGACGGATTCGATCGCGGGCAAGGCCGTCGCCCGTTTGCCCCCGTTCCGGATCAGCCGGGCACCGAGAAATCCCCGTTTCCAGAGGATCAGTTCCTGATGAAGCAACCTTACGACGGCGAGTTGCACCGCCCGCGCCTCGCCGCCGGACAGATAGGCGAGTTCGTAGGAATCCGTGGGAACGGTCGTTTCGCCGGATGCGTTGAATTTCTCCAAGGCTTGCTTTGACCGCCGCAGCGACCACCAGATCGCGGTAATCAGCGCAACCAGATAGAACGCGAGAAACGCGGGGCCATTCCAATCGAAGACTGGAATGGCAGCCAAATACAATGATGACGGAATCATGATCGGGGTTTTCTAAAAACGGATTTCCAGTGGTGGATCTTCGTGAACGCAGGCCGCGGCACCAGCCAATAGCGGCCAGGGTCGATCCAGCGCCCGTCCGCGGCACTGGCAAACCGTCTCACCGGATCCGGCCAGATTTCCACAGGGGGAGGCGCGCCGAATTCCATTTGGTAGCTGTCCAAAGTCCGGGAATACCAGTCCACGAATTTCGCCCCTTCCGCCGCCCCGCCCGCTGTCGGCTCGTGGTGGAGGTCGCGGCCCAGCACATCGCGGCAAAGGTCCCGCCAATAGCTTCTCGTGTAAACCAGATGCAGGTGCCATGCCTGATCGACCGCTTCGGAGGGCGTCACCGGATGACCGGCGGCCATCGCAAGATAGAGAAACCGCTTGTATTCACCCACCACCCTCGCGGCAAACGCGTGCGTCCATCCCTGCTCCCGGGCGAGACGACTGGTGAACGGGAGACTGCTCTCCGGATCATCGAACACGAAGGATTCGATGCGCTCGCGCAATGATGGGGATTCGCGATCACTCAAGCCGCGTCTGGATTAATCGTTTGGCGAGCGGAAATCCAGCCTTAAGCCGTGTCGCAATCCCGTCCCAAAACTTTTTTCTCGTCCTGCCGCCCGCCCTTCCCCCACCCTCCCGCCGCAATGCTCAAGGCCGGAATCGTAGGACTACCCAATGTCGGTAAATCGACACTCTTCAATGCTGTGACCCGCACCCGCAAGGCGATGGCGGCGAACTTCCCATTCTGCACCATCGATCCGAACGTCGGCATCGTCAGCGTGCCCGATCCACGGCTGGCCGTGCTTTCAAAGATTTCCGGCTCACAGAAGCTGGTGCCGACGGCCATTGAGTTCGTCGACATCGCCGGTCTGGTGAAGGGCGCGTCCGAAGGCGCCGGCCTCGGCAACCAGTTCCTCGCCAACATCCGGGAAACCGACGCCATCGTGCAGGTCGTCCGTTGTTTCGAAAACGACGACATCATCCACGAACTCGGCTCTGTCGATCCGATCCGCGACATCGACATCATCAATTCCGAGCTGATTCTCGCTGACATGGCATCGCTCGAAAAACGCCGCCACTCGCGCGAAAAGAAGGCCAAGGGCGGCGACAAGGAGGCGAAGAAGGAGGTCGAACTCATCGACATCATCATGCCCCATCTCGATCAGGGGAAACCGGCGCTCACCATCGATTTCACCGATGACGACAAGGCCATCGTGAAGGACTTTTTCCTGCTTTCCTCGAAGAAGACCATCTACGCCTGCAATGTCGCCGAAGACGAACTGGCCGGAGCGATTGAAAATCCGGATTCACACGCCCAGGTCGCGCGCGTCCGCGAGTACGCCGCCGAGCACACCGGTTCTGAAGCCGTGGTGATTTCCGCACGGATTGAAGAGGAGCTCAGCGACATGCCGGTCGAGGAAGCGAACGAATTCCTCGCCGACATGGGCGTGACCGATTCCGGCGTCTCCGCACTGATCCGCGGAGTCTATCACCTTCTCGGCCTGCGCACTTATCTCACCACCGGCGTTCAAGAGACCCGCGCCTGGACCATCATCGCCGGCGACAAGGCTCCCGCCGCCGCCGGAGTGATCCACACGGATTTCGAGCGCGGATTCATCGCTGCGGAAATCGTCCATTACGATGATCTCGTCGCCGCAGGCAGCATGTCCGCCGCAAAAGTCGCAGGAAAAGTCCGGATCGAAGGCAAGCAATATGTCATGAAAGACGGCGACGTGGTGGAGTTCAGGTTCAACGTTTGAGCCGTCTTGTAGGTAGTTTAAGCCTTCAGGCGGTCTTCGACGCGCTCGGAAGACGCCTTAAAAGGCTGAACTACGAACAGAGAGTCACGCTCCGAAAGATTTCATTCCTTCCGCCATCTCCTCGGGCGTGGGTGACGAAACTTTCTGGGCGACGGACCAGCGGTAGCCGAACGGATCGGCGACCATGGCAGTGCGGTCGCCCCAGAATTGGTCCGTCGGCTGGGTCATGGCGGTGGCTCCGGCAGCAAGGGCTTGGACGAACGAAGCGTCGCAGTCCGGGACGTAGATCATGAATGAACCGCCTTTGGCAAACTCCGGAGCGAACGAGCCGAAGGATGGATACTCGTCGGAAATCATCATCGTGGAGTTTCCGATCTGAAATTCCGCGTGGGCGACTCCGCCGGTTTTCTCGTCGGGCAGGCGAAAGTGCTCCACCGCACCAAAGGCGGCGGCGTAGAATTTGAGCGACGCGTCGGCGCTTTTGGAGGTGAGCGACGGGGTGACGGAATGATAACCTTCCGGGATGTGGGATAAATCGGACATTCCGGAAGGCTAACGGGTCACGCCATCCTGCCAAGTGGGAAAGTGTGATGAAAAGGGCACATGATGTCAGCCGGGGTAGTCGCCGGAAATATAGCCTTGGAGCTGCTGGATCGTGTGACGCTGGGATTGCATGACCCAGCTGACGAGATCGCCGATGGAAATGAGGCCGACCAAACGGCCGTCATCGACGACGGGGAGATGGCGGATGCGGTTTTCCGTCATCAGCTGCATGCATCTTTCCACTCCGTCGCGGCTGTGCACGGTGATGGCCGGGCTGGAAATGATTTCGCCAACCCGGGTGTCGCGCGAGGTGCGGCCTTGGAGAACCACCTTCCGGCTGTAATCGCGCTCGGAAAGCACGCCGACGATCCGGTCGTTTTCCAAGACGACAAGTGCGCCGATGTTTCGCTCTCCCATCTGACGGATCGCGTCGTAGACCGAATCGTCAGGGGTGGTGGTGCAGATTTGTCCGCTCTTGTTGTGCAGGATGTCGTAAACGGTGCCGTTGATTTCCATGATTTCCCTCCTTTTGATGTTCTATGAAACTGAGCGGGCGATCAGGAGACGTCAAGTTCACAGAATCCGTAACGAATTCTTGAAGGAGGATTCGCGGCGTGGCTTGATCGGGGCATGAAAGCCTACCTTGATTTGATGCGTGACGTGCTGGAGCACGGCGAGGATCGCTCGGACCGGACGGGCACTGGGACCAAATCGGTATTCGGCCGTCAGGCGCGCTACGATCTGCGAAAGGGATTTCCCTGCGTGACGACGAAGAAGCTGCACCTGCGCTCGATCATCCACGAACTGTTATGGTTTCTCCGCGGCGAGACGAACACCCGCTATCTGAAGGAAAATGGTGTGACGATCTGGGATGAATGGGCGGATGCCGAGGGCGAGCTGGGACCCGTTTATGGCAAGCAATGGCGGGCATGGCCGACTCCGGAAGGCAGAACGGTGGATCAGATCCATCTGCTGATCGACGGTTTGTTAGGAAACCCCCATTCGCGTCGTCACATTGTCTCGGCCTGGAACGTCGGGCAGATCCATCAGATGGCACTGCCGCCGTGTCATCTGCTGTTTCAATTCTACGTTCACGAAGCATCCGAAGGGGAACGGCCCGGATTGTCGTGCCAGCTCTATCAGCGCAGCGCGGATCTTTTCCTCGGCGTGCCGTTCAACATCGCCTCCTACGCGCTGCTGACCCAGATGGTCGCCCATGTCTGCGGCTACGAGGCGAGGGATTTCGTCCACACGTTCGGCGACCTCCATCTTTACTCGAACCATCTGGAGCAGACGGAACTGCAACTCGGCCGCGAACCACGCGCTCTGCCGACGTTGTGGCTGAACCCGAACGTGAAGGACATCGACGCGTTCACCATCGACGACATCCGCTTGGAAAACTACGATCCGCATCCGCACATCAAGGCTCCGGTCGCTGTTTGAAAATGAGCATTCATCTGACCGCCGTGGTGGCGATGACTCCGGAGCGGATCATCGGGAAAGCCGGAGCCTTGCCCTGGCATCTGCCGGAGGACCTCGCGTTTTTCAAGCGAACCACCTCGGGCCACCCGATCGTGATGGGCCGGAAAACCTACGATTCCATCGGCCGTCCGCTGCCGAAGCGGCGCAACATCGTCCTGACCCGCGATCGGAATTGGTCGGCTCCGGGCGTGGAGGTGATCCATGCACCGGAAGATCTCGCGGAGCTGCCGGATCTGGATGGCCGCGTCTTCATCATCGGCGGATCGGAAATCTATTCCGCATTTTTCCCGACGCTGGATGATGTGTTAGTGAGTCATGTTTTCGAGAATCACGATGGCGACACCCGGCTGCCGGAGTTCGAATCGTCATTTCCCAATTCCGAGCAGGTGGAAACACACGACGCGTTCGAAGTGCGCCGGCATTTCCGCTGAAGCCGGATTTTCCTTTCCCGCACGGCCTAACCGGGTGAAGGTGCCGATGTGTCATTGAAGCCATCCGGTCTCGGGATTCCCGCCGCCACCTCGCTGGTGGTGGCGAACATGATCGGGACGGGTGTCTTCGTATCGCTGGGCTATCAACTGGTGGATTTCCACGCTGCTCCGCCGATCATGATGCTGTGGCTTTTCGGCGGAGTGATCGCGCTTTGCGGCGCGCTTTCCTATGCGGCGCTGGCGGATCTGCTTCCGCGATCGGGCGGTGAGTATCATTTCCTCGGAACGATCTATCACCCGTCGCTCGGGTTCATGGCGGGCCTGCTTTCGGCGATTGTGGGATTCGGTGTGCCGACGGCGATCACCGCCCTCGCGGTGGGCGGCTATCTTTCGCGAGCGTGGCCGGCGATTCCTCCTCGTGCGACGGCTGTGGCTGTCATTCTGCTGGGAGCGTTCGCCCACGGGTTGAGCGCGCGGACCAGCGGCCGGGTGCAGTTTTTCAGCACGGCGCTCAAGCTGTTGTTGATCGGGGTGTTCCTGGTGGCCGCCATCGTGCTGCCGGGCAAGGGCGACATCCGCTGGCATCTGGTTCCGGCGGAGGATTTCGCGCAGATCGCCGAACCGGCGTTCGCGACCGCCGTTTTCTACGTGTTCTATTCCTACAGCGGCTGGAACGCGGCGGTTTACGGGCTGGAGGAATGGCATGAGCCGCGCAGAACGGTGAAGCGATCGCTCGTCATCGGGACCTTGCTCGTGACGGTGCTCTACATCGGCCTCAACGCCGCGTTCCTCGCCGCAGCCCCCACGGCGGCGCTAACAGGAGAACGCGAGATCGCGCACGTGGCGGCGTCCGCGCTTTTCGGACCGCAGGCCGGGCGGGTGGTTGCCGGGCTGTTCGCCGCGGGATTGTTCGCATCGGTCAGCGCGCTGTTGTGGGCCGGGCCGCGGGTGCTGGGAACGATGGGCCGCGATATCCGGGCATTGCGGATTTTTTCCTCATCCCGCGACGTGCCGGTCCGTGCGCTGGTTTTCCAAACGTTGCTGGCCCTTTTCCTCGTGGCCGCCGGAGATTTCGAGTTCCTCATCACGTTCACGCAAACCGGACTGAGTCTATGCACCTTTCTCACGGTGCTCGGGCTGGTGATCTTGAAATGCCGGGGGCGTAAAGTTCCGACATCGTCGCTGGTTCCCGCCTTGATTTTTGTCGCGTTCGTGGGTTTTGTCATCGTGCGCCTGTTCCATTCCGATCCGCTCCCCGCCATCGCGGGAATTCTCATCGCCCTGGCCTGCGCCGCCCTCTGGTTCCCCATCCAACGGTTCTCAAAATGAAACTACTGTTAGTCCTGCTCCCGCTGTTGCTCGCCGCCTGCGCTTCGAAGCCCGAGGTCAAGAAAGATGCCAACGGCAACGAAATCCCGGAACCCTTCGTCGAAGTCGGCGGAAAGGCCGGGCCCACCGACATCGCCCGCTTCCTTGCAGGCCGCCCGGTCCACGAAGGTGCCGCGCTTTCCAGGCTCCAGCTTGATCGCAGCTATCAGGCGTTTTCCAAGGATACCCTGTTGAAATGGAAATACAAAACCTCCCGCCGGATCGCCGCGCAAAATGAGTGGCAGGCCGCCCATATCGATCCGCTGATCGGCTCGCCGCGCACGGTGGTCTATCCGTTCGGCGGTCCGGATCTGCTCTATGCCATGTCCGTCTTTCCGGAAAGCACGCGCTACATCCTGCTCGGTCTGGAGCCTGCCGGGAATCTGCCGGATTTGGAAAACACGGATCCTGGCTCGGTCCTCGGCTCCCTGCCGCGTCATGCGAAGTCCATCGAAACCCAGCTCCTGCACGGCTATTTCATCACCAAGGACATGAAAACGGATTTCTCAAACGGTGCGCTGCAGGGAGTCGCTCCCGTGCTGCTGTCCTCGCTGGGACTGATGAACGCGACGATCAACGGCGTGCAATCCGTCGGTGCCGGTGGATATCCGGCGATTGAAATTGATTTCACCCTTCCGGGCCGGGGTCGAAAATCGGTCGTTTATGTCTCAGGGGATCTTTCCAATCGCGGGTTCAACGGAGCTTATGCGTCGTGGCTTTCGTCCTCCGCTTCCGGCTCAACCGCGTATTTCAAAGCCGCCTCCTATCTGATGCAGGACGGAAGTTTCACCTCCATCCGCAGCTGGGTGCTGTCGAATTGCAAAGCGGTGGTGCAGGACGATTCCGGAATCCCCTATGCCGCTTATGACAAGGCGGCGTGGGACATCCATTTGTTCGGAAACTACGACGCGCCCATCGAGTTTTTCGCCAAGCATGCCCAGTCCGACTTGAAGGCTGCCTACGATGCCGGCGGACCGTTCGCGGATCTCACCTTCGGCTCTGGCTATCAGATGACTCCGTCCAGAGCGAACCTGATGGTTGCGGTCAGGAAATAAGAGCATGAGCACGCGGCGTGATTTCCTCAAACTCGCCGGTCTCGCCACCTGCTCGGGATGCGCGTCGGTTTCCACATCGGGCAATCCTTGGTCGCATCGCGAGATTGAAATTCTGGAAGCCACCGCCGGGCGGAACGCCGCCAGAGGCTGGGCCGCGTGGCAGGGAAATCGCCAGGTCGCCTCATGGACGCCGGATGCTCGAGGCCCGTCGCTGAGCATCACCAAATCCATCGCCGCACTGGCCGCCAGCCGCGCGGCGGCGGAAGGATGGCTCGCCCCGAACGAGAAGGTGGCTGACACGATTTCCGAATGGCGAGGCGATCCCTCGAAATCGCGGATCACCGTACTGATGCTGCTCCAACAAACGTCCGGCCTCGAAGCCGGGGTGATTCCGCTTTATCGAAATTATCCGGCGGACAAGGGCCGCGCCGCGATCTCGCTCCGATCTGTGGATGCTCCCGGCAGCGTGTTCCGCTACGGCCCGGGGCATTGGGAAGTGCTCGCGGAAGTCATGAAACGCAGGCTTTCGGCGAAACGTGAGTCACTTGCGGACTTCATGAAACGGTCGGTCATGCGCCCCATCGGCCTCAGCCCTTACAACTGGCGGTCGGACAAGAGCGATACCCCCTATTTTTCCACCGGCACCGAACTCAGCGTCACCGAACTCGGGCGTCTCGGAAAAGCACTCGCCCTTCTGCTCGACGGAAAAGACACCGACGGTCTCTCCTCAACCCATTTTGCGGAAATGAGCCGCCCGTCCTCCGTCAATCCGATGTTCGGCGGCGGCCTGTGGCGGAACTCGAATGCGGCGCGCGCTTCGGCATTTCCGGTCGAAGTGGAAAAATCCATCGACTCCCCCCTGCCCGCCTCATTTTGGAACCGGGCCTGCCTTTCCACCCGACAACCGGCCGGACTCGTGGCTCTCATCGGCTCGGGCGGAAAACGTGTTTACATTTGGCCTGGCGACGAAAAGAGGATCGCCCGGCTCGGATCGTCGACTTCTTGGAACGACGCCTATTTCCTTTCCAGTCTGGCCCCGTGAGCCACTTAGCCCGCCTGCCACAGCCGAGTTTCGGCTTGCAAGTGAAATCCTGCCGCTCTAAAAGCTGCCCGCACAGCTTCTGACGAAAGAAAGGAGTGGGTCTCGCACCCACTCTTTTGCGTCTCCAGACATCAGCAGCGACCGCAGCCACCGCCCGCCATGACCAACGATATCGTCGCCCTCATCGAGTATTACGAAAAAGAAAAAGGAATCGACCGCGAAAAGGTCGTTGCCGCGCTCGAGTTCGCTTTCATTTCGGCTTATCGCAAGATGGTTCCAGGTGCTGACGCGATTGAAACACTGCGCGCCGCCGTCGATACGAAGAAGGGCGAGACCAAGATTTACGCGGTTCTGACCGTCGTCGCGGACGACGATTACGCAGACAAGTTCAACGAAGTCCCGATGGTCACTGCGGTGAAGAAAAACGCCGAAGCGCAACCCGGCGACATCCAGGAATTCAACGTCACGCCGAAGGATTTCGGCCGCATCGCCGTCCAGACCGCCAAGCAAACGATGATGCAGCGCCTCCGCCAGGCGGAGAAGGAAATGATTTACGAGGAATTCAAGGACCGCGCCGGCGACGTGGTTTCCGGCACCGTCCGCCGCTTCGAGCGCAACGACGTGATGATCGACCTCGGAAAATTCGAAGGCATCATGCCGAACCGCGAGCGAGTCCAAGGCGAGGACTACAACATCGGCGACCGCATCCGCGCTTACGTGCTGGCCGTTGAAAACGAAGGCCGTGGACCGGAAATCATCCTTTCCCGCAGCCATCCCAACTTCGTCCGCCGCCTGTTCGAGGCCGAAGTGAACGAAATTTCCGACCGCACCGTCGAAATCCGCGGCATCGCCCGTGAAGCCGGATTCCGCACGAAGGTTGCCGTCTGGAGCAGCGATCCGAAAGTCGATCCCGTCGGTGCCTGCGTCGGCATGCGCGGCGCACGTGTCAAAAACATCGTCCGCGAGCTCAACAACGAGAAGGTCGACATCATCCGCTGGAGCGAGGATCCGAAAGAATTCGTCCGCGAGGCGCTCAAGCCCGCCGAACTCCGCTCGATCACCGTCGATGAGGAATCCCACACCGTGCACGTCACCGTGGACGAAATCGATCTCAGCAAAGCGATCGGCCGCAAGGGCCAGAACGCCCGTCTTTCCTCCCGCCTGATGGGCTGGGACGTCCAGGTCCGCCGCGACGAATCGAAGGAAGAGCAGTTCAAGGAAAAGATCGGCGGCGCCGCCCACACTCTCGCCGACCAGCTCGGCATCACCGACGAGCTTGCGAACAAACTCACCCTCGCCGGTGGTTTCAATCCCGAGCTCGTCATCGACATGCCCGCCGACTACATCGCCGCCGCCCTCGAAATCACCGAGGAAGCCGCCGAAGCGATCCTCGTCCGCGCCCATGGCATCGTCAGCGGTTCCGCCGCCGCAGCTTCGAACGACTAATTTTACAATTCCTCCTTATTTCAACTCCATCTCTTCCACCAACTCTGCCGACAAGCCGGATGCCCGAAAATAGCGATAGCACTCCAAAAAAAACCAAGGTCCTCGATCTTCTCGATACGACCAAGAAACCTTCGCGCCGCGAACGCCAGCGCAAGGAGGCAGAAGTGGTTCCGCCAGCTCCGAGCGCTCTGGATGAGAAGAAGGCGAACGCCCTCGACCTTTTTGCCGACGACAAGAAGCCGAAGGTCCGCAAGACCGCACGTACCGGCAAGGCTGTGATTGGAACGATTTCCAAAATCCTCGACAAAGAGGATGAGTCCATCAAGGCCGCCGAGATCGCGGCAGCTCCTGCTCCGGCGGTTGTGGTTGCTCCGGAAGCCGTTGTCGAAGCGCCGGATGAAGAACAAGTTTCCGATGATCCGAAACTGATCGTCATCAAGCCCCCGATCCTGATTCCTGATCTGGCCGCCCGTCTCGGGTTGAAGCCGTTCAACATCATGGCGGACCTGATCAAGATCGGCGTTTTCCCCGCTCCCAACCAACCGTTGGAGCCAGAAATCGCCGCGAAGATTTGTGAAATCCACGGGTTCACCTTCGAGCGTGAGAAGCGCGACAAGGACAAGGGCTTCCACAAGGTCGAGGAAGTCATCAAGGAGCCCGAAGCTCCGGTCCAGGAGCCGGAAGACCTGCTCAAGGACCGCCCGCCGATCGTCACGATCATGGGCCACGTCGACCACGGCAAGACTTCGATCCTCGACTTCTTCCGCAAGTCGAAGGTGGTCTCCGGCGAGGCCGGCGGCATCACTCAGCACATCGGTGCCTATCAGGTCATCCACAACGAGCAGGAAATCACCTTCCTCGACACTCCGGGCCACGCCATTTTCTCCGACATGCGCGCCCGCGGCGCTGACATCACGGACATCGTCATCATCGTGGTGGCCGCGAACGACGGCATCATGCCTCAGACGCTGGAAGCGATCAAACACGCGAAGAAGGCGAAGAAGACGATCATCGTCGCCATCAACAAGTGCGACCTTCCGTCCTCCAACATTGATCGGGTGAAATCGCAGCTCGCCGAAAACGGCCTGCAGACCACCGACTTCGGTGGTGACACGGAATTCGCCGAAGTTTCCGCCCTCACCGGCAAGAACATGGGCGATCTGTTGGAACTCATCGCGCTTCAAGCCGAAGTTCTCGAACTCAAGGCCAACCCGAAAGCCACCGCCCGCGCCGCCGTCATCGAGGCCCGCGTCGTTCCAGGCCGTGGCACGACCGCGACGGTCATCGTGGAGTCCGGCACGCTCAAGGTCGGCACGCCATTCATCTGCGGTCCTTACGCCGGCAAGGTAAGATCCCTCATCAACGACCGTGGTGTGGCCGTGAAAACCGCCCACCCCGGCATGCCGGTGGAAGTCATCGGTTTCGAAGAACTGCCTAACGTCGGCGATCATCTCACCGAGATGAAGACCGAGCGCGAGGCGAAATCCCTCGCCACCGAGCGTCAGGAAGCCCAGCGCCTCGCCCGCCTCAAGCCACAGCACCGCAACCGGATGGAAGACCTCTATTCGATGGTCCGCGACGGCGGCGGCAAGGCCCAGCTCAAGCTCATCCTCAAGTGCGACGTGCAGGGTTCCGTCGAGGCCATCAAGAAAGCGGTGCTCGCCATCACTTCCGACAAGGTCGAGTCCACCTTCATCACCGCCGCAGCCGGCCCGATCACCGAGTCCGACGTTTCCTATGCCGCTTCGACCGACGCGATCATCTTGGGATTCAACGTCAAGGTGGAAGCCAAGGCAGTGAAGTCCGCCAAGGCTGCGAGTGTGGAAGTGAAACTCTACTCGATCGTTTACGAACTCATCGATCAGGTGCGCGAGGCAATGCTCGGTCTGCTCGAACCGCTCACCCGCGAGACCGTCATCGGCCACGCCGAGGTCCGCCAGATCTTCAAGCTCAACCGCGGTCGGGTCGCAGGATCGTTCGTCACCGACGGCCGCATCCATCGCAAGGCGCACGCCCGGGTCATCCGCGGTGGCATCCCGGTTTTCGACGGCCGCATGTCCACGCTCCGCCGCTTCAAGGACGAGGTCGAGGAAGTCCGCACCAACTTCGAATGCGGCATCCGCCTCGGCGAATTCAACGAATACGAGGAAGGCGACATCATCGAGTGCTACAAACTCGAGAAATACGCGCAAACGCTTTAATTCAAAGTGCCGGGTGATCAGCGAGCAGTGATCGGAGGAGAATTCCCTGTTCACTGCTCTTTCATCTGATCACCGATCACCGATCACTTCTAACTTTTTCCCATGTCCCGCCGCCTCGATCGAGTCAACGAACTCCTCCGCCGTGAAATCGGTAACGTCATTCAAAAGGATTATGAATGGCACAATCGCCTCGTGACCGTCAGCGATGTCGAAGTCACCCAGGACCTCAAAGAGGGCAAGGTTTGGATCGGCGTCCTTGGCGGCGAGGCCAACTCGGTGATTGAAAAGCTGAACAAGGACCACGGCAACATCCAGTCCAAGGTCATGAAGCGCGTGGTTCTCAAGTCCACCCCGGTCCTCCGCTTCCATCATGACGCGTCCGCCGTCCGCGGTGTGGAGATCGTCAACCTGCTGGAGGAAGTGGACAAACTGCCCAAGGCCCCTGAAGAAGACGAGCCGCAGTAATGGGTAAAACGGCACGGTCCGCGCTTCATCATCCGGTGATGTTTCGAAGTGTGATCCGGCTGCTCAACCGCCAAACCCTGCAAACCGATTTTCTGCCTGATTGATCCGCACCCGGGATCAGGCATTCCTTGCTTGAAGACATCTACGCGCTGGCCATCGGCTGCTCCCTGATCGTTCTCGGGATCCTGTTGCTGAAATCAACCGGCCTTGTCACCGGCGGCGTGGCGGGCATGGCGCTGTTGCTTTCCTATGTCACCCACTGGCCGGTGGGCACGCTGTTCATGCTGATCAACCTGCCGTTTTTCATCTTCGCCTACATCGGAATGGGGCTGGCTTTCACCATCAAAACGATCGTCGCCAGCGCAGGCATCATGGCCATCTCCGCTTACGCGCCGATGGCCGTCGAGATCAAGGCACTGCATCCGCTCTACGGCTCCATTTTCGGCGGATCACTGATGGGCATCGGCATCCTCTCCCTCGCCCGACATGGAGCCGGAGCCGGCGGCACGGGCGTTCTGTGCCTTTATCTCCAGCGCCTCCGCGGCATCAATGCCGGCAAGACTCAGATGGCGATCGACGCGGTGGTCATCTCATCCGCGCTTTTCCATCTGAATCCGGGCCGTATCCTCTATTCGGTTCTCAGCGCCGCCGCCATGAGCGCGGTGATGGTGAGTTACCACAAACCGGCCCGCTATCTCGGGCACTGAGAGGAATTCGAACCGGTCATGGGCGGAAGCCAACACATTTGATCCTGAGCAAACGGGAAGTCAGCCGAAAAGGGTGGTGAGGGGCGTGCCTTTGTCGGCGATCTTGAACGGACGCTTGGTGGGTGACATGAGGACCATGTCGTAGGGCAGTCCGAGGGCGTAGGCGATGGTGGCGTTGAAATCCTGAACGGTGACCTGGCCCTCCTTGACCTTGGCACCGGACGGGTCGGTGGCGCCGTGGACGGTGCCGCCTTTGATGCCTCCGCCGGCGAGGACGCAGGAGAAGGCGCCGGGATGGTGGTCACGGCCGTCGGAATGCTCGGTCTTGATTTCCGGAGTGCGGCCGAACTCGGTGGCGACGACGACAAGCGTGCTTTCCAGCAGCCCGTTTTTCTCAAGGTCGGAGATGAGGGCTGCATAAGCCTGGTCGAACTGTTTGCAGCGGCCCTCGACACCGGTGAAGTTGTCGTAGTGGGTGTCCCAACCGCCGAGCTGGACCTCGACGAATTTCACGCCGTTCTGAACCAGGCGGCGGGCGAGGAGGCAGCCTTGGGCGAAGCTGCCCTCGCCGTAGAGTTTGCGGGTGGCTTCGGATTCCTGACGGAGGTCGAAGGCCTTGAGATCTTTGGAATTCATCAGGGCGATGGCCTCCCTGTAGAGTTCCTCATACGCTTTGACATCGGCATTCGGATAGCGGCCGTGGAACTGGCGGTTCATCTTGTCCGCCAGGGAGAGGCGGCGCTCGAAGTCCTCCGGCGTGACCGATCCGGCACGGGTGGAGTCCTGGAGTCCCTGATCGGGACTGCCGATGGGAGCAGCGGCGAATTTCGCGCCGAAGAAGCCGCCGCCGGTATGGTCGGGCGAACTGTTGACGGCGACGAATCCTGGAAGTTCGGGATGAATGCGGCCACCGAGACGGACGACCCAGGAGCCGAGCGACGGGTGCTTGATGGTGCCGCGCATGTCATAGCTGGTGTGCATGATGTAGGCACCCTGCTCGTGGGCGCCCTGCGTGGAGTTCATCGAGTTGATGACGCAGAGCTTGTCCGTGACTTCGGCGGTTTTCTTGAGGTAGTGACCGAGCTGGATGCCATCGGCCTTGGTGGGGATGGCTTCGGTCTTGCCCATGATCTCCTTCTTTTTCTTGGGGTCGAAGGTGTCGATGTGGCTCATGCCGCCGGCCATGAACAGATAGATCACATTCTTGGCCTTGCCACCGCCCGCCGTGGTGGCTTCGGGGGCGGCGCTGGCGAGGGTGCCGCCGAGCATGGGGAACAGGTGGACGCCGAGATAGGCGCGGGCGGCATTGGAAACGAACTGACGGCGGGTCAGTTCATCGGCTTTGGAAAAAGGGCTCATGGGTTTGGGTGGGCGGGTGTTGTTATTGGAGGAACAGGAACTCGGAGGACATGACGAGGGCGGAGACGATGTTCCGATAGCCGGACTCGCCTTGTTTTTTCACTTCCTCCTGCATCCATGACATTTCCTCGCCGGTCGGAGGACGGTTGAGGATGGCGATGTAAAGGCGGCGGATCTTCTCCTTTTCCGTGGTGGCGCCTTCGAGCGTCTTGTAGAGGTGGGCGGAGGATTTGTTCACGAGCTCGCGCTGGACGAATCCGTTCATGAGCGAGAGCACCTGGCCGACATTCGGCTCGCGGCTGGAGGCGTCGACGACCTCTCTATCGGACGATCCGAACAGATAGAGAAAGTGTTCGCGCGGCGCGGGCGACGGCAGCTCCGAGGCCCGGACCTTCGCGTCCTTGTCATAGTTGCGGACTGAAGCCATGCCCATGGACATCGACATCGATCCGCCGGAACTGGGCGAGGTGTTTTTCAGTTCGTTCACGAGCTTGTTGAAATAGGCCCGGACCTCTTCCTCGGACTTCAGGGCGAGGACTTCCTTCGAGAGCTGGCCCATGGTTTTTTTCCCCGCGAGCACGGGCTTGTTTCCGACGTAGATGCGATCGTCGAGCGTGCGGCCGGGCTGCTTGTCCGGATCCCCGGCGGCAAGGGTGATGAGGGAATCCCAGATCTGTTCGGACGACAGGCGTTCGATTTTTCGGCCGTGGAAGTCGTCGCCGCCTTCGACAACGGATGCGTTGGGATTGGTGCCGAACTGGAAGGTGCGGGTGAGCAGCAGGACATGCTGGAAGGCGCGGAGGTCGTATTCCAGATCGACCATGAGCTTGCCGAGGAAAGTCACCAGCGCGGGGTGGACGGTTTTTTCCGCAGCAAGGTAGTCATCGACGGGTTCATAGATCCCCTTGCCCATCACCCGCTTCCACATGCGGTTGCCGATGACGGTGGGAAACTGGCCTTCGGTCTTGGAAACGATCCAGTCGGCGAGCTTCTGGCGGCCGTCGGTGTCCTCCTTTTTCTCCGACATCCGAACGGCTTTTCCGAACGGAGTCCGCGCGCCGACCATTTCGCCGGGGGCCGCGTCGCGGTACTGATAGTCCTCGGGAAGCTTGATCTGGCCCGCGCCACCGCCGCCGAGAGACATGCCGTAAACGCGGTCCCAAAGGATCTGGGCGACGCGGTATTCTTCGGCACGCTTTTCCTGGTCGTCGGCGACTTCGTCCCAGAGCGGTTTCATTTTCTCCTGATTGATCGAGGTCTGGCCGTGGGTGAAAGCGGCGAGTTCGTAGAAATCGTGACGCTCGGTGGTGCCGAAGGGATCATCATGGCACTGGGCGCATTCCATGCGGGCACCGAGGAAGACGCGCATGGTGTTAGAGAGGTTGTCGAGCGGCATGCCCTTGTCGCGGGTATAGTAACCGACCGCCGCGGTTTTCGGATCCCAGCCGTCGCCGCTGGAGGAGATGAGGCTGGTGGTGAACTCGCTCCAGGACATGTTGTTCGCCATCGCGGTGCGGACCCAGTTGCGGTAGGGCTCGTTGTGGGCGGTGGAGCCGGCGCGGTCGTCGGTGATGCGGAGAAGATCGAAAGCCCAGTTCGACATGTGGCTGGAGAAGCCCTTTGATTTCAAAAGATAGTCTATGAGCGCCTCGCGCTTGGTGGGATCCTCGATTTCCAAAAATGCGAGAGCCTCCTCCGCAGTCGGAATACGGCCGATGGAAACGAGAAACGCGCGGCGCAGGAAGGTCGCATCATCGGTGACCTCGGGCACCGGAAGTTTCTTGCTGCGGTAGAACGAGGCGATGAACTGATCGACCTGCAACGCCGCCTTTTTCAGGTAGGCGGGATCTTCCCGGGGCTTGAGATTTTGGGCACACAGGCCGCCAAGGGAGGCGGCCATCGCCAATAAGGCTAAGGTAGTAACGCGTTTCATGGGTTTATGGGCTAACGCCGAAAGTAGAAGCGTCCGACTACGATGTCAATTTGGCGTTTTATTCATCGAACGCTCGGAAATTTCACCAAGAATCGGGATATCAGCTTCTGCCCAAGTGAGATCGGCGAAGTCCTCAGGACGGCACCAAAGGAGTTTTTCGTGCTCCAACGCCTGCAACTCCCCACCGATGATCCGGCAGAAAAACGGCAGGAGGCGGATCGTTTTGTCTCCGTAGTTCCAAATCACCGGGGATAGCGGAAGGCCGACCTCCACATCGATCGCCAGCTCCTCCCTCAATTCCCGGGCAAGGGCGACTTCAGGAGACTCCCCGGCATCGACTTTCCCGCCAGGAAATTCCCACAACCCTCCCAGATGCTTCCCCGCCGGGCGCTGGCAGGCGAGAAATTGCCCGGCTGAATTCCCAATTACTCCGCAAACCACCTCCAACATCGTTCCACACGCTGGACGATCCCATGACCCGTGGTCAACCGGAGCGTGAGGAAATCATCAGGGCACAAAAAAACCGCCGGAACCTGTCCGGCGGTTTTCTGAAATTGTAGCAGAGAGGGGAATTCAGGCGAGAGTGCCTTCTTCCTTCTTATCCTTGTCGCATTTGCCCTTTTCGCAATCGGAAGCAAGAGTGCCTTCTTCTTTCTTGTCTTTGTCGCATTTGCCTTTTTCACAATCGGAAGCGAGCGTGCCCTCTTCCTTCTTTTCCTCACCCTTTTTGCATTTGTCGCAATCGGAGGCGAGGGTGCCTTCTTCCTTCTTCTCTTCGCCCTTCTTGCACTTGTCGCAATCGGAGGTGAGAAGCACGGTGCCTTCTTCTTTCTTATCCTTGTCGCACTTGCCCTTTTCGCACTCGGAAGCGAAAGCAGGAACGACCATGAACGATGCGCAAAGCGCTGTGAGGAGTAGTTTCATATGTGTGGTTGGTTGGATTTGGATTCGGGCTGCAAATTAGCCAGTCATCGGAGTCACACCAGTGGAAATTATTCCAAAAATTCCATGGTGGGATTTATTTCTGACCGGAATCACAGGATAAACTCCCCCACGAGGCGAATGTTTCTGAAAAGTTGCGATTTTTTCACTCGCTCCCCCCTCGTGATTGAGCTTGGCCCCGGGCGGGATCTGCCCTATTTCCGGCCGCTCTTTCCGTGTCCTTTTCGATTCTCGCCACCGATCCCGCCACTTCCGCCCGCCGCGGGAGCTTGGTTTTGCCCCATGGCACCGTGGAAACGCCGATTTTCATGCCGGTCGGTACGCAGGGAACCGTGAAAACGCTGCATCCGGCCGAGGTTGAGGAACTGGGCGCGCAGATCATTCTCGGAAACACCTATCACCTCTGGCTGCGGCCAGGTCATGAATTGATCCGCGAGTTGGGCGGGTTGCATGGGTTCAGCACCTGGCAGAAGCCGATGCTCACGGATTCCGGTGGCTTCCAAGTCTGGTCCCTGGCGAAGCTCCGGAAAATCACCGAAGAGGGCGTGCGCTTCTCCAGCCACCTCGACGGCGCGAAAATGCTGCTCACTCCCGAGCTCAGCATGGAAATCCAAGGCGCGCTGGGATCCGACATTGCGATGCTGTTCGATGAATGCCCGCCCTACCCTTGCGACGAAGCCTATGCCGCGAAATCGCTGGCGCTGACGAGCCGCTGGGCGAAGCGCTGCAAGGATTGGGTGATGGAAAACAATCCTCGCTCCGGAGATGGACGGCAGCGGCATTTCGGAATCGTCCAGGGTTCGATCTACGCCGATCTGCGGGAACAATCGGCCCGCGAACTCGCCGAACTGGATTTCGACGGTTATGCGATCGGCGGAGTTTCCGTCGGCGAGCCCGAGCATGAGATGTTCCGCGCCATCGACAACGCGGTGCCGTTTCTCCCTCACGAAAAGCCTCGCTACGCGATGGGGCTGGGCACGCCGCCACAGATTTTGGAAATGATCGCACGAGGGGTGGACATGTTCGACTGCGTGATGCCGACCCGGATCGCCCGCCACGGCATGGCGATGACGCTCGACGGCCCCATCAACATCAAGAACCTCATCCATGCCAAGGACCCGCGGCCGGTGTGCGAAAGCGCCCACCCGCACGTCGCCGGATTTTCCCGGGCCTATCTGCGACACCTGTTCCGCGCCGGGGAAATCCTAGGTTTGCGGTTGCTTTCCTTCCACAATCTGCATTTCTACCTCTCCCTCGTCGCCGGAGCGCGGGAGGCCATCACCGCAGGGAACTTCCCTGAGTATAAAGACTCCTTCATCCGACGTTACACCCGATCCGACTCCAAATGACATCCATCACCACGTTCATTCTCGCTCAAGCAGCCCCTCCAAGCGGCGCCGCCGGCATCCTCGGCAGACCCGAAGTCATGATGGTCATCATGGTCATCATGTTTTATTTCCTGCTGATCCGTCCCCAACAGCGCCAGCGCAAGGAACTCGCCGCCCGCGTCGCCTCGCTCCAGTCCGGAGACAAGGTGGTCACGACGTCCGGCATCCATGGCATCATCCACAATGTGAAAGAGCACACCGTCATGATCAAGGTCGCCGAAGGCACCATGCTTGAATTCGACAAGGCGGCGGTCGCGGTCATTCACAAGAAAGACGCTCCGACCTCGAAATAACACCCCTTCGATTCTTTTTCCGCCCCGTTTCCGGAGCCAAACCCGACGTCCATACCATGCTTGCCGCCAATGCCTTCTACGATGATCCGCTGACCTTGTTCATTTGCGGTCTTGCCCTCCTGATCCTGTTTTTTTGGTACTTCGCCACCGAGGTCGACCGGCGCAAACGGAACGTCGGAACGGTTCTTCTCCTCGGCGTCGTCGCTCTCTGCATCGCTGCCGCTTCACCTCCCAAAGAACGTCTCAAGGGCGGAATCGACATTCTCGGCGGATCCTCGTTCTCCCTGCACATCCAGCCGCGGGTCGGTGAGGATGGAGCGGAAATGCCGATCACACCGGACCAGGTGGATCAAGCGATCGGAGTCATCGAAAAGCGCCTGAACAGCATGGGAACGGCCGAGCCGATCATCGCACGCCAAGGCAGCAACGGCATTCTCCTCCAAATGCCTGGCGTGACCCCGCAGGAATCCGACCGCATCCGTGAAACGTTAGGAAAAGTCGCCAAGCTGGAACTCCGGGAAGTCAGTCCGCGCAACGATGAAGTCGGTGCGGACCGCAAATCACTGGCCACCCGTGTTTCCGAAGGTCTTGAAATCGTACCAGGCTACAAGGCATTCATCCAGAAGCACAAAACCGAAGACGGCAAGGAAATCAGCACCCCCATCCTGCTTAGCCGCCGCGCGGCCCTCGGTGGTTCGGATATCGCACTGGCGGTGCCGTCCCAACAGCAGACAGATGCCGTGGAGATCACTCTCAACAGCGGCGGAACCGACAAGATGATCGCCCTGACGAAAAACATGCAGGAAGGCCGCGATCGCATCGCCATCGTACTCATCGATGAGGGACAAGGTGATGGAGAAGTCATCAGCGCTCCGGTCGTGAACAAGGTTCCTCTCGGCAAGCAGTTCATCGTCGAAGGACTCCGCGATCCCGGCGAACCGCAGCGCCTCTCGAACTCGTTGATGAACCCGCTGGAAAACGCGCTCGTCGTCGATGAAATGCGCAAGGTATCCCCCACCCTCGGAGCCGCGGTCGTCCAGCAAGGACTCGTCGCCGGTGGTCTGGCACTGCTCATGACCTTCCTTTTCGTGCTGCTTTACTACCGCATGTCCGGCTTCATCGCCATCATCGGTCTGATCGTGAACACGATCATGTTGTTCGGCATCATGGCCATGTTCGGCTTCACCTTTTCTCTTCCCGGTATCGCCGGCATGGTGCTCACCATCGGTATGGCGGTGGATGCGAACGTGCTGATCTACGAACGTCTGCGTGAGGAAATCAAACACGGCAAGTCCCTCAAGAACGCCATCGAGGCGTCCTATGACCGCGCCTTCTCCGCGATTTTCGACTCCCACGTCACCTCGCTTCTCACCGCCGGCATCCTTTTCTGGTTCGGCACCAGCGCGATCAAGGGATTTGCCATCACCCTGCTCATCGGCGTCACCGCCTCGTTGTTTTCCGCCATTCTCGTCACCCGCGTCATCTTCCGCTGGGGCACCGATCTCGGCATGCTGAAGAAACTGACCTTCCTCGACCTCATCAAGTCCAAGCACTACGACTTCATGGGCAAGCGCCGGATCGCCATCGCCATCGCCGCCGCCACCCTGGTGATCTCCATCGGAGCCTTCGCCGTCCGTGGTGAGAGATCGCTCGGCATCGACTTCACCGGTGGCACGCTCATCAAGTTCCAGCTCGGCAAGGATCATCCGATCGACTTCGA
This sequence comes from Verrucomicrobiota bacterium, assembly GCA_040388015.1. Taxonomy (GTDB): domain Bacteria; phylum Verrucomicrobiota; class Verrucomicrobiia; order Verrucomicrobiales; family Akkermansiaceae; genus Luteolibacter. The sequence continues at coordinate 36,574 of JAZKCQ010000057.1, read as the reverse complement.
TAAATTCCGGACCGCCGTTGAGGATCTCAACCCATCGCTCTCGAAGGAGGCCTATCCGCAACAGGAAAGCAACATCACCACAGGCACGATGATGACCGTGCGCTGCGCCACCAAGGATGCTGCCGCCGTCACCGCGAAACTCCGCGAATCGGTGCCCGGCCTCGGTGAGAAAAAACCGGATTCCGCGGATTATGTCATCGATGGCAGCCAGGACGAGGTTTCAGCGCTCATCGGTGACTCGGCGCTGATCCAATCGTTGATCGCCATCTTCCTCGGACTGCTGGGCATCATGGTTTACATGACGATCCGCTTCGAATTCTCGTTCGCCCTAGGTGGCTTCGTCGCGATTTTCCACGACATCATCATCTGCGTCGGCGTGGTCGTCCTGATGGGCGGCCAGCTCTCGATGATCCACGTCGGAGCGGTCCTGACCATCGCCGGTTATTCGATCAGCGACACCATCATCGTTTTCGACCGTGTCCGCGAAATGTTGCTCATCAGCAACGAATCGGAGGAAAAGATCATGAACGAGGCCGTCAACGCCACGCTGTCGCGGACTTTGCTGACATCCGGAGCGACACTCATCAGCGTCGCCATCCTCGGCTTCCTCGGCGGCTCCGCCCTGCGTGACTTCGGAATCATCATCTTCATCGGCATCATCGTCGGCACCTTCTCCTCGATCTTCATCGCTTCTCCGGTCGCCCTCTGGTGGAGCAACCGCAAGGGTGGCAACATCCGGGACTCGGTGCTCGCCTCCGAAGCGAAAGCCGAAGCCATGTCCGCCGCGCCCTGATCGATCAAAGACCGCCTTGGCTGCGGGATGCCAACTTCACAAAGTCCGGAGCCGAAAGGTTCCGGACTTTTTTGTTTCCAAATCTGGCGGCGGACCGCCATCACAACCATCGGAAAAAACTTTGCTTCAAATTCTTGTGATCGGTAGAACCTATGGGAAAAGTGAGGCATGGATTTGCGCCAGCTCGAATACTTCATCGCCATCGCAAAGGAGGGTTCGCTGACGGGGGCAGCCAAACGCTGCCGCATCGCACAGCCGTCCCTAAGCCAGCAACTCCGGGCGCTGGAGGATGAACTCGGAGAAACACTGGTTCTCCGCAAACCCCGTGGAGTGGAAACCACCGCCGCCGGACGCATCTTGTTGGAGCATGCGGAGCGGGTGCTGGAGGAGGCGCGTCTGCTGCGGGAGCGTTTCTCCAAGCGACGCGAGACCCATGAGGGCAGCCTGGTTTTTGGAATGATCCCCACGATCGCGCCCTACCTTTTGCCGAGGTTGCTCGGGCCGTTCCGCCAGGCATTCCCGTTGATAGACGTCCAGGTCCGCGAGGCAAGGACCAGCGGACTCATCCAGCAGGTGGTGGACGGGTCGATCGAATTTGCGATCCTGAGTGATGTGACGGCGCAGGATCGGAAAAAATGGTCGCTGCATGTTCGGGAACTTTTCCGCGAACCGCTGATGCTGGCCGTGCCGACTTCGCATCCGCTTGCGACAGCTCCGCAAGCGCCGAAGCCGGAGAATCTCCAGCCGGAGACATTGATCCACCTGCGGGACGGACATTGTCTTACGGATCGGACGCTCAAGGTCTGCCGCGTGGAAAAGCTCGATCCTAAACTGGAATGCGACCAACTCGAAACCGCGCTGGCGATGGTGGCGGCGGGGATGGGAACCGCCGTGGTGCCGGAGCTGGCCGTCCGCTCGCGGCCGGTGCCGGGTCTGTCATTCTGCCGGTTTCACGATCCCGCGCCGGAGCGCACGATCAGCCTGATGAAACGCCGCGCGGTGCCTCTTTCCAAGGCCGCCGAGGAGCTGGTGGATCTGATCAAGCGCCTGCCCCGCAGCAGCGATTCTTTTTGAAAGAGCCGCCCATTCCCCCTTGTATGCAGCCGGATCACCTTTAGCCTGCCGCCATGCTTCGAAAAACCTCCATCGCCACCACATTCCTAGCCACCCTCGCCATTGCCCATGCGGAAATCGGAGTCGAGCAGGTTGCAAAAGGTTTCGAACGCCCCGTGTGGGCAGGCGTCCCCAAAGGCATCAAGGGCAAGCTCTGGGTGATGGAACAAGGCGGCAAAGTCTGGATCGTGGACGACAAGACCGGTGAGCGTGGAGCCGAACCGTTTCTCGACGTAAGTGGCGATGTGACGCGGAAGGGTAACGAGGAAGGATTGTTAGGTCTGGCCTTCTCCCCGGATTTCGCCAAGAGCGGCCGCTTCTATGTGAACTACACGGATAAGGAGAAGCAGACCCGCATTGTCAGATTCATCTCAAAGGACGGAAAAACAACCGACCACGCCACGGAAGAGGTGCTGATGAAATATCCCTCCGAGTTTGAAAATCACAATGGTGGCTGGCTCGACTTCGGCCCCGACAACATGCTCTACATCGGCAACGGTGACGGTGGCGCCGGAGACGATCCTAACAAACGCGGACAAGCGCTCGACACCCTGCTGGGCAAGATCCTGCGCATCGATGTCTCACCCGAGAAAGGCTACAAGTCCCCTTCCGACAACCCCTTCTTGAACAGCAAGGATGCCAAGCCCGAGATCTGGGCGTACGGAGTCCGTAATCCCTGGCGCTGCTCGTTTGATCGCGAAACCGGTGATTTCTGGATCGGAGACGTCGGCCAGAACCGTTTGGAGGAAATCAACTACATGCCGAAAGGCAAGGCTTCGGGGGCGAACTTCGGCTGGCGTCTGCGCGAGGCCGACAAGGAGAATCCCAAAAAGGACGTCGGCGGGCCGATGCCGGATGGCGCCATCGATCCGGTTTATGTTTATAAACACGGGATGAAGGATGATGAAGGACTCTCGGTGACCGGCGGCTACGTCTACCGCGGCCCGATCAAGGAGCTTCACGGCCGCTATGTTTTCGGGGACTATCAGAATCCAAGGATCTGGTCATTCGCCTTGAAAAACGGCAAGGCCAGCGGTTTTGAGGATCACACCAAGGCACTCCAACCCGAAGGCGGACGCATCAATCTGATCTCCTCCTTCGCCGAGGACAACGACGGGAATCTGTTCATCGTGGACCACACCGGCCCGATCTATCGCGTCATCAGCAAATGATCCGCATCAGGCGGTGCCCGGCAGCGCCGCAGCTCCGTCCGGCTCGTGGATCAGGCCGCGCAGACGGCGATGAATCCCATCGAGGTGCGCATCTTCCGTGATCATGCGGTCGGCCAGAGCGCGGGCCTCGCGGAGCAGGACGGTGTCGGCGAGAAAGTCCGTGAAGCGGAGATCGGACAATCCGCTCTGAACCACCCCTAACACATCACCGGGCCCGCGCAGACGGAGATCGGCCTCGGCAATTTCGAAGCCATCGGCGGTTTGTTCGAGCACGCGGAGTTTCTCAAGAGCCTCCGGGCTCTTCCCATCGGTCAGAAGGATGCAATACCCCTTGTGGCCGCCCCGGCCGATCCGGCCACGGAGCTGATGGAGCTGTGCGAGGCCGAAGCGTTCGGCGTGATGGAGAATCATCACGCTGGCGTTCGGAACATCCACGCCGACTTCGATAACCGTGGTGGAAACCAGCGCGGAAATCTCCCCTTCGCGGAAACGCCGCATGACCGACTCCTTTTCCTCGGGGCGGAGTTTCCCATGGATCAGGCCCACTTCATACGAGCCAAGCCGCTTTTTCCATTTATCAAATGCCTCGGTGGCGGACTCCGCCTTCAGGGTCTCGCTTTCCTCGACAAGAGGATAAACCAGGTAAGCCTGGCGGCCTTGGACAAGCTGATCCTTGACGAACCTGGTCACGTCAGTCTGTTTCGCCGAAATCCTGACGGCGGTGATGATCTTGCCGCGGCCGGGTGGCTTCTCGTCGAGAATCGACACGTCGAGATCGCCATAGATCGTCATGGTCAGCGTCCGGGGGATCGGAGTGGCGGTCATGACGAGAACATCGGGGACGATGCCCTGCCGGATCAGTGAGGCCCGCTGGGCAACGCCGAACTTATGTTGCTCGTCGATCACCACCAACCCGAGATCACTGAAGAGGACAGAATCGTAAAGCAAGGCGTGGGTGCCGATGACGATCTGCGGCTGGCCCGCCATTTCCAAGTGGCTTCCCTCATCACGGTTTCCGGTGCGCAGGGCGATCCGGATCCCCAATGGCTCCAACCACCGGCGGAAGGTCAGGTAATGTTGTTCCGCAAGGATCTGCGTGGGAGCCATCAGGGCGGCCTGGCAACCGGAACCGATGGCCAGCAGCATGGCAGCCATTGCAACAAAGGTTTTTCCCGACCCCACATCCCCCTGCAGCAATCGATTCATCGGACGGGGCGTGCGCAGGTCTGCCAGAATCTCCTTGATCGAGCGTTTCTGAGCCCCGGTGAGATCGAAAGGCAGGCTGGTGTAAAACTCCTTCAGGTAGGCGGTGCTTTTACCGAGGACACGACCGGGCTGTTCGGCGTAGCGGGACCGCCGCCAGACGACGTTGAGCTGAAGCGCGAAAAATTCCTCGAATGCGAAGCGCCTGCGGGCGGCATGCGCCTGCTCGATGGATTCAGGAAAGTGAACATCTCTGAATGCCTGGGCCCGGCCCGATGCCGGATCCGGGTCCTGTTCGGATTCAAGGGTTTGCGGATCGATCTGAAGAAGGAGAAAATGAATGATTTCCCGCAGGCGGCGTTGGGCGATTCCGGAGATATTTCGATAGATGGGAACGATTCTCTCGATGTGAATGGATTCCCCTTCTTCCTCGCGAAGGATCTCGAATTCGGGATGGTCGATGACGAGCCGGCCGTTGGACTCCTTCACTTTTCCATAAACGCTCACCTCATGGCCCGTGGCCACCAGCTTTTGGATGAACGGCATGTTGAACCAGCGGCAGGTGATTTTCCCTGATCCGAAAACACCTCCCGATCCATCCATGACGACCGCTTCGTAAAAGCGGCGGCCGGGACCGAAATGCTTCAGTGATGCGTCGATCACCGTGCCGCGCAGGCAGACCGCGGCGGGAGTGGCTTGATTGGGAAACGCATCGAAACGCCGCCGGTCCTCATAGCGCTTGGGCAGATGGTCCAACAACTCCGCAGCCGTCGTGAAGCCGGCGGCGGCCAGCGCCACCACCTCCTTCGCGGGAAGAAGCGGCAGGGACGACAGATCGTTTCGTGCGGAAAACACTCGGGGGATCCTCCGGTTTTCTATCAGACCCTATGCCGGGGGCAGTTCCGCCAGCTTCTGCAGGTAAGTGTAGCTGTAAATCCCGGTGGAATGCCCGTCGCCCCAGAAGAGCTGGATGGCATAGCCGCCCACGGTCTCGAATTTCAGGAGTTCGAAAGCCCGCGGCCCATGTTCGACCACGGGACGAACCACACGACCGAGCGCGTCAGGTTCTCCTTGGCAAGCGGCGCAAGGACAGGCCCTGCGAAGCATGGCAAGCGGCAGATAGGCCTCGTAGCCATCCGCAAAGGAAAGGGCGAATTCGCTGCCGATGACGGTGGCGTTTTCCAAGAGCAAGGTCATGCGAAACCTTGCCCTTATCCGAGTTCGCCGTCCACCCGATAGGCACGTTTTCCGAAAATCGCCGACCCCACACGGACGTGCGTCGCGCCTTCCTCGATGGCGACCTCATAATCACCACTCATGCCCATGCTCAGTGCCGGAAGTTTCATTCCGAACTCGGATTCGATGGCATCCCGCAGATTTCTCAGCGATGCGAACCACGGACGGGAGAATTCGGAGTCAGGACCCGGGGGAGGAATGCACATCAGGCCGATGATTTCCAAGCGCTTCAGATTCAAAAGACCTTCCATTTCCACACGAAGGGTCTCGGGTTCGAAGCCGCCCTTCGATAGCTCACCGCCGATATTCACCTGTAAAAACACCTTCGGAAACAGCCCGAGTTCTGTGGCGATTTCATCCGAATAGGATGCCAACCGCATGGAATCGACCGCATGGATCACCTCGAAATTCTGGAGCAGCTTGCGAACCTTGTTCCTTTGGACACGACCGATGAAATGCCAGTGCAACGAGCCGGGCAATGCGGCGATCTTGGGCTCGGCTTCCTGCAACCTGCTTTCGCCGAAACAAACCTGTCCGGCATCGAGCGCATCCCTAACAAATTCAGCAGGGAAAGTCTTGGAAACCGCAATCAGCTCCACGGATTCCGGACTTCTCCCCGACCGCAGGCAGGCCGCCCTGACATGACCGGCGACTTCCGATAGATTCGCGGCGATATCCGACATCAGCGGACTTCAGCGGTGCCTTTCAACATCCCTGCGAGGCGGGCGTTCTCGGTCAGATCGACCAGATCCTTCATCACCGAAAGAGATTCGCGTTTCAATGGATCCAATCCGGTGGGCCACTTCGGAGTTTCATCGAGATCCGCAGTCGCATCCTTGACCCGGCGCATGTAGTCGCCGTTTTCGTCGGCAGGATTGTATGGTTTCAAATCAGCACCTTTTTCCAAATCTTCGAGAGTGAGTTTGTAGAATGCGAGGGACTTCTTGTCTTCTTCGGCCATCTTGGCAAATCGAATGCGCCGCTCGGCATTGCGCTCCTTCTGAAGTGCATCCGATTCCGCCAAATCCTTTTCGCGGGCTGCTTTGTTGAGGGAAAGCTGATTCACTTTCATGCGATCTTTGGCCTTCATGACGTCCTGGATCACATACGAGAAATCCTTGCAGGCATTCAGACGCTCCTGGCTCAGCTCTTTCAACCGTGGAAGGAACAATGCCTGGACATCCAGTGGTTTGAAATCCGCCGCCGGGCGAATGCGGTCGTGAGGGAGCGGGTGATCCAGGAATTGTTCCCCCAGATCCAAAGCGTCCGTCATGCTGGGAATCACCACATTGGCGGCGACACCGTCCATCTGGGTCGACGATCCGGATGGTCGATAGAATTTCTGAATGGTGACCTTCAAGGAACCCGCATGACTTCGGGCGGCGAATAGAGGCAGCATGCGGCCGATGTCCATCGGCTGCTGGACAGTTCCTTTTCCGAAGGTGGAGGAGTCCCCAACGATGACGGCCCGGTTGAAATCCTGCAGCGCACCGGCGAGGATCTCACTGGCGGAGGCGCTGCTCTTGTCGGTCATGACGACCATGGGCCCGGTGTAGAGCGGCTTCCCATTGTCCGAGTCCTTCACCTGAACCTGACCCAAGGTGTTCTTCACCTGAACCACGGGGCCGCTATCGATGAAAAATCCGGTCATCCGGCGGACCTCTTCGAGGGAACCACCGCCATTGTTGCGCAGATCCAGAATGAGTCCGTCAATTTTCTCTTCGATGAGGCGTTTGAGAATTCTCTCCACATCCACCGAGCAGCGGATTTTGCCCTCCTCGAAATCGGCATAGAAGGAGGGTAGCGTAATGACGCCAAGGCGGCGGGTGGCATTCTTATCCGTCTTCATCTCGATGACTTCACCACTGGCCTGCTCATCCTTCATCTCCACTTTCCCACGCTGGATGACGACCATTTTCGTTTCACCCGGAGCGCCACCGGCAGGTTCCACTTTCAATGCGACCGCAGAGCCTTCCTTCCCCCGGATGAAATCGACCACCTTGTCGATTTTCATGAACATGATATCGATCATGTCTTCGGGCTTTCCGGTGTTGAGGGTGTCCACCCCCACCACGCGGTCATTAAGTTTCAAGGTTCCTTCGCGGTCGGCGGGCCCTCCCACCACGATACCCATGATTTTAGTGGCTCCATCTTCCTCGCCTTGAAGAAGTGCGCCGATACCGACGAGTTCGTTCTTCATGCCATCCTTGAAACGATTCATTTCGCGGAAACTCATGTAGTCGGTGTGCGGATCGTAAGCCCGTGCGACCGAGCTGAGAAAGAACTTCGCGATTTCCTCGTCGTCCACGTCCTTCACACTGCTGAGGAAGCGTTTGTACCGCAACGAGACCTTTTCCTTCGGATTGCGATCCGCCACGCTTGGATCCGGCTTGCCCTGCTCTTTGGACAGCTTGGCAAGCAATTCACGCCGGAGGGTTTCTCCTAGAACGGCTTCCTTGATCTGGAGACGCCAAAGGTCGCTGGCCTCCTTGTCATTTTTCGGCCAAGCGGCTTCCTTACGGCTCAGCATTACAGATTCATTGGCGGAGAAATCGAAAGTTTCTCCTTTCAAAAGTTTCTCAGTGAGAGCCACACGTTCTTCGACGCGCTTTTCGAATGTCCCGTAAATTTCAGTCGCAGCCGGCATGCTGTTGCCATGCAGAAGGAGCGTATGGAGCTGGTCTCCATACTTCACTTGGAAGTTATCAACGTCCTCCTGAGTGAAATACAGGCGCTGGAAATCGAGATCCTTCAGGTAATCCTCAAGGAATCGCTGGCTCAGTTCCGCATTGAAGGGCAACCGGGCAAAGTGGCTGTTTTGCAACATGATCGCCATTTGCCGTCCCACCTCGTTGAAATCGGCCTGCTGGGCACAGGCGGAACATGAAACCGCCAATAGGGCAACGGCTGACACTGCATTTCGGAACCAAGAAATTGTCATGAAGATCAAACGGGACAGTGTTTGGAATGTTTCAAGAAGGTGCCACGACTTTCCAAGATGTCGATTTCTAAAAAACCGACTCCCGGTCACTTGCGGGATTTTCTCTCACTCAGCCACAGCCGGAAATAGGCCTCCTTCGCCGCCCGCTCAGGGCCTTCAGGATCAACGTTCGGAGCATTGAACGGGAGCGTGTCCGCGATCACGGGGCGCCGGATCAATTTAACGGTGATGTCGATCGGTTCGTCATTCCTGAGGACTTTCAGCACCACTTCCGTATTGGGCTTGGTATCCATGATCTTTTGCTGAAAAAGCGGTCGAGCGTTGGTTTCATACCAAATCTCGCGTTCCAGTCCGACAACGAGATCATTGAACTTCAATCCAGCACGTTCACCAGGGCTCCCTGGCTGCACATTGGTCACGCGGATCACGCTCCGTGGCTTGGGATCCCCAGGAACGTTCGCAATCTCTTCCCTCAAACCTATGCCTATATAGCCTTTTCCCTCGTTCAAATACTCGTCCATCACCAAGTCACGGAGGACGTTAAGACAGCGCTCCCTCACTTCCGGATCATTCGCACCGTATGACTCCTTCAGCAACTCGGTCATCGCCGGCTCGGGGTTGGCCCGAGCCCACTGGAGCAATTCCAGTTGGGCGGCTTCCCGCTCACGAAACTGATGGGAGCCCAGATTGGAAAAAGCCTTGGCGGGCAATTCCGCACCAAACGCCGCAACCATCAATAATCCGGTAACCCACAAACCGTGTGCCCATCCGGTGAGAGACGGGATTGGAAACAACTCCGTCCTCCCCGCCCGATCATGAACCGTTGTAGTCACCAAGAAATGGCGGATTTGAATCCGCCAGATGGAGTTTGTTCAATGACGGCTGACGGCTTCAGGTTCCCAAAATGTTTTTCATCGGCACCTCGACCGTGTCGTTGCGTTGCAAAGGAATCTGCATGAACTGGGCCTTTGTGACATCGTAGGTTTTCTGATTGCCGTTTCGAATCACTTTCACCCGCTTCATGCTGCCGAATTCCGTAGGACCGCCCGCCGCCTGAATCGCTCCCCAAAGCGTCAATTCTTTGGCATAGGCAACCGGACCGGTACGGCGAACTTGACCACCCACCGTGACGGTTTCCTCGTTCACATTCGCTCCGACCCTGTTTGCGATCACTTGGATCGTAGGATTCGTGTAGATCCCGGCGCTTTTGTAACGAGCCTGAAGTGTCGACTGCAATTCCTCATTGCGCAGTCCGGCAGCCCTGACCTGCCCAATGAACGGCATGTTGATGAACCCGCCTTCGGATACCGGATAGGTATTGGTGATGGTCGCCCGATCCTGGTCAGGAACTCCGGCGATGGTGATGTTGATCGACTTGCCGGCTTCAATCTGAGCCGAGGCGGAAACCATGGTAAACACGAGGGCGATCATCGCCAACATTAGGTTTTTCATATTCGTGAAAGTGAGGCGTTTGGGGTTTTAATACAGTTCCGAATCATTGCCGCGCGGCGCGGCCTGAGGCTTCGCAGGTGCGGCGGTTGATCCCACGGGTGGTCCGATCTGAGATTCAGCAGGAGCGTAGTAGGTGTAATAGCTCGTGTAGTATTGATACTGGCTGTCACTCCGGACATCGACGTTATTGAGCACAACACCAATCACATTTCCTCCGACGTTTTCCACCGCTTGCTTCACGCGAAGCAGCATGTTTCTCGGAAGTTTGCGATGCTGGACGACGATCATTGTAAGGTCGACCTCGCTCGCAAGAACCGAAGCATCGCTCACGCCAAGAATCGGAGGGCTGTCCACCAGGACCAGGTCGAAGCGTTGTTTCACATCTTGAATCAGCTCGGACATCCGGCGGGAGTTCAGAATACCTGCGGCGTCGGCAGGAAGAATTCCGGAAGGCATGAAATACAAATTATCGACCGGTGTTTGAAGAATCACATCTTCGAGCATCAGCTCGGTGGTCAGGTAGTTCGTCAGACCGACAGAATTGTTGATATCAAAAAATGTATGCAAACGAGGACGGCGCAAGTCGGCGTCGATCATCAGCGTGGTGTAACCACCCTGCGCACAAATGTAAGCCAGATTGACCAAGGTGGTCGATTTTCCTTCACCCGCTCCACCGGAGACGACGGTGATCGCATTGTCCTCCGGGTTCTTCCGGTTGAACTCGATGTTCGTGCGAAGAATCCGATAGGCTTCGGCGTCGGGGCTCATTCCACTTTGCTTGTGGAGAACTCCCACATCTTTTGGAATGACGGCAAGAACGGGCACCTGAAGATAGCGTTCGACATCTTCCAAGCTCTTCACCGAAGTATCCAGATACTCCAAGAAGAAGGCGATGCCCACACCGAAGATGAGTCCGACCACCGCACCAAGAACCAAATTCAAGGTGACATTAGGGCTGACAGGATTCAGCGCGATCTGCGGCTCTTCGTGAACCACAATGGTCTCCTCCGACATCTTCTGGGATGTTTCGACGCTGATCTTCTTGAACTTCATCGATTGGAGCAACTCCTGATCTGATTCAAGTTCACGCTTCGCATCCACGTAATCCTGGTTTGCCAACCCACGCTGAATCGCATCTTCGCGGGTGTTGTCCTTCATCACCTCGACACTTTTCAAACTGTCGCTGGCCATGTCCAACTTCGCCTTGAGAGTCTCCCTAAGATTGACCACCCCTTCATCCAGCTGGGCCTTCATGGTGCGAATTTGATCAGATGCCGCCAGAACCGTGGGGTGACGATCGCCCAAGCCGTTGATCTTGAGTCCATCCAACAATCTTTTCGCCTCCAAATATTGAGGATACAGGTTTCGAATCACATTGTCAGGAAGATCAAGGCCAGCCGCATAAACCATCAATTGGTCGCTATCATACTTGAGCAAACTGTTGATCTGGCTCTCCAACTGAACCTTATCCCGCTGAAGTTGGTTGTAAGTTTCAAGAGCGTTTCTGGCGCTCTGATCTTCGTCGACCCCCCCCTGATAATAGGAATCCTGACCTTTATAGATAATCCCTTTTGTCTTGGAGATGGTTGCCAGAAGCTTTCGACTTTCCTCCACCTTGTCCTCCTGATCACGAAGCGCCCGGTTCAACTCTGTCAGCCCCTTGTCCGTATCGCGTTCTTCGATCTCACTTCGATAGGCCTTGTAGGCCTTCGCGACCTCCGCCGTCACGTCTCTGGCATCTTCCTTGTTCGTGTGCCTTACACGGATGGAGATCAAGTCGGTTCCGCGGATGTTCTGCGTGTTGACAATTCCTTTCAACATCCGGACCGCTACGTCCTTGTCCACGCCCCACTTGTTCATCAACTCCAGGTTTTCAACGACCTTGTAGAGCGATTTGCTACTTTTGATTTTTTCAAACTCCGTTCCAAAAAACTGGGGAGTCATTTTGTTGGCATTCGGATTCAGGCCCCCCATTTCCCCACCGAAAGGAGTCATTCCGGAAGCTTGGGGTTTCACCTCGATCAATGCCTCGCTCTCGAACTTTTTCGGCATCACATAGGTGATGACGGCTGCGGTCATGAAAACCAACAGAAGGGTGAGAAGGATGATCCCGTAGCGATTCTTGATCACTTGCCAGTAGTCCACCGCGTGCAAAGCGGTTTCATTTTGTTGTGGAGACGAGGGATTCATTGTCGTTATTCTTTCACAATTTCAAGAGAGTTCCAGCCGAAATAAAAACTCCCGCAATGAAGGACATTGCGGGAGTTCGAAATCAAGCAACTAATATTTTCAAAAAAAGCTTATTTCCAAAATCTCAGATTCAGAATTCAGCGCTGAGTCCCAGGCTGATGCGGTTCCGGTCATAGTCGTTGTTAGCGAAGTCCGAACTGGAATTGGTGTAATTGTATGTGGCCGTTCCCGTGAGGTAATCGTTGAACTTCATCGAAACACCGATGTAGGTGTTAACAAGATCCTCGTCACGATCGCTGACTGGTGTTCCCGCAACAGCGGTGAGTGGGCGACCGTCTTCAAACGAAGTCGGAATATAGTCCACACCACCGAAGATCGAGAACATTGGAGAAATCGCATATTCAGAAGATACTCCGATTCGAAGAGTGCTACGGTTATCATATTCAACATTGTCAGGAATCGAGGAATCGAAACGCACCGTGTCGTAGGATTCGATACCATAACGAGCGAAAGCACGAACGCTGAATTGTTGGGTAACCTGGGAGTTCAGGGCCAGTTCCAAGTAAGGACTGGTGTTGGACGTTCCATCATCAACATCCCGGAACTGAGCACCAACCCGTGCGATTCCGATGGTGTTCGGGCTGAAACGCTGCTCAACACCCACCAAGAGATACTGGTCGGTCGAGTCGGAGGATTGATCGCTGCCGGAGGTTTCCGCATAACGGTAATCACCAGTCAGAATTGTCTGAGGCCCCAGTTGATAACGAAGCTGGTTGTAAAGCTCCCACGTGAAACGATCGTTGTTCTGAAGATCGTAGTCAGCACCGGTCAAGCTAAAGCCTGTGTAGGTGGCAAAACGCTCGGTCCAGCGAAAGCCAACGGAGTTATCGGTCTGCCAATAAAAATATTCACCCAATTGGCGAGAAGAAGCATAACCATAGGAATAGTCAGGCTCCAGTTCGTAAGAAATGAAGTTTCTGCTGGAAAAGCGGAGACGCTCATTAAAGCGGTGCGTGAGGTTCACACCAGCACGGGACTGACTGTTCACATCATCGCCATTGGTTGGCTCATCCAAATAATAGACGAGACCCAAGCGAGCATAAACATCCCACGTAGTCTGTGGGGTGATGCTGACAAAGGAAAGGCCGACATACGGATTGAAAGCGACCGAGTCCTCTTCTGTGCCAGGACCACCACCGGGAGCGACATTGTCATCATAGGTGACATTGGTGCCGACAACCCACTTCAGCGGCAGGGACTCCTGCGCTTCGCTACCGACATAATAGAGCCCTTGGGCCGAGGCGGAAACAGCGGAAAACAAACCGAGGAGACCGAAAGAGATTTTGCCTTTCATGTAATTTGATGGATGAGATGTAAAATTAACTTCTAACCTAAACGCGAGGTTCAGTTGGAGCCAGGATCGGCATCGGTAACGCTAGGCGGCGCAATGATCACCGGCGGGAATTGAGGAATGATCGGCAAGCCGCCAGGACCACCAGGAGTCGGACCTACCGGACCTTGACCCGGGAAATCCAGAGGATTCGGAGTTGAAGCAACCTCACCAGCAGGAGCCTTGGCATCCTTCGAACTGGTTCCCGACTCACCAAGATTAGGATCAAGTTTTGCGATCACGGCCTGAACCGCAGCAAGAGCATCGGGAGCAACCGCAACCGCGCATTGGGAAACCAAACGCATTTGCTCAGGAGCCGCTGTAGCGGCAGCCTCGACGATCGCAGCCACCATTTGCGAATCCGCTTTCGAACCCTCGATGGCGACCTTCACGATTTCGCAGGCGCACTTGGGATTGGCCGCAACTTCATTCGCGACAATCTCAAGCACCTTGGATTGCTCCGCGGCGACCGAGTTTTTCACGGAAACAGAAAGTGCCGCGCAATCCACTGCGGCGTTCGCCGGAATGACAGAGAGCGCAGCGCCGAGCAGTGCGAAGAAAATGGTTTTTTTCATATGGGGACTGGTTATTTACGTAAAAAATAGAATGGAGCGGGCAGCGGGAATCGAACCCGCATGTCTAACTTGGAAGGATAGCGCTTTACCACTAAGCTATGCCCGCGATTTCGTTGGCAATAGAACCCGCTCTCCGGCCTCCAAGCAAGACTTTTTTGCCATGAAACTCAAATTAATCGAGCTTTTCTTAAGTGTTAGAAAGGCGTTGATTTCCAACGATTTACCGCTGATAGCTCGTATTTCTGATCTCACCAAAGTCCTTAAATTGCAATCTGCACGGAGATATTTGTAACAAAAGCTCGGGAATTTCACTGCCTTCGACCTGAAGAAAATTGTTCTGAGAGGGTTCTTCGAACATCTCATCCCGGCCTGCGGCCGGATTTAGAGACCTGTGGGATGATCTACAAAATTCCAAGGAATCCCGAATTGCTTGGAAAGAGACTCGGCAAGTGCCTTGACACCAAATACTTCTGTCGCGTAGTGCCCGCCATAGAAGACATTGAGCCCTAGTTCTTCCGCGAGGGGATAGCTCCAGTGAGGACCTTCTCCGGTAATAAAGGTGTCCACTCCGCTCGCCGCCACTTTCATCACCTCGCTTCCAGCCCCCCCCGTGATCACTCCGACCTGTGAAATGACGTCCGAACCACCGGGGCACAAATGAACCGGACCAGCTACAATCGACTTCAAGATCCCCAGAAGATCACTCCGACTTCCCTCCCAAATGCCGCGCAGGCCCAGTGAAAGCCCCTTTTGGTCGAAAAAAGGTTTCAAATTCCGAAGCCCGATTTCATTGGCCAGGAGGATGTTGTTTCCCAACTCCGGGTGCACATCAAGCGGCAGATGCGAGGAATAGACGGCAAGTCCCGCCTCCATGGCGATCCGGAGCTTTTTATACAACGCCCCCGTTACCGGCTGAGCGCCTTGCCAAAACATTCCATGATGAACAATCAGCAAACCCGGGCCACCTGCCGCAGCCTTTTCGATGACCGGCAGCGACGCATCCACCGCGGCTACGATACGCCCGATTTCCCCTTCATTGGCCAGCTGCAGACCGTTCATCGCTCCTGGATAATCGGAAATCGCGGCCGTTTTCAGTTCCAGATCCAAGTGCCTTACAACGTCTTCAAGCGCAATCATGGCTGAGTCAATCATGGCGGCTCCAAATGACAACGTCGGGAGTCATGCTGATTTCCAGCCCTTCGCAAAATTCCATCATGTCCGTGGGCAGCGCGGTTTCCCAGCGGACTGAATTTCCGTTCCAAGGTATTTCCAGACAGGCCGCATGGAGAGCGTGACGGGGAAGCATCAACCGCTTCTCCAGCTCCGGTGTCCAGCCATCCGCCATCCATTGCAGATACTCGGCACCATTGCCGGTGTAGAGCTTGTCTCCGACAATCGGAAATCCCGAGGATGCCAAATGGACGCGAATCTGATGCATCCGCCCGGTTTCAGGGAAGCAGCGGATCCGTGAAAACCTCCCTCCCCCTCTCTCAAATCTCCGCTCGACCTGAAAGCGTGTTCGACAATCGCGTCCAAGCGGATGAACCACCTGCCTTACCCAGATTTCCGAAGGCCCCAGCTCTCCCGCTCGGAGAATCGGATCCGCGCATTCCCATCCATCCCCTTCCGGCCAACCGGCCACAATGGCCAAATATTCCTTGTGTGCCTGGCGCCTTTCAAAAATCCAGCCCAGCTCGCGGGCGGCGTCCGTGTGCTTCGCCACCAAGACGACGCCGCTGGTTTCACGATCCAGTCGGGTCACGATCCCCAAGCAGGCGCCATTTTGTATTTCGAACGCCAGCAGTTGCTCCAAGCCGCCCAGAAGTGTCGGCTCCGGCTTGCGATTCGCCGGATGGACGATCAGGGGCGCGGGTTTATCCACGACGATCCAGTCGTCGGACTCGGCAATCACTTGGAAATTGACCACGACCTGCAAGCTCATGATTCACGCCGGCTCTCGTCCAAAAGAAAAGCCAGAGACCCGGATACCGAGTCTCTGGCGATTGCAAAACAGATCAATCCTAAGGACTAGGACTTGTAGCGGAGACGCTTCTTGTGGCGGTTCTGCTTCATGCGCTTCTTGCGCTTGTGCTTATTGATCTTGGTCTTACGGCGTTTCTTGATGGAGCCCATGGCGGTTGCGGGGTTAGGTTACGATGAAAGATTAGGGGACGATTTTATTGAGCGGATATTCGATGATCCCCTCTGCCCCCAGACGCTTCAGTTCGGGGATAATGTCCCTGACGACGATTTCGTCAATCACTGTCTCCACCGCGACCCAACCTTCTTCGGAAAGCTGGGAAATGGTCGGACGGCGGAGTGACGGGAGTTTTTCGAGCAGCTCCGGCAGGCGGGCGGTCGGAAAATTCATTTTGAGCCCCACTTTGCCGCGGGCGCACAGAGCAGCCTTCAGCAAAAGAGCGATGCGATCCATTTTCTCCTTTTTCCAGGGATCCGCCGCAGCGGTGGGGTTCGCGTAGAAATGCGGGAAAGACGTGAGCAGCGTATCGACGATGCGAAGACGGTTCGCCTTGATCGAGGATCCGGTTTCCGTGACATCGACGATGGCGTCGACCAGATCCGGGACCTTCACCTCGGTCGCGCCCCAGGAAAATTCGACTTCTGCATTGATTCCTCGCTCCTTGAGGTAACGCTGGGTGATTCCCACCCCTTCGGTGGCGATGCGCTTGCCTTCCAAGTCCTCGGGCTTCCGGATCGGCGAATCTTCGGGAACCACCAGCACCCATTTTGTCGGCCGGGTCGTGGCACGCGAGTAGGGAAGTTCGGCGAGGTCGATCAGATCAACGTCGTTCTCATAGGCCCAGTCGTAACCGGTGATCCCGCAGTCGATGAAACCTTGGCCCAGATAGCGGCCGATTTCCTGCGCCCGGATCAGATACAGATCCAGCTCGGGATCGTTCGAACTCGGGCGAAGACCACGCGAGGAGACGTAGATCTCGTAGCCAGCCTTGGCGAGGAGCTCGATGGTCGGCTCCTGAAGGCTGCCTTTCGGGATCGCGACTTTCAGAGTTCGTGATGGGTCCGGCATGAAGGGGCGGCGGTTTTAGCCCCGAAATCTTGGGAATCAAGCCAAGTTTTGAAGAATTTATTCCAAGTTCCTGCCTTCTCCGGCCATTACGAAAGAAAGCTCTTCGCAAATTCCGTTCTGGCAGGCGAAAATTCCCACGGATCGTCGATAGATTCCAGTCCGGCCGTCATTCTGCTGCCCACCGCCCCATGCATCTTTTTCCCCATTCCCTGATCCTCGCCATCGGCATCCTTTCGGCCCGTGCCGAAGAAACCGTCACCCCTCCCCGCGATCCGGACTACAAGCTGGTCTGGGCCGATGAATTCAACCAGGACGGCCCTCCTGACGTCGAAAAATGGCGATCCGAAACGGGATTCGCACGCAATCAGGAGCTGCAATGGTATCAGGCCGACAACTCCCGCTGTAAGGGCGGATTCCTCGTGATCGAAGCCCGCGAGGAGAAAGTGACGAATCCACATCACGAGAAGGATTCCTCCGACTGGAGAAAGAAACGCCCCGAGGCGAGATACACGTCGGGCTCTCTGATCACCGTAGGCGAAAACCAGTGGCACTTCGGCCGCTCCGAAGTGCGCGCCCGTTTCAAAGCCCTGCCCGGGCTCTGGCCGGCGATCTGGACCACCGGCCGCGGACGCTGGCCTCACGGGGGCGAGATCGATATCATGGAGTTCTATCAAGGCAAGATCCTCGCGAACTTCGTCTGGGCGGGAAAAGGCGGACGAGACCACTGGAACACCTCGGCCCACCCCATCGAGCAATTCGGCAAGGAATCCTGGGACGAGAAATTCCACCTGTGGGTCACCGAATGGGACCGGGAAAAAATCACCATCTATCTGGACGGAAAGCTTCTCAACACCCTGCCCATGGAAACCGCGGTCAATGCGGACGGCCCGCCCGTCAATCCGTTTCTCGCTCCCCAACGGTTCCGGCTCAACCTGGCCATCGGCTCCAACGGAGGAGATCCCTCGGAAACACCGTTTCCCCAGCGATACGAAGTGGACTACGTCCGCATCTACCAAAAATGATCCGCCTTGAGAACATCCGCTTTCCGACATCGCCCGGCGCACCGTCCTCCGGCGTTGAGCAAACCCTCCCACACCACCACCATGACCCCATCGCCCTTGGCCATTCTCGGCTCCCTGACCCTCTCCGCGCTGACCGCCCCGCTCGGACACGCCGCTCCGAAAGTCGACTCCGGCCGCAGTCCGAAAGACATCGGCTTCAAAATCGGCAACATCCCGCCCCCGTCGAAGAATGACGCCGCAACGGCAGCGAAGTTCACCCTGCTGGACGGCGAGGGATCGAAGATCGAGGCGCTCAATGACGGCCGCGTTCCATCCGAAGCCGACGATGGCTCCATGAATTTCTTTTTCAAGGACGGCAGCGACGGCGGCCGCATCCAGGTGGACCTGGGCAAGGCCATTTCCATCAAGGCCATCAACTCCTACTCCTGGCATCCCGCCGAACGCGCCGCACAATCCTATAAGTTGTATGCCGCCAAGGGGGATGAGAAGGATTTCAACCCGACCCCGAAGCGCGGCCCGGATCCGCGGACGTCCGGCTGGAAACCGATCGCGAAAGTCACCACCGGCCGCAGCAACCAGGGAGGCCAGCACGCGGCGGCCATCACCGATCCGCGCACGCTGAGTCTCGGGGAATTCCGTTATCTGCTGTTCGACTTCGAGCCGGCCGATTCCGGGAACCAGCAGTCCAACACCTTCCTGAGCGAAATCGATGTCATCGACGCGAAAGGACCGGCACCGGAACCCTTCGTCGCCAAGGTCCTCACGACCTATCAGTCACCGGATAAAAAATACACGTTCATCGTCGACTCCACCATCACGCCCGAACTCGGCAAATGGGCCGCCAAGGAACTGATGCCCGTCGTTTACGAATGGTATCCCAAGATGGTGGCGATGCTGCCCAGCGACCGCTACACCGCGCCGGAGACGGTCATCATGGAGTTCCGCGACGATCTCGGAGGTACGCCGGCCTACGCCATCGGGAACAAGCTCTGCATGAGCATTCCGTTTTTCAAGGACCAGCTCGAGGGCGAGGCCAAGGGCTGCGTCATTCACGAGCTCGTCCACATCATCCAGAACTACTGGCGCGCCTCCACCACCAATCCCAGCCCCTCCCCCACCCCGGGCTGGGTCACCGAAGGCATCCCGGACTACATCCGCTGGTTCCTCTACGAACCGAAATCCAAAGGCGCGGAAATCACCGAAGGCAACTACTCCGGCGCGAACTACGACAGCAGCTACCGGGTCTCCGCGAATTTCCTGAACTGGGTCGCCGAGACCCATGACAAGGATTTCATCCGCAAGCTGAATGCCGCCGCCCGCGAGGGGAAATATTCGGAAAAGGTCTGGAAGGACTCCACCGGCAAAACCGCCGCGGAGCTCGGAGCCGACTGGAAGGCAGCCAACGCGAAGCGCCTCGGAATCTGAGGCGCCCGCGCCGCCGGCGTCACCCGGCCTTGTCGCCGAACCACTGCCAGCCGGGATGCCGGACATAGTCCAGGGCCTCCTTCACCCCCATCCCGGCCCTGGCCTGGGTCACGAATGCCTTGCGGTGCTCGTTCCAGATGGAGCGCTCCATCGCGGTGGCCTTGTGCCGCTTGCGGTAGGGCACCTTGTTTCCTACCAGCATGGTGAAATAGCCTTCGATCCCGAAATCGCTCTGGCTCGACGGCATCCGGTAGCGGCAGAACCCCGTGGGGCCGTTTTCCTGATAGAAATCCAGCAGTTCCGCGATCCCGCTCAGGTCGGTGTCCTGCTGGCAGTGTTTCCAGAACGGCGTATCCATGGCCGTGTTCGCCTGATAGTGAAGGCCCAGGAAATCCCGGATATCCCTCCACGTCCCGGCCACCAGATCGTTGTAGAGCCTGCGCATCGAGGGAGTCGGCTCGAGCGAGTTGTGCAGCAGGAAATCCACGAACGTCTTGCAATGCGAGCAAACGATCATCAACGCGGTCGCCTCCAGCGGTTCGACGAAACCACCCGCGTTGCCGACGGCCAGCACGTTGTCCACCCACAGGCGCTGGTAGCAGCCGGAGCGGAATTTCACCACGCGCATGCTCTCGGGAACTTTCGGATTCTTGCGGCGGAACTCTTCGGCCGCGTCATCATCGGAAATGAACTCCGAGGAAAACACATAGCCCCGGTTCACATGGTGTTCGTGCTCGATCTGCCAGGACCAGCCGGAATTCATCGCCTCCGCGGTTGTGTAGGGCAGGATCGGCTCCTTCGTCCGCTCCCAGCCGCCGACCACCGCCCGGTCGCAGAACAAGGTCTTGTCGAAACTCACGAAGGGCTCCTGCAGCGCCTTGCCTAACAACTCACTGCGGAAACCACTGCTGTCGATGTAGAAATCCGCCTCCAGCCGCCGTCCATCCTCCAGATGCACCGCGGTGACGCCTTCCGGCCCGCGGTCCGCGCCGACCACCTTGCCATCGATGAATCCGACGCCTTCCTCACGGGCGATCTGTTCGAGCACCTCGACGAATTTCATGTTCTCGATGTGGAACGCGTGCCATGGCCGCACGTCGGGACAGCCGTTTTCCTGCCTCGGAAACACCTTGTCCTCGCGCATCAGCGCCGAGGCGAGCTGGTTGCTGGAGAATTCGTCGTCGCAGTAGAATCCGTGAGGCTTCGGCAGGTCCGACCATTGGGAGTCGAGCTGGAGATCGAACGAATAGTCAAAGCGCCGGCGCGGTCCCCACAGGAATTTGACGCCGAGCTTCCAGGTCGGTCCGGCGAGTTGATAGAACCGCTTGCGCGAAATGCCGAGGTATTCGAACAGGTGGACCGGAAAGTTGGGGGTCGTGCCTTCACCGACTCCGATCACCCCGATTTCCGGGCTGCGGACGATCGTCACGTCGAGCTGGGGGATCTTGCGTTTGAGTGACAGCGCGGCGATGAGACCGGCACTGCCCGAACCGACAACGAGGATGCTCTTGATCATGGGGGAATACAACGGGTTGGGATTTTTGGAAAATAAGGCTTCCGATTCCAGCAGGTCAGCGGGCCGATCCCAGTAAAAAAGCAGGCCCGGACTTGCGTCCGGGCCTGCCTCCTTGTTCTGGTGCCGCGACTGATCCGGTGCGAACCGGCTTGCAGCCTGACATCACGAATTGATCAGTTGACCCGGACCCTGAGGAAGCCCTTGCCTCCGAGGCCGTCGGAACCGCTCAGGCTGAAGGTGCGGTATACATAACCCGTCGGCACGTCCGGCAGGTTGGTGGTGACCGGAGTCACCACCGTCACCCCGGTGTTGAACGCCGCCAGATCCACACTGCCTTGGATGGTGTAGGTGAATCCATCCTTGAGTGCGGTGGGCGAAGGCGAGCCCGCGAATACCGGGGTGCCGCTGCGGACCGCGATGGTCAGAAGAAGCTCCTTGTTGGTATTCGCGTCGCCGCTGCTGTCAGCTTCGAGGTGATAGACCTTAGGACCGTCGACCGGGTCATTCGGAATTCCACCGAGCGCGAATTCAAGGGCATTCGAGCTTCCATCACCATCCGGATCCGCGCCAGGTCCGACGATGGCCGGGTTGGTTTGGTTCGGGAAGTAACCCGCCATCCACGTTTCGAACGGGGTCTCCGGACGGGTGATCACAATCTGATTGGTATCAGAATAATTGTAATCAATCACGTAGCCCGGAGGCAGCGTGACTGCCGGGAATGTTCCCGACAATGTTCCGTAGCTGGCGAGCACATAGGTCGGCAATGTCGGCGTTCCGTTGAGCACCAGAGTGGCATTCGCAAGGTTCAGGTTCTGGGATACGGCCAGACTCTCGGCTTGGTCGGAGATGTCGATGGTGAGCGTGGCGGCACCGGCGAAGGACAGCGAGTCGACGCTCAAGGTGCCCGACGGGGCGCCCGGGTTGACATTCGCTCCAGCCTGAACCGAGACGAGACCATTGATCCGCCCCGTTCCTCCGAGCGTGCCGGCAGACACGACGGTGGTTCCGGTGTAGGAGTTGCTGCCATTCATATTCAGCGTGCCCGTTCCGAGTTTGGTGAACTGACCGTTGGTCGTGTCATCCTTGATCGTCTGGTTGATGTTCACGGCGGCGGTCGCACCGGTGTCGATGGTCGCGCCGAGTGCCTTGATCACCACCTCGTCGATACCGGACATGAAGTCGGCATTCATTCCAGCGCCGGGTTGCAGAACACCGCCGTTGAAATTGAAGGTGCTATTGCCCGCGCCGGCGTTTCCGAACACCCGGTTGGCGATGATCCGTCCACCGTTGAGATTGACTGTTCCGGTCGTGTTGGAGTTCTTGGCAACAAACAGCGCGCCACCCGTGCTGGTGACGACCGCATTGTCCTGAACGGTGAGCGTTCCGGTGGAGGTGTCCACGTCGGCGACGTTGAAGTCACCATCCGCGGTCACGGTTCCGGAGTTTTTCACCGTCATGAGTCCGACTCCGGTGCCACTGTTTCCGATGGAAAGCCAGCCGCCGGTCTTCACCAGACTGCCACTGTCCTGGACCGTGACCTTGCCATTCGAGCCGTTGCCGAGCGCCATGACGAAGCGACTGGTGTTGAAGACCGACGTCCCACCAATGGTCAGTTCGGCGGAAGTGCCCGTTCCTGGTGCCAACTGGGTGATCCCCGGTGTGGTGTAGGTGGAGGCACCCAGCAGGGACATGACCGTGCTCGCGTTCAAGCTCTCGCTCAGCGTGGTGCTGCCGCCGTTGGTCCACGTGGAATTGGTGAGAGTGACAAGATGATCGCTGTCATTCAGAGCGATTCCCCCATCAAAGCCGGTACTGAAGTTGGTACACGTCATGGTCGATCCCGTGGCCGTGATTCGAGTAAGGGTGCTGGTGGTGCCGTTGCCGCGTCCCATGGCGATCCAACTGGATACGTTGAGCGTGGTGTTGTTCAGCACGAGATCCGCCGGCACGTCCGGAACGGTGCCGGTCCACAGTTCGCCGAGCACGGTGTTCACCTGCGTGCCGGAACCGTCCAAGGTGAGCGTGCCGCCATTGACTCGCATCACTTGTCCGGTGGTGGCCAGGAGGTTGGTTCCGGGATTCGACAAGGTGAGATTGCCTCCGCCGGCCTTGATCAGGCTGCCGACGGTCGCGGCCACCTGGCCGCTCGTCGTCAGGCTGTTCACCGTGCTGACCGTGCTGTTCGCCGCGTTGAGGGTGAATCCGCGGTCGGTCGTGGCAGTGGCTCCCGAGTAATTGAGGGTGGCTCCGCTCAGGATGAGATTCGAGGGGCTGGCACTGGAAGCACCGATCGAGCTCGGGCTGCCGCCGTTGGCCAGACTGGTCACCGAGGTGACGCCCCCCTCCAACGTGGTGGTCCCCGTGTAGTCATTGAGCGTGGAAATGGACAATGACGAGGTTCCCTGTTTGAGCAGCGAGCCGGTTCCAGAGATCTTCCCGGTGCCGCTGAGGAAATAGCCGGTCAGGCTGTTGTTGAAGGTGACCTTGCTGGGCAGGACCGTGGAATTCAGCACGACCAGCGGGGTGCCGGTGAGCGTGTCATTGAAGAGCACCGGGGAAGGATCCGCATAGGTGGTGACCGCTCCGGAGACCTGGTCAAACCAGTTCAGTGCGGTGGTCCAGCCGCCATCGACATTTCCTCTCCACACCGGGAGGGAAGCGCTGGTGACATTGAGGTAGACCAAGCCGGGAGTGGTGGTCTTGTCCAGAGTGGCGACCACTCCGTTCGGCAGGGTGCCGAGCGTGATGTTCGCCGCAACAGACGTTGGCCCGACATAGGAAATCAGCGGGATGTTGCCGACCGCAGGAAGCCCGTCCGCGATGTTGACGGTCAGTGTGCCGTTGACGGTCAGCGCTCCGGTCACGTTGAGTGGCGCGGCGGTGGGATTTGCAGTGAAGCTGCCCAGATCGAGGTCGAGCGTGGTTGCGCCGCCACTGCCGAAATTGGCATTCGGCACGGTCAGGGATGAGGTATTGGAAGTCTGCCTGATCCCCAGCGTCGCCAGATTGTTCACGGTGTAGTCACCGCTGTTGGTGTTGGCCGTGGTCACGGCCAGCTTGCCGGCGCTCACGGTATTGGCTCCGCTGTAGGCACTGGCTCCGGAGAGCGTCAGGGTGCCCGTGCCGCTTTTCACCACTCCGCCGCCGCCGGTGAAGGCTTGGGTCGAACCCACTGCGAAGCTGGTGTTCACCACCATGCCGCCCGTGCCGATCGTCGGCGCGTCGATCCCGGTGATGAAGGATGGCTGGATCGCGGTCGGGATGATTTCCGTTCCATTGAAACTGACATTCGACGTTCCGCCACCCGCGCCGTTGATCACTCCGGTCCTTAAAATTCCTCCGTTGAAGGAAACGGTGGAAACCACGGTGCCGCCGGTGGCGACGAGGACTTGCGGTGCCTTGATCTCTCCTCCGGTGAACAACAGGCTGGCCGAACCGCCTCCGCCTTCACCCACGATCAGGTTGCCCGACTGCACGTCGAACAAGCCCCCGCTGACTTCCACGATGCCCACCGCATTGGCGAAGTTCGCGATCGATACGCTGCCGCCGCCGGTCTTGGTCAGCGATCCGCCTGACAGCCTGACCGTTCCCGTGCCGCCACGACCCACGGCCAACCAGTTGTTCACCGTGACGGTTCCCGCCTGGATGTCCAACAGTCCGGTGCTTCCGGCATTCTGGCCGAGCCACATTTCACCACCGCACTGCAGCGTGCTGGCGCTGCTCTTCACATTGAGGGTGCCGTTGCCTACGTTGTCCTCACCCATGATGAAGAGCTCATTGTTGACGTTTCGGTAGCTGCCGCCCGTCAGTTCGAGGAGTCCGGTGCTTCCGGCCTGGCCGACATAGGTCCGCCCGGTGTTGGTCAGCGTTCCTCCGGCCATGAACAACTTGCCGTTGGCTCCGCTACCGTTTTCGTTCTTGCCAATGAAATTCCAGCCACCGGTGGTGATACTGCCGCTATCCACGTTCATCACCCCCGTGCCGATGGAAGATCCCACGGCCAGGTCATTCCCGATCGTGAGGGTGCCCGAGGTATTCATGTTGAATGTCCCGGTTCCTGCTCCGCCATCCGCGTTGGCACCACCCACATAAAGGCGGGATCCATTACACGTGAAGCTTCCGGAGCCTTGGGCGAATCCGGTCAGGGTTCCACCGGTTCCGGCGGTGTTCGCGAGGTTGAAAACACCGATGCCGCCATCGCGGCCGACAAATGCCCAGTTGCCACCACCCGTCGATGCGCTGCCCGAGACCAAATCCAGCCGTCCGTCCGTCGCCGCTCCCTGACCGATGCGGAAATCCCGCGGGGTGGTGACCGTTGTGGTGATCGTGGCGATGTTCGGTGCCTTCACATTGACCACCGCGTCGTCGAAGTTGTCGCCGGTGGTTGCTCCATTCGGGTTGGCGGGCACGCGGCCCAAGCTCCAGTTGGTGGCGGTGCTCCAGTCAGTGCTCGTGGTGCCCGTCCAGAAGTTATCAACCGCGAATGCCGAGCCCGAAAGGCAGACGGTGATCGCGGTGACGAGAGAAGCTCCGATCGTTTGGTTGCGGAACTTCGAGGTATTGTATTTGGGTTTCATATTGGGTTCTTCAGTGAGAGGTAGTTGCCTGGGGCGCTTTGCCAGCGGCTTTCGGCAGGTCAGACAGGGTCAATGTCCGGGCCTGCGCCATCTCCTTGCAAAACCGGGGGACGCCGCCGGATGGCGGTATCCTCTGTGATGCACTTCAATGGGTTTGTGCCACATGACAAGGACCGGGGGTTAAACGGTTCGTAGGAAAAATGGGTTAGCTTCAATCAACGCTCGGGTGAATCTCCGTGCAAGGGACAATCCACTCGATTTGTAACTACTTGGTGAGCACTCCTGTTTTCCAAACACAAGGTTCGGGAAACGGGGTTGGAGTGTTTCAAATGAGGTAGAGTGCCGACCGTTTTAAAGGCCCGGCACCGTCTTTGCTACGGGAAATGCTCCCCCCGTTCGGGGGGGATTCGCCTGAAACCTTTCCTGAAGGAACCTTCGCGAGCAGTCGTAAGACAGGCGCCGCATGAACCCCACATTCCCTTTCCTCGCCCTTTTCGCCCTCACCTCTCCTTGGAGCCGTGCTCAGGACAATCCTCCCGCATTTCCCGAGGATCCGCTCCAGGTCCTCGAACGCACCTGTTTCCAAACCGCCAAACCGTGGAGCCCGGCGGGCAACCTGCGGTCCGATGTCGCCATGATTTACGGCATCGACAAGACCCTGCCCGAGCGGGTCGCCAGTTGGAAAAACCGCGGCTACCGCGTCCACCTCATGACCGGCGTCGCCTGGGGCGAATACCAAGACTACCTCTACGGCCGCTTCGACGGAAAGAACCACGAGGACAACGCCCAGACCGACCGCAACGGCAAGAAAATCAGCCACGGCGGCGACGTCTATTACATGTGCCCGGCAGAGAACTACGGCGAGTTCCTCTGCGTCGGCGTCCAGAAAGCGCTCGATGCCGGCGTTGAGGCCGTCCACCTCGAAGAACCCGAATTCTGGGCACGCGCCGGCTACTCCGAGGGCTTCAAGCGTGAATGGCAGTCCTATTACAAAGAAGAATGGCAGCCTCCCCATTCCTCACCGGACGCCCAGTGGCGCGCCTCGAAACTGAAATACTTCCTCTACCGCCGCGCCCTCCAGCAGGTCTTCAACCACGTCCAGGCCTTCAACAAACGCACCGGCAAGCACGTCCGCTGCTACGTCCCCACCCACTCCCTCATCAACTACGCCCACTGGTGCATCGTCAGCCCGCAATCCAGCCTCGCCCTGCTCGACGGGTGCGATGGCTACATCGCCCAAGTCTGGACCGGCACCTCCCGCACCCCCAACCATTTCCGCGGGAAACTGAAAGAGCGCACCTTCGAGACCGCCTTCCTCGAATACGGCGCCATGCAGAACCTCGTCCGCGCCACCGGCCGCTCCGTCTGGTATCTGAACGACCCCATCGAGGACAACCCGCGCCACGACTGGACCGACTACCGCACCAACTGGGAGTCCACCCTCGTCGCCTCCCTCCTCCAGCCCGATGTCTGGCAATACGAGGTCGCCCCTTGGCCCGAGCGCATCTTCAGCGGCAGATACCCGCGCGGCGGAAATGACGCCAAGCCCATCCCGCCCGAATACGCCACCGAGCTCCAGGTCGTCATGAACGCCCTCAACGACCTGAAGCAGCCCGACATCCGCTGGGACTGCGGCACCCGTGGCGTCGGCGTCCTCATCAGCGACTCGCTCATGTTCCAGCGCGAGCAGCCCACTCCCAGCGATCCTCACATGGCCCACTTCTACGGCCTCGCCTTGCCACCGCTGAAACGCGGCCTCCCCGTCACTCCCGTCCAACTCGAAAACGTCCCCCTCCCCGGTTTCCTTGATGGCCAAAAGGTCCTCATGCTCAGCTACACCGGCCAAAAACCCCAGAGCCCGGAAGTCCACCCGCCCCTCGCCGACTGGGTGAAAAAAGGCGGCGTCCTCATCATCGCCGACGACGACAAGGACCCCTACAACCAAGCCCGCGAGTGGTGGAACGACTCCGGGAAAACGGCGAGAATCCCGCGCCACCACCTCTTCGACGCCCTCGGCCTCAAAGACGACCAATTCACCGCTGCCCCAGTCCCCGTCGGCAAAGGCTCCGTCATCTGGCTCCGGGAAAACCCCGCCAGCTTCGCCCTCAGCGAGAATGGCGAAGCCCGTCTCACCGAGGTCCTCAAGCAAGCCGCCGCCCTCGCCCACCTTCCTTGGCAGGAAACCAACCACCTCAGCCTCAAGCGCGGCCCCTACCGCATCGCCGCCGGCCTCGACGAATCCATCACCGCCCCGGCGGAAACCCTCACCGGCCGCTTCGTCAACCTCTTCGATCCGACCCTCGCCCTCCAAAAATCCTTCACCCTCGCCCCTGGCAGCCGCTACTTCCTGCTCGATCTCGATGCGGTGAAAACGTCCGACACCCCGCAGGTCCTCGCCTCCGCCTGCAAGGCCCTGCCCCTGAAGCCCAACCAATGGACCGTCGAAGGCGTCGGCAACACCCCCGCCATCGTCCTCATCGCCAGCCAAAAAGCCCCGAAATCCATCCAGCTCGACGGCCAGGAAATCACCGCCTTCACCCACGCCCACGGCCTCCTCCACATCCATTTCCCCAACGAATCCCGCCCCCGCGTTCTCAGCCTCCGGTTCTGAAAGCGGCTGCCGCATTTCGCGGCAGTTCACGCCCCCTTCGTGACGAATGTCGGGTACGCATACCCCCCCGCTGGCGGGAGCCGGCACCGGAAACGGAGTTGAGAGTGAAATCAGGTGAAATTATCGAAACGGGAGGGCTAGTGGTGATCGGGGACCGCCTTTGGTTCGATGCTCTTTTTCTGCTGCAGCAACGCGAGCAATTCGGAGAAATCCTCCAGGTGATAAGTATCTCCACCATTGGGATTGACCGCATCGAGTGTATTCGCATCCATCTGGAAGATCGTACGTTCATGGTCCTGAAGAACTGATCCGTAAAGCCAATAAAAGCCTTTGGCATCATTCACTCGAAGATAAACGTGATGCGATTCGGAAGGATGGTTCTGATCGACATATCGAGGCTGAAACCGGGAAATATTCGCCACAAAGCGCTCGATGGATTCAGGGGAATCGATCTGCTTTTTCCGCGCCAAGCTTGCATACTCCTTCGCCGTGAATGGAGTGTGCCCGACCGCAGGCTCCACGATCTCAATCGATGAGATTGAAGCTGCCGTGACACTCCCCGATTTCACCGCCTCAACCAAATCCGGACCGGCGGTGGTCCCCGCGTAGAATATCCCGGAGATGATCCACACAGCCAAGCCGACCAACAGCGAAGCCCCGGTCACAATAGGAATCAGTTTGATGGGCTTCTTCATTTTTCTAGCAAGTTTCTGGAGCGCATCCGCCCCCGCTGGCGGGAGCCACACAGGGTTTGGCATGTTGATCGGCCTGCGGCTTCATCAAGGTGGAAATTGGATCTCCGGATGAAAATCTTCACAACAACCGCGATCGGATAAAGGAAGCCACCTCCGGCGCCGTCATGCCCGCCAGTTCGGAGTCGTTGTTCAGGGCGCCGAAATACGGGCTCCACTCCGTGATCGTCATCTCGCCAACCTGGCCCTTGATGACAAACGGATCGGTAGAGATAAACTCGGCGGCCGATTCACCATCGGCCGCCGAGACGATCAGAAGAGCCGAGCGGATCGGAGTCTGCGGTGTGTCGCCCGATGCGCGAATGCGGCCGGATTCCACCCCGGCGACCAGCCAATCGAGATGATCTGACAGGTGTTGCTTCCAACCGACGGGATCGGGATGGGTAAAAGTGACGACAAAAAGTGGCATAGAGTCCGGGAGTGTGGTTGCAGGCCGCGAAGCGAAAGGATGGATTAAAAACGTTGGAAGTATTCCCGCCGCGCGAAAAGAGGGCTTGTGAAAAGCACCGGGAAAACTCCCGGACGTTTGGCGTCCCACGACTTGAACTCAAGGCCCCTCTTGGTTGATGAGCATGGCAGAGGAGGCAGATCATGCATTTGGGTTTGTGGTGCGGATGAAAGAATATCGATAGATATCGTCACGAAGCTTCCATCCCTTCTTCTTCCAATACTCATTCGCCAGATCGTTGGTGACGAAAACATCGATGTGCGACTTCACAATGCCGATTTCTTCCAAACGGTCCAAGCAGCGCGTGACCAATGCTTGAGCGATACCGCGCCCCCGATATGATTCCTCCACAATCACATGCTGAAGGTAACCTCGGCGACCGTCGTGACCGCACATGGCGCAGCCAACTACGTGCCCCTCTTCAGCGATGAAACTGAGTCCAGGATTCCGATCCAAGTAACGCGCGGCAGCTTCTTTCGAGTCCGCTTCGCGAACCGATACGCCGGAGGTCCTCCTCATCAGTGCGAGCACTTCGTCATAACGATCCAAAGTGAGTTCAAAAATTTCCATCTCTGCCGAACATGGTAAATCGTTCTTCCGGAACTTGAGTGATCGAAACAGATCTGGCGAGGCGATTCTGTTGGAGGATGATGGGATGAATTGGTGAGCAGCAGGTTGCGAGAAAGATGACCGATGACTTGACGTGTTGAACGACCCGCACGGTCACGGCGCCGCCAGCTCCGCCGTGGAGACTCCGCAGGATCGCCATCATCCCCGAGAATCGCAGGCCTGTCCGGCTGGCATCATCCGGAGCCATACGCCTCCGGGTCCCGACCCTTACCACCCTCGGCCCCGTGCACCATACGCCCGCGGCCTCCGACTCTTACCGTAGTCGGACCCCGACACCGTGCGCCTCCGGGTCCGTAGGCTTACCGGGGGACGGATCGCCATCCTGCCGGGTAATGAGCCGTTACCTTGCCAACTCCCTCCGACCCGCCGTTTCCTCCACTATGGAACCGGAAAGTGCCCGCGTGAACCGGGCAGTAGGGCTTGATTCCCTGCGTCATCTTTTCAGATCCTCACCCACCTTCGGAACATCCCCAATCCTGTCCGGGATCGGGAGCCGTCACCGTTCTTTTTCCACGCGGCTCCAGGTGATTCCCGTCCGAACCACTTTGGCAGGAACTCCCGCGAGCATCACGCCTTCCTCTTCAAACGCACGGCTCACGAACGAGTTCGCCTCCACAATGCTTCCGGCGGGCACCGAGGATCCCTTGTTGAGGATCGCCCCGCCGCCGACCCACACCCGGTCGCCGATGGTGACCGACCCGGGCGGGTTCAGACGGTTCCCGGTTTCCCGATCCACCACCGAGTGCGCGTCGGTGGTGCGGATTTCGATCTTGTGCGCGAACACGCAGGATCGGCCGATGGTGATGTCGCAATCCTCGCTGGCCAGCAGCCGGATCCCTTCCGAGGTGGTTTTCTCACCGATGACGACCCGCTGCCTGTTTCCCTTCACGAGGATCTGGCCCTTGATGTCTGCCCCCGCGCCGATCTCGACGAGGTTGCGGTTGCCCTCGATGGAGATCGATCCCGTGAACCGGCATCCCGCGCCGAAGCGGACGATGTTTCTGCGGCCCTTGCGAATCCGGAGGGATCCTTCCAGATGGCCGGCCGCCTCAGTCGCCACCTCGTTCTCCGGAGGCACGGCGACGGTGAATTTCTGCGGCAGGATTTGCTTCACCCGGCCACGGAAAAACCGTGCCGTCCTTTTTCTGAGTTTCTTAAACCACATGCCGGTTGGATTCGGGGTTGTCACGCGATCTGTCAGGAGTCCGCCGGGTGGCCATCCGCCTTCCAACCATCGAGTTCCTCCGGGGTGAAATGAGGCCGCCGGTCGCGGTTCCAGGTGACGCCCCGTCTTACAATCTTCGCCGGAGCGCCGGCGAGAATGACTCCCTCCTCCTCGAAACCGCCGTTCACGAAGGACATCGCACCCACGATGCTGTCGGAAGGAATCCTCGCCCCCTTGCTGATGACCACGCCCAATCCAACCCACACGTGGTCGCCGATGATGACAGGCTGCGCCGGATTCACGCGATCTCCCGTCTTCGAATCCACCACGGAGTGAGCGTCCGAGGTGCGGATCTCGATCTTGCGCGAAAACATGCACCACCGGCCGATGTTGACATCCTGATCTTCCCCGCAGATGAGCAGGATCTCCACGGCGGTGGTTTGTTCGCCGAAGGTCACTTTCTGCCCACACCCGCCGAGAATCAACTGCCCCCGGATCTTGGTGTGCGGGCCGAACTCGAGGAGATTGTCGTTGCCATTCACCGTGATGCTGCCGGCGAACCGGCTGCCTTCGAGAAAGCGGATGACGTTGCCTTTCCCGTTCAGGACGATGGTGCCCCGCAGCGATTTGCGGGACTCCAGTTGGACGTCATTGTCCCGTCGGCCGCGGATTCTCTTCGGTTTCCCGGAGGTCGCTGCCTTCCTGGCCGGCTCGGCCTTGGACCGGCGGCGGAACCACCTGACGATTTTTTTCCTGATGTTCTTCATCCGCATGTGGGGTCACTCGGTTTTCCAACGATCCAGCTCTTCCATCGTGAATTGGTCGCGGGGCTCGCGTTGCCAGGTGATGCCTTGTTTCACCACTTTCGCAGGCTCGCCCGCAATGATGACGCCTTCCTCCTCGAAGCGGCCGTTCACAAAGGACATCGCGGCCACAATACTGTTCGAGGGAATGACGGCCCCTTTGCTGACGAAGGTGCCGACTCCGATCCATACGTGGTCGCCGATGATGACCGACCTCGGCTTGTTCATCCGCTGGCCCGTCTGAGGGTCCACCACAGAATGAGAATCCGTGGTGCGGATCTCGATCTTGCGGGAAAGCATGCAGGATTTCCCGATGATGACATCCTGGCCTTCCGCACAGACGATGTAAATTTCCACCGAGGTCGAGTGAGCCCCGAAGATCACCCGCTGGTTGTCCCCCACCACGGCGATCCGCCCGCGGATCCCGGCGTTCGGACCGAACTCGATGAGATTGTTGCTCCCCCGGATGCGCAGCTTGCCGATGAAGTGGCTGCCTTCTCCGAACCGGACCGTGTTGCCCGTGCCGTGGACGATGTTGATCTGCCCCTTCAGCGACTTCCGGGTTTCGAGCAGGATGTTGTTGTCGCGGCGTCCGATGATCCTCTTGGGCCGCTTGCGTGTCGGGCGCTCGGCGGCTTTTTTCGCGGCAGCCGTGGCTTTCCTGGCTTTCGCCGCCGGAGCGCCAGGCTCCGTTTTCCTCACCCCTTTGAAAAACCTCGCGATCTTTTTCCTGATTTTCCTAATCCACATGGGCCGACAGCTTCAGATTGATTTACAACAACATTCCCGGACCACTCCCCTGGCGGACGCCCGACGTCTCTATCAAATGTTGGGGATGCCGCGCCCGTAAAGCCTAAATGCCCGCGGCCCCGCCGGGTGGCGGCGCCACGGCATGCCCTGAAACAGGCACCCTCATCCTCAGTCCGCGGATTTCTTGCGTGCAGCCGTGGAAAACGACGGTCTAGTCTGTCCCCATGCCACGCCTCGCCCTGCTCCAGTCCGGCACCTTCTCCACCAAGGCCGAATCCTTCGACCACCACGAAACGCTGATCCGCCAGGCCGCGGCCGGCGGTGCGAACATCGTCGTCACCCAGGAGCTTTTCCTCACGCCGTATTTCTGCACCGTCGAGGACCCCGCGCTCTTCGACCTCGCCGATCCCCTGCCCGGACCGGTCACCGACCGCCTCGGCATGCTCGCCGGAGAGCTCGGCATCGTCCTCATTTCCTCGCTCTTCGAACACCGCGGCCCCGGCCTCTATCACAACACCGCCGCCATCCACGATGCCGACGGTTCGCTGATGGGACTCTATCGGAAGAGCCACATCCCGCAGGACCCCGCCTTCGAGGAGAAATTCTACTTCACCCCCGGCGACAGCGGCTGGCCGGTATGGGACACGAAGTTCGGCAAGATCGGCGTGCTCATCTGCTGGGACCAATGGTATCCCGAAGCCGCCCGCCTGATGGCCCTCGGCGGAGCACAGGTCCTCGTCTATCCAACCGCCATCGGCTGGCTGCCCGAGGAAAAACCGACGCTCGGCGACGCCCAGCACTGCGCGTGGGAGACCGTCCAACGCGGCCACGCCGTGGCGAACGGCTGCTACCTCGCCGCCGTCAACCGCACCGGCACTCAGGACAACACCGAGTTCTGGGGCCGCTCGTTCGTCGCCAACCCCTACGGCGAACTCGTCGCCAAGGCCTCCACCGAAAACGAGGAAATCCTCTATCACGACCTCGATTTCCAAGCCGTCGAGGACTTCCGCCGCATCTGGCCTTTCTTCCGCGACCGGCGCATCGACGCCTACGGCGACCTGACGAAACGCTGGCGCTCCTAACACCCTCATGCGCCTGCTACTCATCGAAGACAACGCCCCGCTCCGTGACGCGGTCGGCCAGTTTCTCACGGAGGCGGGCTATCTGGTGGACACGGCGGCGACCGGCGACGAAGGACTGTGGGCGGCGGATGGAAGTCTTCACGATCTGATCCTGCTCGACCTGATGCTTCCCAACATGGACGGCATGGAAATCCTGCGGCGGCTGCGGGCGAAGGAGAATCCGGTGCATATCATCGTCATCAGCGCGCGGGACGGATTGGAAGATCGGTTGGAAGCGCTCGATGCCGGGGCCGATGACTATCTGGTAAAACCCTTTCCTCTTTCCGAACTGCTCGCCCGCGTCCGTTCGCTGCTGCGGCGGAGCTACGTGAAGAAGAGCCCGCAGATGCGCGTCGGCGACATGGAACTCGACCCGCTGCGGCGGACGGTGGCGCGTGGCGGCCGCCCGGTGGAACTCACCGCTCTCGAATACCGCCTGTTGGAGTATCTTTTCTATCGCTCCGGCGAGGTGGTTCCGCGAACGGCCATTTGGGAGCATGTTTTCGAGGACGGCATGGGCGGCAGCAGCAATGCGGTCGACGTTTACATCGGTTACCTCCGGAAAAAGCTGAACACCGGCGATCTTCCCGACCTCATCCAAACCCGCCGCGGGCAAGGCTACATCCTGGAGGAGTCCGCCCGATGAATCCTCCCTCCATCCGCCGGACCCTCTTGATCCGCTGCGGCCTCGGCGTGGGGGTGCTGCTCTGCCTTTTGTCGGCCGGAGTCTATCTGTTGGTCCGGCAGAGCCTTTATCGCGAGTTGGATGAATCCATCGCCCAGACCGCCGCGCTGCTGGCCAACCAGGTGGAACTGGAAAACGAAGCCATCACCTACGAGTGGAGAGAAGGCATCGGCACCAACCGGGCTCTCATCGAAGACGGCTTGTTCCAGTTCTGGGATGAGAAAACCGGCTCCACCATGCGTTCTCCCGCGCTTCACTTCCGCGATCTCCCCCGCTTCTCCGGTATCGGCGGCCATCCGCTGCTGCGAAGCATCCGGCTGCCCGGGGGCCACCACGGCCGTGCGATCGGGCTTCAGATCCATCCTTTTGTTCTGCCGGAGGAGGTGGTGAAGATGAAGGAGCGCGGCCACGTCATCGACCCGAAATCCCTGCCTCACATCCTCGTCGTCGCCCGCGACGCGGAGCCTGTCGATCACACGCTGGAACGCCTGCGCTGGGTGCTTGTCTGCGGTTCCTTTCTGACACTCGGCCTGGGTTTCGCACTCATCCACCGGGTGGTGAAAGTGACCCTTCGCCCCATCGACGAACTGGCGGCACAAATGAAAGCACGTGCCGGACACCAGTTGGACTCCGCCCTGGATATTCCCGGAGAACTCCCCACCGAGCTTTCCGGCCTAGCGGAAAACATCGACTCGCTGCTCGCCCGCGTCGCCGCCATCCGCCAGCGCGAGCGGGATTTCATCCGCCACGCCGCGCACGAGCTGCGCACCCCCATCGCGGGGCTCCGCGCGACGACCGATCTGGCGCTCTCACAACCCCGCGACGCGGCGGCCTATGCCGCCCACCTGACCAACTGCCAGAAAACCGCCATCGAGCTGGGCGAGCTGGTGAAACGGCTTTCCGCCCTCTCCCGTGTCGGCCAACCCGGTTCGCCCGCCGCGTGCGAACCGGTGGACATCGGCGGCGTGCTCAAGGATTGCCTTGATCCCTTCCTGCATCAGTTCGCGGAACGTGGCATGCGCGTGAACCTGGATCTGCCGGAAGAACGCATGATCGCCAGCGGAGACAGGACGCTGCTCCGGATCATTTTCAACAACCTCTTCGACAACGCCGTGTCCCACGCCCCGGCTAACAGCGAGCTCCGCATCCACGCCCGCCGCCTGGCCGGCTGGGTCGAAATCCACATCGCCAACCGGGCGGATGGTCTGCCGGAAAATCCGGACCGCCTTTTCGAGCCGCTGTTCCGCAAGGAGTCATCCCGCAGCGACTCGGGGAGTCATCTCGGCATCGGCCTGACCCTCAGCCGCGAGGCGGCCGTCGCGATGGGGGCCGCCTTGCGGGCGGACAATCAGGACGCCGGATGGATCGATTTCGTTCTTTCCACACCGGTCGTGAATCCGCCGGATTGATTTCCCCTGCGAATCCGCCGATAAGTCAGCCATGAACTGGGTCCACTGGTCGCTGCTATCCGCTTTCTTCGCCGGGGTGACCGCGATTCTGGCGAAGGCCGGCGTTACAGGAGTGGACTCGAATCTGGCGACCGCGGTGCGCACCACGGTGATCCTGTTGTTCGCGTGGGTGATCGCCTTCGCCACCACCAAGCCGGCCGCGATCTGGGATTTCAGCGGCAGGACGTGGTTGTTTCTCAGCCTTTCCGGAATCGCCACCGGGCTTTCGTGGCTGTGCTATTTCCGCGCGCTGCAACTGGGTGATGCCTCGCGCGTCGCCCCGGTGGACAAGCTGGGCGTGGTCTTCGTGATCCTGCTCTCCGCCTTGTTCCTGAAGGAAAAAATGACGCTGCAGCACCTGATCGGCGGGCTGCTGATTGTCTCAGGCGCGGTGGTTCTGGCTTGGAAAAGCAAGCAGGCCTGATTGCGGGGTTTTCCCGCGAATTTCCGGCCACTCACCGGATTCTCATGTTCGGCGTGGTAACCAAGGCCGCCGATGAGACGCCT
>JAZKCQ010000056.1:0-42523 GCA_040388015.1 Verrucomicrobiota bacterium | reverse complement strand
ATGGACCGGCGGAATTCAACTTGCATGCGCTCGAAACCAATACGATCCGGGCCGCCCTCTCACTTGCCGGTGGAAACCGCACCCGGGCGGCGGATTTGCTTGGTGTCAGCCGCAGAACCCTCCAGCGGAAGCTGAAGGATCTGGGCCTCTGAAATTCCCCGCCCGCCTTCATCCCCACCTTTCATGAGTAACAATTCCTCGCAGCTCGACACCGGCATCATCATCCGCCGCAGCCTGTTCCTTCTCGTCCTGCTGATCCTCACCTTGGGAAATCTCTTCGTCCTGTTCCGCGGGCTGAACTCTCCGCAGGGGATGGACCAGGCGCAGATTTCCCGGGAAATCGCACGGGGCAACGGCTTCACCACCAAGATGATCCGGCCGGTCGCCTACTATCAGGCGCAGCAGGCGCAGAACGGCGCGGTCCCGCTCACCGGCTTTCAGGACACCTACCACTCGCCGCTCAACCCGCTGCTCAACGCCGCGGTGCTCAAACTCATCGGCGCGGATGATGCGGACACCTGGCAGATGACGACCAGCGAACTGGTCTTCCCCCTGGACCGGGTGATCGCGACGGTTTCGGTGCTGTTTTTCCTGATGGCCATCGGGGTGAACTACCTGCTGGTCTCGCGGATCTTCGACGCCAAGATCGCGGGTGTCTGTGCGATCCTGATGCTGTTCTGCGAGATGTTCTGGAACTATTCGATGAGCGGGCTGCCGCAAATGCTGATGCTGCTGCTGTTTTCCTGCGGGATTTATTTCGTCTACCGCGCCGTGGAGGCCGCTTCGGAAGGCCGCCTGGCGATGACCCCGGCGATCATCGCCGGAGTCTTCTTCACCCTGCTGGCGCTGACCCACTGGATGACGGTGTGGATCGCGCTCGGCTACATCATTTACGCCGCCATCACCTTCCGGCCGCGCGGGATCGTCGCCCTTTCGATTCTGGTGGTGATCCTGATCCCCGCCAGCCTGGTGATGATGCGGAACCAGGGCATCTCGGGCAGCCCCTTCGGCACGGCCTTCCTCACCCTTTACAACGGCCTGGGCAACGGCGCTGAAATGGCGGTGATGCGGACCTCCGACCTGCAGGCCGAGCCCCTCGAACTCGACGGACTGGTTTCCAAAATCCTCCGTACCACCCTGCTTCAGACCACGGACATCGTGCCCTTCCTGGGCGGCATCGTCGTGGCTCCGCTGTTTTTCCTCTCGCTGCTGCATCCGTTCAAGCGCCTTTCCATCGCCGGTTTCCGCTGGGCGATCCTGCTGATGTGGGTCTTCGCCGCACTGGGGATGGCATTTTTCGGAATCAGCAAGGACCCGCTCGATCCGAACCAGATGCACCTGCTGTTCGCTCCGATCATGACCGCCTACGGCCTGGCCTTCATCTCCATCCTGTGGAGCCGTCTGGAAATCGTGGCCAACACGCACATGCTGCGGAACGTCCATTTCATGGTGATCATCGGCATTTGCGCGCTGCCGCTGATCCTCTCCCTGCCGCAGAGGGTGCGTTTCGGCATGCAGTACCGGGACCGGGGAGGCATTCCGAACTGGCCTCCCTATCATGCGAATCCGCTCAGCAACAAGGAGGCTCTCAAATCTCTGGTCAGCACCAAGCAGGTCATTTTCTCCGACCAGCCCTGGGCCACCGCATGGTATGCGGACCGGGTGAGCATCTGGCTGCCGCCGTCTCGGGAATCGTTTGAAAAGCTGGAAACCGCCGCCGCGGATCTTCAGACTCCGGTGGCGGGGATCGTCATTTCCCCGTCCTCCCACGGATCCGGCACGCTTTCCGACATCGCGGCGAACTACAAGGATTTCACTGCGATGGTGCTGGACGGTCACGTGACCCTGGCCACGCTGCCGCTGAGGCCCAACCCCCAGTTTCCAAGGGATGGCGTTTCCATTTACGACAAGGACCAGCACATCGAGGGCATCGCCAAGCGCTACCCCTACCGGAAATCCCTCGTCGGCCTGGACATGGTGATCTACTCCGACCGCCTGTCTCCGAACGCCAACTCCCAGCAACGGTAAACCGCATGGCACGTCGCAAATCCAGCGAGGAGGAAAACTCCGCCCAACCCGGCTTCGAGGAGGCGCTCGGCAGCCTTGAGACGATCATCGAGGCCATGGAGCACGAGCATCTCTCGCTCGAGGATCTGGTCTCCCATTATGAAAAAGGCTCCGCGCTGCTGAACCGCTGCGAGACGATTCTCCAGTCCGCCCGCGGGCGGATCGAGCTCATCACCCTCCGCAACCAGAACGAGATTGCACTGGAAGCGGATGCGAAATCCGTCGAGGATCGCGAACTCCCCACCCCGACCGATCCTCCGGAGGATCCCGACGACGACGATAATGACATCCGCCTCTTCTAAGTCCCCTGCCCTCGGCCCGCTGCTTTCCACGATCCATTCACCCGGCGATGTCAAGAAACTCGCTGACGAAGACCTGCCGAAGCTCGCCGAGGAAATCCGGCACACGCTGATCGACTGCCTCTCGAAAACCGGCGGCCATCTCGGACCGAACCTCGGAGTCGTCGAGCTGAGCGTCGCCCTGCACCGGGTGTTCTCCACTCCGGAAGACAAGTTTGTTTTCGACGTTTCCCACCAGGGGTATGTCCACAAGATGCTCAGCGGCCGCGCCGACCGCATCCACACCATCCGCACCTACCAAGGCCTCAACGGCTTCCTGCTGCGCACCGAATCCGAGCACGACAGCTACGGAGCGGGCCACGCCGGCACCGCGCTTTCCGCCGCCCTCGGCATGGCCGCCGCCCGCGACCTGGCAGGCGGTGACAACCACGTCGTCTCCATCGCCGGGGACGCCGCCTTCACCTGCGGGCCGACGCTCGAAGCGCTGAACAACATTTCGGAAACGACCAAGAAATTCATCGTCGTCCTGAACGACAACGAGTGGTCCATCGACAAGAACGTCGGGGCCATCGCCCGCTATTTCAACGCGCTGCAGACCCATTCCACCTACTCCGCCGTGCGCCGCCAGGCCGCCGAGTTCGTCGAGAAGGTCGCCGGAAAGGCGGCGCGCACGCTCGCCCACCGGGTCGAGGAGGGAGCGAAGAACCTGCTGTTCCAGAACGTGCTGTTTGAAAAATTCGGCATGCGGTATTTCGGGCCGATCGACGGCCACGACCTGCCCTTGCTGGTCCGCACCTTCGAGCACCTGAAGACGCTTCACGAGCCCTGCGTGCTGCACATCATCACCGAGAAAGGCCGCGGCTATCAGCCGGCTCTCGACAATCCGGGGAAATTCCACGGACTCGGCACCTACAAGATCGAAGACGGCTCCACCGATTCCACCACCACCCCCACCTGCTCGGATCTGTTCGGCCGCGCGGTCACGGACTTCGCCAAGAAGGACCCGAAGATCGTCGCCATCACCGCCGCCATGCCGGGTGGGACGAAGCTGGAAATTTTCAAAAAGGAGCTGCCCGACCGTTACTTCGATGTCGGCATCGCCGAGGAGCACGCCGCCCTCTTCGCCTGCGGACTCGCGACGGAAGGCTTCCGCCCGTTTCTGGCGATCTACTCGACCTTCATGCAGCGCGCCTACGACATGATCATCCACGACATGGCGCTGCAGGGACTTCCCGTCCGGCTGTGCATGGACCGCGGCGGCCTCTCCGGTGATGACGGCCCGACCCATCACGGCCTGTTCGACATCGGCTACCTGCGCCACATCCCCGGCATCATCCACATGCAGCCGAAGGATGAGGACGAGTTCGTGGACATGCTCCACACCATGGCGCTCTACGATGACGGACCGTCCGCCATCCGCTATCCGCGCGGCGTGATCAAGGGAACCCCCGTCAAGGCCGTCCCCCAACAGCTGGAAATCGGCAAGGCGGAGGTCGTCGCCGACGGCACGGACGTCGCGCTCATCGGTCTCGGCACCATGTTCGAGATGGCCGAGCGCACCAAGGCCCAGCTCGAAGCCCGGGGACTCTCCGTCGCCCTCATCAATCCGCGGTTCATCAAGCCGCTCGATGCCGGCGTCCTCCAAACCTACGCGGCCAAGTGCAAGGTCGTCTGCACCTTCGAAGACCACGTCCTCTTCAACGGCTTCGGCGCGGCAGTCATCGAAAATCTCCACGACGCCGGAATCCACACCCCCGTCGAACGCATCGGCTGGCCTGACCAGTTCATCGAACACGGAAAACCGGAAACCCTCCGCGAACTCCACGGCATGACGGCGGAAGACGCCACCAAGAAGGTGCTGAAGCATTTCCCGGAGTAATTCACCCGGCACCGACCACGGTCGGATATCGTCAGGCACCTGCGAAGAGTGCCGAAATGATCCGGATTCCACCGTAAGACAGCCGGAATCGGATGCTAAGCGCCTCCTGCGCGGTCCGGAAAATGATGCCTTAGCACCCAATCCACCTTTTTCCGGAGCGCTGAGGCGGTGCTTGGAGTGGACTCCGGAAATAGGTTCCCGCAGGGGTTGCCCCGCTCGAACCCGACGTGCCGACGCAAAAAAAGCCGCCGGAAAGGTGCGGAAGCACTTCCCGGCGGCCTGATTCCGGTGACGGATCGGTTATTGGGTTGCGGCTTCCTGGATCTTGTCGCCAGTTTTTTCGACGTCGCGGCCGAAGCCTCTGGCGGTGCTGCAGGAGGTGGTGGCTCCCATGACGAGGAGCAGGGCTCCGGCGGCAAGCGCGAAAAGGCGGACCGGGGACTGCTTGGAATGCTGACAGTTGGTTTTTGCGATGAGGATCGGATTCATGGTGAAATCCGTTTCGCAAGCGGTGCGCCATGTTTCACAAAACCCGCAAGGTGCTTATTTCCAGATGTTTTTAGCGGGGATGGGGGATTGCCAAGGGTGGGAATCCCATGCATTTTGCACGAGAGAGAAATGTGCCGCATCATTTTGCACGATCCGGTGAAGTTACCGCATTGCTTCGGATCCTGTAATCATCTGGATTCAAGCAGCTTATCGATTGAACGGGTGACGGCACGCGGACTGTTAAGAAGAACCGAACCACCCATAACCAAATCTGCATGGACATTCTCATTGTTGACGACGAAAAGTCGATTCGCCTCACCACCTCGCTCGCGCTGGAAGCCGAGGGCCACTACGTGGAAACCGCGGAAGATGGCACGCTCGCCATGAAGCGGATCAAGGAAGAAAATTTCGATCTAGTGTTCCTCGATCTGCGGCTCGGGGATGAGGACGGGCTGGAAATCCTCCAGAAGATCGTGGCCATGAAGCCGCAGCAGCTGGTGACCATCTTCACCGCGCATGCTTCGATTTCCACCGCGGTGAAGGCGACCCAGATGGGAGCCTTCGACTACTTGGAAAAGCCGTTCACACCGGATCAGCTGCGCACCATCCTGATCAAGGCCCAGAAGGCCCTGAAAACCCAGGTGGAGGTGGTGCAGCTCAAGGAAACGGTGCAGGAGCTGAAAAGCGAGGTGCGGCATGCCTCGCCTCCGCTGCGGTTTTCCTCGGAAGATGCGAAGACGCGGGAGGAATTCGACGTGCTGTTCCGCGCGGCGGCGACTTCCGCGTCCATCCTCATTCTCGGCGAGAGCGGCACCGGCAAGAGCGTGATCGCCCGGGAAATCCACGACCGCAGCCACCTGCGCGACAAGCCTTTCGTGACGGTGAGCTGCCCGAGCCTTTCCAAGGAGCTGCTGGAGAGCGTGCTCTTCGGCCACATGAAGGGCTCCTTCACCGGGGCCATCAAGGACACCTGGGGAAAGGTCCACGCGG
Organism: Verrucomicrobiota bacterium; assembly: GCA_040388015.1. Classification (GTDB taxonomy): domain Bacteria; phylum Verrucomicrobiota; class Verrucomicrobiia; order Verrucomicrobiales; family Akkermansiaceae; genus Luteolibacter. The sequence continues at coordinate 36,799 of JAZKCQ010000056.1, read as the reverse complement.
CGGATGGCGGCACGCTTTTCCTGGATGAAATCGGCGAGCTGCCGATGGAGATCCAGCCGAAGCTGCTCCGCCTGCTTCAGGAGCGGGAGTATGAGCGGCTGGGTGAGAACAAGGTGCGCCAGGCGGATGTGCGCGTCATCGCCGCGACCAACCGCGATCTCAAGTCCAGCATCCGCTCGGGCGAATTCCGGGAGGATCTCTACTACCGTCTCAACGTGATCAGCGTGACCGTCCCCTCCCTGCGGGACCGTCCTGCCGACCTGATCAAATTCGCAAAGGACTATCTGGATTTCTTCGCCGGCCAGCTGGGCAGGAAGATCGAGGGCTTCAGCGACAGCGGCCGCAGCGCGCTGATGCGCCACCCGTGGCCCGGAAATCTGCGGGAGCTGCGCAACGCGATCGAGCGCGCCACCATCCTCGCCCGCGGATCGTCGGTGGAAGCGGCGGACCTGCCGAATCCGACGCCGCTCCCGGTCTCGGGTGCCAGCGCGGAGCCCGGTGCCCTCGGGATCGGCGGCGAGCACAGCCTGGATGAAATCGAGCAGGCCCACATGATCAAGGTCCTCGACTGGGCGCCCTCGCTGCATGATGCGGCGGCGGTACTTGGCATCGACAAGGCCACCCTCTATCGCAAGCGCAAGCGCTTCGGGATCGACTGACCCATTTCCCACCTCCACCCATGCTCCGCTTACGGCTTTTCTACGGTCTGCTCACCATCATCCTTCTGCTCTGGAGCGTGGGTGCCGCTGCATTGCTGTTGATGCGGGACTCGGCCAACCGCTTCGACACCCGCCTCAAGACGGACTACCGCTCGATCGATGCGGCGCAGACGGTGCGCACCCTGACGGCGACCCTGAACACCCACTACCTGCCCGCCCTGGCAGGCCCGCCGCCCGAGGTCAGCCCGGACCGTTCGTCCTACGACCACATCAAGAAGGAACTCCAGGACAGGCTAGGCGTCATCCAGGCGGAAGAAGGCCGGGACTCGAACTGGCAGAGCGTGGTGATGCGGCTCGACCAGGCGTTTGAATCCTATTTCGAAGGCTACGAGACCTACTTCAGCGGCAGCGCCGTCAACCGGACCGACCGGGAAAAGCTGCTGCAGTTCCAGAGCACGCAAACCCAGCGCCTCACCGACCTGACGGAAAACGTGATGACGCTGGCGGAGGAAAAGCTCTTCACCGGTGCCGGCCGCCTCGGGGAGGAGTCCGGGAAGAACACGCTCTTCGTCGCGACGCTTGTCTTGTTAGGCACCTCGGTCGCCGCGTTGATTTATTTCCAGCTCGTCCGCCACCTCGTGGATCCGGTCGCCTCGCTGCACCGGTCGATCGAGGAAATCCGCAAGGGGAACTTCGAGCTGAGCATGCCGGAGCCGGGCCAGGGCAGCGAGTTTTCCAAGGTCGTCTCCGCCTTCAATGACATGGCCTCCGAGCTCAAGGTCCGCCGCGGCGAGAGCGACGAGCACCTGCTGCGCGCCAACATGGTCAACCGCGCGATCCTGGAAGCCATCCCCTCGCCGGTCTTCGTCCTCAGTGACGACACCGGCATCGTCCAGATCAACCCGGCGGCGGAAAAGCTGACGGAGAAACTCGGCGTCACCGGCCGGCTGCCGATCAAGATCCAGCGCATCCTCGACGAGTGTAGGGAGAAAACCACGCACTTCCTGCCGGAAGATCCGCGGGAGGCGCTGCTGTTCCGCATCAACGAGGAGGAATTCTACTACCTGCCCCGCATCTTCCGTTTCGATTCGGAAAACGCCTCGCAGTCCGGCTGGGCGGTGCTGCTTCACAACGTCAGCCGCATCCGCTGGCTGGATGACATGAAGACCAACCTGCTGTCCACCGTCAGCCACGAGATCAAGACCCCGCTGACCGGCATCCGCATGGTGCTGCATCTTCTGTTGGAAGAACGCTCCAACCGCCTCGACGAGATGCAGAAGGTGATGGTCTCCTCCGCGAACGAGGACTGCGAACGCCTCCTCGTGACCCTGAACACGCTGCTCGACCTCTCCCGCGCGGAAAGCGGCACCACGCATCTATCAAGGGTGCCCGTGGCCATGAAGGACAGCATGGCGCGCGCCGCCCATCTCTATCAGAGCGCCGCCGCCGCACGGGAGGTCTCGATCCGGATGGAAAGCGGTGCTGCCGATTTCCCGGAAGTCCTCGGCGACCCCGTGAGGCTGGACGAGGTGCTGAACAACCTCGTTTCCAACGCCATCAAACACAGCCCGCAAGGCGGAGAAATCGTCATCCGCCAGTCGAAGCCGGACGCCGAGCACCTGCGCGTGTCGGTGATCGACCAAGGTCCCGGCGTGCCGGAAGACAGCCAGAGCCGCATCTTCGAGCGGTTCTACCGGGCTCCCGGCCAGAAGGCGGACGGCGTCGGCCTCGGACTTTTCATTTCCCGGGAAATCATCCGCGCCCACGAGGGCCGCATCGGCCTGCGCGAACGCACGGACGAACTCACCGAATTCTACATTGATGTCCCCATCGCCTGATAAGGGCAACCTCCCTGCAAGCGACAAGCTGAGAGTGCTGGTCGTGGACGACGAGCCCACCCTGCGGCTGGGCTTCGCCTACGCGCTATCTAACAAGAATACGGTGGTGGAGACCGCTCCCAACGGCCGGCAGGCCCTGGAGCGCCTGGCGGATTCGAAGTTCGACATCATGATCCTCGACCTGCGCATGCCCGAGCTGGATGGCATCGGCGTCATCGAGGCCTTGCGCGGCCAGGGCAATGAAATCCCCATCGTCCTGTGCAGCGCGGCACTCAGCCCGAATGCGGCGCTGCGGGCGATCCGCCACGGGGTCGTGGATTTCCTGCTCAAGCCGGTGCGCCCGGTGGACCTGCGGCAGGTGATCGAATTTGTCAGGAATCCCGAAAAGCGGCCGCTGCCGCTGGCGATGAAGGCCGCCCGGCAACGGGAAACCACCGAGGCCATCCGGATTCTGGAGAACGACGCCACTCCCAGCCGGCAGGCGGCCTACTGGCTCAGCGTGCTCCAATCCATCCGCGATGCCGATCCGGCCGAGGATGGCTCGCGGCTGGAGGAAAAAGTCCGCACCAGTCTGTCGATCCTCGCCTTCAACGCCCCCACCGTTTCATGAGCCACTGCATCCTTCTCCTCAATCGCGCGTCGGGAGGAAACCAGCGCGGCCTCGACGCCACGGAAGTCTGCCGCACGGTCGAAGAAATCTTCCGCGAGGCCGGGCATGAGATTTCATCGTCGCTGATCGATCCGGGTCAGATCGAATCCGCGCTCAAGCGCGCCATCACGTCGAAGCCGGACGCCATCATCGTCGGCGGTGGCGATGGCACGGTTTCCGCCGCCGCCCGGCTGATCGGAGGCACCGGCATCGCGATGGGGGTGCTGCCGATGGGAACTTTCAATCTCGCCGCACGCGACCTCGGGGTGCCTTTGGAAATCGAGGACGCCGCCCGCTTTCTCGCGGCGGCCGAGGTGTTTCCCATCGATGTGCTGGACGTCTCGGGACACGCCTGCCTGTGCACGACGATCCTCGGATTCTATCCGGAGTTTTCCAACATTTTCGAGAACCGCGACCACGGCGGCCACTGGTGGAAAAAGACGATCAAGCTCCTGACCGGGTTGCGGAGCACGTTCATGAACGCCCGGCCGCTGCCGCTTTCCTGGGAGAGCGACGGTGGCTCGGGACGCGCCCGCACCAAGTTCTCCGCGTTTGTTCCCGGCCGCTATCAGGACACGGCGGGCCTCATCCCGGCGCGCACGGATTTCCAGTCGGGAAAGCTGACCGCCTACATCAGCACGCATCGCAAGCCGGCGTCGGCGCTCCGCGGCATCTTCGACTACACGCTGGGCCGTCATGAGCAGAACCCCGAGCTGCAGCTCGTCAAGACCCGCCGCATGACGCTGCGGGCGTCGAGACGCACGAGCTGCCGCACGATGCTAGATGGCGAAATCCTGAAACTCAGCTTCCCCATCGAGCTCCGCATCCTGCCGGGCCATCTCAAGGTGCTGACCCAGGCGGAGATCATCACCGAATCCGCTCCGGAGGAAAAATGACCCGCATCCTCCATCTCTCGGATCCGCATTTCGGCGCTGCCGATCCCGCCATCGCGGAGATATTCCTGCAGCGCGCTGCGGCGCTGCGGCCGGACATCACCATCCTCAGCGGAGACCTCACCATGCGCGTCCGCAGGCGCGAGCTGATCGCCGCCCGTGAGTTTGTGGAGCGGCTTCCCCGTCCTCATCTGGTCATCCCCGGGAACCACGACATCCCGCTGATCAACCAGCCCTTCGACCGGTTCCTCCATCCGTTCAGGCGCTATCAGGACACGTTCGGCGGGGAACTGGAGCCGGAACTGATTTCCAACGGCGTCCACGTCGTCAGCGTGAACAGCTCGCGGGCTTTCGGCTTTCATGCGGACTGGTCGGAAGGCCGGCTTTCCAAGCGGCAGCTGCTCCGGATCCAAGAAAAATTCCAAGCCGGGCCGGACACGCATTTCCGCGTGCTGGTGCTGCATCATCCGTTGTTGGAACTGCAGATCGCCGGACGCGCGGTGGTCAAGCCGCTGAAGGAACTCTTGCAGGCGCTCGAAACCGCCCGCGTCGACCTGGTGATGTGCGGGCATTTCCACCGCTCTCAGATCCACTCGGCCGGACTCACCGACCAGTGGAAGTCGATCATCTCCCAAGCTCCCACGGTATGCTCCACTCGGCTCCAGGGCGAGCCGCAGGGATTTCATGAAATCCTCGTCGGAGCGGGACGTGTCGAAGCCATCCACCATTCCTATCAGCGCGGTGACTTCGTCGCCACGGGTTCCTCCGCATTCGCCTGCGATGCCGCGGGTTGGAACTACGCCCGGACGGAAAGAACGCCCATGGAGTAGGATCCATGGACGTCCGATCCCGCTGGCAGAAGAACACACACTGAAAGCATCTGCCAGGAAGAGGTGTGGCCGGCTCAGCGGCGGGGCTTCATCAAAGGAGGGGCGGAGGCGGACTTGAATTCGCGGTTCGTTCCGGCGATTTCACCGCCACGAACGATTTTCAACTCGTTCTCCACACGCAGCACGCCAGGGATGCCGCGGGCTGTGGTCTCGACAGCATCACTTTCCGCGATCTGTCCGACGCTGCCTTTCAAAGTGATGACGCCGTCGGCCATTTTTGTTTCAATCAGATTGGCATTGATTCGTGAGTCGATGGCAAGCGCGGCCTTCAGGGCTTCCAGAGACTGATCTTGCGAATACTCCTTGTCGGCGAGTCCTTCCATCGCCAGATCGCTGTTGATGCTGAGCCCGGAGATCTGCACGTCGATGATGCCGGTGACATAGCTGCGGCGCACCAGGCGGTCATACTCGCCGCGGCTGCCGACTTCACCGCTGAGGCTGACGGTTCCGGATTTGACGGTGGCGGTGAGATCGAGGCCTTCATAGAGCGGATCATCCTTGATGAGGAAGTGAAGTTGCTCGGCGATTTGCGCATCCTCGCGGATGCCCTCGAAGGTCACGGTCAGGTCATTGTCGATCGCCGTCACCCCCGGAATCTCGGAAACAATTTCGCGGGCGAGATCTTTCTCATCCAAGACACCCACCTTGCCCGCCAAAGAAACGCGAGAGCCGTTGGCGGTCACCACCACCTGGTCGGCACGGAAGATCTTCTGTTTGCGCAGTGCCGCCTTCGCCTTCTCCACGATGTTCGAGGATGACTCGGGAACGATGCCGACCTGATTCAAAACCACATTCACCCCATCGCTGGCAATCGCCCGGGCGGAGGCGCGTTCCGTCTGGGCCAAGGTCTTGGCGGTTCCGGAAATGATCGCGATGCCGTTTTCAATCCGCACGTTCATTTCGGCGCCTTGCAACCGCTTGTCGGCGCTGATGTCCATTTGGATGAACTCGCCGATTTCCGATTCCCCACTGGGAGCGGATTGCGGAGTGGCGAAAAGCAGGTTCGCGGAGCTGAGCGCGATGACGGAGAAAGTCGCCCATTGGCCGGCTTTTTGATGGCTTGTGTTTGGCTTCATGGTTCTGGCGTGGTTCGTTTGAAATCCCTGAGCGGATGACACCAGGGTTCTTGCAAGCGAAGTGCCAAGCCTTGGAATCACATTTCAGAGCGTTCATTTCCAGCGGGTTGAATGGCAGCCTCCAACTATTTCGCCCCGGTTACTCACCATCGAGCGGGCTAGTCGCAACGGCGGAGAATGCAACATGCAACCTCCCTTCACGGGTAGAGATGCTCCGGTCTTTGCAAACACAGGAAGGGGCAGGCGTCCCCCCCGGTCCGCCTGCCCCTCGGGCAGTCCGCCGGATTCACCAGCGGATGAAATTTTCGAAACAGTTCAACGATTCACCGATTCCTGACTGATGAGGTAGACCCCAGACAGGCAGATGAACAGGATGCAAAGAATCTGTGCGATTCCACCCACCGCTCCTGCCAGACTGGTAAATCCCAGCACTCCGGCCACAAGGGCGAGAATGAGGAAAATGAAGGTCCAGTTGATCATGGTGAGGCGGAGTAGGTTCTTCCCTCTCTTCGCAGGATGCCTGCCAACACACCATCAACCTCACATTCCTTTCATTTCCAGTTGCTTGAGCCATCCATGGAAATCACTTCCGCTTTTTTCTATGGGTGGGAAAGGGAAAACCGCACCCGTCATCTTGCGGGATGCACGGCTCCTGTTCCCCAGCCGCTCAGGAAAGTCGGAGGAGTTCATTCGCCCGACGGCTGACCTCATGGAAGCGCGCCGCGTTCTGCGGCAGCTTCAAATCCTCGTCCCAGGTCGGGATCATCTCCTTCATCCGCGCCTTGCCTTCCGCACTTTCCAACAGTCGGGGGAAACACATTTTCACCACATCAAGCACGATGCTCACCGAGACCGATGCGCCGGGCGACGCGCCTAACAAAGCGGAGATGCTGCGATCCTCGTTGGTGATGACTTCCGTGCCGTAGTGGACGATGCCCGCCTCGCCATCGGTCTTCTTGATCGCCTGCACGCGGATGCCGGCATCGATGAGCTTCCAGTCCTCCGCCTTCGCCGCCGGATAGAAAACGTGGAGCACTTCCATGCGGTCGGCCATGCTCTGGGTGCCCTGTTGGACGAGGTACTGCACGAGCGGCAGATTGGTGACGCCGATCTTGAGCAAGGTGGCGAGGTTGTCCGGCTTCACCGAAAGCGGCAGATCGAGGAAGCTGCCCTTTTTGTGGAGGAACTTGGTCGTCCATGCCGCGAAGGGTCCGAAAAGCAGCGTTTTTTTCCCATCCAGGATGCGGGTGTCGAGGTGCGGAACGGCCATCGTCGGAGCCGAGCCAAGCGGCTGGCCATAGACCTTCGCCTGATGCTTTTTCACGATTTCCGGGTTTTCGCAGACCAGCCATTGGCCGCCGATGGGGAATCCGCCGAGGCCCTTGGCTTCCGGGATGCCGGATTTCTGGAGCAGTTGCAGGCTGCCGCCGCCGGAGCCGACGAAGATGAATTTCGCGTTGTTGTGGTGGACCTCGCCGGTGGTTTGGTTTTTCACCGCCACTTCCCAGCCGTGTTCCGTCTTGGTGAGATCGACGACGCGGTGGTTGGAGGCGATGCCGCAGTCTGGCTGGGCTTCGAGCCAGTTGAGCAGCTTGCGGGAAATGTTGCCGAAGTTCACATCCGTGCCGCCGTCCATCTTGGTGGCGGCGATGGGTACGGCGGAGCGTTTTTCCAACAGCAGCGGCGCCCAGCTTGCGATGGTCTCACGGTCGGTGGAGAATTCCATTTCCTGGAAAAAGTGATGGGCCGCCATGCCGGTGTGGCGGGCTTTCAGGTAATCCACCTGCTCCTGGCCATGCACGAAACTGAGGTGAGGCACCGGATTGATGAACTCGCGCGGATTATCCGCCATGCCGCTGTCCACGGCGTAGCTCCAGAACTGCTTGGAGTGCTCGAACTGCTCGAAAATCTGGATCGCCTTGGAAACGTTGACCGTCCCGTCCTTTTCCCGGTGGGGGGTGTAGCTCAGTTCACAGATACCGGCGTGTCCGGTGCCCGCATTGTTCCAGCCGTGGGAGCTTTCCTGCGCCAGTTCGTCCGTCACTTCGTAAACCTGGATGGAGAGCGCGGGTTCCAGCCGTTTCAGCATCGCGCCGAGGTTCGCGGACATGACTCCGCTGCCGATGAGGATGACGTCCGGATTCTGGATATGGGTCGAGTGTGGCATGTTTGGTAGGAAAGGTGAAGCTCTAGCCTGCCGGACGGAATCTGCCAACCTACATTCTTGTGGTAGTCCGCTCCCTACGTGATCGCGTAATGTAAAGAAAGCTTGGCGAAATTGGTTTGGATTGATAATTAATGATTCTTGAGCACCTCGTACCGGCCATCGAAAATCTTCATCCTTGTCGCGGCCGCCTGCCTCGTCTGGATCGGGCTTCTCTCGCTGGCATTCATGGCCATCAGCGGCATGGCTCTTTCCGCAGGTTGGATCTTTGCCGGTGCGTTGGTTTTCGCCTTGGCCGTGTGGACGGTGGTGATGCTCAAGGAGATCCGCCAGGCAATCCTGCTGCCGGATTTTTCGGCTTTCGGGAGACGTGGGAATGACGGATTTGAAATGGCCGGCACCTCCACGGTTTCGCGCCCCCGCTCGGGCATCATGGATCGCACGTTCACGGGCAGACGCTGGACCGCCCCCCGCAGCCGTTACAAGGTGCGGCCGCGCAAGGTGAGATCCAGGTGGATGGAAACGGCAGGCCAGCGACAGGCCGCTGAAATTTTCCACCCCGACGTTTGACATCCCCGCGCGGGCTGAAACATTCGGTCGCATGTACGAGGCAAGTGGGAAAATCAAGATGATCGGCGATGTGCAATCCTTCGCCAGCGGTTTCACCAAGCGGGAATTCGTCGTCACAACGTCGGCTGACAAGTATCCGCAGGACATCAAGTTCGATCTGGTGAAGGACAAGTGCTCGGTCCTGGACTCCTTCAAGGTCGGCGACGATGTGATGGTGAACTTCGACGTCCGCGGCCGTGAATATAACGGCAAATACTATGTGGATCTCGCCTGTTGGAAACTCCAGGCCGCCGGCGAAGGTTCGGGCGAACCTTCCCGCCCGCAGCAAGGAGCAGCTTCGCGCAACCAGTCATCCTCCAGTGCCGAGCCTTCAATGTCGGACCTTCGGAACGACGATGACTTCGACGACGTGCCGTTCTGATTTGAGCGGGTCCGCTCACGCAGTTGGAACCTTCAGTGGGTCTTCCGCGCGGCAATGAAGACTCTCTGAAGGGGTTACATGCGGAAGACCAGCGTCCCGATCATGGCCGCCAGCACCACCACGGCGAGAAGCCACCAATACCATTTGATGCCGAGGGCTTGATGGGGCGCTTTTCCGAATTCGCGGGCGACGAACTCATCGTAATCGAAATCGTCTTCTGGCAGATTCAGGCCGTCGTGGGATTTGTCCTGCTCCCACGAATGCTTTTTCGCCTTGGTCTTGTTCTTCTTTTTGGCGCAGCCCGGACATGGCTTGCCGACGCGGGCTTCGCAGCCGCAGAAGGGACAAGCGTAGGTCATGACTTCCGGCAACATGAATGGGATCCAATGAGCGCGAGCGACGCTTGGAGTGCAAGCCAGAAGAATCACTTGGCAATCCACGCGATGGGGTGGAAGTTCGGCGCGGGATGGGAATGAGTCTTTCTGAATTGCGCGACGGGTTGCCGGAAGGTGGATTGTTTGGCGGCGGGGCGTGGCGCTGGTCGCCGGAGCCGTTGAAACTCACCCAGGCGGAAGCGCGGCAGATGATGTCGCTGGGCCATCCGCTGGCGCGGTTCCAACAGGCGTGCGACGGCCTCTATCGTCGCAGCGCCGCGGGAAAGCTGCCCGGCTGGCTGGCGGAGCTGTTGGACGAGGGGAAACCGGATTGGCTGGCGAAGGTGCAGCGCGAACCGGGCATGGCGGAACAATTCCCGCGCGTTATCCGGCCGGATCTGATTCTGACAGAGACGGGATTTTCCATGACCGAGCTGGACAGTGTGCCGGGTGGGATCGGAGTGACCGCCTGGCTCTCGCAGGTTTATTCGAAAGCCGGATTCGACGTCTTGGGCGGACCGGACGGAATGATCGATGGATTCAAGTCGCTGATGCCGGATGGCGGCAGCGTCCTGGTTTCCGAAGAATCAGGCGACTACCGGCCGGAGATGCAATGGTTAGCGCACCAGCTCGGTGAAGCGTGGCAGGTCGTTTCCGCTGAGGAATATCAGGAAGATGGCCGGGCGCTCTATCGATTTTTCGAACTCTTCGACTGGGAATCGATTTCCTCAGTGAAACGCCTCGCGGAAGATTCCGCCGCGGGGAAAATCAAGATCACTCCCCCATTCAAGCCACATCTCGAAGACAAGCTTTGGCTGGCGCTGCTGTGGTCGCCGGCGTTGAAAAAAGTCTGGGAGCACACGCTGCGCGGCAGTCACCTGAAGCGGCTGCGCGAGCTGGTGCCATTCGGCTGGGTGCTGGATCCGGAACCGCTGCCGCCGCATGCGGCGCTGCCCCGGATCAACGCGCATTCGTGGGACGAAGTGGCGAATTTCAGCCAGAAGGAGCGCCAGCTGGTGCTCAAGGTGAGCGGTTTCCACGAGACCGCCTGGGGCTCGCGCGGCGTTTTCATCGGTCACGACATGCCGGCGGCGGAGTGGTCGGAGCGGCTGCATGGGGCGTTGGAGCAATCGTCCGAGCAACCGTGGATCCTGCAGGAATTCCGCGAGGGCCGACGCATCGAGCATCCGGTCTTCCGCGACGATGGCTCGGTGGAAATGATGCAGGGCCGCGTGCGGCTGTGTCCTTACTTTTTCACCGATGACGCGGGCGAGACCAACTTCGGCGGCTGCCTGGCGACGATTGTCCCGGCGGACAAGAAGAAGATCCACGGCATGAGCGACGGAGTGCTGGTGCCTTGCGTGATCGGTTGAAACACCGCCATTCACCAAACGAAAAAAACAGCCCGGCGTGACCACCGGGCTGTTTTTGAAAATCGAATCAGAGGGGAATCAGATGATTCCGGCCTTCTTGAGCGTCACGAAAGCACCGTTCTTGTTGACGGTCTTCAGTGCGCGGCAGCTGAGCTTCAGCTTCACGAACTTGCCGAGTTCAGGAACCCAGATGCGCTTGGATTGAAGGTTCGGGGAGATCGTGCGCTTCACCACCTTGGTGACGTGACGACCGATACCGCCCTTTTTCTTGGCCAAACCGGAACGGTGAATTTTGCCGCCGGAGCGGACGCGGGTTCCTCGGATACTGCAGATGCGTGCCATAATAGAAAGTGGTTGGAGTTGCGGGACGCGGAGAATGGCCATGGGAACCGACCCGTCAAGACGAATCCTGACGATTTCCGCGTAAAATTTACAAACGGCCGCGGCGGAGCTTGGCCACCCAGCGTTCGATGTCGCGGAAAATGACCTCCTTTTTCGCATCATACATGAGCAGATGGTAGGCTTCCGGATAGTCGTGGTAGGTTTTCGAGACGTTCGAGGGAATGCGGGCGACGAAGCCGCGGACGTCGGAATCGTTGTTGAAATAGTCCTTTCCGCCGTGGAGGACGAGCACCGGCGAGCGGAAGTGGGTGGCGCAGTCGTTCATGTTCCCGATGTGCTGTCCGAGCGTGCCGATGAGGCGGAGGGTGTGCTTCTCGATGTTGTAGGAATTCGTCTGCACCTGGGCGCTGTGGGTGGAGGTCTGCGTCATCTGCACCTCCTGCCCGCCGGATAGCGTTTCCAAGGAAATGCGGGCGAGCGGCAGGGTGGTCGCCGCGATTTGCACCAGACCGGGCGTCCACGCGGGGATGTCGTCGCGGAAGCGGACGATGGGCGAGGAAAGGATGAGTCCGTCGATGGGCGGATCGTTTTCCGGAGCCTGCCGCAGCGCGTGGCTGGCGATCATCGCGCCCATGCTTTCACCGAACCAGACGATTTTCGCATCCGGATGCTGCTCCTGCACCAGTTGGGTGAAGGCGAACAGATCGCGATACCAATCCTGCGGATCGCCAATGTCGCCGCGGCGCTCGGTGAGGGGGTCGCTGCCTTGGCCGCGGACTTCGTAGGCGTAGAGGCCGGTCTTGGGTTGGTACTGGAGAAGGTGGTTCCCAAGGTTCGCGTAGTCGATGGACGCGCCGCAGAACCCGTGAATGCCGATGATGACGACGTCCTGCTCGACCTTTTCAGAAATCCACTTCCGGTAGCCGAAAGAATCCGTCTTGGTGCCCGTCGCGCTGCGGTGGTTCACCAGCGTCGTTTGGGGAGCGCAAGCACCCAGAACGAGCACCGCCATGCAGGCGGCGATCCTGCGGAAGGAAAAAACGGGCGGACGTGTCACTCGGGAAATTTCGCAGAATCCGCGAAAAGCGCAATGACGGAACCGGACGGAAAATTTTGATAGGTTTCCGCAATAAAATGAATGTGTTTCGCAACCGATTCGTATATCAACGCGATCGGCCTCAGGCCAACACGTTCATGAAAACGCTCATCCCCGCCTTCACGGCGACCCTGGCCATCACCATGGCCGCTTCCGCAGCTCCACGGCTGGTTGTTTCCACCCCGACGCTCGTTCCGGAATCGCAGATCGACCTTGTGCTCGATGCGCCCGTCACCGCTATTTCGGACCTGGGAAAAACCGTCGATAACACCTGGATCGAAATCCAACCCGCGCTTCCCGGCAAACTGCTTTGGAAAGCGCAGAACATCGCCCGCTTCATCCCCGCTCAGCCACCGGCCATCGGCACGACCTACACGTTTTCGATTCCGAAAAACCTCCAGCATCTCGACAAGTCGCCCGTCCCTCCGGGAAAATTCGCCAGCTTGGAAAGCGAAGCCTTCCGCATCGTCGCGGCAAACGCCCCAAACCGCTGGTTGTCGGATTATTCACCGTCCACCGGCCAGTGGCTCATCATCTTCAATGACGCTGTCGATCCCGCCGCGGCCGCGAACTACATATCCTTCAGCTCTAAAAACGGCCAACGTGTCGCTGCGAAACTCGGCCGCACGACCGTCGCCAGCGCCGGCTACTACGGCAGCAGCTACAAGCCATGGGCCTTCCGTTTTCCGGATACACCCGCGCCGGTGATCACGCCGGAGAGCGAAGTCGCCAACATCATCGTCGCATCACCCGCATCGCCTCTTCCGGTCGGAGATGGCTGGAACGTGTCCGTGCTGAAAGGTCTCCCGAACGCAGCTTCCGGAGCACGCACCACCGGAGACTCCAACTACGAGGTGGGCGACGTGAAACCGTTCCAGATCGCAAGGATCGATTCCTATCAGAACCCCGGCGAGCCGCGGAAAATCCTGATTCATTTCAACCAACCGGTTCCCACCTCGCTGCCCGTCGACTTTCTCGCGAAATGCATCGAAATGAACCCGCGACCGGAAAACCTGAGCGCCGAAGCCGAAGGCAAACAGATCACGCTCACCGGTGATTTCGCGGAGATGGATAAAACCACAGTCACCTTCCGCCCGCCCTATATCTCCACAAGCGGGCTGGATCTCGAGAGGCCGCTCACCAAGGAAATCACCTTCGGGCACTTCATTCCGGTGCTTTCCTTCCCGTCGCAGGATCAGGCGCAGCTCGCCCACGGCAACCGCGAATACCGCATGCTCACGCTGAATCTGGAGAGCGCGAGACTCCGCATCAAGAAACTGTCAGGAGCCGACCAGATCCGCGCGTTCCAAGGCTACCGGCACGTTACCGGAAATGGCCCCGATGAAGAATCCATCGAACCGACGATCACGCTCCCCTACCCTCTCATCGTCGGCGAACCGATGGCCGACCTAACTATTCCACTGGAGACGCCCATCGATGACACGAAGATCGTCACCTTGAAATGGGATGAGGTCCTTCCCAAGGACCAACCCACCGGAACCTTTTTCCTCGAAGCAACAGGCACGGTGCTTCCCGACTACGACGGCAAGGGCACCGCCCCCACCACCCAGGCGATCATCCAGCTAACCGATATCGGCCTCGCCTGGAAACTGACCGGCAAGGACGCCTTCATCTACGCGTTTTCGTGCGACACGGGGGCTCCGCTGCCCGGCGTGAAAATCGAGATCTTCGGCGAGGACGCAGCCGCCCTGCCCTCCACCACCACCGACGCGTCCGGCATCGCCACCCTGCCGCGCGCGGACGCTGCACGCACCCTCCGCGCCTCGCTTGGAAACGACACCTACCTGACCGCTTTCGATTCCTCGCTGGAAACGGTCGGCCTGTGGCATTTCCCGATCCGTTATTCGTGGAACAAATCCGCCGAGTCCACCCGCAAGGCGTTCCTTTTCACCGACCGCTCGCTCTACCGTCCCGGCGAGACCGTTCGAATGAAAGGCATCATCCGCACCCAGCGCGGAAATGCGGTCGAACCCGCACTAGCCAGCCCGGCGCGCATCGTTGTCATCGATCCGACGGAAAAGGAAATCCACACCGGCGCGGTGACGATCTCGGAAAACGGTTCCTTCGATTTCACCTATCAGCTACCCGCAGGGAAGACCGGCACGCACTCAATCCGGCTCGAATACCCCGAGGAACTCGCCAAGGCCGGGGCGCTGGAGGACGATTGGTATGCGCAGGAAGCCATCAACGAAAGCGCGCGCTTCGAGCTGCCGCTGCGCGTCGAGGAATTCCGCCGCAATGCGTTCGAAATCACCCAAACCCTGGCGGACTCGACTCCTGGAGCGACGAGCATTTCCGCAGAACTAGCCGCGAAGTATTACCAAGGCCAGCCGGTCGCCGGCGGAAGCGTGAAGCACTTCAGCCGCGTAACCACGCGCAATCCCTATCCGGAGCGATTCCGCGACTATCTTTTCGGCAACCACCGCACCGATGACTGGACTTATTGGTATCACTACTTCGGCTATCGCTCGGACGATGATGAGGACTCCGGAGCCCAGTCCTCGCAGATCCAGGGAGAAACCCAACTTTCCGCCGAAGGCAAGGCGACCATCGCCACCGAGATCCCGCAGGCGGAATTTCCCACCGCCCGGGAAGTGACGATTTCCTCGGAAGTCACCGACGCGAACAACCAGACTCTAACGTCCACCACGACCGCCACCGTCCATCCGGCGTCCGTGTATGTCGGCGTCTCGCGCAACGACAAACTCATCCGCGCCGGTGACACCGTGCCGCTGAAACTCGTCGCCACCGGCACCGATGGCGAGCCGTTCCCCGGTGCCGTGAAAGTCACCGCCACGCTCAGCCGCGAGGTGAACTCCGCCGTGAAATCCCGCACCGACACCGGCGCGACCACCACCCGCAACGACGTCACCGAGGAAACCGTTTCCACCTCCGAGCTCACGCTCGATCCCGCCGCATCCGCCGGGCAGGGAAATGCGCTCAACCTGGCCTTCAAGGCGAACGGAAATCATTTCCTAACCATCCGCGGCACCGATCCGGACGGCCGCGCTTTCGCCACGGTGACGCGGTTCACCGTTTACGGCACCGATGAGTATCCCTGGTATTACGAGGACGGGATGCGCGTGAAACTCGTCGCCGAGAAAAAATCCTACAAGCCGGGCGAGACCGCCCGCGTGCTCGTTTTATCACCCATCGAGGGCACCGCGCTGGTCACGGTGGAGCGTGAGAAAGTCCTCCGTTCGTTCCAAGTCCAGCTCAAGGCCGACAAGCCCGTCATCGAAATTCCTCTATCCGATGAGGACGCGCCCAACGCCTACGTCTCCATCCTCATCATCAAGGGCGCCAAGGAATCCGCCCGCGAACACAAGGAACCGCAGCTCCGGCTCGGCTACTGCGAACTCATCGTGGAAAATCTCCGCGACAAGCTCGCGGTCTCGATTTCCGAACCCGCGGAGTCCTACCGCCCCGGCGACGAGATCACGCTAACCGGTTCTATCAAATCCGCCGATGGCAAACCCGCCGCCGGAGCCGAAGTCACGTTCTACGCCGAGGACGAGGGCACGCTCGCCGTCATGGGTTACGAAACACCGCGCCCGCTCGACCACTTCTACAAGCCCCGCGTGCTCGATGTGGAATCCGGCACCTCGTTCCAAACCTTCGTCTCGGAAGATCCGGAGATGCAGTATTTCCATAACAAAGGCTTCTTCATCGGTGGCGGCGGAGACATGAGCAAACTCGCCGACCTCATGCGGAAAAACTTCGATCCCTGCGCCGCCTGGGCACCCGCGCTCGTCACCGATGGAGCCGGAAATTTCTCCCACACCTTCAAGGTGCCGGACACGCTCACCCGCTACCGGATCATCGCCATCGCCCACCAGCAGGCCGCGCGTTTCGGTCATGCCGAGTCGGCCATCGTGGTGAAAAAGGACCTCATGTTGGAGCCGAAAACCCCGCGCTTCGCCAACCAGTCGGACACCTTCAACTCACAGGTGCTGGTTCAAAATGCTTCGGAATTCACCGGCACTTGGGAAATCAAATTCAGCACCGGCAGCGGCCCGGAAACTCCGTGCGCCGTCCCGACCGGCACCACGATGGAAACCGTCACCCTCGCTCCCGGGGCTTCCACCACCGTGGTCTTCCCCGTCCGCGCCGAGAATACCGGTGAGGCCGTCCTCACCTGGCAGGCCACTCCGATTTCCCTGAACAACGCGAACCTGACTGATCCCGTGAAGCACAAGCTCTCCGACGCCGTAGAGTCGCGCTTCCAGATCCACTACCCGATGCCGCTGCTTCGCCAAACCAAGCTCGTCAATCTATCCAAACCCGGCGCGAAACAAAACCTTCGCGATGCACTCGATGCGAAACTGCTGGAAGGCAGCGGCACGGTGGAACTCGGCTTCGCCCGCTCGCCGCTCGTCGAGGCCGCCGGTTCCATCGACTATCTCCTCAGCTATCCGCACGGCTGCGTCGAGCAAACCACCTCCTCGCTCATGCCATGGCTCGCCGTGGAAGAACTCAGCCCGGTCGTGCCGAGCTTCGCGAAAATCCCCGAGGCGAAAATCAAAGCCGCCATCCAGGGCGGAGCGGACCGCCTGCTATCCATGCAGCTCCCCGACGGCGGATTCTCCTACTGGCCCGGAGCGGACCAACCGGTGTCCTGGGCCACCGCCTACGCCGGCCTCGGCCTGATGATGGCTTCGGAAAAAGGCGCGAATGTCCCGCGATCCGCCATCGATTCACTCGTGAAAAACCTGACGGAAAGCCTGCGCGGGATCGCGGAGGAGAAATCCTCCTACAACCTCGAAACCCACGCCCGTGGCCTGCTCGTCCTCGCCCTTGCCGGATCACCGCAGCCCGCTTATCGGAACGTGCTCGTGGATCGCATCGCCGACCTCACCCCTGCCGCCCGATGCCTGTTAGCCGCATCCATCGCGTTGGAGGACGAAGGAAACGAGGAAAACCTCGCCATCGCGAAATCTCTCCTCGTATCCAAGACATCGTTCAAACTGAAGCACGACGACTGGATGCCCTACCGCGCGGATGCCGCCTATCAACTCATCGCGTGGCTTGCAGTCGAACCAGACGGCCCGGAACCCACCAAGGCCCTCGACCGCATGCTGCGCGATCGCAATCCCTACGGCCGGTGGCAGACCACCTGGGTCAACGGCTGGAGCCTCATGGCCATGGCTGCTTACGCTCAGAACGAGAATCTCGACACCGATCCCGTTTCCCTCGCCTTCGAAACGAACGCCGGCACCGAAACCATCGCGCTAACCGCCGACCAGCCCGCCGCCTCGCGCACCTTCGAACTCACGCCGGACCTCAAGCTCGACCTCGCCACCGATCGCAGCGCCTACGTCCGGATCAACATCGCCGCCAGACCGAAGATCGAACCCATCCAGCCCGTCGCTAACAACGGCCTTTCCGTCGACCGCACCTACGAGCGCATCAATGCCGACGGCTCCGCCGAAATCCTCACCGAGCCACAAGTCGGCGACCTCGTCCGCGTCTCGCTGCGGGTCACGCTGCCGAAGGATGACACCCGCTACCTCGTCATCGAAGACCTCCTGCCATCGCTTTTTGAAACCGTGAACACCGATTTCAAATCCCAACGCGCCGCCGTCGGCACGCCCACCAGCGAAAACGACTGGAACGTCAGCCACTCCGAACTCCGCACCGACCGCGCCGTCTTCTATCTGGATCACATCTGGCGCAAGGGCACCTACACCCTCACCTACCTCGCCCGCTGCACCGTATCCGGCCAAGCCACCGCCCCGCCCGCGAAGGTTGAGTCGATGTATGACCCGGAAAACTTCGCACTCTCAGCATCGCGGGTGTTCACTACAAAATAAGCGCCCCGGACCAATTTCTCAGAGAGTCGTGATTTGGGACTTTCCATAACGATAAATCTCGTTACGATATTTCCCGTCATGGCAAACATCGTCACATTTTCCCGGGCGCTGGCCGATCCCACCCGTTGGCGGATCGTGCGGTTGGTGATGGAGGACGCGCTCTGCGTTTGCGAACTCGCCGATATTCTGGAAATGCCGCAGTCCTCGGTCTCCAGCCACGTCCAGATCATCCGCAAGGCCGGGCTGCTGGAAAGTGAGAAGTGCGAGAAGTGGACCTATTTCCAGATCCACCGCGATTACCGGAAACTCATCCAGTCGCTGGCGAAATTCTTCAGCGAATCCGACGAACGCCAACTGTCCGCCGACGCCGCACGCTCGATCCAGCGACTCGCCAAACGCGAGAACAGCTGCTGCCCCGGCCCGAAAACCCTGTCTGTCAGAAAAACCGTGAAATCATGAATCTCACCGAACTCAAATCCCTGCTGTCCGAGCACTCCGACCGCTTCTTCCGCATCGCCCTGCCGGATGGAAATTCGGTGCCCGTTTCCTTCCACGTCACCGAAGTCGGCCGGGTGCAAAAGACCTTCCTCGACTGCGGCGGAAAACTCCGCGAATCGATCACCTGCCAGCTTCAGGTCTGGGTGGGCGAGGACTACGACCACCGCATCGAAACCGGAAAAATGGCGAAGATCCTCGAAAAGGCGAATGCCTATCTCCCTGACGAGACCATCCCCGTGGAAATCGAATACGAGGACAAGGTCATTTCCCAATACATTATCGAAGGCCACGATCTGACCGCCGAAGCGGTCGTCCTGAGACTCGCCCACAAGCACACCGAGTGCCTCGCCCCGGAACTCTGCGGCCTGCCCGACCTGCGTCTCCCCGCCATCGGCGGCAAGGCTCCGTGCTGCGGGCCTGGCACCTGCTGCTGAAGAGACGCATGGTTGATGGCAAGAAGATGACAACGGACTCCCGACATGAAACGTCTTCTCGCTGAATTTCTCGGCACCTTCATCCTCGTTTTCGCGGGCACCGGAGCCATCGTCGTCAATGAAACCAGCGGCGGCGTCATCGGCCACGCCGGTATCGCGCTGGTCTTCGGTCTCGTCGTGCTGGCCATGATCCACACCTTCGGCGACGTCAGCGGCGCGCACTTCAATCCCGCCGTGACGCTGGGTTTCGCCGCGGCCGGCCGGTTCGCGTGGAAAGACGTTCCCGGTTATGCCCTTTCCCAATTCGCCGGAGCCTTCGCCGCCAGCCTCACGCTGAAAGTCCTGTTTCCTAACAATCAATCTCTCGGTGCGACGCTGCCCGCCGGTGGCGCGGCGCAGAGCTTCATTCTGGAAATCATCCTCACCGTCATCCTCATGCTCGTCATTCTCAGCGTCTCCACCGGCGCGAAGGAAAAGGGCATCACCGCCGGCATCGCCATCGGTGCCGTGGTCGCACTGGAAGCCATGTTCGCCGGACCAATCAGCGGCGCGTCCATGAACCCCGCCCGCTCGCTCGCCCCCGCTGTCGTCAGCGGGAATTTCCAACACCTCTGGCTCTATCCCGTCGCCACCATCCTCGGAGCACTCATCGCCATTCCTCTCTGTATCGGCACCCGTGAATCCGGCTGCTGCCGGGGAAAATGTTGAGCGTTGATGGAAAAGCCGGGAGTCGCCTCCCATGGATCGCGGAACTCATTCCGGCGTTCATTCTCTTCCTCTCCAACTTCGCCTCCGAACCACCGATCATTCCCTTATGAAACCACCCGCCATCCTCATCCTCTGCACTGGCAACAGCTGCCGCTCGCACCTCGCCGAAGGGATCCTTCGCGCCGCCCTCAATGAAAATTTCCGCGTCGCCAGCGCGGGCTCGAAACCTTCCGGCTACGTCCACCCGCTTTCGATCAAGGCGATGGCGGAAATCGGCATCGACATTTCCGGCCATCATTCGAAACACATGGACGAATTCCTAACCGACGAAGTGGGGACCGTCATCACCGTCTGCGGAAACGCCGATCAGGCCTGCCCGATGTTCCCCGGCCAGATGAACCGCCATCACTGGGGCTTCGACGATCCCGCGCACGCCACCGGCAGCGAGGAGGAACAGATGGCCGTCTTCCGCCGGGTGAGGGACGAGATCGCCCGGGTTTTCCAAGCCTACGCCGCCGGA
The DNA here is from genome assembly GCA_040388015.1 of Verrucomicrobiota bacterium. Lineage (GTDB taxonomy): Bacteria > Verrucomicrobiota > Verrucomicrobiia > Verrucomicrobiales > Akkermansiaceae > Luteolibacter. The sequence continues at coordinate 16,460 of JAZKCQ010000056.1, read as the reverse complement.
CTGCTCGACGCGCGGTGAAGTGTACATGCCCAGGGCAATGACAAATTCCGACCCGCCAAAACTCGTGGAAAGCCGATGGGACGCGATTCGCATCGGCTCGGCGATACTTCAAAGACCTGGCGATTCGGAGATCGCCATCCGTTGGAATTTTGTCCCGGTATCCAACTTGCCGCTGACGCGCGCCCCGGCTAGCGTCGCGCGCATGAATCAGCCGAACCCTTACGCTCCGCCGCCGCTGCCCTCCTTTCCGGCGACTGACGATATCTCACGCCAGCTTGCCGGGATCCAGTATCCGCTAACCCTTTCATTCAAGGTTCTCGCGCTCGCCAGCCAGGCGACCGTGACCGACGCCACCGGCCGCACGATCCTCTACACCAAACAAAAGATGTTCAAATTCCGCGAGCATGTGGAAATCTGGACGGACCAATCGCAAGGCACACGGCTTGCCGAGATCAAGGCGAACAAGGTTATCGACTGGTCCGCCCGCTACTTTTCCACCGATGCGAATGGCGGCGAGATCGGCAGCGTCGGCCGCCGCGGCTGGCGGTCGATGTGGAAGGCTCACTACGAAACCTTCAATCCCGGCGACAACACCCCGGACTTCTCCATTCAGGAAGAAAACGCCTGGACCAAGGTGGCGGACTCGTTCTTCAGCGAGATTCCCATCGTCGGCATGTTCAGCGGCTACCTGTTTCATCCCAGCTTCGTCGCCACCCGCTCCAGCGGAGCTCCGGCGATGCGCATGACGAAACAGCCGGCGTTCTGGGAAGGCCGTTTCCAGATCGAGAAACTCGGCGAAATGACCGCACGCGAAGAGCTGAACCTGTTCCTGTCCTTCATGATGCTGGTCCTGCTGGAACGCAAGCGGGGCTGACCCCCCCGGAATAAAACAACCCACCCCGCAATCCGCGGGGTGGGTTGTTCTTTTGAAACTAACGGATCACGGCTGCGTGACCCTGAGACGACCGAAAAGCCTGCCGGAAGGAGCGACGGTTTTCGGGACGGTGACGCTGACAGCATCCGCCGCCAACGCGTTTTCACCGACCACGACCGACGCGCTTCCCACCGTCCCGCCAGCGGCGGAAATGGTCACGTTCGTCCAACCACTCAGGTCGCTGCCGTATTGGAAGAGGAGCGTGGAACCCGCTTCCGAATCGTCACGGCGGTTGAAGCTGAAAACGAAATCGTCACCCGCGGCGTTGAGACCGGGGACGATGGCGGGATCCCGCACGCCCGGATTTCCGTTCAGAACGAACTCCATCAGGTTGGTCAACCCGTCGTTGTCCGGATCGGCGGTGGGGAGACGCTTGGCCGTGGTGTCCAGAGCTGGGAAGGTCAGCGTCCAGGTTTGGAAAGGAGTGTTCTGGCTAGCGGTGAAAAGGCGGATGGCTCCGTTGCTGCCGATTCCGACAGTGGTGACGTAGGTGCCCGGAGTGCTGGGGACCAAGCGCTGGACATCGACCAGCACCTCGGTCACCCCGATCTTGCCGAAGTTGTTCTGGACTCCACCCGTGAAGACGTCGAAGGCCGCGCCCGGAGTCGGATTCCAGCGGCTCCAGCTGTTGTTCCAGGAAACCGGCTGGCTTGCCTGGTTCAGAATGGTGGCACCGCTGGGACTCGCGGAGAACTCGTCGTCCGGATTGGTCGAATCCGCCTGGGTGAGCACACCGCGCAGACCCGCATATTTCGTGGTGCCTGTCCCGAGGGATGAGGAACCCATGGAAACCCTTGCCGCGGAGGCTCCCGCTACCGTGGTCTGGCTTGATAGATAGACCGTGCGCCCCGGGTCCTGGCCTCCCGTTCCAGGATCCGTGGCGGGCGAGAGATTGCTGCGGTTTCCGAAGATACCGAAAAATAGATCCTCACGCTCGAACCAGTTGGCACCGTAGGTCGCGGACAGATCCGCGGCGATGTTCGCGACCACACCCTGATTCGGGCTGTTTTTGATGGTGACCGTGTTGCCGAGGCGGATGAACAGGTTCTGCGTGCTGCCTGTTCCGCCGACTGCCTGAACTCCCAGCAGAAGGTCCTCATCGGAGAACTCGAAAGTGTCGGCATGCGATGCGAGCGGCATGGCAACCAGTGCGAACGCGAGAAGCGGGAGGCGGATGGAAAAATCGTGAAATTTCATGAAAAGATTTCGTGTTAGAAGACAGCGCTCGGGTTTTTCGAGGCGGTTTGCGGAGTAAGTCGCCGGAGGTGGTCACGGACAATCCGCCGATTGTTACACTAGTGTCACCGAGCGCCCGCTCACGGCGTGGTGCCGGACTGCTCTGCATGGTGCGTCTGGATGTGATGCTGGCTCCACGCCTGTCCGCCGTACATCGAGCGGAAACGGGTATCCGCCTTGATCTGCTCCATATTCCACAGGTTGCGATAGCCAATGCTGGCGGGTTCGAGGCCCGAGCCGTTCAGCGAGGCAGAGAATTCCTCGGCCACCCCTTGCAGCCGCTCTTGCGCCTCTGGTGACGAAACCGACTCATTCGGGATTTCGATCAACACCGCCGGCATATTCACGGGAGCGGATTCGGATTGTTTCGCCAGTTCTCCGGAGGCGAAGGAAAAGTCCTTGCCCGTCCTCCCCCGCTGACGAGGGATATTTTTTGTTAGCATGGAGATCGTTGGTCTCACGCGCCGCCGTGTTGAACGGCTTTCCGTTGGAACGGACCTGTCGGCAACCGTGCCGGTGACAGGACGTTCTGAAGCGGATTCGGAACGTTTTTCCGGGAGTCTGCGGGAAGAACCCTCCAAGACCATCAGATTTACTTCCGGCCGGACGGAGGGGGTGTCAGATAGAGGTGATGAACTGACCGGCGACCGGGAAATTTCAGGGTCTTTCGGATTTCCCGTTGATGGTGCGTCGTCGGTCCACCACAAGACGAGCGCGAATCCAACGACCAGAGGGATCCATGGCAGCAGTTTCATTGCTCCGGTTTTCATCGTGAAAAAGGCAGGTGCCGGAGAAGTCTCCGACACCTGCCGATTGAATCGCATCGCCGGAGACGGGTTACAGCGGACTGACAGGGCCTCCGTCGCCACCGGTGCGCTCGACGTTCATGTCCGAAGTCTTGAGTCCGAGAACGGGCGTCAGAACGCCGTCGATCTCACCCTTGAGGTTGTTGAAAAAGGTGTCTTCGGTCGGGGTGGCATCGGCAGCGCGGTAGAGTTGCTGATAGCTCCACAGCGTGTAGGAACCGTTGTGCACGTTAGCTTCCGAGTAACGGACGCCGTTATAGGTCATCGGCTTGGCACCTTCACCGCCGGAAATCGTGCCGGTGGCTTGGTCGTATCCGGTGGCGGCGACGGCATCCGAAATGGTCAGATAACTGACGAAGGAATACTGGCCGCCTGCGAAGCTGGCGCTTGAAGGACGGGTGACGAGATCGCGGACGCCGGAGTTCGACGAGTGGCCGCCATTTCCGCCGGGAGCGAACAGCGTGGGGACACCCGTGAGAAGACCGGTGACACGATCACCGCTGAAGGTCTGGTTGAACTGCACCACATTGGTGAAGGCTCCGTATTGGGTTTCAGCAAGAACCGCGGCACGGGTGCCGGAACCGTTGTTACGACCGGTGGCGAGGAGGGTGAATCCGGCGTTGGCTGGATTTCCAGTGAAGAGCGAAGCTGGAAGTTCGCCCGTGGACCACAGGGCGGCGTGGAGCTGGTCGGTCATGTTGTTCACTCCGACAGGAGCGCTTTCACCGGCGACGAACATGAAGGGAACGACACCGACGCCTTCACCTTGGATCGCGGAGTTCGGACGGGAGGAGAGGAGTTTGTCCACGTCCGAGAAAGAAAAACGGGCCACAGCGGTTTCAAAATCACCGGCTGCACCGGCGTTCACCGTGCCACCGGTGGAGGTCGTGACGGTGGATTTGAGGAACTGGATCGAGGTTTGGTCGGCAAGATCAAGAATGCCCTGGGTGGAACCGGACCACGAGGCGCGGACGATCACCGGGGAACCGCCGATGGTGCCTTTGAAGACAGCGCGGTTCGTGCCGTTGATGCCGGCGGTGCCGGTGTAGGCGTATTCGGTGACACCGTTGCCACCGAGAAGGGCGATGATGGCCTGGTTGGCAGCGGCGCGGAATGCGGTGGCGCCGGTGATGTTGTAGGTGGTCTGGGAGTGCGCCAGGGAGCCGGTGGCAACGAGGACGCCGAGGGCGAGCATGGATTTCAGTTTCATGATGATTTCGTTAGGTTGGGAATGGTTCTTGTTCTTCTATCAGGATGTTATCACTTCGAACGGCGGCGCCGGAGGCAGGCGAGCGCTCCGGCGGCGATGGCTAGGACGCTGGACGAGGTTTCCGGAACGGCGGAAATGCTGCCGTCGCTACCGATCAGGACGGAGCCGACGTAGGTGGGCGGATTTCCACCGGTCATGCGCTGGATGTCCACGACGGCGGACGATCCCGCACCGCCGAAGCTCTGCTGGATGCCGCCGGTGAAGACACTGAACGCGGCCCCGGGAGTCGGATTCCACTCGCTCCAGCTGTTGTTCCACTCGACCGGCTGTGCGGCCTGGTTGAGCGAGGCGACGCCGTCACCGAAAGCAGTCTCGGTGAAACCCGCGAGGTTGGTGCGGAGTCCGGCATAGGCGCTGCCGCCGGTGCCAAGAGCGCTGCTGCCGAACTGCGAACGAAGGTTCGCACCGCCGACGGTGAGCGTTGGCACCGACAGATAAACCGTGCGTCCGGCATCGGAATCCACGCCACCGGGTTCGAAAGTCGGGGAAAGGTTGCTACGGTTCGCGAACACGCCGAAGTAGAGGTCGGTGCGGGTGAACCAGTTCGCGCCGTAGGTGGCGGTCAGGTCGTCATTTATGTTTCCGACGGTTCCGAGCGAGCCGTTTTGGCTGAAATCGTAGGAATCACCGAGGTTGAAGAAGAGATTGGTGGTTGACCCGGTGCCTCCGATCGCTTGGAAGCCGATCACGAGATCGGCGCTGCTGAAGGTCCAGGCCGCCATGGCGGATGAGGATAAGAGAGCCAGCCCGGCGGTGCCGGCGAGCGCCATCTTGAAAAGGGATTTCATGGTGGTTGGTTGTGTTAGTTTTTCAACATCCGCCGGAGTTTAGGATTGATCCAACGACAGACCGGCGCAGCATTCGTGCGGGCCCGATGGGCGGCAACGACACGGAAGCAACGATTTCGTCACCGTTCGCCCGCCTTGATGTCCAAACGGTTCCGGAACTCCGAGATCATTCCGTCGCCTTCCGAACGCTGTGCCGGAGAAAGACCTAACACGTGGTCCGCCAGCAGTATCTTCGCGGCGGGATCGCCTTGTTCGGCAGCGAGTCGGAGCCACATGTAGGCTTGGACCTGATCCGCCGGGGTGGGTTTGTCGGCTCTCAGCATCCTCCCGAGGTTCGCTTGCGCTTTCGCGTTGTTTTTCCCGGCAGCGATCATGAACCAATGGAGAGCGATCCCGCGATCCATCGGCATCGCGTAGCCATACTCGGCCATCGTTCCCAGAATATTGCAGGCCCAGGCGTCTCCCGCTTCCGCGGCGGCTTTCACATGTGGGAGCGCGCGCGTGCGATCCTGCTTCAGACCTTCCGTGCCGAAATAAAACAGATCCGCGAGTTTCACATGGGCGTGGACGGAACCGGCGGCGGCGGATTCGGCCAGAGTCGTGAGCGCTGCGTCAAGATCGCGAGGCCCGCCCCGCCCGAGAAGAAGGAAAAGTCCCTTGTTATACAGCGCCTCGCGTTGGCCGGCGGCGGCGGCTTCCGAGAAGAGGGAGAGCGCCCGAGCGTCATCACGCGGTCCTCCGGTTCCGTTGGAGCACAGGATGCCCAGTTGCAATTTTGCGAGGACCTGCCCCAGTGAGGCACCTTTCTCAAAGGCCGCTCGCGCCGCGATGGGGTCAGACGCAGTGTTTTTTCCCGCGAGGAGAGCAGGTCCCGCTTCATACTCCGCTCCACGAACGCAGGCCAGCGGAAGCGCTAACAAAAATAAAATGGTTCGCAGTTTCACTCGGTGGCTTCGCTTTCTTTGTCCTCCTCTTCCTCATCCTCATCCGTGCCACCGCCGTAGCCGATCACTTCCACGCTGATGAGCGACGGCTCCTCAGCCCCCACCGCGGGTGCCTCGGTCGTCTGCCGTTGTTCGGCCGGGTTGACGGCCGTCGAAGTCGCGGCCGCCGATGCGTTGGAGGCCGAGGTTGTGGTGGAAATGCTCGGAGCGGAGACGGCGGCGGGCGCGCCTGTGCTGTTACCTCCCGCGCTGATATTGGCGGCGTTGACGACCTGAACGGCGGCGAGGTTGATATTCCCCGAAACGCGGATACCGGCGTCGCCCGCGTCGATGATTCCGGTCGGTGCGATGAGATCCACGTCCCCGGCTTCGACGCCTTCGACCGTGGCGAGCACCCCGATGCCACCACCCGTCGCCAGACCGGCGAGGTCGGTCTCCACCGAAGCGCTCTGGGGATCGACGATGACCCGCGTCGGCGGCGCGGACTGGATGGTCCGCGATGAGGAACCCGCTGCGATGTCGCCACGGCTGGACCAGATGGTGATGTCGCCGCCGCGCAGGGTGAAGATCCGGCCGATACCGATGCTCACGTCCTGATCGGTGAAAATGGAGATATTTCCTCCGGCTTCGGTGATGACTCCCGGAGGGGTCAGGGAGCTGGCGGAACTCGTGTCCGACATGGTCACGCCGCCACCCGGCGCGATGATGCCGATGTCGCCGCCGGAACGCGTGCGGATATCCCGGTTGCGGGTGAGCACCTCGCCCTCCCAAGCGATGTCTTTTCCAAAGAGTGTTCTGACAGCCGATTTTCCGACCTTGTAGTTCTGGAATCCGTCGCTGTCGGGATCGTTGAAATCACGTCCCGTGTCGCGGAGGATCTGATAGAACACCTCCATCGCAAGACGCGCCTGCTCTTCGCCGCTTTGCTCGGAAAACTCCACTCCGGGAGCGACCTCGCGAAGATACTTCCGGCCCTTTTCCGTCAGGACGAATTTCTCGATGAACGCATCGAAATCGGGAGCTCCGCCGCCAAGGGAAGGCGCGGCGGTCATCCCCGCACCGATCAGAAGATCGGCCCCCTTGGTTGATAGAAATGGATTGCGGAAATTCCCGATGCTCGTGATGCCGGTGGCGGTCCCGTCCGCGTTGGCATTTCCAACACCAAGATCCAGCGTTCGACCAGCCAACACCTGAAGCGTGCCCGGACCGGAAATCTGAATGTCGCCGGAAAGCGCCGACTGTCCGAACGAAACCGCATTTCCGGAGGAAAGCGCCTGGACACGGCTCTGGCTGTTGGAGTTGTAGGCGACGAGATCGCGCCCGGCTGAAACGATGCTCAGGTTTCCCGAAGCCAGGTTCTGAATATGGAGAGCCACGTCGGTGATGTCACGGGAGGCGAAGATCCGCGAAAACTTGGGAGTGAACAACGTCAGCCCTGACAGATCGCCATCCATCGCATACACGCGCACCGGATCCTCATCGTCGCGGTGGAGCAGTCCCTGACTGTGGAGCGACTGCTTGAACTGGATCGATCCGTTGGCCCCGGTGAAGGAGCCTGACTCGGTGAACATCGCAAGCAGCGTGCTCAGGAAATTGTCCTGAGTGGTCACGTTCGCCGCGCCGCTGTCACCCGCGATGCCGAAGTAGTTGATCGGTGAGAATGCGTCCGGGACGGCATCAGGATCGGCATCTGACAGATTGATGGTGCCCGCGGTCCAGACCATCGTCGGCTGGCCGGCGATGATCGTGTTGCTCAGACCGGTCGGCTGAAGTCCTGAGATCGATCCCGCGCTGATGAGTTCCAGCTGTCCGGTGGAAGATGACGCCAGGGTGAGATTCCCCGCCACATTCACGTCACCGGAAAGAGCCGACAGCTTGAGCGTGGGAGCGGCGAGCGAAAGCACGGGGTTGAACGCGTTTACGGAAGTTTCTCCAAGACGCAGCCACGGCTGGGACCAAGCGGACGAGGTGTTGGAATTCGACAACAGGTTCTGCGTTTCCATCCACGCGCGCAGCACCGAAACGGCGGAATTCCGGCCCGGCAGGGTGATGGCGTTGCGGAGCGTGATGTCGCCTCCCAACGAGGTCACCTGGGTGGCGCTTTCGGGAGCGAATGTGCTGAAATAGGTTTTATACCAGAACTTGTTGTTCAGTCCGGTGGGAAGCAGGAAGGGATTGTAGGTGGGCCCTAGCAGGATGTCGCCGCGGGCGCTGACGTCGAAGGATGACTTTCCCGCGAAGAGCAGCGTCGGGATCCAGGTGAGCGGATCGAGCGTCGCCGCCGCGGGATTGTTCAGGTTGGCAACGAGACCGAACGACGGCGAGCGCGTGCTGTTGGTGGTGATCGCATGGCCCGCTTCGATGATTCCCTCGCCCCGCTCGACATAATAGACTCCTCCGCTGATGTCGTTTCCGGCGCGGACCGTCACATCTCCTCCGCCGAGCTCCACCAGCTTCGACCGGTCCGGACTGCCCTTCGGCGCACGGGCGTTGGTGGGGGCGACAGCATCCACGTTTCTCACGTCGTTTCCGGCGGTTAGAGCCACGTTTCCTCCGCCCAGGGTTCCCACGCTTTGGAAGAAATTGCTGTGGTCGACCCACCATGACGTCGAAGCGGCGGGATCGTTGAAGCGGCGGGTGGCGGTGCCCAGATCGACGGCACCGAAGTTTCCATCCGGCCCGATGTAGCCGCGCCGATAGAGCCAGTTGTTCGGCATCTGGCGGGAGGAATCATCGATGAGACCGGAATTGTTGCGCGTCTTTCTCTCGATATCGAGGCCAGCGTTCAGGGTGACATCGCCTCCGGCCATGCTGTACTGGGCCGGATAGATCTGCTGGACCGCGCCGAGCGCCGTCTGGGCCAAAGCCGGGCTCATGCTGAGGACGGGCACTTGGAAATCACCGGTGCTGGAGACCGACGTGGGATCCGCGACCTGCGTGCCGGCGGTATAGATCGAGGCGAACGGATTGAGAAACTGGATCGAGCGTCCGGCATGGACATCGATGTCTCCGGATCCGGTGCGGATGACTTGGAAGGCATTCCCGATCGCGGAGGCGGTCGTGGCGTTCTGGCCTCCCGTCGCCGTGGCGGACCCGCGGTTCTTCCCTAACTGGAAAAATCCTGACGTTTCCCCCAGCTCTTCCAAGGAACGCACTTCGCGGAAACTCGCCGCGGAGAGATCCGCACCCGCTCCGAGACGGAAGCTCCACGACTGCATGTTCGCAGGCAGCAGGAGATTGTTCGCCATCAAGGGGGAAAGCCAGAGGCTGGATCCGCCGCTGAAGCCGTCGCTGAGGGCGTTGTGGAAAACGAGGTTGTCCGATGCGCGCAGGGTGAGCACCCCTGCCGCGCCTTTCGGGCCGAAGCGCATGTTTGATAGATTCCAATCGCTGGTCGCCGTGGAACTCGTCGTCCCCAGGGTGATGCTGCCGTTCAGGTTGTAGATTTCCACACCGGGAGCGAGGATCAGGTCGAGGCCTGGCTGGGAGGAAGTCAGTCGGTCGAGCATCGCGGTGTATCCTGCGGTGGTCGTTCCCGCATCACCAAGAAACGCGGTGGCGTCGTTGCGGATGCTGTTTTGCAACGCCGTGGTGATGGTTCCGGCACCGGTGACTTCGTAAAGCTTCACCCCTTCTGCCAGAATGGCGGACTCGCCCCGGATGGTGCTGCCGATTTCTGCAACATTGAGGTCGGTGTTGCCCGCATTGCGCGGAGCACGCAGGTGGAGGGTCCCGGAGAATTTCCCGTAATCATCACTTTGGGAATTCTTCTCGGACACAGTGAGATCAATGAGCGCCCCCCCGCGCAGATCGAGCATTGCGGAAGCATCGATGATTCCATTGCTCTGGTTTCCTGCTTCGAGAATCACAGCCCCGCCCTTGCCGGCGGAGTCGAAACGCTCCGCGGACGCATCGAGCACCGCGCTGTTACGGACGATCAAACTGCCATTGGCCTTGAAATCGATCGTGCCACCTGTTTCACCCGAAGCATCCACCCGACCAGTCACGACGATGTCGCCGTCATCCGCAGCAACTCGATAGATCTTCGCTTGGGCCAAGCCGCCCACGGTGACATCGCCCGTGCGGATCCGGTAGTCGCGGAGCTCGTTGAAATTTCCGGAATTCAGGGCAGCATCCAGATCGGCCAGATTTCCACCCGAGACGGAGCCTGCATCCATGGAGAATCCACCGGACCGACCGCCCTTGCCAGCCGATCCATCGAACACACCTGATAGACCAAGGATGCCACCGGGGGTCTCCACGCTGATGAATCCCGCGTTTCCGCCGCCATTCTGGGCGGAAACGGAGACGGAGCCGAGTTTACCTACTTCAACAGAACCATTTCCGGAGACCAGATTGACGATTCCGCCGCTGGTGTAACGGGTGATGTCCACAAACCGGGTGGCGACACCTCCCACGTCGATCCGCGCCGCGGCGGTGGCACCGATTCTGACATCTCCGTTGGAAGCATTGAGCGTGAGTTCGCCGCTGGAGAGCACGATGTTTCCATCGACGTCCACCCGCTTTCCTTCGAGCGCGAGCTCAGCGCCGAAGCCACCTGGGATCACATCGCCGTCATTTCCTCCCGGACGGTCCAGCTGGAGGAGTCCTCCTGAAACGATCTTATGATTCGCCGCGCTTTCACCGGTGACGACCGGAGTGACGAGTCTGACGTTTCCGGATGCGCTGAAGCTGCCCGTTCCGGAAACGAGAATCCCTCTATCAGCCGCCAGAACCGTATCGTCATAGCCGCGCACCTCCGCGCCGCCGGTGCCGAGGGTGATCACCCCCGCATCGAAACGAATCCTCCCGTTCGATCCCGCCACTCCGGAGGCGGTCCGGCCGGGCAGGTTGTCGATGAGGATCTGATCCGCCGAGAAGCTAACAGTTCCGCCACCGGTGTTGAAACCGCGGATCGCGGCGGATCGAAGCGAGAGTTCTTGGAAATCCCGTGATCCGACCTGGCCTGTCCCATAGACGTCGATGCTGGAATAGCTCGTCAACGCCAGCCTCGCAGCGGACTGCTGCAGCGTAGCCAGCGCGGATCCGGAGAGCACGAGTCCGTTGGTGCCCTGTGGTTTGCCCGGATTGTCCAATAGAATGCTGATCTGGCCGCTGCTGAGCGAAACCGCGCCCGCATCGATTGTTGCAGAACCGCTCAACCGGGTGGCGTATGACGAATCGAGAAAAATGCTCCCGCCAGCGAGGGAAGTCTTATTTCCAACAGCAAGTTCCGCCGTAGTGGCATTGTCCACCCCGGTACGGGACACCCTTCCAGAGGCACTGCCGCTGACCCTGACCAGCGCGCCATCGCCGCTACCGGAAACCGCGCTGTCGCCGATCGTGATCGCATCCAGTACTTTCTCGTCGCCTGTCGCACTGATCTTGGAGTTGGACCGGAGCGTGAGCTTTTCGTCCGCCACGAGGATGATGTCGGATCCGGTTAGTGCCGATCCACCGTTGTCCAGGGTAAGGTTTCCGGTATTCACCGAAACCGAGACACCGTCCTGGGTGAAGCTCCGCAGCCCGCCGATGAGCAGGCTTTCGGCTCCGAAGCTGTTGAGCAGGGAGGAACGGAGAACCAGCTCACCGGCAGCGCCTCCGGTACCGGTTTTGTTGATGAGGATGTCGCCCGGACTGCTGATGTCGATCAGACTGCCTCGACCTGAAGCCGGGGTTTGCGAAGCGACATCTCCCGCCAGCGACAACGTGCCAGTGGAAGAGAACGAGAGATATCCGGCGTCCACGGGGAGGCGCGGCACGGCGAACTCGCGTGCGATGGCTGCGTCTCTCAGCACCGTGTTGGCTAGGAAATCCTGATACTCCGAACGGGCCCGGACCACTTTCGAATCCGAGATTTCAAAACGCGTCACCAGCGTCTGGCCCGACCTATCAGCATCGAGCGAGTTGGAACGATAGCCGGACACCAGTGTCGCACCTTCCGGACGATTCACAGAACCGACCGCGGTTCCGCCCTGCGGCGTGACCAGATAGGCTCCCGGCAACAACGCGTAGCGCGCGGGCAGCAGCGTGTAGGTGCCAGCGGGAAGATCCTTGGAAGCGCCCAGCGTGATGCGGTCGCCGACCTTGAGCGTGCCGTTCACATAGCCTGGAGCTCCGCCGAGTTTGGTCGCCGATGCATCCGGATTGAAAGGTGCGTAGGGTGCGTAGTCGAAAGCATAGCCCGGAATCACAGCGAAAGCGCCTGATGAGGCCAGCACATCGTTTTTACCACCATTTCCAGGAATCCAGCGGTAGGCATACAGGTCTCCGCCGCCGGAAATATCGATGACCGAACCTTTCCTCGTGACCACCTTTCCAGCTGATAGATTGACCGTTTTCCCGGGAACTCCGCCGACAGTGATGTCGTTGCCCGCGGGATCGATCCATGAATTTCCGTCGAGACTGATACCATACGGAAGCACCATCCCCTTCCCGGTCACCGGGTCGACGGCGGACACCGAGGTCACGCTGCCGGATTCCATGGTCAGCAATTGGGTGACAGGCTTGGCCAATGCCGTTCCCGAAACCGGATCGATCGGAGCGGGACCAGTGCCGTCCCATCCCAGGATGATTTTCCCGAACGGAGCGCGCAGGGTGCCGCCCTGCGTGATTTCGGAGGCGTAAATTCCAAGCGTGCCGCCGGCGGAAAACGGAAGCGCACGGTCGGCTCCGCTGTTGATGGAAACCGACCCCTGGATGGTTTTCCCGCCCGACTGGTGATCGTAGGCGAAAATATTGAATTTCCCGGCGGTGGTCGGATAGATCTGGCCAGCTTTGAACACGAGCTCGGCCGCCGAGGAGAGCGTCCCGTTGCCACGGACATCGCCACGCGCCGCGTTGAATGTGGCTCCGCCGATTCCCTGGAGCGACAGGTTGCCGATGTCGATGAGACGCGCCTTTATCGTTAGGGAACCGTCACCGTGCCGGGGTGCGATCGTGAACGGTGTGGTTGAACCCGATGCGTCGGTCTGGGTAAAAAGGACCACCTGCTGTCCCGGCAGCGTCGGCACAGCGAAAGCCTGCCCCAGATGGACGTGTCCCGCTTCCAGTTTCACGCGGCCGTCGGCATGGATCACACCGCCGCTGGCGACCCGGAGCGACCCGGGAGTCTTCAGCGTGACACCTCCATCGAACCGTACATTGCCACCCAGCGCCAGCGAATCGAAGCCGCCGGAAGAGAACGTCGAAACATTGAACGTGCCGATTCCCGGGAGCGGCGAGCCATCAGCTGCAACCAGAGTCGCTCCCGCACCGTTGGAGACGAACCCTTCCGGCACTAGGAAGCCGTTCTGCCTCACCACGAGATTCGCCTCCGCGGTGTTGGATGGAGCACCCGCTTCCACAAAACGTCCGGAGGAAACGGTGACGGAACCACCCGTAGCCGATGCGCCGCCCGCACGACCTACCAGCTCGGCATCGGAATACAACATCCTCGCCCCGGTGAGAGTGATGCTTCCGCCGTTCGAGTGGATTTCCACCGGAGAGTAAGCGGCTCCGTTGATGGATCCGGCTTCTCCAGCGTCCAGGGACGATGCGGAATCCGGAAGATCCAGGATGCCGCTGGCTCCCGAGACATCCAGTATCGCGCCACGCTCGGCGGCGATGTTTCCGGAGATCGAGATCGAGCCGCCTGCAAGAATCTGTCCTTGGCGCAATCCGAAGGGATTCTCCAACAAGAGTCTCGTCCCTGCGGCGGACAAGCGGGCGGTTTCACCGATCAAGGTGGTTGGCGATAACAGATTCGGATCGTTCGACGGATAGCGTGCGGCACCGGAGACCGAGATGGAACCTCCGGGCGTGGTCACCGATCCGAGCAAGGTCACCGTGTCGCCGCTGAAGGTGACACTGCCCTTGGCGTCGGTCTGAATGACTCCACCTTCCTCAAGGATTACGTCACCGCGTCCTTGGATCACGCTTGCGAAGGGATCGACACTGCCGGTGGCGTTGAAGGACAATGATCCCGAGGCACGCACGCCTTCCGCACGGGTGACTTGGGACAGGCGCAGCTTTCCACCCGATAGATCTGCCAGCCACCCTGAGACCACGGGACGGATGCGGGCTTCCGAAGAAATAAGAAGTCCCGTGACGAACTCCCCCGGCTCACCGCTGGCGAGCCCGGTACCGGTCAGCGAAAATTTCCCGAAACCTCCTTGATTGAAAAAGTCCGGATCCAGCACGGTCACCCCCGCATTTGCGGAATGCCCCCCGATCTGGATCGCCGGAGCCTTGATCGAGAGGCTGCCCGCCTCCGCACCTGAAAAACCGGTCAAGGTCGCCCCGAGAACCAGCGTGCCGCCCGCGACGGAGGAAAGGCCGGGATCTCTTCCTGCGGAAATGGATAGAGCACCGCCGTCACCATAGCTGACCGCACCGCGCGGATTGACGGTCGCTCCGCCCGAGACATCCAGGCGGCCACCGGAGCTGAGCACTGCGCTGTGGGCATCGATCGAAATCGATCCACCATCGATCACCAAAGGAAGTTGCCCGGGCGCACGGGAGTCAAGCCGGTCATCCACAAGCAGCCCCGCCGTACTGACCACGGCGGAAGCTCCTAGCAGGAACTGACCGCGCGAGGGATCGGCCGCCGGCACGGATTGAGGCGGATTGGCGTTCGTCTGGTTCAGCGTGGCCAGCGACAGGTTGGGCGCGGTGAAAGAAATCGCTCCTCCGGGAGCGACGACACTGCCCGCGATCGTGATGTTGGATGCGGTGAAACTGATGGAGCCACCCGCGGCGGACTCCAGCCGGACGTTTTCCGAAACAAGGATCTCACCGTCATTGTTGTTCACCGTGAGTTTTCCGAATCCGCCTTCTGTCAGAATTTCGGGAGACAGCAGGACCTCTTCCTTCCGCGACTCAGCCAGCGGCAGCGGATTCCCATCGACATCCAGCGTGAACGGACCGGCGGCGTCCTGACCGGCACGATTCTGAAAAATCACCTTGGGCGGCGTGGGCGAGAAATTCGGCAGGTTCGCATAAGTCCGGTCCTTCGCGAGGAACGACAGTGTGAGCGAGCTCTTCTCGGGAGTGGTGAGGCGCTGCTTGCCACCTTGCGTGGTCTTCCCGACCAGCATGCCGTCGAGGGCCATCGACGGCGAGGTGATGGACAGTTTGCCGCCCGCTCCACCTTCGACGGAGCCGGGATCGAAGCGGCCACCATCCGGAGCCAGCGACGACTGATAGATTTTCGAAATACCGAACTTGATGTTGCTGTCCGTGAAGGTGCCGTTGTAGATGCCGTCGTAGACCACGTCGGGTGTGGCCTCGCTGATGTCCACCAGACGTCCGTCCGTGATCAGACGGGTGGTTTTCACCGTCCCCGCTTCGAACTTCGTGGATCCTCCCGAGACGTCGATCTTCGAGCCTTTTTGCATCACCACGGAGTTTCCCGCGCTGATGTTCACGGTCCCGCCTGCCACCGTGAGCTGGCCCGCGGTGCGCTGGATGAGGTTCGCAAAACCGGAGATGTCCGCCAGGGGCGTTCCCACCCACATATCCCCCTGATAGAGCCCCGCATCCCGGATATCCACCTGGATGGTGGTGTTGCGGAGGATTCCCAAACGCTGGAGCGGCGAATCCGCCAGCTCCGCGCCGCGAAGATCCACCGAAATGATGTTCTGGGAGACCGGAGCCGAGACTCCGGCGGAACCCGAAACGTCGATAAGCGCGTCCTCTTCCAGATAGACCTGGCCCACCGACTGGGAAAAACGGCTGACCGGACTGCTACCTCCTGATAGAATCCACTCCCCCGCCCTGACGTCCACAAGACCGCTGGGGGCGAGCAAGGTCGATCCTTCTCCGAAATGAATGGCACGTCCGGTAAGATTCACCTGCGAGCGGAGGGCCAGCTCGCTTCCGATCGCGGTTTCCGTGCTCTCCAGTTCCGGCAGTATCCGCATCACGCTGCCTTCTCCGAGATTCACCGTTCCGGTTTCATGGAAGAGGAAGAGGTCGCCCCGCGCCGAAGCGGAGGCACGGTTCGCAACAGCACCATATTGGGCCTGGAGATCGATGCGGCCATTGAGCGAAACGGAAGTCGTGCTATCCAGCATGCCGAGCTGGTTCACCTCGCGGCCGGCGATGGTGATTGCACCCCGCTCCGCGCCGATCAGTCCGCTGTTGCTGGCAGTGCCCGATCCTTCTCCCACCTGCCCAACAAAGACATCCAGACCGCGAAGGGTCGGATCATTGGATGAATGTGCGTCGAAGCCGACTTGGAGGCCCGCCGCCAGGATGGTCTGGCCATCGGGTGTGGAAATCGTTCCCTCATTGGCCACATTCGCGCCCACCAAAGCGATTCGTCCGCCGACCTTGGCCGAACTGCTAGGGCTTTTGAGAATCGCACCCTTTTGTACCACCACATCGCCGTATTTCCCGTTGTCCGTTAGCGGGGCTTCGGGGGTGAAGGCGGGGGTGCCGTTGGTGCCGGCGGGGATGGCGAGGCCGCTGAAGAGGAACTGCGCGTCCGGGTTGTTGAGG
>JAZKCQ010000055.1:0-74967 GCA_040388015.1 Verrucomicrobiota bacterium | reverse complement strand
CCTACTACCTCCGCACCCTCCAGGCCTCCAACATCGAGAAATCCACCATCGACGTGAAAAAAGAACAACGCGGCGTCATGGCCACCCAAACCGCCGCCACCGCCACCGGAGCGAAGCAATTCACGGAAGCGGAGAAAAATGCGTGCTCGATTGACGCGATGCTTAACGGCGGGACCTGCGAAGCGTGCCAGTGACTACATCAAAAAGCAATTTCTCAATTAGCTCCTAGCTTCCCTTTGCAAGAAACGTTAGAAAACCTGAAAATCACCGCTGCGACAGGTCCGATATGGCTAAAAAGTTATTCTTGGTGCTCGGGAACGGGTTCACTATCGATCTTCTTAAACACGTTGGCCACATCGCAAAGATTGATGTTGCCAATCTGTTCAAGCAAGGCGCCGAGGTCCCTTGGCCAGTTACAGGAAACCGAGGATTTCTTTCATTCAAGCATTGCCCGAATTTATGGAGCTTAGGCGCCCGCCCGACAATGAATCATGTGGACAGTTCATTGCTCATAGAAGACATCATAACTTGCGCCAACATTGATGCATCAAAACGAAAATCGGGAGGAACCCTCAACCCCAACAATATATATGGCAAAGCTTACAAAGAACTGATTGAGTATCTACGCCACTTATTTGTATACTACGATCAAACAATCAATGATATACCAGACTCCATTTCAGATTGGAGTTGGTTTAAAATCATCAAATCAAAGCTCGAATCAGCCGAGTATTCTGAAATTACGATTGTTTCATATAACTATGATTGCTGGCTGGAACGAATTTTCGATAAATTTTCGATACCATTCAGGATAAGTTCCATCGATGGCAACGATCATACAAAAAAAATAACACTGATCAAACCACACGGCTCCATAAGCTTCATCCACAAAGAAGCTCTGGACTTGGCCTCCTATTCCATCCGCTATGACAGTGATTTATCAGATGGATCGATGGGTGATTTCACAGCTCAATACACGGGACTGGCGAGAAACCACCTTGTAACAGCCTTGATCCCCCCAGCGGGAGAATCTGATAGATTCAAGCACACTTGGTCCACACAGCTCCGGATGGATGCAACATCCCGAGCCTCAACGATGACAAGTATTGATGAAATTATTATTTGCGGAATGTCATATTGGCACGTCGACAGGACGGAACTTGACGAACTGTTCAATCGATTCGATCCCCAGGCAGAAATTTGCTTGGTCAATCCAAATCCGAACAGGACTCTGATCGCCGTCCTCACAAGCTCATTCCCGAAATTCATTCTCTACCCGGACGCGAACGCGCTTTGCCCATGAAAACTCTTACAAGAGAAACGAACACAATTACAATTGCAACGTTCTGGGAGAATCATCTTCTAAAGAAATATAATTACAACCCTCCCTATCAGCGAAAAAGCATATGGAGCGATGAAAAAAAATCTTTCCTCATTGATAGTATTTTAAATAATTATCCAATACCGCCGATATTCCTGCATCAAAAAATTGATAATGAAACGGGAAAGACATCTTATGACGTAATCGACGGAAAACAACGCCTTGATTCGATTGTCCAATTTATTGAAAACAAGATACCCACGTCTTCAGAAATCGAAGATGAAAATCAGAGTGAATTTTCTGGATGCTATTTCAAAGAATTCGATTCACCCAGTTTGGCTCCCCACAAAAGTCAATTTTGGAAATATTCCATTCCTATAGAGTACGTGGACTCTGAGGATTGGAACGTCATCGATGACCTCTTTGATCGGCTGAATAGAAATGGTGAGCCATTACAGGGCCAAGAGCTTAGAAACTCGAAATATTACAATTCCCCGCTACTCAAATTGGTTACAGAGTTCTCAAAAATTCCATTCTGGAACGACCGCCTCATGCATTTGGATGTATCGCGAATGGAAGATCTCGAATTTATATCAGAGCTTGTTTTTGAGCTACTGGAGGGAAAACCCCTTTCCGCCAATCAAAAGATTTTGGACTCAATGTATGAGAAACACGCCAATCCTTCTGACCCCATAAAATTGAAAAGTGACTTTGAAAAGGTTACTGACTTCATGAGACAACTAGATTTGGATTATTCGGAATATAAGATTACAGGAGTGTCCCATCTTTACGGCATTTGGTGCTTATCAAGCGCTTGTTATAAAAGTGGAATAGAAGCTTCTACAATTAGCGAATTACTCAAAGGGTTCTTTGTGGAACTCCGGTCAATAGATAATCCAAGCAGTGAAGTTCTCGACTACAAAAAATCAATGTCTTCGAGAACTAAGTCAGAGGGACAAAGGAGGCTTCGACTGGACTCGCTGATGAGCAACATCGGTTTGCTGTGAACGAAAAGAGGTCAATGAATCAGCTTGACTTCGCTTTGTCGAGTAGTGTTCATTTGCCCATCACTAATAGAATTTTATATGGCCACGCCTAGACCCACATGTATTGAGATTTGTTCTGGAGCAGGGGGGCAAGCCATCGGATTGGAGCAAGCAGGTTTTAAGGCCCTCGCTCACGTAGAATATGACCGCCACGCTTGCGCAACTCTTCGCCTGAATCGCCCAAATTGGAACGTCGTCGAGGGTGATGTCCGCAATTTTTCCGCCAAGGAATTCAAGGGCGTCGATCTGGTTGCCGGCGGAGTTCCCTGCCCGCCATTCTCCAAGGCTGGCAGACAACTCGGTTCTGAAGACGAACGTGATCTCTTTCCAGAAGCCCTTCGGTTGGTGGACGAATGCCGTCCGAAAGCCGTAATGCTTGAGAATGTCCGAGGCTTTCTGGATGCCGTGTTCACCGATTACCGGATGAGCCTCAAGAAAGAACTCAAGGCCATGGGATACGAAGCTAGTTGGCATCTGCTCAACGCTTCGGACTTTGGAGTTCCTCAACTCCGTCCACGCGTCATCATCGTCGCCATCCGCAAGGACCTAGTCTCGAACTTCTATCCTCCCATGCCGTTGACCGACGGCGTTTACACCAAGACCGTCGGGGAAACCCTAGTCGATCTCATGGCCGCAAATGGTTGGGAAGGAGCCTTCGAGTGGGCCGCAAATGCCAACGAAATCGCCCCCACCCTCGTCGGCGGCTCCAAAAAACACGGCGGAGCCGACCTCGGTCCCACCCGCGCTCGTAAAGCATGGGCCAGTCTGGGAGTGAATGGGATCTCATTGGCCGACACCGCCCCTCCCAAAGGCTTCGCCGAAACGCCAAGACTCACACTCCGCATGACCGCCCGAATTCAAGGCTTTCCCGACGATTGGCAATTCGCCGGGGGCAAAACGGCTGCCTACCGACAAATTGGCAATGCCTTCCCGCCTCCAGTCGCATTCGCCGTCGCTGCGCGAATCAAGGAGGCCATTCTCGGAGCCGCCCAATCCAGCAAGCGAAGGATTTCTTGAAACATCCATGGCAGACGTCTTCGCCCCCGGTAAGCGTTCCGAAGTAATCGGGGATCGCACTTTGGGGACTCCTTCAGGCTGCTCATTGTCGGAAGCCAGAATTTCCAGATTGTTAGAAACCCCGGAAGCCAGTCCCTTCGGGCGCGTCTATTCAAGCGAGCCCCTTCACATACCATAGTCTATGGACGTATTTTGACGAGTGTGTCGGAATGACGCAGATGGCTGCATCAGGAATTTCAAAACGCTTCGGCCTCGCCGTGCGCAGCAAAAGAGTGGCTTTAGGCCTGACGCAGGAACGCCTGGCCGAACTCGCCAAGCTCCATCCGACCTACATCAGCATGGTCGAACGCGGGGTCCGCAATCCAACACTTGAGGCCTCAGCCCAAATCGCGAAAGCCTTACAAATCGGCCTTCCTGAACTTCTCTCCGAGGCTTTGAAATCCTCATGAGCGAAATCCTGCCAGACCACGAAGTGGCCGCTATCGTATCTGCTTATCGGGAACTGGACCCCGAAGGCACTCTTACAGCTCGGGTTTTACGCGACACGATTGATCAGCTTTATGACGGCCAACGTACCGGTCGCTATCGCTGGAGCCAGCTTTACAAGACCGAGAAGACCCACTGCGGAACATTGGTGGAGATCAATCTCCAACGCAAATTCGATTTCGGTAACGGAGAAGTCCTTGATTACAAAATTGCTGGAATTGAGGTGGATTGCAAATTTTCGCAAGACTGGTGCCGTTGGACGATTCCGCCAGAAGCGTTCGATCAAGTATGTATAGTTGCCTGGGCTGACGACAGTGTCTCACCCACTTGGAGCTTGGGAGTCGTGCGCATGAGGAAATGTTGGCTTAACATCGGCAAAAATCGGGACTCTAAGGTAAGTTTGAAATCAGAACACCGCAATCAGATCCATTGGCTCTGGGATCGTGCTCCTCTTCCTCCTAATATTCTGGTGCAGATGGGAGACCGAATCGTCGATAAAATCATGTCCAGTCATTTTGGAACACAGCGGACCAACGAACTCTTTCGGCAAGCGTTGGGAATCATCGTATCAAGGAACATTGTCGCTACGGTTGATCGAGGAGATGATTACATGAAACGTGTGCGTGGCAATGGGGGAGCGAGAACCAGTCTGAAGCCAGAAGGAATAGTAATCCTTGGTCAATATAGCTTACATACTGCAATCGCCGTCGCTCTCGGTCTTCCTGTTCCCGGACCAGGCGATTCGATTTCGGTTCGTCTCGTACCCGCAGATCCTGGCCCTGGAGTTGTCGAAATATCTGGATCGTTTTGGCGGATTGCCGATCCAAACGATCCAAAAGTATGCGCTCCCGATCTGCCGAAAATTCCGAAATCGCCATGAAAGAAGCATCTCTCGAAGGGGCAGTCCCGACTAACAAGCATTGAAGACTAAAACCCACCGTTTGGATTCAAACGGGTTGGTCTCCTGCATTCATGGAAATGCCCTCGATTTCCCGGGGCACCTTCCGGATGATCCGGTCCGCATGAAGATGAAACCCATTGCCGCCGCCATCTCCCTGATTCTCACGCTCGCCTGCAGCGCCGGGGAAATTGAGAGATGTGCCGAGTGATCAGTGAGCAGTGATCAGAAAAGAGTCGAAGGGGGCAGCCCCGAATAACAAGCATTGCCCGGCTTTAATTGAGGACCTACCGACGTTGGCGTGGCTTGGCTTGGAAACAAGCGGGCGTGCCCGCGCGACGGCGAGAGACGGCCTGAGATCAGGAGTCCGGATGGCTCGGATGACTCCCCTTGCAGGAAGATCAGGCGAGACCCCGGGTGATTTGGGATTTCCCATGCTTTTGGCAGGATGGCGCGGTGGTATGGCAACTTGCCGGAGCTCTTCGACTTTCTGCCATGGGCATAAGGATTCCTGCCAGAGCCTCGGGAATTTCTGCCGGAGGCATGAGAATCTCTGCCAAAGGCTCCGGAATGTTTGCCAGAGGCTTGAGAATGTTTGCCGAAGCCTCGGGAATCTCTGCCAGAGGCTCTAGAATGTTTGCCAAAGGCGCGAGAATCTTTGCCGAAGCTTCGAGAATGTTTGCCAAAGCCTTGGGAATTTCTGCCGGAGCCGGGAGAATTCATGCAGCAACGCCAGTCCGCTTTCGTCTGGCGGATCATGCGCCGGATTCATCTAATAGAATTCTTGATTTCTGAGATATATCAGATAGATCCAAAGGCTGCCGACCGGTTGATAGGCCGCGATTCCATCGCGGTCCGCCGGTCGGATCAATCCACACCCTATCAAAACCGATGGCCTCAGAAAAATCATTCCAAGACCGCATCCAACACACCAACGACCTCTCCGCCGCCGTGCCCCTGCTCACCCCCGTTTACACCCCCGTGGACTCCAAGTTCACCCTGGCGAAGCTCACCACCGCCACCACCGCGGCGGAAGCGGCGAACGCCAATGTGGAGGCCAAGCGCATCCCCTATCAGGATCCCACCTCCGACCGCGTCGCGCTGGTGAAGACCATCGGCCCGCTGGTCACCCAGGCACTGGCCTACGTGAAGAGCAACACCGCGTGGGAAAACCGCCATGAGGCTGTGAAGAACGCCGCGGACAAGGTGCGCGGCGTGCGCCCGCCCAAGCCGAAACCCGTGGATCCGGATCCGGACCAGAAAACCCGCGAGACCGGCGAGCGCAGCTACGTCGAGATCGCCGGCCATTTCAAGACCTTCATCAACCGTCTCGACGGCCTGGCCGGCTATGCCCCGCAGGATGAGAAGATCTCCATCGACCTGCTCAACGACTTACACGCGGAGCTGGACAGCTATAACAAATCCATCCCCACCGCCTCCCAGGCACTGGCCGATGCGATCATCGACCGCCAGGACCTCTTCACCGGCCCGACCGGTTTGAAATTCGTCTTCGACGGAGTGAAGGCCAGCGTGAAAGGCCAATACGGCCATACCTCCCTCCAATACAAGGCCGTCAGCGGCATCAGCTGGTAGGTCCTGCCACAGCACATGAGACCACCGGCGGCGGATGAAAGTCCCCCGCCGGTTTTTTGTGCGCGGCCACCCCACGCCACCGCCTTGCAACCGGCCGCACCGAAGACATGCCCGCGGGGTCTGGTGCCCGATGCCAGACCGATGCCAGCGAATGGAGTGCTTCCAAACCGTCCGCGTGGACTTGCGGGTCTGCGGATCAAGAGTTGGCGGAGGATCTGTCCGCGCGGGAGGATTTTCCAATTGAGGGTCGTGGTCCCTCAGACCTATTTTTCCTTAGGAAGTTAGGTAGATGAGGTCTATGGGTTTCAATCGCCTCACCAATCCAACTCACCCGGCACGATGAAAACGCTTTCTAGAAACCTTTTACTTGGGGGCAAACCCATGAAATTCGGACGTTGGTTCGCGTTTGCCTGGATCGGCGCTTCATGGCGCTGCGGAGCGGTGACATTGATCGGGCGGGCAGTCGCATGGCCGGGGCACCTCCTGATTGGCAAGCTGTCCCGCTCCAACCGTTTGAACCACCGTTTCGCATGAAGCGCTCCTTGGTCCAGGCGCTCAGGAGGGCAGCCCACGCTTCCGGAAATCCGCCCGCCGCGGACACTGATGCACCCATGACGGGGGCCTTGGGCATGACCCTCGCCGAACTGCTCCAGTTGCATGGCAAATCTTCCGGGCCGGTGTTGATCATTCTGCTTGCGGTGCCGGCGATGCTGCCGATCGCCGGTATCGGCCTGTTGCTCAGTCTGGGTATTTTTTTGATGTCTTGGAACTGGCTGCGCGGCATCGACAACACGCCTTTGCCGAAGCGCCTCGGGCAAGTCACGCTCAACGCGACCTGGACGCGGCGCTGCCTGCACTGTTTGGCCTGGATCTACGAAAAGGCCGACCTGCTCCTTCGCCCGCGCTGGATCGGCATCAGCAACCGTCGGTTGCGCTCGGCTTGGGGAGCATGGATCGCGCTGATGGCGGTGCTCATTTTCCTTCCACTGCCCCTCGGTAATGTCCTGCCCGCTATCAGCCTGGTGATGTTGAGCCTGGGCTGGATGACCCGGGACGGCTTGGCGCTGATCCTCGCGGGCGTGGCGGGTGTGGCAGCGATGATCTACATGGTTTCTTTCTACCAGCTAGTGGTGGAAGTGGTGCAGCGGGGCCTGGTTTAGCGGTGAGTGCGGCAACCGGCATGAAAAGATCCCGCTAAAAACCCGCCCCGAACCGGACGCCCGGCGCCAGTCGAAGGGCGATCGAATCGATGGGGTCAGTCGATGGGGTCAGTCCCGGCTAACAAGCATTAACCGCTCGGACAGGTGAAGTTTTTCCTACCCCATGGCACGCCCCTTGCGACAGGAACGAGGAACAGGCCTCGGGTTGGCCCGTGGTCGCGCCTCTGAAACAAGGAGCGGCGATATCCGATCGCCGTGCCCATGGAAGCCAATGGAACCGTGTGCAAGCTCGCCTCATTGCCACCTCATGGGCACGGCGGACAGATTCCGCCTCTCCTTGGAGCTTTGCATTCCGGCAATCACGTTTGGCAAACGGTCCAAAACGACCGCTCCCAAAAGGAATCTTGGCAAGGCGACCCGCAGACCTATGCTTACGAACCACGAATGTGACTGCCAATACCCGTAAAGGGAGGCACTCAATCAGATCCTCAATCCTCCAATCCGCCATGTCTGACGAAATCCCTCGCTATATCGATGAATACTCCCGCAGTCCGGAATCTGCCCCGACGGAGCCCCAACCGGTTCTTTCAGCGGAAACAGAGCCCAGCGGTGGAGAAACTCTCCCTGATCAGCCCCTCTCCGGATCGGACGGGGATCCCGGCGAACTCCCGCCGCCCCCTGAAGTCGCAGCCCACTCTCCCAAGGCCCTGGTGATCGGCCTGGGCGTCGCCGCGGCAGTCCTGGCTGCGTTCTCGGGTTACCAGCTGCTTCAGCTCGATGAAGCCTACGCCAAGGTGGCAACGGTGGAGACAAGCAGAACGAATCTGGAGTCTGATTTCAAAAAGGCCCTGTCAGAAAAGGACCTGGAAATTGAAGGGGCGCGCGCCGATTCCCAGCGATTGGCCGAAAACCTGGCGAAGGAAGAGGAAAAGAACAGGATCCTCCAGGCTGCGGCTCAGGCGAAGGCGGGCCTTGCCGACGATCTGGCTGCGCTGAAAAGCACCTATCGCGAACTCGCGAAAGGCATGGCCAAGGTTGAGGACGAGGTGCGGCGTTTGGGCGGTGAAAAAGCCGGCCGCAAAACGTCCTCCACCGTCAGCAAACCAACGCAGAAAACACCTTCCGCGCTGGAGCGCAGCGTCGTCCAAGTCGCAAGCGGGCCGAACAAGGGGCGCTGGCATTTCGTCGCGGTGGACGGATTCAGATCGCCGCTCTATGCCAGTCGCGAGGGGGCTCTCCGGGATGCCAAGCTCCATGCCCGCACCGGGTATTGAGAATCATTTCGTCGCGGAGATGGCAGCGGCTCGTCTATCACGCGGGGAACGCCAGCTTGCCCCGGCCCCTGTCCCCGCGATCTGCTAGTCGATCGATGTCGGATTTCCCGGGTGGATCATCCATCGCACCCCACTCGCAATCCGCAGGGTTCCCGCATGAAAATCGCAAGCTACACCGCGTATGGCGGCCCGGAAACCATTGCCCTGACCGAGGCCCCGATCCCGGCGCCCGGGCCGGGAGAAATCCTGATCCGCGTCCGCGCCGCTCCGGTCACCGCAGGGGATGCGCGGATGCGGTCGGGCAGGGTGCCGCGCGGGCTGGGCCTCATGCTCCGCCTTTTCCTCGGCCTGCGCCGCCCCCGCGTGGCCCCCGGCTGGGCCTTCGCGGGTGAGGTCGCCGCGCTTGGCCAAGGGGTCTCGGATTTTTTCAAGGGGCAGCGGGTCTTCGGCCTGACCGGAGTGAAGGGCGGATCGCACCGCGAGTACCTCGTGATCAAGGCGAATGGCACCTTGCTGCCGCTGCCGGACTGTTTGTCATTCGAGACCGGCGCGGCGTTCTTCTTCGGCGGCCTTACGGCGGCCGAATTCCTGATCGACCGCGCAAAGCTCGGCCCGGGCGGGCGGCTTCTGGTCGCCGGGGCCACGGGTGCGGTCGGCAGTGCCGCCGTGCAGATCGGCCGCCATCTGGGTGCCACGGTCAGCGCCACGGCTTCGCCCGCCAACCACCTCCTTGCCCGAAGCCTGGGCGCGACCGAGGTCACCGACTACCGTCAGGGCACGCCACCCGGTCCGTTCGATGTGATCGTGGACGTGATGGGGTCCTTGGGCTGGCCGGGCGCAAGGCCGATCCTGGCTCCCGACGGGCGGCTGGTCCTGATCACCGCGGATCTGTCGCAGATGCTCGGCTCGGCGCTGCGCCCCCGCCGCGACGGGCGGCAGTTCCTGACCGGCACCAACAAGGACGACCTGCCCGCGATGCGCCGCCTTCTTGCCCTCCATGAGGCCGGGGGCTACACGCCGGTGCTCGGCCCCGTCCTGCCGTTTACGGACCTGGGCAAGGCGCATGCCATTGCCGGAAGTTTTCACAAACCGGGCAATCTTGTCGTGGTGATGGACTGATAGAAGCGGACCTAGCTAACCGATACCGGATCGGTGGCGGGTGTGCGACCGCGGGATTTCGTGACAAATCGGAAACCCGGGACAGGACCGGCACGCGTTCCGCTTCATGCGGTGCCAGATGATGAAGTTGCTGGGCATTCTGATGATCGCGGTCGGGTTTGGATTTCGATGGAACGCGCTCGCCGTGGTGCTCGCGGCGGGCGTGGTGACCGGGATGCTGGCGGGTTTTCCGCTGCGGGAGGTGGTGGAAATGACCGGGAAGTTCTTCGTCGAGAACCGCGGGCTCACGCTGCCCATCGTGCTGATGGTGCCGGTGGTCGGCTTGCTGGAGAAACACGGCCTGCAGGAGCGAGTGGCGGTGCTGATGCACCGGGCGAAGGCGGCGACGGCCGGAAACATCTATTGGCTCTATCAGGCATTGCGCGGGGGCCTGAGCATGCTGGGCATCAGCCTGGGCAGCCACGCGGGCATGGTGCGGCCGCTCATCGTGCCGATGGCCGAGGCGGCGGCGAAGCGGCGGGGCGACGACTCGGAATCGACCCGGGAGAAGCTCCGGGCGCACGGCGCGGTGGCGGAGAACGTGGGGAATTTCTTCTCGGATGATGTGGTCGTAGCCGTCGGGGCGCTGCTGCTGGTGAAGGGCTTCTTCGACACCGCCGGCGTGCCGGTGGCGCTGGAAGATCTCAAATGGTGGAGCGTGCCGACCGCGGTGTGGGTGCTCGTGATCGGGTGGTGGCGCTACCGGGCGCTCGACCGGTGGCTGGACAAGAAGAGGAGCGCCGCGGAATGAGCACCGGGCTGACCTTGGATCATTTCTTCGGCCTCATGGGACTGTTCGTCGCCGTGATGGCTGGACGCATCGCGCTGGATCGCCGCCATCCCCGGCGATGGGGTTCGGCGGCGTTCTGGTCGATGCTGGCGGTGGCGATCGGTGCGGGAAAATTCCTGCCACCCGAGTTCGTGGGTTGGCTGGTGCTCATCATGGGCGGGCTGGCCGCGGCCGGGCAGGTCGCCGCGCCTGCGTTCCAGTCGGATGACGGGGTGGCGAGGGAGGCGCGCGCGGCGCGGTTGGGAAACCGTCTTCTGATCCCGGTCCTGCTGGTGCCGGTGGTGGCGATCGTCGGAAGTTTTTTCATCGGCTCGCAGATCGCGCTCGGCCTCGGCTGCCTGCTGGGCATCGGCGCGGCGATGTGGGTGACGGAGGAAGGTGCGAAGGCCCCGGTCGAGGAGGGAGGACGCTTGCTGGAGCTGCTGGGATGGACCCTGATCCTGCCGCAATCGTTGGCGGCTTTGGGCGGAATTTTCGCCAAGGCCGGAGTGGGTGAGGAAGTGGCGAAACTCGTTTCCCTGTCGCTGCCGGTGTCCGATCCGCTGATGGCGGTGATCGCGTATTGCGGCGGCATGGTGCTTTTCACGGTGATGATGGGAAATGCGTTCGCCGCGTTTCCCATCATGACCCTCGGCGTGGGAATCCCGTTCATCGTCCACGCCCACGGCGGCAATCCCGCGGTGATGGGAGTGTTCGGGATGTCGAGCGGCTACTGCGGCACCCTGCTCACCCCGATGGCGGCGAATTTCAACATCGTGCCGGTCCGGCTGCTGGAGCTGAAGGACGATTACGCGGTCATCAAGGCCCAGGCCCCCTTCGCGGCGGCGATCTGGATCTTCAACGTGGTGATGATGCACCTGTGCGTCTATCGCTTCTGAAAGCGGGCTCGTTCGGAAAGAATCCTGACAGAGGGACAGGCGTTTGGTGGCCCCGGTCGATGTTCCTCAACCCCCGCTTTCCATCAGCGAAAGTCGCGCCCTGCTCTTGTCCCGCCCCGGAGGCTCGCCGAACATCCGGCGGTATTCGCGGCTGAATTGAGAAGGGCTTTCGTAGCCCACCTCGAAGCCGACGCTCGCGGCATCGGCTTGGTTCGCCAACAGCATCTGGCGGGCGTGCTGGAGGCGGATCTGTTTTTGAAATTGCAGGGGACTCATGGTGGTCACCGCGCGGAAATGCCGGTGAAACGAGGGCGCGCTCATGCCGGCCGCCTGCGCCAGGTCTTCGATCCGCAGCGCCTCGTCGTAGCGGGCGCGGATCAGATGGATCGCCCGGCTGATCTGGGACAACTGGCTGGCGGGCAGGGCGAGCTGCCGCAGCATCGCGCCCCGGGGCCCCTGAAGTAGCCGATAGAGAATCTCGCGCTCGATGAGCGGGGCCATCACCGGGATTTCCTCCGGACGATCCAGCAGCCGGAGCAGCCGCAACAGGGGATCCAGCAGATCCCGCCCGAAGACGCTCACCGCCAGCGCCCGTGACGCGGCGAGACCGTCCTTGAGCGGCGGCATTTCCAGCAGCAGCTCCGCCAGCACGCGGGTATCCAGGGCCATCGCGACTCCCAGATAAGGGGCCTCGATCACCTCCCCGCAGACCGGCAGATCGGCCGACGCGATGAGGTAGGTTTCCGGATCGTAGTAGAACTCCTGATCTCCCAGCATGACCCGCTTGCGACCTCGTGCGACGACGCAAAGCAGCGGGAAAAAGACAACGGCCGAGGGTTCGGTTTTCTCGTCCCAGCGGGTGAGCATGAGCCGCGGGATCACCGTGGCGGTCACTTCGTCACGGCAGTGCCGTTCCAGCAGTTCGGTCAGTTCGCTCATGTGGGTCCGCTACCCATAGGTCGGATCCCGCCCCGGTCAACCGGCTGTTCAAATCCGCCGGAATCACCGGCCCGTGATCGTTTCAGGCAAGAACCTGAGCGCAATGGTCTACCGGATCCGGGGCAGCCCCGTGTAGCTTGCGACCATTCCTCAAACCATCCCATGACCTCCATGAATTACCAACTCCTCGGCCGCAGCGGCCTTCGCGTTTCCGATCTATCACTCGGCACCATGACCTTCGGCGACGACTGGGGCTGGGGCGCGGCCAAGGACGAATCCCGGAAAATCTATGATGCCTACCGTCAGGCCGGCGGCAATTTCATCGATACCGCGAACATCTACACCAACGGCTCCAGCGAGAAACTCGTCGGTGAATTCATCGCCGGCCACCGCGAGGAGGTCGTCGTCGCCACCAAATACACCATCTCCCCCTCGGTGTTCAGCGGCAAACCCCGGACCGATGTCAACGCCGGCGGCAACCAGCGCAAGAACATGGTGCAGGCCGTGGAAGCCAGCCTCAAGCGGCTCGGCACCGACTACATCGATCTTTACTGGCTGCACATCTGGGACCAGATGACTCCCGCGGAAGAGGTCATGCGCGCCTTCGACGATCTCGTCCGCGCGGGCAAGGTGCTCTATGTCGGCATCTCCGACGCGCCGGCCTGGGTCGTCGCGAAATCCAACACCCTTGCGGAGCTCCGCGGCTGGACCCGCTACGTCGGCCTGCAGATCGAATACAGCTTGCTGGAGCGCACCGTGGAACGCGAACTCATTCCGATGGCGCTCGACCAGCAGATGACCGTCCTCGCCTGGTCGCCGTTGCGCAACGGCATGCTCACCGGGAAATATCTGCCGGAAAACGTGAAGCAGTCGGAAGCCGACGGCGCGCGGATGCACAGCGAGATGATGAAGGGCTTCGGCTCCATCGAAGACAAGGCCGAGGCGGTCGTCCGCGAGGTGACCGCCATCGCGGGCGAACTCGGCGTCTCCGCGGCCCAGGTTTCGCTGGCCTGGCTGCGGACCCGGCCGGTCCCGGTGATCCCGATCATCGGCGCGCGGAAGCTCTCGCAACTGCAGGACAATCTCGCCAGCCTCGACGTCGTGTTAGGCCCGGATCATCTCGAACGGCTGGAGAAGGCCAGCGCGGTGACCATGGGCTTCCCCCACGATTTCCTCGCGATGGATTCAGCCCGCACCCTGGCCGATCGCATCAAAGTCTGATAGACAATATTTCATTTCGAAGGGGGGCATGTGCGACGGGGCCAGCCCCGGATAACAGGCATTTGAAAGAGTCGGAGGGCTCCGACTGAATCCCAAGGCGCCGGAATCCGCGACTTCTCACCCCTGCGGCGCCGTGAGCGCCTGGGTGAGGCCTTCCACGCCCCACTTGGTGCAGCTACAAATCCCGATCATCCACATCCTCAAATTTGAGGCGTGCTTGCGGAGCTCTGCCTTCGCGCAAGTCGCGGGCATCCTGAACGGCCTCGCGCACTTGCCGGAGCTGGTCATAGGCCAGTGGCGGAACGGCACCGGTCAGGGCATCGATAATGGTGGGGCGATCATCCGCATCCCGCATGATGTTGCCTTTGTGGAGATCACTGACGATCCAAGGTTGGTCATTCACCCAAATCAGAACCGCGCCGCCACGGATCCCTTGACTGGAAAGAGGAACACCCTTGATGGACTGCACGGCTGCTTTCTGGTCTTCCTCGAAGTCCTTGAAAGGCGAAGCTAGCGGCTGTTTTGCGATCAGATATTTGCCGTCGTCGCTGAGTCCGACGATCTCTGTGGAATGGCCGCCCGCATCGTGGAGCGTGATGAGCTTGGTGAGCGTGTCCACCAACGTCGCGTCTTCGATCACACATTCAAATCGTCCGCTGGCACCGAGTCCGTAGCTGAGCTTTTTCCCCAATGCGCCGTTCTTCAGGAGGAAGAAGAGTTTGTAGACGACACCCGCGGTCCTATCAACGTAGGGGCAGGCTTCCGCACCGCTGACGAGGGGCTGAAAGGTCTGGGGAGTTTTCGATTCCAGGAAGTCGTCCTCATCGCAAGTGAGTCCGAGCTTCGAGAGGGAAATCAGCGGGACGTCCCACTCTCGCGTCTTTCGGATAAAAGCGGCTGCCCAAACATCAGGCGGAAGCGATTCGCGAGAGGGAGAGAGTTGAGATATCTGGAGGATTCCGCGAGCTCGCCGTGCGTTAGTGGCAGAGCAAGCTGCTCGCTCGCCAGAGGTGACGACAGGCCCTGTGATGGCAGTGGGCCGGCCTGTCCTGAAGTCGAGTTCGAACTGAGCTGGTGATCGTTCATCCAATTGGATTTATGGCTTAGATTTGAGTAAGCGTCCAGTTTCGAGTCGGGAAAATCCGCTCTCATCCCTTCCGCTTGGCGTGATAAAAGGTGACCGAGCATCGGGTCGCAAGCTCAGTTTAGGAAGGCTTCCGGATTGTCGCGGTGAGGCAAAAACCACCGCCGTCGGGCTTCCTCCTGAGTCCTTTGGTTCCCAAGGTTTAGCCCGAATCCGCTTCAAACCGGCGGACCTTACCAAAACCCTCACCCCTGCGGCGCCGTGAGCGCCTTGCCGTTGTCGCGGGGGCCGAGTTTTTCGAGAAAGGGGACGGCTTTCTCCGCCCACGTGGCGGGGGCCGGGAAATCCGAGGAAGAAGCGCCGAAGGTGCTTTGCAGCATTTCGGTGTCGATGATGCCCGGATTCAGGGCGACGGCGGCGAGGCCGGAAGGAAGTTCCTGGGAGAGCGCCTGGGTGAGGCCTTCCACGCCCCACTTGGTGCAGCAATACGGCGCGACTTCCGGCGAGGTGAATCGGCCCCAGCCGGAGGAGAAATTGACGACGACCCCGCTGCCGCGCGCGATCATGGCGGGCAGGAAGGAGCGGAGCACGAGGTGGATGCCCTTGAGATTCACATCGATGACGCGGGAGAAATCCTCCGGCGACACTTCCCACAGCGGCGCGTTGGGATTGATGATTGCGGCATTGTTCAGCAGCAGGTCCGGCACACCGGCGGCAGTTAGGATTTCTCCGGCCATGGCGGCGACGTCCTCCGCGGAGGTGACATCGCAGGTCCGGATGAGGTGGCTTTTTCCTGATTTCCCCAACTCGGCGTTCAGGTGCTCGACCGCATCCGGCTTCGTCCCGCAGCCGGAAACCCGCCATCCCCTGGCGGCGAAGGAGCGGGCCATCGCCAGGCCCAGGCCGCGGGTGCAGCCGGTGATCATCACGTGCTTCGTCATCCGCCAGATTTAACCCTCGATTGGAAAATGAGAAACCACGAAAGACACGAAGATTCACAAAAAGTGGATGCCTTGCCGGGCTTTGAGTCGGAATCCCCGGTTCTCCAGGTTTCCAATCCTTCGTGCTATTACGTGTGTTTCGTGGTTCATCCGAATCCCCGCGGAGGGACACCGATCAACCAGGAGTGGTGCCGCGGTCGAACTCCTGCGAGGGAGCGCTGTTCACCGCCTTCGCGCCGCCGGCGGAACGCTGGCGGGATGGAAGACCGCCGGTCACATCGTCTGGCCGCAGCCCGGCGGCGATGCCACCCCGGCCGCACCGGGGCAGGCGAATGGAGTCATCGGTGAGGGGCGCATGCCCGAGGGGCGGACCTTTGGGCATGGGATTTCAGTCATGGAACCATCCTCCGTTTCAGGTGGAGGAGCTCCCCTCGTTTCGCTTGGCAAGGTGGCTGCCCGTGTTCTAAGTCCGCGCGTGATGTTTTCTCACGAACCAATCGAATGGCCGGATGAAGTGGAGACGCTGGTGGATCGCCTGGAGAGCGAATCGGCCGGGCGGGCGCTCAGCCGCGAGGAGCGGGCGCTGATGGATGTCTATGAAACCGTTCCGCTGCTGGAGGGCGACGATGGCTTGCACGGGTTCTGGCAGAGCGACGTGAATCACCAGCGGGTGATCAATTCCTTCGAGCTCGTCGGCGCGACCATGCTGGCCGATCCCATCAAGGCCAGCCGCTGGTGCGAGACCCGCCCCGATGACCGCCACGATTACAGCGAAACCGAAGAAGAATACCTCGCCACCATCGAGGAAGAACTCTTCGAGGCGATGGACGAACTCGTCGATGTGGTGCTCGCGTTCATGGAGGAGGAGTTGGGGTAGGGAGAAGCAGCCGGCCTCTTTCCTCGGAAATTCTTCCGGTGGGTGCCTTTGAGATTTCCATCCGTTCCGGGGACCGGCAGATTGACTCTCAAATCCATCTCACCCTCATGCGCCATTCCCGCACCCTCGCTGTCGTTTCCCTGATTTCCCTGGCCCACGTCCATGCGGAGGACGCGTGGAAATCCCTTTGGAACGGCCGTGACCTGAGCGAGTGGTCGACGTGGCTGGATCGCCCGGACCCGGCGTCCGAGGTTCCCTGCCTGCCCAAGGGGCCGGACGGCAGGTATCAGGAAGCCGTTGGCTCGGGGCGGGACCCGCTGCGGGTGTTCACCGTGGTCGAGGTGGATGGCCAGAAGGCGATCCGCATCTCGGGCGAGGTGTTCGGCGAGCTCCGCAGCCACGAATCGCTGCAGAACTACCGGCTGCGGCTTCAGTTCAAGTGGGGGAACTTGAAATGGGCGCCCCGCAACAGGCCGGAAACGCCGCGCGACAGCGGCCTGCTCTATCACGTCCACTCCGCGCCGGGGGCGGAAGGCCGGACCTGGGCGCGGTCGATCGAATTGCAGATTCAGGAACGCGATGTCGGCGACCTTTATGCGATCGGCGCTGAGATTTCCGTAAAGTCCACGGCACGGAAGGACGGCGAACGCAAAATTTTCGACTACGACCCGCAGGGTGAATTCCACGTCTTTTCGCAGGTGCCCGGACAGGACGGACGCTGCGTGAAGCAGCCGGACAACGAGAAGCCGAATGGCGAGTGGAACAGCGTCGAGATCGTCTGTTATGGCGACGACATCCTCCACCTCGTGAACGGGAAAGTCGTGATGCGGCTGCATGGTCCTCGGCAGATCGACCAACCGGATCGTCCGCCCGTCACGGCGGGGCCCATCATCCTGCAATCGGAAGGGGCGGAGATTTTCTATCGAAACGTGGAATACCGGCCCATCACCGCGCTGCCGCCCGAGCTGGTGACCGCCCCGGCAGAGACGCCCGCGGCGGAGGACGCCCCGCCGGTGATGGGATCGAAGATTTTCGATTGGGCGCAACTGCCGGTGCGGTCGTCGGCCCGAGGGGAACTCCGCCAGGTCTGCCGGGCGGCCACCGCAACGCTTGATGAGCTGGAATGCCATGTGACGACCTTGAAGGTCGGCGAGCAGGCGCACCCGCCGCATCAGCACCCGGACGAGGAGCTGATCATCGTGAAGGAGGGAACGGTGGAGTCGCTGGTCAATGGCGAGCTCAAGACCGTGGGGCCGGGTTCGGTGATTTTCCAGGCGGCGAATCAACCGCACAGCATCCGCAATGCCGGCGATACCCCGGCGATCTATCATGTCATCAAATGGAACTCGCCCGGGATGCTGAAGAAAAAGCCGTAGCCGGGGTGCAGGTGCCTTGCCGGATTTCGCGATCGATGGACAGATCGATAGAGGGTTCCCATGAAATTTTTCATGGGCGCGATATGGGTCGGTGCACAAATCTTCATTGTCACGCGATTGCGTAATATCGCCGAGTCCGGAATTCTGGCAGGGTCTGACCGTCAGCAAGCAATCTGCTGTCCCCTCCCCCACCCCGTGGAGGGTTTCCCCCCAACAACATCCCCCCATGAAACTGAGCTTATCAAGCACCCCGAGTGCTTCGGTCAAGGCCGACGCCGGCCGTCTCGCAGACTTCGTCCTGTTCACCCAGCGCGGCTGCATCCTGAACCTCTCGAAAGAGTTGAACCGCGGCAATCTGTCGTATCCCCAATTCTTCCTGCTGACCTATCTTTCCAGCGAAGAATACCTGACGATGACCGACATCGCCACCAAGATGGGTCACTCGACCGCAGCGGCCACCGGCCTGGTGGATCGCATCGAAAAGCTGGGCTACGTGGAACGCGTCCACGCCTCGGAAGACCGCCGCAAGATCATGGTGCGCATCACGGCGAAGGGCGTCGAATTCGTCTCCCACATGCGGAAGGAAATCGCGACCGATCTGGCCGGCATCCTGTCCTCCATGGACGAGGAAGCAGCGGAAACCGTGGAACACACGAAGCGCGCGATTTCCTCACGCCAGATCGCTTGATCACGCGGACCGGAATCTTGGACGGGGCGGCTCCCGCCCCTCCAAGCGGACTCTGATGGATTCCCACAGCCGGTCTTCCGGCCGCCTCTCGAATGTTTTGCCATCCCTCGTCGCATCGGCCAGCGTCGCGGCATGAAAACCATTCGTTGGGGAATCATCGGTTGTGGCGATGTGACGGAGCGCAAGAGCGGACCCGCCTTTTCCAAGGTGCCCGGGTCGCAACTGGTGGCGGTCATGCGCAGGAACGGAGACGCTGCGGCGGACTACGCGAAACGCCACGGAGTGCCGCGCTGGTATGACGACGCGGACGCCCTGATCGCCGATCCGGAAGTGGATGCGGTCTATGTCGCCACGCCGCCCGGTTCGCATGCCAGTTATGCCATCGCGGTGGCCACGGCGGGAAAGCCGGTTTACGTGGAAAAACCCATGGCACGGACGCTTGCCGAGTGCGAGGCGATGATCGCGGCTTGCGAGAGTGCTGAGGTGCCGCTCTTCGTCGCCTATTACCGCCGGTGCCTGCCGCATTTCATGCAGGCGAAACAGTGGCTGCTGGAAGGCAGGATCGGCGAGGTCCATGGTGCGCGGCTTTCGCTGTTCCTTCGTGCGTCCCAGGATGCGGCGGCAGCGGCGAGCTGGCGCTACGATGCCGAGGCGGCGGGCGGCGGTTTGCTGTTCGATCTCGGTTCCCATCAACTGGACATTCTCGATTTCTTGCTAGGACCGGTGGCGGACGTGCAGGGAAAGGCCCGCAACCTGGGCGGCCATTACGCGGTGGAGGACACCGTTTCAGCCCGCTTCACCTTCGAGTCGGGAACGGAAGGTTCCGCGCTGTGGTGCTTCGCCGCAGGGGCGGGTGCGGAACGCGACGAAATCGAGCTCGTCGGATCGCGAGGGAAAATCATTCTTCCGACGTTCGGAAAAACCGAGGCAACACTGGTGAATGCGGACGGTGTTACCGAGTTCGAGGTGCCGACACCGGATCATGTCCAGCAGGGACTCATCGAAACCATCGTGGCCGAACTCCGCGGCCAGGGGTCCTGCCCCAGCACCGGACGCAGCGCCGCGCGAACGGCTTGGGTGTTGGACCAAATAGCCGGACGTTAGACGCGGGACCTAACTGATGATCTCCTTGATCGGCCCGCCGTGCTCGACGAGGCGGGAGACGGTGCCGAGCGACGGGATTTCCATCTTGGTGTGGTCGATCCCGAGCTGCCGGAGGATGGTGGCGTGGAGGTCGCTGTGATAATGGGGGCTTTCCACCGCCTTGTAGCCGACTTCGTCCGTCGCGCCGTGGACCACGCCGCCCTTGATGCCGCCGCCCGCGAGCCAGCAGCTGTAGCCTTTCGGGTTGTGATCGCGGCCGGTGGTGTTTTGCGACCACGGCGTGCGGCCGAATTCGCTGGTCCAGACGACCAAGGTTTCATCGAGCATGCCACGCAGCTTGAGGTCGCGGATGAGGCCGGCGATCGGCTTGTCGGTGGCGCGGCAGAGCGGCTCGTGGGTTTTCATGTCGCCGTGGGCATCCCACCCGCCGTTGCCGCCGCCGGAGTTGCAGATCTGGATGAAACGCACGCCGCGCTCGGCCAGACGGCGGGCGAGGAGAAGTTGTTTGCCGAACTCCGCAGTCTCCGGGCGGTCGATGCCATACAGCTCTTTCACATGGTCCGGCTCACGCGAGAAATCGACGGCTTCCGGCGCGGACATCTGCATGGCTGCGGCAAGTTCATAGGCCTTGGCGCGGGCCTGGATGTCGGAATTGACGGCGTAGCGCTGGCGAAATTCCTGGTTCATTTCGTGGAGCACCTGCGCCTGCCGGTCTCGTTCGGCGCTGGAAGTGCCTTTCGGTGGATGCAGGTTAGGGATCGGAATTTCACCGGCTTGGAAGGGCGTCGCCGAGTAGGTCGCGCCGAGGTAGCCGCCGGTGAGTTGGACGGGTGAGGAAGGGCGGCCGATGTTCACGAAGGTCGGCAGGTTGTGGTTCACCGAGCCGAGGGCGTAGGAAATCCAGCTGCCGAACGTGGGATGTTCGAACGCGCGGCCGCGGTGGCCGGTGCTCGTTTCGATGACGGCGGGAAAGTGGTTGGACTCGTGGCACCACATCGAGCGCACGACCGCGATGTCGTCGATGACCCCGCCGACGTGCGGGAACCAATCGGACACCGGGATGCCGGATTTGCCATAACGGGTGAAGGTCCGCAGGCAGGGAATGACGGGCCGCCGCATCGACGCCTGATTGTCGCCGAAGCCGATGGCGTCGATGAATTTGCCGGCGTGTTCGTTGCCTTTCGGATCAAACGTGTCGATGTGGCTAACACCTCCGCACATGAAGAGGAAGATGACGGACTTCGCCTTGGGCTGGAAATGAGGGCCGAGGATGGCGTCCTTGATTTCGCCTTCCTGCGCCCACAGCCCGCCGAGCGCGGTGCCGAGAAATCCGCCGCCTGCTTGGAAGAGGAAGTTGCGGCGCGAGATGCGGCCGCAGGGAAATGGGTTACCGGACATAGGTGAATTCATCGAGGTTGAAAATGAGCCACGAAAGCTGCTTGAGGCGCTCGGGGTT
The DNA here is from genome assembly GCA_040388015.1 of Verrucomicrobiota bacterium. Taxonomy (GTDB): domain Bacteria; phylum Verrucomicrobiota; class Verrucomicrobiia; order Verrucomicrobiales; family Akkermansiaceae; genus Luteolibacter. The sequence goes on along the minus strand of JAZKCQ010000055.1, from coordinate 53,660 downwards.
GTTTTCAAGGTAAGCGGCGGCGCGGTCGATTTCCGGCAGGCTCGGCGGCCGGGCGATGGTGAGTCGGTAGGCCAGATCGATCGCGCGGTTCAGATCGCCGCCGGACTCGTTTTTCAAGCGGGCAGCGAGTTCGGTGGTCGCGGTTTCGATCTCCGGGCTGTTCATGAGAAACAACGATTGCGGTGCGGTGACCGTTTGCGTCCGGACCGGGCAAGGGACGCGGCCGTCGTCCACATCGAAGGACTGGAGGAAACCGGGCGTCACGTCGCGGCTCGGCGAATAGCCTCGGATCATGTAGGCGGCGCGGCGTTTGGCACCGCCGTTAGGGTCGAAGGAACGACCACCCACTTGCAAATCCAGACTGCCTGCCGCCGCGTGGATGGCGTCCCAGATCGGCTCGGCCTCCAGACGTTGCAGGCGGAAGTGCCACAGATAAGTGTTTTCCGGATCGATCTTGTGGCTCGCAATGGAATCTGCGGGCGCTTCCGAACTCATCTGATAGGCCTGCGAGGTCACCATGAGCCGGTTCATCGCCTTCATGCTGTAGCCCCGTTTCACGAATTCTGACGCGAGCCAATCAAGCAACGCCGGATGCGAAGGCTCATCCGGTTCCACGCCAAAATCGCTTGGGAGCTTGTGCAGCCCGACGCCGAAATGCCATTGCCAGAGGCGATTGACCGCCACGCGGGCGAAGAGCGGGTTGGCGGGATGCGTCAGCCAATCCGCGAAGGCTTCGATCCGGCCGTCACGGAAATCATACTCGCCGTTAGAAAACGGCCAGCCGGGTTTCACCTCTTTATCAAGCTCGGGCCGGGCAGGCTCGCCGCTGGTGAGAATGTAGCTTTTCAACTGCTCGCGGCTGCGGTCCACGTCCACCGTGTTGAAAACGGGAAGCTCCGGCGCGCGAATTCCCCTGCTCGCTTCATCCACTTTTCGTCTCAACTCGCGGAACGTGCTGATCGCATCTGCTGGCAGCGCTTCCTCGATCTTGTCGTTGTCGATGCGCAGGATGGGAAAATAATCGTCGGCGATTTTTTGCTCCTCCACCGTCCGTTCCTTCTCGGATTTGCGAATGATCACCTGCACCTCGGGGGTGAGCATCGCGATGCGCTCCTGGCGGAGCTTCGTCTTGTAGGGGTCGAGAAATGCAGCCAGTTCTTTCTCGAAAGGCGCGCGCTTTTTCTGCGTTTCCTCCATCGCCTTGCCGGCGGCGACAAGATCCTGCGCGCTCGCGAGATTCACCTTCTTGATCACGAGCGGATCAAACAACGCCTTCATCGAATAATAATCGACCTGCGAAACCGGATCGAACTTGTGGTCGTGGCATTTCGCACAACCGATGGTGAGTCCCATGAAGGCCGTCGAAACGGTATCCACCGCGTTGATGGCGAGGTCCTGTGGATCCGCCCCGACACCGCGGGACAGGAATCCCAACGCGAAAATGTCACCCGGCCTCGGCTCCTTCCGCGACCGGAAACCGGTGTCCGACATCTGCGTCCGTTCGCTGAAGCGGCGGCCTGTTAGCTGGAGCTGCACGAACTGGTCATACGGAAGATCGTCACGGAGCGCGTTGATGACCCAGTCGCGCCAGAGATGGATCCCCGATCCCGGCCCCATTTTTTCGTCCACATCCGCATAACGCAGGACATCGAGCCAATGGCGGGCGTAGCGCACCGCGTGTTGCTCGCTGCCCAAAAGCCGGTCCACCACCTTTTCGTAGGCATCTGGCGAAGCGTCCGCGAGGAAAGCCTCCTGTTCCGCAGGCGAAGGCGAAAGTCCGGTCAGATCCAGATGCACGCGGCGCAGCAAGGTGAGCTTGTCCGCAGGCCCGACCGCCTTGAGTCCCTTGGCGGAACGTTCCGCTTCGAGAAACCGGTCGATGGGTTGCGCCAATTCACCTTCGGGGACCGCCGGACGGGTCACGGGGGCCAGCGACCACAGAAGCTCCTTGGCCATGCCGATTTGACACGAACCCACGATGGCGGCCGCGCCGGCAAGCAACAGGGTCATCCTGCGCGATTTCACGCGGAAGGATGCCGGTTTCAGCGTTGAAATCCTCATCATGATCAAGAATGGAATCAGCCACAACGGAGATGAGGAAATCATCCTTTCGACGGGAGCCGATAACTCTCCAAATGGAGAGTGGTCCCGATCCGCCGGAACGCCCTTGCCTAACACAATTCAGCCGGCCGCCGCCACCGGGCCGCCGCCACCGGGCCGAGGACGGGGAGCTGCAGGCAGGAGGCATGCCGACCGCCGGTGTGGATCACGTGCGTTCCACGGTTGGCTCCGACATACTCGCGGATCGCGGGCATCAGCGTTCCCAACAAATTGCGCGAGCTGATGATGAAGCGGAGCTGCTCGCCGGGATAAAAAACAAGCCCGAGCGGCATCAGATCGATTTCAATTTCCACGATCTCGCCGTCCGCCAGTTTTTCCACCCGGTCGAAACGATGCACGGGCACTTCGTCGGTGGACGCTTCCTGGTCGAGATGCCGGGCCGAGACCCGGAGCCGCCCGTCCGCCCCCTTGTAGCGCAGGATGGTCGCACCGTGATCCGTGAGGTCGTGGGCGACGGCGCTCTGGTTGGGCACGGTGAATGCCTGGAGCGGCGTGCCGTGAGCGTCGAGTTTTTGAATGAGCACGAACAGGTCCATGTCATCGGAACCGCGGGCTTCGACCCAGAGGTGCGCCTTCGGGTAGCCGACCAAGGTGGTCTCCTGCGCGAACCGGGTGATGAAGGAAACCGCGTTCGGGTTCGAGGCGACATCGTAAGCGGCGGACGCGGCGGCGGGCGCATTCGTCGTGAGCGTGCGCGATTTCGCATCGAGGAAATATTTGATCGAGGTGACGCCCGAAGGTGGAAACGCATCGGCGGCGATGTTGACCTGGTCGCCGCCTTCGAGATCGAGTAAGGAGTAGCGGACGCGGGGAGTGTGCTTCCATCCGTTTTCCTCGCCCTTCAGATAGTGGTCGAAGAAACGGCGCAGGTCCTCGACGTTCGCCTCGTCGTAATAGTCCGGCCATTCCTGACCATTGTGGATGCGCAGCCATTTTTCCTCCGAGGCGATCCTCCGCCAGGCGCGGAAGGTCCCCGCGGTGTGGAGGGTGTTTGAATAACTCGCGACGATGTAGGCAGGCACCGAGATCTGTTGGAAATCCGGGATCTTGTTTTCCCAGAGCCCGTTCATGAGCGGATAACGCTCGGCCTCGGAAAGAAGATCCTCCTTGCGATTTTTCCCGAAGAAGCTGCCTTCCTGAAGCTGTTGGGCGAACCCGGTGTCGGGCATGCCACCCCGCATCACCAGGTCGCGGTAAACATCGCTCACTCCTTCCCAAGGGTTGATCGCCACCAGGTGCGGCGGCCGCTCGGCGGCGGTGAACCACTGCGACACTGCCAGATAGGAGGTGCCGCTCATGCCGACCTTTCCCGAGCACCATTCCTGTTCGGCCAGCCACTCGATCAGGTCGTGGCAATCGCGGCCCTCCTGCCGGTCCCAGATCACGCTGTCGCCTTCGGAATCGACCACCCCGCGGATGTCGGGATTGCAGATCGAGTAGCCACGCGCGCACCAGTATGCCGGATCCGGGCCTTCGAATTTCGACAGCCCCGAGACGATCCCGTTGTCCAGTCCGACCAAGCCGAACACCCCCATCACGCTGAGCGAAGCCCCCTGCCCTTTTCCATACGGACTCCACGCCACGATCACCGGCACCGGCTCCGTCCCGACCGGGCGGAACACATCGATGTGAATCGTCACTCCGTCCCGCAGCCGGACGGGCACATCCTTTTCCAACACGATGTCCACGGGCAGCGCCCGGAACTGCGGCGCGATCCGATAGCCCGCCTCAAGCGTGCGCATCCCGGGATCGAACTGGGTGAGCAAGCCGGTCCGCGCGGCGGGCAGCGGGTGGGACGGCACGAACAGTTTCAAATCATCGCTCATGGTGGTTAGGTGGTTTGATTCGGGATGAGCCAGCCATTCACGAGGGCCTTGGCATCCTCGGCAATGTGTGTCCGTGAAACGCGAAACTCAACCCCAGAACGAAAACAAGCGGAGTTAAACCGACACCCCCCTCCCGGCCACCTAACGCGCTGGCGGATCATCATTTGATGGAGAGCCGTCCGCCGGCACCAGAAGCCGCATGGGTCAGGCACAGCATCTGCTGAGCCCTCAGCGCATTGCCGTTGTCACGAGGCGCGGGGCTTTTCGTGACAACGGGACGGCCTTCTCCGCGGAGATGGCCAGCGGGATGTTGATGGGAGAAGGAGTCAGAGACGATCCCGTGCGACTGCGGCATGGAGGCCGGTGCCTTTGGCAAAGCGCTGGTGGCCATGGCACCCTGCCGGAGCCTGGAGAATCCGGGCCACCGCCCCATGCGAGCGCCCGCTGCGGAACATGCGCGGAATTCATCTAATTGAATTCTTGATTCCCGAGATAAAACCGATAGATACGACTCCGTTCAATCGGCTGAAGGCCCATGGGAGGCCACCCGCCACATCCCTAACCATGAAAACGCATCAACACCGTTCATCTCTTTTCATCGTCATCATGGATGAAATCGGCTGGCCGCATGCCTGGTGCGCGGTCCGCAAGGACTTGGGCTGTCTCGCGGGACTGGCAAGAAGGTCCGGATTCAGGACGGATCTGCTCGCGGAACATCTCGGGATATCAACACGGACTCTCAGGAGGGAATTCAAGAATGCATTGGGACTGTGCCTGAAGGACTGGTTGGTGCAGGTGCGGTTGATCGAAGTGAGGATCCGCCTGCGAGGCGATGAAAGCATCGGAAACATCGCCTTGTCCGTGGGATTCTCCCACCCCAAGGAACTCTCCCGGGAATTCACGAAAGGATACGGCCTGACCCCATCCGAATTCCGCGAGAAAGAGCGGAGCAGGATTTCCAGATTGGAATAGAAACCAGATCGGCATGCCTCATGGCCGATTTTCGTTATCCAATCTGTTTTACAGATCGATGATAATCTGGCGGCATTCATGAATGATGATAGAAAATCATGATCCGCCGTGGTCACCGTTTCATCTCAAGCTGATGGACCCGCCCGTCGTGACGGGCAAGATCTTCAGATTCTGTGCCACGCCATCAGTCTGATCGTCATGGCGACACTTGCCGGAGGCCAGGCGCCCGCCGTCGAGGGTCACACCCGGCTCAGGGACAAGGCAGTCATCGAGCAAGCCCGAACCGGCCTCGCCATGGTAATCCCCGGCCATTGAGATTCCTGACCCAACCGTTCATCGCATTCCTCACCTTCACTCCTCTGACCCCATGTTAGGCAACACCTCGTTTCTGAGATCCTGGCCCTTCCGGTTCCTGACGACACTCCTCATCGCCTCCGGCATGACCCTATCGGCGGCACCGCCGGCCTGGTGGTCACAATCCGGTGCGGACGGCCACAAGGTCGTCAATCCCTCGGTCTCCGATCCCAATCCCAAGGGGCCCGCCAATATCGGCCAAGCCAAATATATGGCCAAGCGGGCGCTGGAAGCCATTCCTTCCGCTTTTGCCAGCACTGCTGCCGACATCGAAGCGGACCTTGTGGGTCCGGGGAAAATCATCCCGAGCTGGGACGTCCCCGCGGCCGGTTCGGAACTCGCCCTGGCACAACGTTCTCCTCTGCTGGTTGGTCAGCTCAAGGCCATCGCCGCACCATTCTACCAGCACCTCCACCGCCTCGCACCGGCATGGCTGGAAGCCGAGTTGCAAGCGAACCAAACCAAGGATGCCGCGGATGCCGCCAATTTCCACCCTTGGACCACCGCCACCGGTGACGACGCGAACAAATCCATCGCCGTGATCGGCCAGCTCAAGGCGGTGTTTTCGTTGCGCTTTGAAACCCTGGCCGCTTCCGCGGATGATGACTTTGACGACGACGGGCTTGCGAATGGCGAGGAAGCGTCTCGCGGCACCGATCCTTACCAATCCGACACCGATGGCGACGGCATGCCCGACGGCTGGGAAGTGACGTGGGGATCTGACCCGCTGGCCCTGGCCGATGCGGACCTCGACACCGATGGCGACCATGTCACCAATTTACGGGAATTCCAGCTCGGCACCATTCCCACCGGCATCTATCAAATCGAAGTTCTGCCACCCGCTGCTAACAAGTATTTCCATGCCGCTGCCGACAATGGCTCGGTGGTCGTCCGATCCACACCCGTTTGGAATCCAAACACCGCGCTGGAACTCATATCCGCTCCGGATGCCGGCGGCAACCGGACGATTCTCCCCGCCCCCGCCAGCGGCTGGAACCCGCTGCCCGCCATCCTTGCCGATCTTGTCGAGGACGGCACGCTCGACACCGGCGACCCTTTGAATCCGAGCGGCCCCGATTCAAGCGACGAAGGCTACCGTGTCTTTGAAAGCAATGGGATCTCATTGATTCTCGAAACGCCGGGTGGGTTCGTCCGCACGCTTCCTCCCGCGACTTCCTGGGATGCGATCAATCGCTGGGGAGACGCCATCGCTACCGAACAGCGATCCATACCCGCTGCAAACGGAGTTCCCGCCCATCAAGTGGCGGATCTCCTGATTTCCTATACCTACGACGATGGTTTCGGTGAGACGATTCCCTTGCCCCAAGAGTGGTTTCCCGCATCGCAGATGCCATCGATTCAAGCCTTCTCGGATGATGGCCGCGTCCTCATCCGCCGACAGCTTTCCAATCCCGACGGAAGCAACGGTATTGCCACCTACCTTTTGGATGTGTCGTCGGGCGTCTTCAAGCTTATCGCACCCGCCACTGCCTCAGGCGACGCCATCGTTTCCCTATCAAACGAGAACGGCCGGATGCTTGGACACGGGGCGCAGCCCTTCGTGATCACCCCGGACGGAACCACCAACCGGCTCGACTCCCTGCGCGTGAAGACCGGCACGGGCACGGTGGTGCCTTTCGGCAGCCTGTATCCGCAGCCCATCACGCCCAACCACATCGCGTCAGACGGCCGGATCACCCTTACCGCAATCCTTGCCGATCAACCCGTCCTGCTCCAGCTGGTCCCCCACAATGACGGAGATCACGACGGAATGGCGGACGATTGGGAGAAGGACTACGCAGCCCAGTTGATCGCCTTCAACCATCCTGCGATCCAGGATCCCAACGTTTTTGCCGAGCTGTTGTCCGGAAATCTCAACCCGAATGCCGACTATGCCGGAAACGGAGCGAATGTCGGAACGATGGCCGGGTATTCCTCAAACCGTGGCCCCTCCGATCTAGCACCCAATCCCACGGGGCTGAGAGTGGAAATGCAAAGCAAGGGATTGCACGGGAAGGTTCATGTCACCACCGACAGCAACGGAACGGGATACGATGGGGTTTACGCCTTGGATGGACTGACATGGCCATCGCACGAGCCGCACGCATTCGACGCGGTGCCGACCGTCCAGTGGTCCAAAACCAAAGCCGAGCAACGCGAATGGTTTTCGTCCAGCGACGTTCTCACGGACTACTACCATTTTGGTTCGTCATCGTTCGTCGAAAACTGGTACTGCAAAAAAACCAGTTCGATCGGGAATCCTCCAACCACCCAGGACACGTATTTCGTGAAGCATCGCAAGCAACGGATCAGGATTTGGGGTCGGGATCTGGTGGCGAAGAATGATATCGACCTTCAATATCTCAAGGTGACCGAGTATCAGAACGATCCGCTTCCTCAATATGATGGATTGGCCTTCGAACCTTGGACAACGCCCCGGCCTTCCGGTTCTGTCATATCGAGCACCGAGACGGTCAAAATCACCATCCCTGCGGGCAAAACCTGCAGCGAATGGTACGAAATTGAGCCTCCCTTGGTGGACGGACGCGCTTACCACGTTTCGCTCCTGCCGGTGGAATTAATAGCTCACAAGCGAGGAACTATTGATGCGCCTGGATCTGCCATCGCTAGACCGGGAGGCGGTGGAATCTATGAGGTCGTCACCTTGGAGAATGCCGACTACGATGAAACCGACTGGCAGCCGACTAGCATGATCGATGGCTCCCTAGAGAACAGACAGGACGGAAAAACTGATATAGTTAGCAAAAACAAGGATGATGACTTTGTGAAACTTCGTTTCTCATGTCCGCTCACCAATGTTTCAGGAAGTTCAGAGATTGTTTTCGATCAAGCTGGCCAAGGCGAACGGATGCAAGGAGTAGACATTCGCTTTCACAACGGCAACGGTGAACGCATTCAGCTCTCGGCACTCAAGATTGGTGATCTCAAGAATCCATCAGGGCCATTGGCTCAAGCATTCACAAGCGGCCTCGATTTGTTTGTTGAAATCGGCGACCTTGGAGAAATCACAGGCCAATCGACACAAGCCGATGACATCACTCGGAAGTATGCCGATCTGATCTGGAAGATCACGACAGGAGGATTGACCATTGAACAGAACTTGCGAATCTATCGTGGTGGCTTCTGGAGGAATGATCGCACGAACAACAGCGGCACGATTGCTCTATACGACGGCAAAGGCAGAAAACCAGACGGCACTATCGACTACGGGCGAATCGTCAAAGGCCCCTACCAGATCAAGACCGGACAGAAAGGACAGCCGGATGAAACTGTAACCGACGAAGGACCAACCCCCATGGGATGGTATGGCCTGCGGGCACGGAACCGTGGCAACAACAACAATGACATGCGAACCACTTGGACTTCAGATGGAAGTCGCCCACAAACAAACCACCATCACAATGCCTCCGGAAATTTCTTGGGCTATGTGCAGCAAGGCTCGTATTGCCAGTGGGAGCAGGCTGGGAACCACAATATCAAGGGAAAAGGTGCATATGGCCACGACAACGGAAATGATGCTGATCCCTACCAAGGGATGCCCGCATCGATCCACTTTAAGTTTGAACTCAGCCCGATTGGAAATTTCACTACTAGGGACTCACTCCAGATTCACCCAGACGGTTTTCGCGACGGGACAGCAGGATGCATCGGAATCCAAGCTTATGATGACTGTTGCAAGGTTCTGTTTCTTGTTCGTCACTACTTTCAATCTCGCATTCTTGTTGACTAATGAAAATCATTCAATACATATCAATTGCTATCACATTCACGTCCGCCGTAATGGGTGATACCCATATCATAATATCGGTCCGGAACATGGGGGACCGTGCGGAGATGCGTAGCGAAATTCAACATGTTGTGAGAGATTATTCTACGGCCCTCCGCCAAGTTCGTGACGGATTGAGAACCGCAGTTTTTGGTGATCACCGTGATATCGAGCTAGTCATCAATCCTGCGCTGATGGCATTGGACGCAGTGGTCGAAGAAAGAGACGTGAGCAAAGTTCAGAACCTCCTACCGTTTATCGACTGGCTAAACGCAAACCAAGGCCACCCAATCGCCGGAATACTTGGAGACACAGCGGCGCAAGGAACACTGAACTACCTAATTGATGGCATCTTCAAAGCCAGGATGATGGGAGCAGCCGACACTGTGGGCGAGCAAGAGATGGAGGCGATGATTCGGTTTTATGCTGGCAATATTGCGCAGACATCCGAGGGGAGCTGGAAGACCAACAACACCATGCTTTTCGTTTTTGGAGAACGCATACTGAACACTCTGGCGAAGAAAGTCCCTGATCGCGTTAATGCCTTTTACAAAGCGGTCCAAGATGCCCGCAAGAGTGCCCAACGCGGCCCAGGATCCGATGAAGAGGAGATCCCTGAGGCTGACCGACCTACAACCGAGCAACTGCGGGCTTATGAAGCCTCATTCTCTAGGCTCGAAAGACTCGCAACAACAGGCTTGTCACCAAAGAACGATCTACCAAGCCAGGCAGCCGTAACGCAGGCATCGTCTCTCCCGCCAGCCGTTCCGACGGTGCAGCCAGCATCAAAGGCATCCGAAGTAATGCCCGCAACAACATCGAGCGACAAATTGGCACTATCAAAGCCTTGGAGCATCATCATTGTGTTGATTGTGGCGGCGACTGGACTTCTGTGGTTGCGGGTGAAGAGCCGGAAGTGATCGGCCGGTAAAAATATATCCCCCCACCCAAAGGCCGGCTCTCCGCCCCACCAAACTCGGGGCTAAAAACAGGATCTTCATCTGTGCCGAGCACGCCGGAGAAAAATCCGCGATCATTTATCTCCTTATCGACAACTGCGGCCGTCTCCGCATCAATCCCCGGGACTACTTCGAAGATGTCCTCACCCACCTACCTGGCATGATGGGCCAGCCTTACCCCCGCCACCTGGCTCCCGGCCTGCTGTGGCAAAGCCCGCAGCACCGCAGTCTGATAGCATAGCTGAGAGAGAACCGGGAACTTTGACCGCTATGCTACCGCCGCAGCAAATCCGTACATATGCCGCGTGGGGCAACGCTTACCTTTTTCAGACACGCGCCAACAATGGACTGAAGTCCATGATCACCGTTTGAAAACAAAAACCCCCGTCGCGGCGGACCGGACGGGGGCTGGTATGTTGTGTGTGTATGAGAAGGTAGCGCCCTCTTATCGGGTCGCGCGGCGGCGGCGGATGCCGAAGCCGACCACCGCGAGGCCTGCGAGCGCTGCAGCGGAAGGCTCGGGAATGGTATCGTAGAACTGGATGCCGCCCAGTTGCATCGAGTTTTCCCCGGTCGGGTTCTTGATGCTGCCGAAAATCATCTTGTAGGAGGTGAATGCGGTGGAATTGCCGGGGATGGTGTAGAGCCCGCTGGTGGTCAGGCGGTCCGCCGCCAGAGTGAGGTTCCCGGCGGAAATCAGGGTCCAGACATTTCCGTCCTCGGTGCCGAGTCCGTTGTCCTCGGTGGTGATGGGAACGGTGGTGCCGTAGAGCGTGTAGTCGACCGGGTCGCGGCCTTCCGCATCATTCGCCGTGGTCACGGTGAAGGACTGGACGACCGAGCTGCCGGAAGCGGGAGTCACGATGAAGCCCGATCCGCTCTTGGCGTAGTTCAAATATTTCGAGGATGCCGAGCCATCCAGCAGCATGTCCGCGCCCTCGCTGCCGGTGAAGTAGGTGGTGGACGTGCGGTGGAAGCTCACGCTGACAGGCGTGTCGATCGCGATGATGGCATTGCCCGGAGCGAAGATCGAGGTGCCGGTCCCGCCGGTGCCGGTGAACGCAGTGAACTCGTTGATCTGCATCGCCTGCTCGCCGGTGGTGTATTTCGTCTCGGGGAAGACGATCTTGTACGACGAGTAGGAGGTCGAGTTGGCGAAGGAATAAGGGGCCGAGTTGGCGTTGCGGTCGTTGGTGAGACCGAGCGAACCGGAAGAAATGAGGGTCCAGTTCTCGGCGCTGCCGGTGCTGTTGTCCGTGCTGGTGATGGCGTCGTTGGTGCCGTAAATCTTGTACTTGCCCGGATCGCGGTAGTTCGCGTCGCCCCCGGTCTGGATGACGAAGCTCTGCATCACCGAGGCGGCGGCGGGAGTGACGATGAATCCGGTGCCGGCGTTTCCTCCGTTGAGGTACTTGGCGCTGGTCCCGTCGATCGCGGCCGAAGGAGGCTCACCACCGGGATAGTTGCTGTTGGGAGTCGAGACGTTCGCATTGACGGCCACGATGAAATCGCCGGCGCCCAGCAGGGCGGCGGCGTTTCCAGCCGGAGCGGCGGCGAGGAGGAGGGAGGACAAACCGAGGAAGCGTTTCATGAAGACAGGGGATGCTTTGTTCGTTAGATTTCCATAACCGCCGGAATTTTTTCCGAACGACTCACGCACCCTAGGGCCCCGACGTTCCGAAAGTCGATTTCCCGACATTCCCGGCTCTCTGCAAAAAACTTCCCGCTTTCTTCCGGATACAAGGACCACACGCCGACAGACCTAACAAACCAATCCTCTCGCATCCGCCGGATACCTCTCGCCGCAGTCCGGCCGAAGCGGTCCCGCGCTTACGAAGAACGGACCGGAGTTCATGACTGCCATTTGAAAACAAAAACCCCCGTCGCGGCGGACCGGACGGGGGTTGGGAATGATCTTGGAAACTCGGGAGAGTGGATTACGCGTCCCCGGTTTTTTCCTTCGGCTCGTCGAAGCCATACTTGGCTTCGAGATCGGTGACGGCTGCCGGAGCGTCTTCAGCGGCAGCTTGCGGGATCGTCTCGACGACGGTCTCGATGACTGGCTCGGCCACGGCTTCCACCGGAGCGACGGCGGCCGGAGTCGGATTCGTCGGAGCGAGCACGACGCGGGCCGGCGGGGTGTCCACGCGGCCTTCCATGTCCTCACGCTCGTCCTGGCCCTTCGACTTGGCACCGGAGACCGTCATCTTGCGGCCCATGAACGGCTGGTCATGGAGCACCTCGACGGAGCGGATGGCTTCGTCCATGCGGAGCATTTCGACGAACCCATAGCCCTTGGAGCGGTGGGTGCTGCGGTTGTAGACGATCTCGACGTTGCGGACGCCACCGATGCCTTTGAAGAGTTCCTGCAGGTCCTGCTCGGTGACGTCGTAGGAGAGATTTCCGACGTAAACGCGGGTGGACTCGACGCTCTTCGGGTCGCCACCACGGGGGCGGTCACCACGCGGGGCGCGTTCTTTGGGCTGGCGTGGCTCGCCTTCCGGACGCGGTTCGCGCGGCGGACGGGCTTCGCGAGGCTCACGTGGTTCGCGGGGCGGACGGGCGTCACCTTCGCCGGTACGGGCGTTGCGGGTGTTGGACTTGGGTGCGCGATCGCCGCTCGGGAACGGGGTGGACTCGACCTTGCGATCGGTCCGCTCCGGACGCTCGGCGCGTTCGTTCCGCTCCAGGCGGGACGGCGGTGCGGGCTCTTTGTAAAGTCCGACGGCCTTGAGGATCTTCTGCCAGAAGGTCAGCTTGGGCGGCGCGTATTTGCGCGGGGCCTGCGGGCGGAATTCCTCGGTGCGCGGGCTTTTGTCACGGCTGTGGGAGTGGCCGCGGTTGTCACCACGGGAATCGCGTGAGCCGCGTTCTCCACGGTCACCTCCGCCGCTGCGGCGTTCGTTGTTGTTATTGTTACGGTTTTGGCCTCCGCGTGAGCGGCGGCGACGGCTGTCTCCCGAGTTGCGGGAATCGTGTGTTGCGTTTGACATGTTGTCAGTGGGGTCATGGTTTCAGGCGGCCCGGCGCGGCGGGCTCAGGAGCCCGGCAATGCTGGAAGGACCTCGTGCTGACCGGCATGTGTCCGACCACGGCGGCTTTTTGGTGCCGGGGTGAAGCTCCGCAGCTTGCGGAAGGAGACTTCACCCGTGTCGGAACAAGCCGGCTTGCGCCGCCGCCCGTGAGGCAGGTGGTTCCGGTTTTCCTGACCGCAGGCCGATTTCACGACCCGGGGAAATTGGGGTGAATCTGTAGGCACTCGGCCGGATGCGGGTGTCGGAGGTCTGGAAAAACCTGCTCGGACCGGAAACTACGGGGTTTTGAAGCTTTGGCAAGGCCGGAACCGGGACGGCCGGATTTAACCACGGGCGATCAGCAGCATGGCGCTGAGCTCGGTGACGACGCGGAAAAGCTGGGGGTAGGTCCAAGGTTCCCGAAAACGGTCGGCATCGAGGTGGTCCGGCTCGATTTCCGGCAGGCGGAAATTCTTCAATTCCTCCATCACCCGGTTGATCGCGGCCGACGGCCTACCGGTGGTTTCGGTCTCGATCAATGCCCGGAATGCGGCGTCCGCAACGGCCGTAAAATGCCGGAGCATCTCGGGATGGCGGGTCTGCTGGTCATTGAAATGGAGGGCGATGACGGCGAGGGCGTTGGTGATCCGCTGGTTGCCATTTGCCAAGGCAGCGGCTTGCTGGAGGCCGTCCTGGCGGTTTTTCGGGTCTCCATTCATGCGCTTCAACGAGGAAAACGCTTCACTGTTCGCCATCTCGACGGCTTGGCGGGCTTGGATCAGCTCGTCATCCTCCGTGCCGCCGTCCTTGAGACGGAACGTGATGAGACTCAGGTAGGCGAAATTTGCCTCCAGCGACTTCGCGACGATCCCCGGAAACCGGTCCCGCTCCCATTCGGGCCAGAAAATCAGCGCCGCCGCCAGCGAGAGCAACCCTCCGGCCAGAGTGCTGCCCATGCGTTCCAGCGTGAATGCCAGCGTGACCGGGTGGTGGGACTCCGTGAGCAGCACGACCATCAGGGTGATGAAAATCACCGCCACCGCGTAATTCCGTTTCAGGAAATAGCCGAACGCGAAAATAGTCACGGCGATGGCCACAAACAGCACCGGCAACGGCGGGTGCAACCACAGCAGACTGCTCGCGATGAGCCCGCCCGCCAGCGTGCCGAGCACCCGCTGCGCGGCTTTTTCCCGCGTCGATCCGAAGTCCGGCTGGAGCACCACCAGCATCGTGAACGGCAGCCAATAGCCGTGGGGAAATCCGCTCCATTTGAAGAGCGCCACCCCGATCACACTCAGCACCATGGCCCGGAACGTATGCCGCACCAGCGCCGGCTCGACGCGTTTCGATAGATTCAGAATCGCTCCCAACGGCCGCAGCGTCAGCGTTCCGAGATCGAAAAGCTCCAGCGAAAACGCCGCCCGCTCCAGCGTCGTCCGCTCCAAAGTCGCCTGCAATGCCGCGTGGACAATCGGCAATTGCTCCTCGATCTGCCGCAGGATCTCCAACAGCTGCCCGCTGGCCGGACTGTCGCCGAGCTGCGACGTGACCTGCGTCCGCGCCACGGTCAGCAGGGTTTCCAAGCGTTTCAGCCGGACCTCGAACATCGCCCAGTGCGACGGCGCGCCCGAAACCACCGCCAGCGCCACCGTCCGAGCCGTGTTCGTCAGCGATGCCACCACCGGCGTCAATCCGGCCTCAAACGCCGCATGCCCCGGACATTTCTCGAAATTCTCCAGCGCCGTCTGAAACCCGATCACCCGCAGCGCGAGCCGTGCGGAAGCGAGATTCAGCAGCTCCAGATGGCGCAGCACCTTGCCGGAATGCCGCTTCGACGCATGCAGCGTCGCCTGCGATTCATTCAACGCCGCCCGCAACGCGATTTCCTTATCCCGGATCGCCTGCCCGCTCCCCCGCTCTTCCGGAGACATCGCCTGCAGCAATTCCGCCAGCGCGATCCAACTGTCCGCCACCGTCCGCCTCAACGGATGCTGCGGGTGAAACGGCCACAGCGAAACCTGCAACATCACTCCCAAAAGTCCCCCGCAGAAAGTCGCCAGCGCCGGATGATGCGCCTGCACCACCGGCGAATCCGGTGCAAGCGAAACGAAAAACAACAGCCCGCTCGATACCGCCAGCCCCGGCCCATAATCCGAACTCAAATGCCGCCACAGCCCGCCGCCCAACACCACCAGCGCCGTGGCCGGCAGCGCGATTTCCAAGCCATCCACCCCCAGCCGCCCGAGCAACACCGACGCCGTCAGAACCGCCGTCATGCTCAGCAACAACCCCAACCGCAGCGAGTAAGCCCCGCGCACATCCACCATCGCGATTGTCTGCGCCGTGATGCACGCGTGCACCGGATCGATCCGCAACCAGCCCATCTGCGCCGCGATCAACGGGATCAGGAACGCGATGGTCGAGCGGATCGCACGGTTCAGGTCGGGCCGCAGCGACTCGCGTTCGAAAAAGTTGGCAAATCGTGGCCCCGGCTCCGGAATCGCCATGGTGAGTTCTCTGGTGGAAACGTGGACCGCATTTCACCGAACGACGAGCCGGAAGATTTCATCCCGGAAAAACAGCAAGGATGATCGAGCCTAACCCCAATCGATCCGCTCGAAGATCGCCCGCAGCTTCGCTTCCTTTCCGGGATGAATGAAGCGCACCCACGCCAGCTTGCCTTGCAGATGATCGGCGAACTCCGGGTGGTTTTCGCGATTTTGTGAAGCGGGACCGTGGCGGGCGCAGTTCGTGAGAATTGCCTTGAGACGATCAAACTCGCGGCGGTCGATGTTCGGTTCTTCGTTTAGGACAAGCCCGGCCGCGTGTTGTTTCTGGCCCTGTCGCAGAACGCGTGTCTTGTGGTGGTTCGGGCGGAAACCTTCCTCGATGATGATCGCTCCCACCGCCACTTCAAAGCGACGTGCCTGCCGCGCGAAATCCTCGTCGCCGGAGAAAAGCAGATCGTCGGCATAGCGCGTGTAGTCCGCCCCGCCGCTTTCGCCAGACCTGCGATACGGCAATCGAGGCGGAACGCGCTGAGATTCGCCAAGGCTGGAGAAGTCGGAGCGCCCTGCGGAAGATGCGGTGTCGCCAGCCGACGGCGTTCCGGCCACGTGAGTTCCTTTTCATCCAAAACCGACGATGGAGCCGCGTGGGTAGTCAGCCAGGTCAAGGCACGGGCGACGGGCTCGGGATAACCGGCGGTTAGGAAAATCTGCAGAACTCTTGCCGCGGTGATCGACGGGAAAAAGTCCTCCAGATCAAACCGGACTAACAATTTCCTCCCCGTATGCGGTTCCACAAAATCGCGGACCGAGCAGCGCGGCCGGAAGCCGCTAGCCGCTTCATGCGGCGGGATGGCGGTTAGGATTTTCCTCAACACCTGCCTCTGCGCGAACTTGAGCAGCACCTTCGGACTCTCGATCAACCGGAACCGCCCGCTCTTCGGCTTCGCCTGCCAGTGATGGCGATAGTGTTCCGTGTTCCGGGAGATCAACCAGCCGAGATCATCCGGGTGCAACCGGAGGATATCCGCTAGATCTCCTAAAGTCGTGATTTCCGGAACTTCCCACATCCTCGGAGCACCCGCCGCCGGAGCCATCTGCGGTGCGACATTTCCGATGAAAATCCTCCCCCGGCCCTCCGCCAATGCTTTGACAAATCCCTCGTGCGCCCGGATCCGCTCGGCGATCCGCCGCACCGTCGGCCGCGGAGCTTCGGCGAATTCCAGGCTCAGTTTTCTCGCCAGCGGCACCAGCCAGCGCGCCTTTCTCAAGTCTTCCACCAACGGCTTCGGCCGCGCCACCAACGCCACGCGATCCTCCATCGACCCCGCCGCGAGGGCGGTGGCCAAGCGGCGGATGTGATGGGCTTGCGAGGACATGGGGAAAGCGCGAATGCGGAGAGGCACCCCGCGCCAACGCGTCCTGTCCGGCGCGGGCATTTTCACGCGGAAGCGTGATCACGCCCTCGCCTCGTGATGCCTTGGTTTGTCGACCCCCCGGGGTACCCCCGGAGAGGCCGTATGATTTCCACACGACCGGCTTGGAGCACGGACCTCCCCGCAATTCGCTGCCGCAGGCTGGCGGGTGGGAGAGAAATCGTCAATAAGCCGCTTTCAGGTGTAACTGAAACTGATGAGCACCAAGGAGCGGCGGACTCCGATCCGCCGTGGCCAATGGTGAGTCGATGATCTGGAGCGAAAGCAACTTCCCATCGACTATCCATTGGCTTGGGCGATTCGGAGATCGCCTTTCCTTGCAACCCTGCCCAACAGCTTCAATTGCGCCTACCCCTCTTTACCGGCCCATATCTAAAATCGAGATTACGCGGGAAGTCATGCGAGGGGAACGGAAGATACACCAATGGCCAACCCGACAAAGGGCGAGCAGGACTTGAGCGGCTGGGCATGGTGGTTCGGCGCGGCGAGAAACTGGACGAAATCATGCAGCGCTTCCGGCGAGCTTTGTGCGGAGTGGATCAGGAAGGTGAACTCGATATTCTCGCTGATTTTTAAAGATCTGAATTTCTTCTCAAACGAGTTTTGCTCTGAGATTCAATTGATGTGGCAGTTACGGCACTCGATTGTGCATACGGGCGGGGTGATTACACGTGAGGATTGCATGAAGCACCCTCAGCTCAAGGGATACAGGGATAGACGACCCAGCTTCGAAGAAGGATTCATTATAGCTGTAGCTCGACGATTCCACATCATTCTTCAGAAGAGTCTGGATCTGCTCAAGAAGCGTGTTCGAGATGCGCTAATCACCGAGATGCTTGAAGCTGAAGATCTGGATGTCTGGGCGAGCCTTATCTGCGGTTACGCTTCGCCTCGAAGCTCATGGTTCAAGATAAGCAATACCTAAATGTTCAAACCCTCGTGGGAAATAGGTCTCTTTCCGTTCGAGAATCAAACCTCTTGGATTTCGACGATCCGCAATTCCCTGATTGCGTGATCGGACCAGAATGCGATGAGGAGATCCCGGAGCAGAAGAAATTGGATCTCACGCCCGGTGTCATCCGGCTCGGAATAATCTCCGATTTGGTTGGGATTGTCTGCGAGCTGGAGAAGCAAGCCGATCAACCGCCGTTGCCTGGGCTTCGAGAATCCTACGAGAAATGCCGAAGCTTTGGCCGAGAGAACCGGCTCGTAGGATGAGGCATCAGCCATGTCCGAGATTCGTGGCGAGGTCGGAGAGTTTGGTTTTTTTCCCGGAATCCATTTCCTTCATGATCTTGGAAAGCGAACCCCTCCCGCTCCTCGACTGATGCTTGAGCCGGAGCAAATAGGCGGACATGGCGAGCCGCTCCTTCTCCGAGAGTTGCGCGAGACGCTGTTTTAAATCCAATTCAGTTGAAGCAGTCATCGGCGTGTAAAATGCCCGAAATCGCGCTCAAGTCAAGGCGGCCTTCCAGCGGGTGATTTCAGACTTCACGTTGGAAATCGACGGCGCACCCGGATTCGTCCGAGCGGCGAGAGCGGTTTCGAGGGAGAAAACGTCCTTGGCATCCGGGCCATAGGCAGGATCGATGGCGGGGAGGTCGAGCTGGTCGAGCGGGGTCTTGGTGGCGATGGCCTGGGCGACGGCCTTGCCGACGAGTTCGTGGGCGTGGCGGAAGGGGACGCCTTTTTTCACCAGATAGTCGGCGAGGTCGGTGGCTAACAACATCGGATCGGAAGCGGCGGCCTTGCAGTTTTCCTCGCGGAGTTCCATGGCGGAGATCATCTCGGTGTTGACGGCGAGAATGAGGTTCAGCGTGTCCACGGAGTCGAACAGCGGCGGCTTGTCTTCCTGGAGGTCGCGGTTGTAGGTGAGCGGCAGGCCTTTGACGGCGACCAGCAGGTTCATCAGATTTCCAACGAGGCGGCCGGTCTTGCCACGGGTGAGTTCGCAGACGTCCGGGTTTTTCTTCTGCGGCATCAGCGAGGAACCGGTGGTGTGCGCGTCGGATAGAGAGGCGAAGGCGAACTCGGCGGTGCACCACAGGATGAGGTCCTCGCTGAGGCGCGAGAGGTGGACACCGCAGAGCGAGATGACGAACAGGACCTCGGCGATGTAGTCGCGGTCGGCGATGGCATCCATCGAGTTGTTCGTGACGCCGTCGAAGCCGAGTTCGGCGGCGATGGCGCGGCGGTCGAGATTGATGGTGGAGCCGGCGAGCGCGCCGGAGCCGAGCGGGGAGATGTTGAGGCGCTTGCGGGCGTCGGTTAGGCGGGATTTGTCGCGCTCCAGCATTTCCACGTAGGCGAGGAAATGGTGGCCGGCGGTGACCGGTTGGCCGCGCTGGAGGTGGGTATAACCGGGGATGACGGTGGCGGCGTATTTTTCCGCGCGGTCGAGCAGGGCTTTTTGCAGGCCGGTGATGGCGGCGAGCAGGCCGTCGATTTCGGTGCGGGTGTAGAGACGGGTGTCGGTGGCGACCTGGTCGTTGCGGGAACGGGCGGTGTGGAGTTTCGCGCCCGCCGCGCCGATGCGCTTGGTGAGCTCGGCCTCGATGTTCATGTGGATGTCCTCAAGCGAGGTCTTGAACTCGAATTTCCCGGCCTCGATGTCGCCGAGGATTTCCATGAGGCCGCTTTCGATCTGGGAGAATTCTTCGGCCGTGAGCAGCCCGGCCTTCAACTGCGCGCGGGCATGGGCGATCGATCCGGCGATGTCGTGCGGAAACAGGCGCCAGTCATACGAAATGGATTCGCCGAATTGCTGGACGAGTGACGAAGTATCTTGGGAGAAGCGGCCTTTCCACATGGCGGTGAGATTGATGGGATGAAATTTCCGCAAAGGGCTGCGGCGCGGGGATTTGAAACGGAACGGGGCCGGATGAAACGAGAAAAATCCGCCGATTTCCGATTTGCCGCGAAACAAGGGTTTGCAATCGCCCCGTGCCATCCCATGAATCCATGACGACGGATGTTCCGGATTGTTCCCGGCACCGTCCCAGCCACCTCCAAACCAACCAAAACCATGTCACAAATCATCCCCATGATCAGCTCCGGCACCACCGGACCGCTCGGTGTTCTCCACCTGCCACGCCTCTGGCTCAAAGCTTCGCTCGGCGCGGCCGGGAAACTCCACCCGGATTATCCGTCGTGTGGAAATGGCTACGACGGAATGGTCCTCGCCGGCCTCGGTCTCGACAAGGCGGCGTTCGAAAGCTTCATCGCCGAGAGCAAGCCGACCTACCCGCAATTCGAAGCCTGGGTGCTCGAACAATCCGGCGGCTCGCTGGATGCCGATGCCGTGGCGAAACTCAATGCCGCCATCACCGGCTACATCCATGCCGATGACGTCCGTACCTCCATCCTCAGCGCCGATGGAATCCCTGATGAAGGGAAGATCCGCGACGCCATCAACCTGAACAACCTCGACGACTGGCACGCCTTCCATCAGCAGGAGATCGCGTGATTCCCTGTGGAGGGTGGACACTCCTGTCCGCCTGGCCAATGAGGGGAGAAAGAAAAGTGCCTTCAACGCATCATCTTTCTCTTCTCATTGACTCCATCACAGGATTGCCGTGGCTGCCTAAGGCTTCTTCAGCATCTCCCTCAGCGCGGGATAATCGATCTTCGCGTTGTGCCGGCGGTCCAGCGGGAGCGACTCCAGATCGATGACGCGAGTGATCCCGAAGTCTTCCGCCCATTTCCCAACGGCCGCAGCTTCCGCAGCATCGCATTTTTTTCCAACGACAAGGGTCCGTTGGTTTTCCCAATCCAGCGCCGCCATCCGGATGCCGGGGAAAATTTCGCGCAACGTGCATTCGATCGCGAAAGGGTAGCGCAGGGCATCGGGCGGCAATCCGTCACCTGCGGGAAAGAGCGGGAGTTTTTCCGCACAACGCCCGAGCAACCACACGCGGCCGTGGGAATCGATCCACCCGGCGTCACCGGTCCGATGCCACACTTTTCCGCCATCGCGGATCTTCGTCTCCTCATCGCCGAGTCCTTCGAGATACCCGCACAGCACGTGATCTCCGCTGACGATGATTTCCCCGGCCTGTCCGACGGATAGAAAATCAATTTCATCCGCCGCGAGCGGTGTCCCCCACCGGTCCGCGATGATCCCTAACTGGATTTCGGAAACCGGCATTCCCGAACACAGCCCCCCGCCCCGCCGGGTGAGTGCGTCGGTTTCGCCGCTGGCCTGGTCTGCGGGAAAATGGGCGATGGGCTCGGCTTCCGTCGAGCCATACACCGAGTGGATGAGGCCGTCCGGCAGCGCGTCCCGCAACCGCCGTAACAGATCGGGAAACACCGGGGCTCCGCCAGTGTAGAGCTTTTCAAAACGAGGCATCCCGCCGGCCAACAGCCCTTCGAAAAAAGCAGGCGATGCCGCGCAGCGGGTGACGTGGAAATCCCTGCATTGCCGGGAGACCGCCACCACATCGGGCGAACCCGGCTTCGCCAGATCCGTCGCCGCCAGCACGCTGGTGAGTCCTGAGGCGAGATTCGCGAGAACGAAGACCGGCAGCGTGATGAGATCCACCTCGCCCTCCTCGAACTCCAGCGACTTCGAAAGCGCCCGGTGCTGCGCTAACAAAAACCCATGACTCCTCACCGCCGCTTTCGGAACACCGGTGCTGCCGCTGGTGAAGGTGACCAGCGCCGCGTCGTCATCCGCGACTTCGACAAGGGGAACACTTTCGCCATCCGTTCTCCAGGCTCCCGCCGCCGGAAACCATCCGCAGCAGATGGAGATCGGAATGCGCCGCATTTCGGAAACCGTCAGGCGCAGGCAGTGCGCTTTCCACGATCCGAAAAAAGCATCCGGCTTCAACCGCCGGCAGCAGAGTGATAGAAACTTCCGCCCCGCGGACGGATCGGCCAACATCACCCGCAAACCCGCATGGAACGCCGCCAGCAGGAATTCATACAGCTCGATGGAAACCGGTTGGAACACGAGCACCACCTGCCCGCGCTTCAATCCCAGCACCTGCAGTTCCCCCGCCCCGGCCGCCACCCGGCGTGCCAGCTCGCCATACGACACGATGCGGTCCACGCCGTGATGGCGATCCACCAACGCCGGACGCTCCGGATGCAAGCGCGCCTTCTCGGCCAACAGCGAAACGAGATTCATAACGGTTTCGAAAAAAGCGCGTAACGCCGGAACGTCTCGCCATGGTGGCGACCGGTGATTTTCAACGAGGTGTTCGACTCATGCTGGAGCGCGTGGATGGCTTCGGTGTAGCCTTTCTCCCGGCCGATCCGGTGAAGTTCATCGACCAACAAACTCCCCAGCCCAGCACATCGCGACTCGGGATCGACCGCCAGGGTCTTCACGATGAGTGCGGGCTTCTCGCCGCGCGCCGCCGCCTCCAGATCGGAAATGCCGAAGACAAATCCACATGGCACGCCATCGCGTTCGGCGACCCTGACGAAATCGGGATCGACCCGTTCGCGGACTTTTTGATAGGCCTCCATGAAGCAGCCCTCCTCCAACGGTGTGTAGAGGAAATTGTGGGAAAAGCTCTTCAAGCTGACCGCATGGATCCGTTGCAGCTCCTCATCATACCGCGCCGGATCGAGGCTCCGGACCACGACCCCCGAGCGCATCAGCCGCGCTCTCACCGCTGGTGGAAGCGAGTCGGTTCCATCCAGTGGAATCAGCGAGGATGAATAGCGAGAGAGAACGGAAAAGCCGGCACGCTCCCACCAGGCGGGATGCTCCGACGGATTCCGAGGCTCCAACAGAAACGGCCCGCGCCCGTTGCTTTCCACCACGAAACGATGCCGTTGCCAGGTGTTGCCATTCATCGGACCGACGGCGATCCGGCAGCCGCGCTCGCGGAGATAATCCGCAGCCCCTTCCAACAGAATCGCCGCCGCTTCCCCATCGTCAGCCTCGAAATCACCGATGGCCCCGATGTTCACGCCGTCCATCACCGGCGTGTCTCGCCACCACAGCGCCGCTCTCGCCACCACCGGTCGTGTCCCGGCTGTCTCAGCCGGAACACCCTCCAAGGCCACCAACCTGACCTCAGCGTCGGAAGGACCATCCTCCGGTGGCGGGCAGATGAAAAGTTCGTGAGATTTCATGATAGGAACAATGCGGGAGTTGAGGCGGCGAGAGCCAGAAGCCCCTTGATGATCCAGAGCCCCGTCACATGCCCGCGGTAGTTTGACTGGATCTTCTGGAAAAGCAAAGTCGCCGCCCACATGCAGGCCAGCGCGGCCGCCACCGGGACTGACAACCGCACGGCCTCCGGCCACAGCCAGACCAGCCCGGGCAGCGACGCGACCAGAAACCCCTTCAGCACCGATCGGACAGGCGTCGCCCCCAGATGCGGCATCCACATCCGCGTCGCGGTGTCCAGGATCGAGAGTTGCGCGCCCATCGCGAAGGACACCCCGGCAAGCGCCACGGAAAGGGGAATCCGCCCGGACTCGGTGGCGATCACCCACGGCAGACAGGCGATGGTGTGCGAGAGCACCGCATCCAGCCGGTGGTCGAATTTCCCCGTCAGGCAGTGCTTCCGCGTCGTCACCACGTGGCAGACAAACACCGCCACCGGCGGCAGCGCGAACCGCCAGTCGGCCATCACCGCGCAGCCGTATCCCAGCAGCACGCTTCCTAACAAAGCACCGCCGCTGAGCGTGGACCACCTCGATCCGGTGAGCACGAGGACCAGCAGGAGCACCAGCACCACGAAGCGCCCGACCAACCCCGGCATCTCCAGCGGCAGCAGCTTTTCCAACATGAAAAAACAGCCCACCGGCAGCACCAGATTGTCGAACCCGCGGTCGGAAATCCCCTCCGCCATCATGGCCAGGATTCCCAGGATCAGCCCGATCCACAGCGCATGCATCGCATCCACCCGCGCCCCGGCCATCAGCGGCAGGAATCCGCAGAGGAACGCGGTGAACCAGAAGATGATCGAACCCTCGACCGTCTTGAACCCTTCGCCCGAGCCGTAGCGCCGCCTGCCCCAGCGCGTGCCGACCAAGGCTCCCGCCGCATCGGCGATGGTTAGAATGAGGATCGGAACCACATACAGATAGAGATCGCCATCGGCCAGGGCGAACACCGTGGCCACCGCGGGCGCGAAAAGAATCTCACCATACGACGGCCGTTCGATCCCGTGCAGCGCCGAGCCCACCCCGTTTCTCAGCGCCGGCAGCATCCGGATCAGCCCGAGCGGCACCGTCGCCACCGCCGCCAGAACCCACACCGGCAGCGCACGGTCGAACACCCATGGAAACGCCGCACACGACAGCCCCATCGCGACATGAATCGTCTTCCGCGCGACTTCCGGCGACGCGCCGAAACGTTTCGCCAGCAGACGGATCAACGGCATGCCGAGGAACAATCCCGCCAGCACCGAGGCGACCGCCAGCCATTCGCCGGGGCTCAACCCGCGACCTCCTCGACTACGAACCGGCTGTAGAAAAACGCGCGGTCCCGGGCAAAAAGTGATTCGGATTCGCACGATTTCAACCGACCCGCCAGAACTTCGGGACGTGATCTAGGTGCCAGCATGTTCCAATACGCGAGTCGCGCCCCCGGATTTGCTCCGGCAAGGATTCTCTCCAACAGATCGAGCGTATTCTCCTCACTCATGTATTCGAAAATATCGCTGAGATTGAACGCATCGTAGTTTCGCCTGCCATGGACCTCATCAAGCCAGCCTTCCAACGAATCAGGCACCACTTCAAATTTCCCATCTAGCAAAGCATTCCGGATCACGTGGAAATTTTTCTCCTCCAAGGCTTCAGGCAGAACGGCCCCATAAGTGCCGGTTAGAATCCAGTGAAGGTAGGGATTTTCGGACGGATCCAGTTCGACCAGCGCATGCCGGGTGCGTTGCAAGATGCGGTCCGCCACCGAGCCTTCGACGTATTTGAAAAACTCCGGATCGCGACCGAGCGCCCCCATCACCGTGCGGGAGAAGAACGCTTGGAAAATCCAACGCCAGCGACGGTTGTCCCACACCTCGTTGTAAAACCTCAGACGCTCTTCGGGACTTCTAGGCTCCAACAGCGAAAGCACCCGTGTCCGGCCGTGGGCCAGCGGCAGGATCCAATTGCGGAACAAGGCGAAATACCGCTCGAACTTCCCCGCCGAGCCGATGCCGTGCTCGACGGCCTCCGGCATCGCATCCCAGAACGCCCTCACCTCGGCCGGCAGTCTCTCCCGGCAGGCGCGATACAGCTTCATGCGATCCGGCGACGGCCGGGACCCTAACAATCCAACAAACTCCCCGTGCTCCAGCGTCAGATACGCCGCCCGCCGCAGTTCGATGCAGGCGATCTGCGCGGCGTTCATCTCCACCGCCGTCACCGATGCGGCACCCGCCGCGAGCAGGGCGAAACTGTTATCCCCCGCCGAGCCGATGCTCAGGCAATCGCGGCCCGCCGGTTCCAGCGCCTCGGCAAGCAGCCGGGAATCCTCCCAGCACTGCGCGTAGCGGATCGCCGAGAAGTCGGCGCGGTGCTGGATCTCGGAGCGGCTCACCGGCTTATCTGTGAGAAAATCCGCCGTTCAATCAAGCCTTTGAAGCCGGAGACCCGGCGATGCCGGAATTTTGATTTCCTCGGCGGTCCGATCCGTCGATGCTGCCGCGCATGGTGGAGCGTGTATTTCTCGGATGGGACCGGCCGTTTTTGTCGAAAGCGGTGGCGTGGCTGCTGGAGCGGAGCGATGAGCTGCCGGGCATGCTGGTCGTGGTTCCCACCGCGCAGAGCGGGCGTCGGCTGAGAGAGGCCCTGGCCGAAACCGCGGGAGCGGTGATGTCGCCGAAGGTCGCGACACCCGGCTCCTTCCTGCAATCGCGCGATTCCGAATCCGCGGCGGATTGGGCCGAGCGCGTGGCGTGGGTGGAGGTGTTGGAAAACGTGGCGGATTGGTCGGACTATGACGCGCTGTTTCCCGAGCCGCCGGGAGAGGGCCGGAACTGGGCGGGCGGACTGGCGCAGGAAATGGTCAGGCTGCGTCATTCGCTTCAGGAAAACGGGCTGCTGATATCCGCTGCCGCACGCAAACTGCGGGAAACGGTGGAAGCGGAGCGGTGGGATGCGCTCGGGCGGTTGGAGGATCAGGTCGAACGCAAACTCCAATCATGGGGAATGAAAAGCCGCAGCCGGATTCTGGCGGAGGGGCTGAAGATGCCTGCCGGCATTTCGCGGGTCGTTCTGGCAGGCGTGGCGGAAATGCCGCCGCTCGTCGAGCGCGCGCTGATCGCCTGGGACGGGACGGCGACCGCGTTGATCGGAGCGCCGGAGGAGGAAGCCGGAAATTTCTCCACGACCGGCAGGCCTGACAAATCCTGGTCGGACCGCCCCCAGCCGTGGCCCGAGGGCTCGATCCAGGTCGTCGCGGATCCGCGGCAGCAGGCGGTCGAAGCGCTGCGGGTGATCGGAGAAATGAAGACCGCGTCCGATGAAGTCGCGCTGGGATCGGCGGACACGGAGGTCGGCGACGAGCTGGCGCGCGCCTTCACCCGTGAAGGCTGGCCGGCGTTTCATCCGGCGGCTGCCGCGGTGACCGGCGGACTGGCGCGCTGGCTCCGGATCTGGTCCGGGTGGCTGGCGGATCCCACGCTGGCGACGATGGCGAATTTGTTAGCACTCCCCGAGACCGGCGTGCTGGTGGCGGGCAGACGCGCGCAGAAGGCGAAGACGCTGGCCGAACTCCGCGACCGCTGGATGGTCGTGCGGACGGAGGATCTGCAACGTCGCATCGCGGCGGAAACGTTTCGAAACGAATGGGACAAGGAGGCGGCGGACGCCCTGCTGAAGGCGGCCGAGGCGCTCGAAAGCTGGCGCGGAAGTTTTCTGGGAGAGAATTTCATCGGCACGGCGGAGCGGTTGTTAGCCGCGCTCGGCCGCACCGGGCCGAAGACGGCGGAAATGTCGGCAACGATGACGGAGTGGCTGGCAGACGCCGCGCCGCTGATGGGCAGGGTGAAACGCGGCGCCGGTTTCTGGATCGAGCTGATGCTTTCCGAAGTCCCGTCCCCCGCCCCGCTGCCGCCGGACGGACGGGTGCTGGACGTGCAGGGCTGGCTGGAACTTTTCCATGAACCTGGCCGTCATCTGGTGCTGTGCGGGATGAACGATGGCAAGGTGCCCGCACGCAGCGGCGGCGAGCCGTGGTTGAGCGAGGCGGGCCGGGACAAGCTGGGCCTGATCAAGGACTCCGACCGCGCGGCGCGGGATGCGTTTCTCTATCGGTCGATGCTGGAGGCCCGGCGCGAGGGCGGCAGGGTCGATGTGATCTGCGGAAAATCGGGCGCGGGCGGCGAATCGCTGCTGCCATCGCGCTTGTTGTTAGCCGCCGGACGCGACGAGCTGCCGGGACGCGTGAAACTTCTTTTCAAGGAGGTCGAACCACCGGAAGCCGGGCTGCGCTGGGAGGCCGACTGGCAATGGAAGCCGCGCGCGGTGGAGCCGCCGAAGCGGCTGGGCGTGACGTCGCTCGGCGATTATCTCACCTGCCCGTTCCGCTACTATCTCAAGCATGCGGTAAAAATGCAGGGCTCGGAAACCGGCCGCGCCGAGTGGAACGCCCGCGATTTCGGCACCGTGGCCCACGAGGTGTTGGAACGCTGGGGCCGCGACACGGAGGCGCGGGATTTCGAAAAACCGGAAGCCATCCACGGCTGGCTGTCCGCCGAGCTCGACCGCGTGGTGGCGGAGTGGTTCGGGAAAAAAGTGCCGCTCGCCGCGCGGATCCAGACCGAGGCGCTGCGCCAGCGTTTCCTGTGGCTGTCGCGGGTGCAGGGCGTTAACAGGAGCGACGGCTGGGAAGTCGTCGACGTGGAGCGCAAGGTCGAGCTGCCGGTGGGCGAGGCGTTGATCGTCGCGAAAATCGACCGCATCGACCGTCATCGGGAATCCGGCAGGCTGCGCGTGCTCGATTACAAAACGGGCAAGGTCGATGGTGTGGACAAGGCGCACCGGAAAAAACTCACCTCCTCCAGCGTGCTCCCCGCCCACCTCAGCCCCGACTGCCCGGCGGTCTACCTCGGCGAGGACAAGGGGAAATCCGCCGACTTCCTGTGGCACAATCTCCAGCTCCCGCTCTATGCCTCCGCGCTGGTGAAACGCGGCGAGGCGATGCCCACGCCCTGTTATTTCACGCTGCGCTCCACCGAGGCGGAGGTCGCCATCCACGAGTGGAGCCATTTCGAAGCATCGGACCTCGAAGCCGCCGAAGCCTGCGCCGACTGGGTGGCGGGACAAATCGCCGCCGGTGTCTTCTGGCCCCCGGCGGAAAAGGTGACCTACGACGACTACGCCATCCTCGCCGCCGGGCGGAATCTGCAGGAAATGGTGAGCCCCTGATTGCGGGATCAGCGCGTGTTCATTTCCGCAGGGAAAACGCCAGCACCATGAGTGAAATGGCGATGATCCACGAGCCCAGCACACGGATGCCGGTCCGCGCCCATGGCCGGCCCTCCGCGTGGGAGGCGCAGATCGCCAGATAGAAGACCAGCGCGTTCATCACGAGCCACGTCCCCACCAGCGTCTTGATGACGCCGCCCGCGCCGCCGGTCTCCACCACGGAATCCAGGCCGATGCCGACGGCCGCCGCCGCCCCCAGCCCGCAGGAGACGAGAGCCGGCAGTTTCCGGTCCCAGGCGATGAGAATGGCGAGGCACAACGCGAGGCCGATGAGAACCGGAAGATGCACGCCGGTCACCCGGCCCGTCAGCGTGAGCAGCAGGGCGACGGCGGAAGCCGGCGCGAACACCCGCATCTGCCGGTTCACGTCGGTGGAAAACTGCCGCCCCGTCAGCAGGCCCGCTCCGATCAGGATCATGACGTGCGCGGGAGTCATCAGCGGATGCAGCGCCCCATTGCCGATCTCCCCCGCTCCCTCGACGGCCATGTGGGCATGGGCCGTGGACGCAAGTCCGAGAAACCCCAGCGTGGCGGCGGACGCCACGGTCCGGCCCGGTCTGCGGAGGAGCCGGTTCACAGCACGTTGAAAAGGAAGCACGCCCCAACCACCGCGATCGCCCCACCCGCCGTGCGGATCGCGATGCGTCCCCACGGCCATTTTGTCAGCAGCCCGAAGCCGATCCCGGCCAGATGGAGCAGGCCGGTGGAAATCACAAAGCCGGTGGCGAAGGTCATCGCGTTCGCCGATTCAGGCATCTCCTCACCATGTGCGTAGCCGTGGAAGATCGCGAAGATCCCGACGATCCCGGCCGCCACCCACAGCGGCGGCCTGGCCGCGCAGGCCACCATCAGACCGAGCACCACTCCGGAAAGGGCGATGCCCGTTTCCACCGCGGGAAGCGGAACGCCCAACACACCCAGCGCCCCTCCCAATGCCATCACCACGGGGAAAACCACCGGCAGCGTCCACATCGCCCGCCCGCCGAGGAAGGCACCCCACAGTCCGACCGCCACCATCGCCACGATGTGGTCGAGCCCGGTCAAGGGATGGGTGAAGCCGCTGGCAAACCCGCCCGCCGTGCCACCCTCGGTGTGCGCGCCCGCGGTGGCGGGCAGCAGGCACAGGAGCAGAACCAGCGGGGAAACAATCCGGTGCGCGCGTTTGATGCGTGATGTCATGGCGGTGAGGATTTGGTTCCCCCGCCGGAGGACGGTCAAGTGCCGATTGCCTTCAGCACAACGCGTCCTCACAGCGCCATTTCCCCGGTGTGCCGCGCATCGTATCCCGGCAATTCGCTGATCAGCCTGCGATGCGATTTGCTCCGCAGCAGCCGGACGAGAGCCTGCACCCGGGTATCCTTGGCATGGATGTCCGGCACGCAGAAATCCAGCGACTCGGTACGGACCGGGAGGAAATTCAGCCCCGCCTCCTCCGCCGCGATTCTGACACAGACGCCCGCTCCGGCCCATCCGGCGCGAACCGCTTCGGCCACGGCCATGTGTCCGTGGACACAACGGCCCGCGGCCGGACGCGACGCCAGCAGTTCATCCAGGCATTCCCGGGCGGCGGAGCCCGGCTCGCGCAAGGCCCATTGGTCGCAATTCCGGACGATGGATTGAAACGAGCGGGACCTGGCGCTGGCGGGCAGCGCGAGTCCTTCCTCCCACTCCGCCACGCGGAGGAGGCGATGCCCGGAGCCCAACCGGCCGCGCACGGTTTCCGCATTGCGTCCCGGTTGTTCCGTGGTGGAGCGATGGATCCCCGCGACATGCACCGCGCCGTTTTCCAGCAGCTCCAGGGCCGCCGCGCCGCCGCGCTCGACGACCAACATCCGGAAGCCGCTGGCACGGGCGTATTCGGCGGCTAACAACCCGGCGGCGGGATCGCAGCAGGCGACGACCAGCGTGGCGGCGGCCGATGGGGAAATCGCACCGCGAAGGACGCCGCCCTGCCAGACGCCGTCGTGAGGATGGGAGTTGAGCGCCGGCGACTCCACCGGATAGAGCAGGCTGCGCCCGCCGACCTCCGCCTGCCAGTAGCGGCAGGATGCTCCGCGCGGCTCCCACGCCCACCGCGGACCACCGCTTTGCGTCACGGGCGTTGTCCCGCCGCCGAAAAGCTCCTCCACCGTGCAGTCCAGCGCCGCGGCCAATGCCAGCGCCGCGGTGACCGAAGGCGTGAGCTTTTCCCCTTCGATCGCGCTGATGGTGGTGCGCGGGATTCCAGCCCGTTGGGCGAGTTCCGCCTGGGACCAGCCGTGGGCCGCCCGCCGCTCGGCGACGAAGTGCGAGGAGGATGAGGACATGATCTTGCCAGCATGATCCCAAATCATGGCATGTCAATCCGCCCGGGGCGCATCCACGTTGACAGCATCCTGTCATAATCTTACAGCATCATGCCTACCCGATCCGCCATGAACCATCATTCCTCCCGCGCGACAGCCTGCCTCTTTCCCCTCGCACTGGCTTCCTCCTTGTCCGCCGCGACGAGCATCACGCTCCATCCGGTGGCGGACGCTTTCGTGAGCGCGGCCAACCCCACGGGAAACTTCGGCGGCGGAGGAGCCCTCGGCATTTCCGCGGCCGGCCTGCCGAAAGGAGAGTTGCAGGCGCTGATGATGTTCGATTTCTCCGCCGCCAGGACCCAGCTCGACGCCGCTTACGGCGCGGGTGGGTGGCTGGTGGATTCGCTATCGCTCCAGCTCACCGCATCCACCGCGGGCAATCCCGTGTTCAACACCAGCGCGGGGGGAAACATGGCCGTCCGCTGGTTCGACGATGACAGTTGGACCGAGGGCAGCGGCACGCCCGCCGGCCCGGCGGTGCCGGGGGTGAATTTCAACTCCCTGGCGGCCTTGTTCGCGAGCGGGACGGAAGCCGTCGGTTCCTTCGCCTTCGGCGGCGGCACGTCCGGAATCACCGCCGTCACCCTGACCTCGTTGGGCGGGCTGCAGGCGGATATTCTGGCGGGCCGCACCGCGAGCCTGGATTTTCACGCCACGGATGCCACGGCGAGCGGCGTTTTCAACTCCCGCAGCTTCACCACCGCCGCGAACCGGCCGGTGCTCACGCTGACGGCGAGCGCCGTGCCGGAAACATCCACCGGACTTCTCGCCCTCCTCGCCATCACGGTGCCGGCGCTCCGCCGCCGTCGTTAGACCCTTCACGGTGACCTCATGCGCGCGGGACCTCATCCTTTCCATCATCGGCCGCGGCCGGGCTTCACGCTGGTCGAGCTTCTCGTCGTGATCGTCACCTTCGTCGCGCTGGGTGGCATCGCGTTTTCCGCCGGAAAATCGGTGCAGGTGAAATCCCGGCAGATCCGGTCCGCCGGCAACCTGCGGCAGTGGGGGGCGGCGCTCGGCCTCTACATGACCGAGCACAACAACGCCCTGCCCCGGCGCGGACAGGGGAAGCAGAAGCTCTCCCAGCTCAACCGCCCGGAGGATTGGTTCAACGCCCTGCCCCCCTATCTCGGCCAGCCGCCCTATCAGGAACTCGTCGCGGAGGGGAGATCGCCGCGTCCCGGCGATGATTCCCCCTTCATCTGCCCCGGGGTGGCGCCGGCGAGCCCGCCGGCGAGGTATCCGCTGGGCTATGGCATGAACATGAACCTCTCGCCGTGGAACTTCCCCGAGCCCACGCTGCTCTCGCAGATTTCCTCGCTCCCGACCGTCGTCTTCATGGCAGAGGCACCCGGCGACCACGCCAGCATCTATCCGTCCGCCGCCGGCTACAGCCTGGTCGCGCCGCATGCGGGCCGGGGAAACGTTCTTTTTCTCGATGGCCACGTGGAGGCGTATTCCGGGGACTATCTCGGCTGTCACAAGGGCGACCCCGGCCGCCGCGATGTCTCCTGGAAAACCGGCACCGACAGCGACGCGAATTCCGACAGCTACTGATCTCCCATGAAACTTCCCTCCGTTCTTCTATCCGTTCTGCTTCTCCTCCACCCCGCCGCCTCCGGCGAAGAGCCGCCACGCCCGGTCAAGGTCGCCGTGATCAACGGGATGATCATGACCGGCCTGTGGCAGGCGCTGATGGAGCGCTTCACCAGGGAAACCCACCTCCGCGTGGAACTCGCCGCCGCCGGCGAGCGGCCCGTCCTCGACGAAGCATTCCGCAAGGGCGGGATCGACTTCCTCACGATGCACTCCGGCGACATCACCACCCTGCTCGTCGCGGACGGATTCGCGGTGAACATGAAACCGTGGGCGAAGAACGAACTCGTCATCGTCGGCCCCACTTCCGATCCGGCGGGCATCAAGGGCATGTCGGACGGGGTCGCCGCGCTGAAACAGATCGTCGCGCGCGGGGGGAAATTCGTCGATTTCCGCGACATCGGCAGCCGTGAGGTTTTCCACACGCTCTTCACGAAAAGCGAACTGCCACCCGACCCCGGGTGGCTGCTTCAGGACACCGCCACGGAGAAGCGCGAGATCCTCAATTTTTCCGGCGCACACCATGCCTACTGCATCGTCGGCAGCCTGCCCGTCCGCACCGGCCGCATGCCGAGGAAGGAAATGATCACCATGGTCGAAGGCGATCCCGCCATGCGCCGCCCTTACGTCCTGATGGTCGCAAATCCGCAACGCTTCCCCACCGCCAACCACCGCGGAGCCGCCGCGCTGGCGGATTTCCTGCTCAAGCCGGAAACCCAGAAATTCATCGCCACCTTCGGCATCGGCATCAACGGCAGCGCGCCGTTCTTCTTCCCGGTCGCCCCGGAAGCGCAAGGCGGGGAGTGAGAAATCCTCCACCGCCGGTTTTGGACGCACCTCACTGAGGTTTTCCCAAATCATTCATTTTCAGACGACTCAGAAAAACGACCTCCACTTCGGAAGTCCCCCTCCCCACCTCGGAACCGCGCCATCGCTGTTCCGACCTCCGATGCCGCACCTTTTCACCCCACCGCCGGAGCTTCGAACTCCGATGACGCGGTTCCGAACCCCTCCCGCCCACCTCCGGGCCGCGATGCAGCACCTTTGAACTACGATCCCCCGGCTTCGAACCTCATGATCGGGGGTCCGAAGTCCCACATCGCATGGTTGAAGTGGTTCGTCACTTCCGGACGCTTGCGGGATTTGGAAACATCGCACAGCCTGATGCCGCAATGAATTTTCTCCGCACCGGGAAATTGCGATTCCTCTACCTGTTGGCGCTCGCCCAGCTGGTGGGCGGCCCCTTGGTGCTGCTGCAGGTGACGGTGTTTTGCAAGCTGACCCTGCACGAAGCCCCCCGCATGGGCGTGGCGAAGGCGGCGGCCGAGGCGTGGAGTTCGGAAGATTTCCAAACGGTGCTCGCCACGGCGGACATCCCCGGAACCGACGGCAGGAAAGCTCCGCCGTCGCCGGACGGGCCGAAGGTGAAGTTGGAAAAAGCGAAGCTGCCGGTGATCCCTTGGCAAGCGGCGGAATGGGTCGTCACGGACGTTTCGCGCCACTGCAAGATCGCGGACCGTGCCCGGGTGTGGACGCCCGCCTGGCCGCAAGCCCCGCCGGGGCCGCCGCCGAGAGTCGGATGAAAATCGAGCCGGTGCCTTTCACCGGAAGATCAGGATCGGGCAATCCGTCCGTTCCCCCACTGCGGTCCGCGCTGCGGCAGCCGCATGCCTTCGATTTGATTCCAAACTCTCTCTCATGAAACCTCTCAGATTTTCCCCACTCTATCTCTCTTTTCTCACGATCACCGCATCCGCCCAGACGCAGGAACTCGAACCGCTCGTCGTCACCGGCAAGGCGGAAAGCCTCATCGGCGGGGCGGCCGGCGCTTCCCAAGGCCAGGCAAATGCCCAGGAACTCCAGGAACGTCCCTACCTCCGCCGCGGCGAGCTGCTGGAAACGGTGCCGGGCGTGATCATCACCCAGCACTCGGGCGATGGTAAGGCGAACCAGTACTTCGTCCGCGGCTTCAATCTGGACCACGGCACGGATTTCTCCATCACCATGGACGGGCAGCCGGTGAACTTCGTGACGCACGCGCACGGCCAGGGCTACGCCGACCTGAACCCGATCATCCCGGAACTGGTCGAGGAGCTGGAATACTGGAAAGGCCCGTTCTACGGCCAGCTCGGCGATCTCAGCACGGCGGGCGCGGCGAAGTTCCGTTTCTTCGACCTGCTGCCGCAGGGCATCGCCAGCATCGGCATCGGCGAGAACAATTTCTATCGCGGGCTGCTGGCGGACAGCATCGACCTATCAGCGCCGCCGTCGCCCAAGTCCGGCGCGGGAAATGGCGACCGCTCGGGGCTGACCTACGCGCTGGAATATAACTACTACGACGGCCCGTGGGATCGTGAAGGGAACTCGCAACGCGTGAACGGTTTCCTGAAATACTTCAAGGAGTCCGGCAACGACACCTTCTCCCTAACGGCGATGGGCTACGATGCGGATTGGGACTCCACCGACCAGATCCCGCGGCGGCTCATCGACAGCGGCGGCATCGACCGGCTGGGAAACATCGACGACACGGTGGGCGGCGAGTCCAGCCGCTACAGCCTGATGGGCGCGTGGGATCGCGATCATGGAAACGGCACCACGCATGTCGATTTCTACGCCGGGAAATACGACCTCGATCTGTTTTCCAACTTCACCTACTTCCTCAACGATCCGGTGAACGGTGACCAGTTCGAGCAGGAGGACGGCCGTTATTTCTTCGGCGGCGAGGTGCGGCACGAGTGGGACCTCGGTGGGGAAAACACCATCACCGTCGGCCTGCAAACGCGGCACGACGTGATGGACGGCATCGGCCTCTACAACACCACCGACACCGTCCGCACCAGCGCGGTGCGGGTGGACGATGTGTATGAGGCGAGTCTGGGCGTCTATGCGATGGCGAACTATCGGGTGAACCCGTGGTTTCGCATCCAGCCCGGCCTGCGTGCGGATGGATTCCACTTCGACGTGGACAGCGACAACCCGGCGAACTCCGGCGATGAAACGGACGCGATCGTCAGCCCGAAGCTCAGCCTGATCTTCGGCCCGTGGGCGGACACCGAACTTTATGCGAACGCCGGCATGGGCTTCCACAGCAACGACGCGCGCGGAACGACCATCACCATCGATCCCGTCACGGGCCTGCCCGCCGACCCGGTGGATCCGTTGGTGCAAACGTATGGCTTCGAACTCGGCGCGCGGACCGAGGCGGTGGAAGACGTGGTCAGCACACTGGCGCTGTTCTATCTGCACAGCGATTCAGAACTGTTATACGTCGGCGATGCGGGAACCTCGGAAGGCGGTCCGGCCACGCGGCGCTACGGCGTGGAGTGGTCCACCTACTGGCGGCCCAACGACTGGCTGATGCTCGACAATGAGGTGACGCTGAGCGAGGGCCAGCTTCTGGACGTGGGACCGGATGACGAGATCCCCGGCTCCGTGCCGCTCACGCTGGACACCGGCATCACGGTCGGGAAAAAGGAGGGCTTCTTCGGCACGCTGCGTTCCCGCTATTTCAGCCCGCGGCCGCTGATCGAGGACGGCAGCGTGGACTCCCGCCAGAGCTGGCAGGTGAACGCGCGGGCGGGCTACCGGAAAAACGATTGGGAGGTCGCGGTGGACTGTCTGAACCTGCTGGGCCGGGATGACAACGACATCGAGTATTTCTATCCGTCCCGCCTGCCGGGCGAAGCGGAGGCCGGAGTGGATGACGTGCACCTCCATCCCGCCGAGCCGCGGACCTTCCGGGTCTCGCTGACGCGGCGGTTCTGACCGCGCATCTGCCGGTGGTGGAGATTGAACTCTTCACAACCGGCTCCGGCTCTTCTACAGCTCCTCCGTCCATGACCCGCTCCGTCCTCGGTCTCCTGTTCCTCGCCTCCGCGGCCGCGGTGATTCCGAAATTTTTCGTGATGGGGTTCACCCACATCCTGCCGGGCGGGCCGGATCACATCCTGTTCATCCTCGGGCTGTTTTTCCTGACGCGGGGTTTCGGCGTGCTGTTCTTTCAGATGACGCTCTTCACGCTGGCGCACTCGCTGACGCTGGGGCTGTCGCTTTATGGGTTCTTGTCCGTGCCGACAGCCGTGGTGGAGGTGGCCATCGCGCTGAGCATCGCGTTCATCGCGATTGAGAATCTCTTCTTCGACGACATCAGCCGCTGGCGGCCGTATGTCGTATTCGGGTTCGGACTGATCCACGGACTCGGATTCGCCCATTCGTTCGCGGAAAATCTGGTGGACTCCGGCGACTTCCTGCCCGCGTTGTTCAGCTTCAACATGGGCATCGAGTTCGGCCAGCTCGCCGTCGTCGGCATCGCCTATGCCGCGGTTGCCGCGTGGTGGAAGCGGGATTGCTATCAGAAGCTCGTCGCCCGTCCGGCGTCGTGCGCCATCGCGGCGTCCGGGTTGTATTGGGCGGTGGACCGGAGCTTCTAGAACAGCGGCGAGCCGGGGAAGAACAGCAGCTGGATCACCCAGGCGATGCCGGCGAGGCCGATGAAGGCGGAGCCGAGGGTCTGGACCTGGAAGGTGTATTTCCCGAGCGGCCGGATGAGCAGGAAGGCCGCGGCGAGGATGGTGATCTGGGCGAGCTCCACGCCGACGTTGAATCCCAGCAAGGGGCCGACCAGCTGGCTGCCGGAAAGGCCCTTGAGCTTGTCCGCGAGCACGCTGGCGAAGCCGAGGCCGTGAAGCAGGCCGAAGCAGAAGACGAGGAGCATGCGCTGCCTGCCGAGCTTGCTGCGGATGATCAGGTTCTCGATGCCGACCCAGGCGATGCTGAGCGCGATGAGTGCCTCGACCCATTTTCCCGGCACGTGCAGGAGATTGAAAACGGCGAGCCCGAGCGTGATGGAATGGGCGAGGGTGAAGAGCAGCGACTGCACCATCAGCGGCTTCCATTTCGGAATGAGCAGGAACAGGCCGAGGATGAAGAAGATGTGATCGATCCCCAGCACGTGGCGGAATCCCGACTGCAGCCAGCCACCGGTGACCGGTTTCTCGACGGGTGCGGATTTGCCGGTGCCGGTTTGTCTCAACAGCATGAGGCTTCCGCCGGGCAGGGTGCTGACGACGTCGGGCGCCTCGCCTTCCTCGGTGAGGATGATGAGTTCCGTTTCCTGCTCGCCGGCCCAATGGACACGGAGTTCGCCGGGGCCGGGGATGGCGTCGATGAGGAGGCGGGTGGTGACCAGCGCGATGTCGCCGGCTTCCGGGGGCAGCTCGAACGGGTCCTTTTCGAAATCCGGAAACTCGACGCGCCACGCCAGCGTCTGGTCGGCGAAGGTGATGGTGATGAGCTTGCGGAGCGTGTTTTCCGTTTCCTTGCGGATGCGGGCCAGCTCTTCCGGCGGGGCCTTCATCGCCGCCGCCCGGCTCATCGGCGGACCGCCCGGGACATTGCGGGTCTCCGGCAGCATGTAGGCGATGTCCATCTCCCCTTCCAGCCGCCACTCGTCGTCGAGCTTGAGGAATTCCAGTTCCACGGACGCCACCTGATGGGCGCGGAGCGCCGGCATGAGCCCGGCGAGAAACAGCAGACAGGCGAAAAATCGGGCGAATTTCATGCGGCGGGAAACGTGCGGCTACGCTTATGGCGAACCCTCCGGTTTGGCCACCAATAACCGCCAAAGCTTGATTTGACGGGGAAAACCACCGGGAAATTTCCGAAAACTCGCCGCTTTACAAGGCCGGGAGCGACACCCATAGTCCCGCGCCCATGACTTTCGCAGCGATCAACTGGCTTTCCATCAGCATCAATCTCCTATTGGTGATCTTCGTGATCGTCTGCCTCCTGATGACCCTGATCATCCTGATGCAACGGCCGAAACAGGAAGGCCTCGGCGCGGCATTCGGCGGCGGCGTGACCGACCAGGTCTTCGGCGCCCGCACCACGAACGTCCTGCAAAAAGGCACTGTTTATCTCGGTTCGCTGTTTTTCATCCTCTCCCTCGCGCTCGCCGTCCTGATCGGTCAGAAAAACAAGACCATCAGCACCGTCACCGCCGCCGACACCGCTCCGAAAGTGGAGGAAGTGAAGCCGGCCGAAGTCGTCGCTCCGAAATCCCTCAGCGAGGAACTGCCGCCTGCCGATCCGATCCCGGCGGAAACTCCGACACCGGCCGAAGTGCCTGCCGACGCGCCGAAGGAAACCACTCCGGCTCCTGACACGGCACCCGTCCCTGCCGAAACAGCTCCCGCTGAAACCGCACCGCCTGCGAACGGCGCTTCGGAAGACAAGCCGAAGGAGCCTTGACGCTCTTTCCCGGCGTGAACGAAACCCCTCTCTTGGAAAATCCCGATGCCCCGGTCTGGGCGCGGGAAGATGCCTTTCCTGACGCCCCGCAGGGTTGGGGCTGGATCGATTCCAAAGCACGTCCTCATCCGTGCGATTCGCTTGAAGCCCTCACCGCCGCCATCCGCGACGACCGCGACGGCAGCGTGACCCTCGTCTGGGCACCCGGCCATCCGCGGATGATCCTGCCGGAAGAACTCGGAGGCATGGGCGATGCCCTGCGCGCCGCCCGCGCCCGCTGGTTCCGGGATGATCTGGAGAGCGCCGTTTACAAGATGAAGTGGTTCGGCGGGGCGCTGTTCTTTTTCAGCGCCTATGCGTTCCTCGGCGGCTATCAGTTCGCCGGCAGGCTGGCCGCCCAATCCGGCACGGACATCGATCTGTTCGGTCGGTTGAAATTCGCCACTCGGACGATGCTCGGCTCCACCCAGGCCGGTCTGGCGCTGCTGCTGTTCGTGATCTTCGCGTTCCTCCCGTGGTATCAGGCGCGGAAACGCGGCAAGGAACTCGGACGGTGGACCGAAGCAGGCATCGCCGATGCGGCTCCCACCATCCGCTTCGAGACCTGGCTGGAGCGGCAGAAGGCGCCTCTTACCAAAGTCTTTCTCGGCCTCATAGCGCTGGTTGGGCTGGCGCAACTGCTGCCGACCGACGGCCTCGCCGCCGCCGGCCTGGTCAAGGAGCGCTACCTGCACGGCGAATGGTGGCGGCTCTACACCGCGCCGTTTCTCCATGGAAACATCGTCCATTTTTTCATGAACGCGGCGGCGCTGCTCTATCTGGGGAAGCGCCTCGAAGTCTTCGCCCGCTGGCCCCACCTGCCGCTGGTTTTCCTGTTCTCCGCCTGCGTCGGCGGGGTGGCCTCGGCGACATTCATCGCGGCTCCCTCGGTGGGCGCGTCCGGCGGGCTGATGGGCTGGCTCGGATTTTTGTTAGTCTTCGAAACCCTGCACAAGAGCCTCGTCCCGCGCCGGGCGAGACGCCGCCTCGCCGCGGGCGTCGCGCTCACCGCGTTGATCGGGGTGATCGGCTACCGCTATGTGGACAACGCCGCCCACGCCGGTGGTTTGTTAGCAGGCATGCTCTACGCCATCATCGTGTTCCCACCCACTTCCTCCCCCCACCGGCCGCGCTCCACGGTCGTCGACCTGGTGGCGGGAAGCGCCGCCATGGTGGTGCTGGCCGCCGCCGCGCTGGTGGCGGCCGCGAAGATCGTGGCGGGGTGAAACGGACCCGCCGCCCCCGGCTTTGCGGTTGGCATTCCGGATTCCCACGGCAATAGTCCGGTGCCCCGTCCAGAACCCTCACAAGCCCATGTTCCGCACCGCTTTCACCTCGCTCGCCCTGACAGCCTCGCTGCCCGCCGCCACCCAGGTTTTCCAGACCTTCGAGGGCGACGGATATGACACGTGGAAAGTGGAAGGCACCGCGTTCGGCCTCGCCCCGGTGACCGGCAAGACGGATGAAATGCCCGCCCCCTTCGTTTCCTACGCGGATGAAAGTCTGGCCGCCTCCTCGCATGGCGGTGAGGCCGCGAAGGGCACGCTCACCTCGCCGGAGTTCACCATCGCCGAGCCCTACATCAATTTCCTCATCGCCGGCGGCGACCATGCCGGAAAGACGACCGCGCAACTGGTCATCGATGGCAAGGTGGTACGGGAAGCCATCGGGAAACGCACGCTCCGCTGCGACCGGACGGTATGGGATGTCATCGAATTCAAAGGGAAAAAGGCGAGCATCCGCTTGATCGATGATGAAAGCGGACCTTGGGGATTCATCGGCGTGGACCACATCATTTTCTCCGAATCCGCGAACTACAAATTCCCCACCTCCACGCGCCAGGGCAAGGCCTACATCGAAGGCCTCACCCTAACCGATGTCGTCGCCGGAGCGAACATCCCCACAGGCGCCACGCTCAAGATCGAGGCCACCTATCAGGACCAGCGGATCACCTCCCCCACCGCGATCACCTTCGACGACCAGGGCCGCATCTACGTTTCCGAGACCCATCGTTTCCGCGAGGGCATCGAGGACGACCGCGACCACCTCTACTGGTATCTCGACGATCTCGCCTCCATGAAAACCGCCGACCGCCGGGCGATGCATGAGAAGTGGAAGGACAAGGTTTCCATCGAGCACCTCACGAAGAAATCCGAAGTCATCCGCCGCCTCGCGGATACGGATGGCGATGGAAAGATCGACGAGTCCAAGGTCTTCGCCGATGGATTCAACGATGTCCTGGATGGCACGGCTGCGGGAGTCTTCTACTACGAAGGCAGCCTCTACTTCGCCTGCATCCCGAAGATCCACATGCTGCGCGACACCGACGGCGACGGCACGGCCGACGACCGCAGGGTGGTGGCGGACGGCTTCGGCGTGCGGGTCTCCCTATCAGGACACGATCTCAACGGCTTCACCCTCGGCCCGGACGGGCGGATCTACGGCACCGTCGGCGACCGCGGCTTCAGCCTGATCACGAAGGAAGGCGTCACCTGCGACTATCCGAACGAAGGCGCGGCGTTCCGTTTCGAACCGGACGGCACGGGCTTTGAAATTTTCCACACCGGCCTGCGCAACCCGAAGGAGATCGCCTTCGATGCCTTGGGAAACGCGTTCTCCGTGGATAACAACTCCGACCAGGGAGACTCCGCGCGCGTCGTCTATCTGGTGGAGGGCGGCGACTCCGGCTGGCAGATGGAGCACCAGGCGATGCATTCGTTCCACCGCCAGATCGGGCTCAAG
Organism: Verrucomicrobiota bacterium; assembly: GCA_040388015.1. GTDB lineage: Bacteria > Verrucomicrobiota > Verrucomicrobiia > Verrucomicrobiales > Akkermansiaceae > Luteolibacter. Next base: position 12,313 of record JAZKCQ010000055.1, on the reverse strand, counting down.
GACCACCCGCCGGGCCGGTGGATGGAGGAGAGGATGTGGGAGCTGGAGAATCCGTCACAGCCCGCGTTCATGCTTCCGCCGAGCGCCCATCTCACGTCCGGTCCGTCCGGCCTGACCGCCCATCCCGGCGCGGGATTTCTGGAGAGCGAGGCCGGGCGATTCCTCATCTGCGACTACCGCGGCGGCAGCGCGAACTCGGGCATCTGGTCCTTCGAGATGAAACCGAAAGGCGCGGGCATGGAAATGACCGACTCCCGCCAGTTCCTCTGGGGCGTCGCCGCGACCGACGTGGAATACTCGTGGGACGGCAGGGTTTACATCAGCGACTTCATCACCGGCTGGGCCTCCCACGAGGCCGGCCGCCTGCTTTCGCTCGATGCCGGTGCCAAGACCTGGCAGGCCGCCGACGCGGCGGGCGTGGCGAAGATCATGAAGGAAGGCTTCGAGGAGCGCGGGTCCGCCGAGCTGGCCACCCTGCTGAAACATCCCGACGCCCGCGTCCGCCTGCGCGCGCAGATCGCCCTGACCCGCAAGCCGGACGCGCTCAAGCGCTTCTCGGATGCGGCCGACTCCTCGAACTTCATGGCCCGCATCCACGGCATCCAGGGCCTCGGCATCATCTGCCGCCGGGGCTCCTCGCCGCTGCCGGTCGCGGACTTCGCCAGCATCCGGGAAGCCAGGACGCTCAAGGAGGCTCAGGAAAAACTGATCTCCCTGCTCAAGGACAAGCAGCCGGAAATCCGCGCGCAGGCCCTCCGCGCCCTCGCCGATTCGAAATCCGAATCCAGCGCTATCCCGTTAGGCCCGCTGCTCGCCGACGCATCCCCCCGCGTCCGCTTCTTCGCCGCGCTCGCCGTGGGCAAGCGCAGGATGGTCGAATACTACGGCCCCATCTGCGACCTGCTGCAGGAAAACGACAACCGCGACGTCTATCTGCGCCACGCCGGCATCTTCGCCCTCCAGCACCTGGCCGCGAATCCCACGATGCTCACCACCCTGTCCCGCCACGAGTCCCCCGCCGTGCGGCTCGCCGCCACCGTCGCGCTGCGCCGCATCAAGAGCCCGTCCCTTGCCCGATTCATCCGCGACGCCGACACGAAAGTCGCCGACGAAGCCATCCGCGCGATCTGCGACCTCGACCTCTCCGCCGTCCGCCCGGATGTCGCCGAGCTGTTGGACGAGCCGTCGAAACGCGCGTGGACCCCGTTCATGCTGCGCCGCCTGGTGCACAACTCCTACCGCCTCGGCACACCGGAAGACGCCGCGCGCGTCCTCAAGCTCGCGGCGGATCCGGCCATCCCGCAGATCGTCCGCCGGGAAGCGCTGCGGCTGCTGGGCATCTGGACCGAGCCCTTCCCGGTCGACCAGCTCACCGGCCAATGGCGGCCCTTGGAAAAACGCGATCTCGCCACCCTCCGCCCCGCGCTGCTCGCCGCGCTGCCGGAACTGCTGAAGCAGGACGGCTTCGTGCTAACGGCCGCGCTGGAACTGGTGAAACACTATCAGTTCCAGGTCCCCGGCCTCGATGACGCCGCCCTCCGCGCCCTCATCAAAAACGCCGGCCTGCCCGCCGAAGCACGCGCCACCGCGCTCGACCTCTTCATCGGCACCAAGCCGCAGCACCTCGACGCCTTCCTCACGGAAATCACCGGCGATCCCTCGGACGAAGTCGTCCTCACCGCGCTCGCCGCCATCGCCAAGCTTTCCCCCGCCGCCGCGCTGCCGCCGCTCCAAGCGGCGATCGCGTCCGCCAATGTCCCCCGCGCCCAGAAGACGTGGGCCATCCTCGCCACCCTGCCCGGCGAGGCGGTGGACGCCATTTTCGTCAGCCAGCTCGACGCCCTCCGCGCGGCCAACGGCATCTCCCCCTCCGCCATCGAGCTCGTCGCCGCGGCCAAGCAACGCAAGGCCTCCGCCGTCACGGACGCCCTCGCCGCGCTTGAAAAATCCCTCGCGGAAAACAGCGACCCGCTCGCCAAGTGGAACAGCTCCCTCGAAGGCGGCGACCCCGCATCCGGAGCCGCGCTCTTCACCTCGCACCCGGCCAGCGAGTGCATGCGCTGCCACCGCGCCGAGGAAGGCCACGCCGCCGGGGGCGAGACGGCACCCAACCTCGTCGGCATCGCGAACCGCCACAAGGACCGCCGTTATTTCCTCGAATCCATGATCAACCCCGGTGCCGTCATCGCCCCTGGTTTCGGAGCCGTGCTCATCGACTTCAAAAACGGAGCCAGCCTCACCGGCAATCTCATCGCCGAGACCGCCGAGCACCTCGATGTGGATGCCGCCGGGAAATCCCTGCGCGTCAGCCGTGCCGACACCGCCTCCGTCACCCCGCCCGCGTCACCCATGCCGCCGATGGGTGGCTTGCTCGATGCCGGCGAACTCCGCGACGTCATCGCCTGGCTCGCCAGCCTCGACCGAGGCGGTGAAACGCCGAAGGCCGCCGCCGCGCCCCTGCCGCTCGATCCCGCCACCCTGCTCCAGACCGGCGCAGAAGCCGCGGCCCCCGCCAGCGCCATCGACCCCGCCTTCCTGAAGACCGGCAAGCAGCAGTTCATGGTCTGCGGCGCGTGCCACGGCCAGAGTGGCGAGGGCACCGCCGCCGGACCGCCGCTCGCCGGGTCCGAGTGGGTCACCGGGCCGGAGGAGAACCTCATCCGCATCCAGCTCCGCGGGCTGCACGGACCGATCACCGTGAAGGGCCAGGAATACAACTTCGCCGCCGGCATGACGGCACTCGCCTACCAGACCGACGAGCAGATCGCCGCCGTGCTCACCTACGTGCGGAACTCCTTCGGAAACTCCGCGCCCGCCGTCGCCCCCGCCGCCGTCGCCGCGCTGCGGGGGGAAGTGGGCAAGCCACCGCTCTCCGCCGCCGATCTGAAATCTCCGGAAGCAAAACCCACCGCCGCCGGAGCCACTCCGGACCCCACCATCGCCCGGAAATACGATGACCTCAGGACCGGCTCACCCTACGGCAAATGGATTGTCATCGGCCTCGTCGTCATCGGCGGCATCGCCGGAGCATTCCTCCTGGTGAAGAAAAGGAGCTAAGGAGAGCGGACACTTCTGTCCGCGCGGCCAATGAGAAGCGAAAGAAGAGCGCCTTCGGCGACACTCTTTCTCATTCCCTCGGCCTCCGACCGCAGTGAGGTCGCACCTCCACGTTGATCCCGGCAGCGGGGCGAATCTACTTACCACCAAAACCCAAATGCATGATGCATTCGGACCAAACTGCCCTGCATTTCAGTAAAACTGGCGCGGACTTCAGCCAAATTGCCGTGCAGTGGGACTTAGCGGTCATGCACCCCGCTGAGTTTACCGCAGCGAATCATCAGGCCACTTCTGGTATATTTCGTGGCCCGGGGCACAACATGGGTTTGAGCACAAAAGCTGAGTAGCCCACGAAAAACGGTTTCGACACATCGGAGGTTTCCGAAGCGGTCAGGATATTCTTCTGCCCAGGTCCTTCAGGTCCGCAAATCTCGTTTCCCCCGAAACCACTTGGAACAACACCGGCAGCCGGTCGATCGAAAATCGCCTTAAGGACAAACCGAATCCGTTGGCGGTGCAGTTGAAGGCGAGGTGACGCTTGAAGCCTCCCGGCAGTGGAACGTCTCGATAGACAATTACCGGACTTGCTCCGCTGAGCAACAATCCTACACCGGCGAAGGCGAATATGGGAGCCACGATGACGATCAGGATGACGCCGAGCAGTGGCTCGATGGTCCGCATCATGCAAGTATCACTTCGACGGCTTTGCGTTCACTCCAGCCCCTTGAGGATTTGCTTGCGGGCTTCGACGATGTCGAGCTCGCCGGTGAGGCGCCAGAGGATCTTGCCGCCGGGGGCGACGAGGACGGTGTGAGGGAGGGCGCCGGACCACTCGGAGTCGATGGCGGTGGCCATGGTGTCGGGATTTCCGCCGGTCCAGTGGTAGTTGTTGGAGGAGAGACCGGCCTCGGCGAGGGACTTGGCGGTGGAGTCCGGGGCGGCGGCGTGGCGGGAGGAGAGGAATTTGGTAACGGCGGGACGGGCGGCGGTGGGATCGAGGCTGATGGAGATGAATTCGAGGGGGCGGGTCTGGAAGCGGCGGCCGGTCTCGACGAGATCGGGGAACTCCTTGACGCAGGGGCCGCAGGTGGTGGACCAGAAGTTGATGAGGCGGAGGTTTTTGGAGGAGTTGGCGCGGAGTTTTTTGGAGGTTTCCTCGTCGAGGTCGGCGACGGTGGTGTCGCGCTTTTCCCAGGAGGCCTGGTCGGCGGCGACGTTGGCTTTCTTGAAGTTCCACTTGGTGGAGCAGCCGAAGGAGCGGGTGGTTTTTTCCTTCACCTCGGTGCCGGCGAGGAGGGCGTCGATGGCGTCGCGGAGGTAGCTTTTGTCGACCGCGGCGGAACTGCGGCCGGCGTCGTCCATGCGGCCGGTGTAGCGGAGCTTGCGGTCGGCGTCGAAGAGGAAGACGTGGGGGGTGGACTGGGCTCCGCAGGCGGTGGCGAATTCCTGTTTCTCGCCGTCGTAGAGGTAGGGGAAGGTCCAGCCGTAGTCCTTGGCGAAGAGGGGCATTTCCTCGAAGGAGTCGTTGTAGGGGGAGTAGCCGAGCTCGTCGGGGGTGAGGCTGGCGGGGTTGTTGCCGTTGACGGCGACGAGGGCGACGCCCTTGCCCTTGTAGTCCTGGTGGATGGCCTCGGTGCGGGCGGCGGCGGCGACGGAGTCGGGGCAGTGGTTGCAGGTGAAGATGACGCAGAGGGCCTTGGATTCCTTGAAATCGGCGGGGGTGTAGGTCTTGCCGTCGATGCCGGGGAGGGAGAAGGAAGGCATGTCGGCGCCGATGGCGAGGACCTTGGGGATTTCCTGACCCATGACCGGGAGGACGAGGGCGGCGGCCAGTCCGCAGAGCGTTTTGAATTTCGTCATGGCGTTGGATACCCGAACGCGGTGGGATTTCCTGCAAAAAATTTCCATGGATGGCGGGCGGCGGCTGTGGCGTATTGGTTCGCGTGAAAATCCCCGCGCTGTTCCTGCTGTCCATCCTGCCTGCCACCGCGATGCCGGAGCCGCCGGTGGCGAAGTTCCGCGCGGTGACGATCGATGGCGGATTGAAGATCGGCTACGGCGTGGCGGTTTCCGATGTGGACGGGGATGGCAAGCCGGACATCGTGCTGGCGGATGCCAATGAAACCGCGTGGTACCGGAACCCGGGGTGGGAGAAACACCAGATGACCGGCCCGCTGAGCAAGGCGGACCATGTGTGCGTGGCGGCGTGCGACATCGATGGCGACGGCAAGGCGGAACTGGCCGCGGGAGGCTCGTGGAACCCGGGGGACACGGTGAACAGCGGCGATGTTTTCACGCTGTTTCCCCAGGAGGACCGGACCAAGGGCATGCTTTCCGCGCGGCTTCATCGCGAGCCGACCGTGCACCGCATGAACTGGGTGCGCGATGCCGCGGGTGACCGTTTCCTCGCCGTCCTTCCGCTCCACGGTCGCGGTAACAAGAATGGCGAAGGCGAGGGCATCCGCTTCCTCGGCTACCGTCCGGTCAGGAATTCCGCCGCAGAAATCCTGACGGGATCCGTCGATTGGAAAACATTCCTCATCAATCAGGACTTCCACCTGGCGCACAATTTCCAACCCGTGCGCTGGCGCTCCGGCGACACGGGCGAGAGCCTGCTGGTGGCGGAAAAGGAGGGTGTCCACCTGCTTTCCCAAGCCGGGGAAAAATGGACCGCCACCCGCCTGACCACAAAAGGCAGCGGCGAGGTGAGGCTGGGCAGGCTGCCAGGCGGCGGACGTTTCATCGCCACGGTCGAGCCGATGCACGGCAGCGACGTCGCGATCTATCCGGAGCGGGACGGTGCGTTCGCGACGCGCGTGCTCGCCGATGCCACGCTCAACCAGGGCCACGCGCTCGTCACCGGGGATTTCCTCGGCACGGGATCGGACCAGGTCGCCGCCGGATGGCGCGAACCGGGCAAGGACGGTGGGAAGGTCGGCATCCGCCTCTACGTGCCCACCACCGCCGACGGCGGAAACTGGAAACTCCACGCCACCATCGACGACAACACGATGGCCTGCGAGGACATGAAATCCGCCGATCTCGACGACGATGGCAGGCCGGATCTGATCGCCGCCGGACGCGCCACGAAGAACCTCGTCATTTACTGGAACGAGACGGAGAAGCCGTAGCGGGCTTTTTCTTACATGATCCAGTCGGGTTATTGCCATCTGCCGCCCCAGCCGGGATCGTGGACAAGACTCATGATTATTTCCCGACCGATCACTCTCTGCTGGCTGCTATCCGCCCTGCTCCCGGCTTGGGCGGAGCCGTCCGTTTCCTTGTTGGAAAAGCAGGAGGCCGGGTCCTTCGCGTTGGCGGCCCAGGGAACCGCGGCCCGCATCGTGACGGATCCCGCGGATTTCAAGGTCGTCTCCCTCGCCGCGGAATGCCTGGCGGATGACATCGAGCGGGTCACCGGCAGGAGACCCGGCACCGGAGGGGAGGCCGCCGTCATCATCGGCACCATCGGCAGGAGCAAGCTCATCGATGGCCTCATCGCCTCGCGCAAGCTGGATGTCAGCGGGATCCGGGGGAAGTGGGAGGCGTTTGTCATCGCGACCGTGAAGGATCCGCTGCCGGGTGTTGCTTCGGGACTGGTCATCGCGGGCAGCGACCGGCGCGGCACGGCGTTCGGCGTGTTTGATCTATCCGAGACGATCGGCGTCTCGCCGTGGGTGTGGTGGGCGGATGTCGCGCCGCAGCGCCGCGAGGCGGTTTTCCTGAGCAGCGGCAGCCGCGTGCAGGGATCGCCGGGGGTGAAATACCGTGGCATTTTCATCAACGACGAGGATTGGGGACTCCAGCCGTGGGCGGCGAAGACCTTCGAGCCGGAGACCAAGGACATCGGTCCGAAGACGTATGCGAAGATCTGCGAACTGCTGCTGCGCCTGAAGGCGAACTACCTCTGGCCCGCGATGCACCCGAGTACCAAGGCGTTCAATTTCTATCCGGCGAACAAGACCGTCGCCGATGATCATGCCATCGTCATGGGTTCCTCCCACGCCGAGCCGATGCTGCGCAACAATGTCGATGAATGGGACAAAGCGGTTTACGGCGAGTGGGATTACGAAAAGAACCGCGACGGCGTACTGAAATATTGGGAGGAGCGGGTGAAGGAGAATGGCAAATTTGAGAACGTCTTCACCATCGGCATGCGTGGCCTGCACGACAGCGCCATGCCCGGCGGCGGAGGCACGAAGGACAAGGTCGCGAGACTGCAGCGGGCGATCGACGACCAGCAGGCGATGCTGGCCCGGGAGGTGGACAAGAACTTGAGCCAGATTCCCCAGGCATTCGTGCCCTACAAGGAGGCACTGCTGCTCTATCAAAACGGTCTCAGGGTGCCGGACCACGCCACGCTCGTCTGGCCGGACGACAACTACGGCTACATCCGCCAGCTCTCCTCCCCTGCCGAACAAAAGCGCAAGGGCGGCTCGGGAATTTACTATCACCTTTCCTACTGGGGAGCTCCGGCGGACTACCTCTGGCTCTGCACCACCCCGCCCGCGCTGATCTGGGAGGAAATGCACAAAGCCTGGGAGAACGGCGCGCGCGATCTCTGGGTGCTGAACATCGGCGACATCAAGCCCGGTGAGATCGGCATGGAGTTCTTCCTCCGCATGGCGTGGAACCCCGGCGCGTGGAAGGAAACCGCGCAGATGGATTTCCTCAACGACTGGGCCGCACGGAACTTCGGCAGGGAACACGCCGCCGGCATTGCCGCGATTTTGGATGAATACTACCGCCTGAATTTCCCCGCGAAACCGGAACACCTGATGAAGGCGGGCTTCACGGACCACTATCAGGAAAAGGAACTCCGACTGAAACGCTTCGCCTCCCTCGTGGAAAAGACCAACGCGATCTATCAAGAAATGCCCGCCGCGAGGAGGGACGCGTTTTACGAACTGCTGGTCTATCCGGTGCGAGGCTCGGCGCTGATGAATCAGAAATATCTCGGCCCGGATCCCATGGCGGCCCATGAGAAGATCCAGAGCGAGACGAAATTTTTCAACGAAAAGGTCGCCGGCGGAAAGTGGAGGCACATCATGTCCGCCGCCCCGCGCAAGCTGGCGGTTTTCCAAAAGCCCGCCGCCGCGCCACCGGCAGCGACCTCAAGCGAACCGGTCGATACCAACTACGTCTCATTGGAAGCCGAGCGCCCGGCCCGCGCCACCGGCGGAAATGGAGTCTCTTGGAAAGTCATCGCCGGTCTCGGCCGCAGCGGCGACTCGGTCGCGCTGCTTCCCACCACCGCCGAGATTCCCCCATCCGCGGTGATGGAATATGATTTCACCGCTCTCAAGGAAGGGCCCGCGAAGGTGCTCGTTTATTGCATCCCGACCCATGCCCTCCGCCCCGGCATGAAGCTACGCTACTCCGCCAGCATCGACGCCGGACCCGCCGCCATCGTGGACATCGATACGGCTGAATTCAGCAAACCCTGGGCAGAGAACGTCCTGCGCGGTGCGGCCATCGGCACGACAGACGCACAGCTAACGGCCGGCAGGCACACGCTCAAGATCCGCCCGCTTGACCCCGGCGTGGTGTTCGACAAGATCGTCATCGACCTCGGCGGACTGAAACACTCCCACCTCGGTCCGCCGGAAAAACCGTGAGACTTCATCGATTCATTCTTCGCGCCGCCGTCTGCTGCGCACTGGCCATTTCCTCGCAATCCCTCGCTGATGAAGTCACGCGCATCGTGCTCGCCGGCGACTCGACCGTCGCGTCGGGATCCGGTTGGGGCGATGGGTTGATCAAGCTCATGAAGCCCGACGTGACGGTGATCAACCTGGGCATGAAAGGGCGGAGTTCCAAAAGCTACCGCGCCGAAGGCTGGTGGCAGAAAGTGCTCGATGCCAGGCCGGCCTGGGTGCTGATCCAGTTCGGTCACAACGACCAACCCGGAAAAGGGCCGAAACTCGAAACCGATGCGATGACCACCTTTCGCGAGAATCTGATCCGCTACATCGATGAGGCGAAAGCCATCGGTGCGAAGCCCATGATCGTCACCTCGCTCGTCCGCCGGAATTTCGACAAGGAAGGAAAAATCCTGCCGGACCTACTCGTGCCCTACGTCGAAGCCGCCCGCGCGGTGGCGGCGGAAAAGAGCGTGCCGCTGGTGGACCTCCACGCCCGCAGCCTCGAACGCATGAACCAACTCGGCCCAGAAGCGGCGGTCGCCTATGATGCGAAATCGAAAGACCTTGCGAAACCCGACAAGACCCATCTATCAACTTTCGGCGAGACCGAAACCGCGAAGCTTGTCGCCGACGAAATCCGCAAGACCTCACCCGAGCTGGCCAAAACCTTACATCCATGACCCACCTATTCGACCTCACCGGACGCGTCTATCTCATCACCGGAGCCACCGGCTCCCTCGCAGGCTCCGCCGCCGATTACCTCGCCGCCCAGGGCGCGCGCATCGTTTACCTCGGCCGCAGCCAGGAGAAGCTGGATGCCGCGCTCGCGAAATGCCGCGCGCTAACACCCAACGCCGAATGCCTCGGACTCGTCGCCGATGTGCTCGACCGTCCGGCATTGGAACGTGCCCGTGACATCGTGATGGAAAAGTGGGGCCGCATCGACGGCCTGCTCAACGGCGCGGGCGGCAACATGCCGGGCGCGACCATTCCGCCCGACAAGAGTTTTTCCGATCTCGATTTCGAATCCTTCCAACAGGTCGTGGATCTCAACCTGCACGGCACCGTCTTGCCCTCGCTGGTCTTCACTCCGGCAATGATCGAGGGCGGCAGCGGCTCCATCATCAACTATTCGTCGGTCTCCGCGCCCAATGCGGTGACGCGCGTCGTCGGTTATTCCGCGGCGAAGGCGGGTGTGGAGAATTTCACCCGCTGGCTGGCGGTGGACATGGCCCGCCGCACCGGCGGGAAGGTGCGGGTGAATGCGATCATGCCCGGATTTTTCCTTGGTGAACAAAACCGGCGGCTTCTCACCAACGAAGACGGTTCTCTCACGGATCGCGGCAACACGATCGTCGCCAACACACCCTTCGGCCGCTTTGGAAATGCGGATGAACTGTTCGGCGCTCTCCACTACCTTCTGGCCGATGCCTCGAAGTTCGTGACCGGCACAATCCTCCCCGTCGATGGCGGTTTTGTCGCGTTTTCCGGAGTGTGACATGAATCTATCCGATCCGGATCTGTTCCTGCTTGAGGAAGGCTTCCGCTGGTTCGGCCCGGGAGATCCGGTGCCGCTGGCGTTCATCCGCCAGGCGGGAGCGACCGCCGTTTTCACCTCGCTCCATCAGATTCCCTACGGCGAGGTCTGGCCGCGCGAGGCGATCCGCGAGCGGAAGGAAATGATCGAGGCTGCCGGCCTGCGATGGACCGCCGTGGAATCGGTGCCGGTGCACGAGGACATCAAGACCGGCCGCGGCGATCCGGCGCGGCTTTTTGAAAATTATAACAACACGTTGAGAAACCTCGCGGCCGAGGGAATCCGCACGGTGATCTACAATTTCATGCCGGTGCTCGACTGGGTCCGCACCGACATGCGCTGGATTCTGCCGGATGGGTCGGAAAGCATGCACTACGATCCGGTGCGTTTCGCCGCATTTGAAATCCACGCCCTGAAACGAGCCGCTGCGGAGGCGGATTACACACCGGAGCAAGTGCGGAAAGCCGCCGAATGGTGGGAAAGTCTGGACGAAGCGGCGCGTGAAGCGTTCATCCGCTCGATCATCGATGTGTTTCCGGGAGTGAAATGGGCGCTTTCGCTCGATGACATCCGCGCGATGTTGGCGAAATACGACGGTCTGGGAGAAGAAGGATTGAGAGAAAATCTCGCGATGTTTCTCCAAGCCGTCATCCCCGTCGCGGAAGAAGTCGGCGTGCGGATGGCGATCCATCCGGACGATCCGCCGTTTTCGGTGCTCGGACTGCCACGGATTGTTTCCACCGCCAGCGACATCAAGGCGATTTTCCAAATGGCGGACCGCCCGGCGAACGGACTGTGTTTTTGCACCGGTTCGTTCAGCGCGAGAGCGGACAACGACCTGCCGGCGATGGTTCGAAACCTTGGCGCTCGCATCCATGCCGTCCACTTGCGCAACACCCAACGAAATCCCGACGGCTCGTTTTACGAAGCGGACCACCTCACAGGCTCGGTGGACATGCCCGCCGTCGTGCGGAACCTGCTCGATGAACAAGACCGCCGCCGCGCCGAGGGACGCGCCGATTGGCAGCTGCTCCTGCGCCCCGACCACGGCCATACGATGATGGATGATCTGACGAAACCTGCGGGTATCACCCCCGGCTATTCGTGCATCGGCCGGATGCGCGGCCTCTCTGAAATCCGGGGCCTGATGCTCGGACTGCGGCACGCCGAACGATCCCCCTGATTTGCAATTTGCGGCAAATCGATGCAGATTGCCCACCACGCGCCGCCGGGTTTGGATAAAATCCGTTGAAACTACGGGATCCGGCATGATCTTCAGAGGTGGAACGTCATCTGCGATGAAGATTCCACGCTTCGCGCTGCCGGAGGAAAATCCTCGTGAAGGGAGAAACAAGGCCCGGTAAGGGGGGCTGAATTTCACTTCCGGCAGCGCAAGCCCACCCCTTTCCCAATCTCATGAATCAATCACTCCTCTCCATCCTCATCGGCTGCGGAACGCTCCTGCCGCTGGCCAAACTTGAGGCTGCACCGGGCAAAACCTACGGCGGATTCGCTCCCGGAAAAACATTCACCTTCACCGTGGATGAAAAGAAGTCCTACAAAACCAAAGGGGTCAAACTGACGAAAAACGCACCGGTCACGGACGGCGTGCCGGACTTTGCCGAAGGAGAGAGCGTGAAATTCACCATCGGAAAAAAGGGACAACTCAAGGGTCCCGGATTTTCCATCACCCACCGCACCTCGGAAGAAGGTGAGAATTTCTATTCCAACAATCCCAGCGCCAGCTCATCCAAAGGAGATGCCGCGAGAGTGGAGAAAACCCCCAAGGGCAGGCCCACCGAAGCGACCCTCACTTTCTACCGGATCAGTTTCTCAGGCTTCATCCCGGTCACCAACACGGTGACCTACAAACTGGAATAACCGCTTGTTTTCATCAAACCAAAGGAGAGCCACGCGCTCTCCTTTATCGTTTTCAAACTGGTGGTCCCGGGTGGAATCGAACCACCACCTACGGCTTCGGAGGCCATCGTCCTATCCATTGGACCACGGGACCAGTCGGCTTGCGCTGAGGCGGAATGCGTAACGGGCCTTGCCGGACTTGGCAAGGGAAGGA
>JAZKCQ010000054.1:0-3155 GCA_040388015.1 Verrucomicrobiota bacterium | reverse complement strand
CGTCGTGCGCCTCGTGATCGTATTTGTTGAGGAAATGCACGTCGTTCGCGGCGACAGGCTTGAGACCGAATTCCGCCGCGAGCTTGAGCAGGGAAGGGGTGACCAGGCGCTGGGGTTCCAGACCGTGGTTGTGGATCTCGACGTAGGTGTTTTCCCTGCCGTAGATGTCGACGAGTTCGGCCAGCGTTTCGCGCGCCTTTTCTTCATCACCCGCACGCAGCCACTCGTTCACCGGGCCGGAAATGCAGCCGGTCAGGCAGATGATCCCTTTCGAAAACTCCCGCAGCGCGTCGCGGTCGACCCGTGGCTTGCCGTAGTAGAGGCCTTCCAGATTTCCTTTGGAAACGAGCTTGCTGAGATTGTTCCAGCCCTCGTTGTTTTCGGCCAGCAACGTCATGTGCGTCGCCCGTTTGCGACCGACGAGGTCTTTCTTGTCCTCCGCCCTGCCGGGGGCGAGATAGATTTCGCAGCCGAAGATCGGTTTCACCCCGGCCTTCTTGCACTCTTGGTAAAACTTGATCGCACCGTAGAGGTTGCCGTGGTCGGTCATCGCCACCGCCGGCATGCCGGATTCCTTCACTTTTTTGGCGAGATCCTTGATTCGGACCATGCCGTCGAGCAGGGAGAATTCGGTGTGCAGGTGGAGGTGGACGAAGGAATCGGACATCGGGCGGCGCGACCTTAGCGGGCCGGTGGCTCAGGGCAAGCGGAGGCTCCGAGGAATGTGACTCAGGCAGCGAATTTCATTCCATTGCCCACCGCTTTTGAAAGCAATCGTATGATTATCAATCGATTGTTGAGTCGTCACGTGAGAATCATCCGGTATAGGAGTCCGCGACCCATGGTTCATCGGTTCCCATGGTTGCCCGCCGAGGGCGTGGGCCCGGTGGGTCACGACGGGAAGATCTAGCAGCTGGGATCACGGGTGGAGATGCCGGAGCCACCCCTCTGAGACGGTGGTGGCGGAATCGGGGACTGTTGTGGCGGGTCCGGGGTATCCCTTTCCCTTGATAGCCGACCGGGTTCCATGGCGTAGTCTGCGGACCATGAAAAAACTGATTTCAATATTTGCCATGATCGCCGCGCTGGCGATGCCTGTTTCCGCCGCGGAGCCGGGGTTTGTTTCCATTTTCGACGGCAAGACGCTGGATGGTTGGAAAATCAATGAGTCCCCCGAGGCGTTCTCCATCGAGGACGGTGCGATCAAGGCGAACGGCGACCGTTGCCACCTGTTCTACGAGGGAAAGGTGAATGACGCGAAATTCAAGAATTTCGAACTCCGCCTGGACGTGATGACCCGCAAGAACTCGAACGGCGGCCTTTTCATCCACACCGTCTTTCAAAAGGACGGCTGGCCGAGCGGCTATGAAGTTCAGGTAAACAACACCCAGAGCGATCCGCAAAAATCCGGCGGCCTCTATAACACCGTGAACAACCTCGAAGCCTTCGAAGACGACAAGTGGATGGAATACGTCATCGTCGTGAAGGACGACAAGGTGAAGGTCAAAGTGAACGGCAAGGAACTCGTCGACTACAAAGTCGAAGAAGGAAAAAGCAAGCTCCTTGCGGACGGCGGCACCTTCGCCATCCAGGCGCACGACAAGGGCAGCACGACCCTTTACAAGAACATCCGAGTGAAGGTGCTCAAGTAAGCGCCGGTCACGGGAGTTTCCCGACTTTTCCAAAAAATCCGCATCCCGCGTTTGTCCGGGATGCGGATTTTTCGCGTGTAGGTGCGGGGCCTCGGGAAAATCCGCGCTTGAATGCCGCACCTTCCGGGGTTGCAGTCCGGCCATGACCCATGGTGCCCAACGCTCTCTCCACGACCTCGGCTTTTCCGAGATTGAGGACGTGTTGGCGAATGACGGGTTGAATCCCCACCACGCTAAGGCTCTCTGGCGCGCACTTCATCGCGACGGCGAGCTCGACCTCGCCGCGAGGGAATTTTCCCCGCCACTCAAGCGCTGGGTCGCCGCATCGGTGGGGGAGGGGAAGCCGTTTTCTCTCGATGCCCCCGAACTGGTCGATGAAATCCGCAGCTCGGACGGGCTGACCCGGAAATTTCTCCTCAAGCTCACCGACGGCCAGACCATCGAGACCGTGCTCATGGGGTACGACGGCCGTCACACGGTCTGCGTCAGCACCCAGGCCGGCTGCGCGATGGGCTGCGTGTTCTGCGCCACCGGCCAGATGGGCTTCGTCCGTCACCTGCGGCCCGGGGAAATCGTCGCCCAGCTCCTGCATGCCCGGCGGGTCTTGAAATCCATCGATCCCAAGAAGCGTGTCCGCAACATCGTCCTCATGGGCATGGGAGAGCCGCTGCACAACTACGACTCGGTCATGCGAGCGCTCGGCACGATTTCCGACGTCCGTGGCGCGGGCATCGGCCCGTCGAAAATTGCCATCAGCACTGTCGGCGTGGTTCCCAGCATCCTGCGGCTCGCGGAAGAGGCGAGGCCCTATCGACTGGCGGTTAGCTTGCATGGTTCGACGGAGGAGGAGCGCTCGGCGCTCGTACCTGCCAGCAAGCGCTGGTCGCTCGCCATGCTCATCGACGCCTGCCGGAAATACGGTGAGATCACCGGCAAGCGCATCTTCTTCGAGTGGACGCTCATCGCCGGGAAAAACGATTCGCCGGAGACCGCGCGCCGCCTGGCGAAATTGTTGGATGGCATCGACGCCCACATCAATCTCATCCCGCTCAATCCCACCGGCGGTTTCTCCGGCGTGGAAAGCAACTCCGGGCACCAGTTTCAGAAAATTCTCCAAGCCGCCGGATTTCCCTGCACCTTCCGCCAGCGCCGCGGGATCGACGTGGCCGCGGGCTGCGGAATGCTCAAAGCCGAGAAGCGTGTGCGGACCGCCTGAGCCGAATGTGTCGGAATCGACGCTTTCAGCGCGGTTTCCGGGCGATTTCTAGCGGACGGAGCCATGTCCGGAGCGGTTTGTGTGACGGGATGGTCACAGTAGAGCCCTTGAGACGGGATGATGTGCGGGAAGAGACTCCGCGCCTCAGGTTTCCGGCATGTCTCGTCTTTATCCATCATCTTCGTTCCTCCTGCGATCCATCGTCGCCCTGTGCCTTGTGTCCGGGTTGCACGCCGGGGAAGAGTTGGTTCTGAACATTCGTGAATACCGTGTCGAGGGGTCGAAGC
>JAZKCQ010000053.1:0-12272 GCA_040388015.1 Verrucomicrobiota bacterium | reverse complement strand
AGAGATTCAGGGCGGTGGTGGTTTTACCCACGCCGCCTTTTTGATTGGCGATGGCAACGACTTTCATGCGGGGAAAATGGATCCGGGACGACGGCACTCTTCCGGCTGGCCGCGCCGCTGGCAATCAAAACCGCAGGACGATTGAAAATCAACGGCGTCGGACCAGTCCCAACAGACCGCCGGCGGCGCAGAGCCACAGCACTCCCGGCTCGGGAACCGCCGCGATGCCGGTATTGGTGAAAATCCATTGGTGGAACTGCTGCAGATCGACAGCTCCGCTCAGCCCTCCATACTTGGAATTGCTGGTCGCCGCGTTGACCGCACCCGAGTAACTGTTGATGCCTATCAGGTAGCGCACGCCGTCCACCGTCACGAAGACTCCGCCGCCGCTGTCGCCGGGAGCCACGGCGCCTTCCAGCCGCGTGGCCACCGGATCCGAATCCTGCCGGTTGCTGGTGCCGGTGGGGTTGTCGAAATCCGAAACGAACGAGGTGGTGGTCAGGCCGTACTGATCCCCGTAAAACTCGATGATGTTGGTGAACGCCCGCTGTTCGAGGGGCAGTTGCGCGCCGGTCAGCCCCGTTCCCGAATAACCGAAGCCGACGTAGGTCGCCTCTTTTCCCAGAATGGAGGTCGGCTGATCGTAGCGGAGCATCTGAGCGGCTCCCGCATTCGTCACCGGTGCGGATAGATAGAGCAGTCCGATGTCATTCGAGTAGGAGGCTCCCGATGTCGAATAACCGGGATGGAGGATCGTGCTTTGGATCGTGTAATCAACGCCGCCCACGTTGAAGGTTCCGCCGGTCTGCTTGTTCTGGGAAACATGTCCCGCCGTCAGCACCCAGCGGTCGGAAAGCATAACTCCGGATCCGTTGAAGCCCGAGCCGTTCACCCTGCCAACCATCGGATAGAGCGCGGCCTCGTCGCGATAGAGCTGCGGATCGACCGTATGGAGGATGGTCGACGCTCCAGCGAGGGGCGACGTCGCCAGCGAGCAGGCCAGTAGGACGGGATGGGCTTTCACTAACAAAGCTCTATCCGTGAACGGCGAGTGCAGGCAAGGAGAATTCCGTGACGGAAACGGGTTTGCGGGGGTCGCTGAAAGGTGACGTTCTCACCCATTGCGGGTCACCTCGATGCCGAGGAGGCAGACGTCGTCGTCGAAGTGCTGGCTTTCGGAAAACGCGAGGACGCTGGAGAGGATGCCGTCCAGCAGGGTTTCCATCGGTTCGGCGGACTGCCTGCCGACGATTTCCATCAGCCGGTTTTCGAAAAACGGCTCGCCGCTCCGGTTCTCCGCTTCGAGCACGCCATCGGTGAAAAGAACCATCCGGTCGATCTCCGAGAGGTCGATTTCGTTGGTCGGGTAGGAAGCGCCCTTGATCAATCCCAGGCCGGGACCCTTGTGGGAGCGCTCGCAGGCGATCTGACGGACGCCGTTCCTGCCGGCAATGATGGGACCCGGATGGCCGGCGCACGCGTATTTGAACGTGCCTGCCGCCAGATCGACGACGCCGAAGAATGCGGTGGCGAACATGGTGGCTCCAGCACGTTCGAGGATCGCGGCGAGACCGTCGTTGAGTCCCTGGAGGAAAAGGCCGGGCTCGGATGCCTGCGCGCGTTGCTTTTCCAGAAGTCCGCGAAGCATGGCGACGATAAGGGCCGAGCGTACGCCGTGGCCCATGACGTCGCAGATCAGGACCCCGAAGCAATCCTCGTTCACCTTCATGACCTCGAAGAAGTCTCCGGCCAAACCGGAAATCGGAATGTAGCGCGCTCCGAAATCCAGATGGCTCCGATTGCTGCCGGTCGCCGTCGGAAATCCCTCACCGGCAAGCGCCTGCTGGATCTCGCGCGCCAACAGCAGCTCTTCCTCATAGGCTTCGTTTTTTTCCTGAAGCTGTCCGGCAAGATCGGTGGCCTCGCGCTGCGCCCTGACGAGTTTGGTGACATCGCTGGAAACGCCGAAAGTTCCCTTGATCTGGCCGTGGCGGTCTTTCCATGGGAATTTCGAGGTGATCACCCAGGTTTCATCGCCCTGATGCCAGGTCTCGTGCTCCAGTTGGTCGATGATCGCCTCGCCCGTTGCGACGATGCGTCGCTCGTCATCTTCGGCGGGCTTCCAATGGTCGGTCTCGAAGAAATCGCGGTCGTGCTTTCCTGTCAGGTCGGTGCCTTTGGTGAGTCCCATCCACTCGGCCATCCGCTGGTTGGCCATGGTGAATTTGGACTCAAGATCCTTGAAATAGATCTGCAGCGGGACGTGGTCGATCAACTGCCGCAGCAGGAAACGCTCCTCCTCGACCTGGGCTTCAGCCGCTTTGCGCAGGCTGATGTTGATCATGGAACCGGCGATGCGCACCGCCCTGCCTTCGCGATCGCGGACGACCGTGCCGCGGATTCTCAACCATCGCCAATCGCCGCTGCCGGTGCGGACGCGGGCGTCCACCGCCAGGGTTTCGGGGCCGCCGTCGTGCAGGGCCTGGTTCAGCGCCCGTTCGAAGGAGGGTTTTTCCTCAGGAAAAATGCTGTCGTAAGGGGGCAGGAAAAGGTTCGGAGCCCGATCCTTGCCACATTCCAGAAACTCCAGGATGCGACGGGAGTAAAAGATGTTTTTCTCGCCGGTCTTCCAATCCCAGATCCCTTCGTTCGACGCTCGCAAGGCCAGTTCCAGGCGCTCGAGCTTCACGCTGTTCCTGTCATGTGAGTTATCCGGATTTTCACTCATGCGCTAGCAGGTTGCGTGCTCTTGGCCCGGATCGCAACCGGATTTCACCGGGATTTGCGATGCCCGGCCCTCACCGTCCGGCAGGTGGCGGGTTGACATTTCCCCATGGCGGTCATTGCTTGGGGGCGGTGAGCGATGAATTGGGAAAACAAGTGCTCAAGGGGGTTTCGCGCTCGTTCTACCTGAGCCTGCGTCTGTTACCTCGCCCGATGCGCGGCTCCGCCAGCCTCGGCTATCTGCTGGCGAGGATCAGCGACACGCTTGCGGACACCGCTGCCGCGCCGCTTGATTCGCGGTTGCACTGCATCGACCGGTTCCGCAGCGCGGTGATTGAAAAATCGGATTCGCCCCGCTGGCCGGTCTCGGTCCTGAACGCCATATCCGATCCGCGCGAGAGACACCTGCTCGAATGTTCGGAGAAAATTTTCGCCTGGTTGCGATCAATGCCCGAAAACGAATCCAACCTGGTGCGGGAAGTCCTGGAGATCATCGTCAGCGGGCAGACGCTTGATTTGGAGCGTTTTTCCCATGCCTCCCGCCAGAATCCGGTCGCCCTGCAGGATGACGCCGTGCTGGAGGATTACGCATGGCGGGTCGCCGGCTGCGTGGGGGCCTTTTGGACCAAGCTCGGATTCCTCACTTTGGGCGAACGGTTTTCCCGATCTCTGGAGATTGAACTGTTGGAAAAAGGGATCGCTTATGGAAAAGGTCTCCAGCTCGTGAACATCCTGCGTGATCTCCCGGAGGATCTCGCGACCGGACGCTGTTATCTGCCTGTGGCCGATCCGCATGATCTCCGTGCCCTGATGGAATGCCATGCACGATGGCTGGTCCGTGCGGAAACCTGGGTGGGGGCGGGGGAGTCCTATGCCGGATCGCTTCCTTCCCGCCGGCTCAGGGCTGCCACCGTCTTGCCGGCATTGATCGCACGGAAAACCCTCGCACCACTTGGTGGCGCGACTTGGGAAACCCTGCGGTCACGGGTCAAGGTGCCCAGAAGCGAGATTTACCGCTCGATGATTCACGCGTTTCTGATGAGTCCTGACGTGCCTTGAAACCGCAGGGATTTTTATTCCCATCAGGTATGCCGTTTGCATGCTCTGGTGGATGAACCGCCGCCATTTCCTTGCTTCCGCCGCCGCCTTTTCATCCGCTCCGCTGCTGTCGGGCGCCGAGACCGCTCCGGCCGTGGAACAGAAACCGCGGAGGAACCGGATCGGAGTTTCGTCCTATTCGTTCTGGGGATTCAACCGGGAGGACCTGCGGCCCATCGATGTCTGCATCGAACACGCCGCCCGCATGGGATTCGACGGTTTTGAAATCCTCCAGCGGCAGCTGGTTTCCACCGAACCGTCCGAGCTGATGAAGATCAAGCGGCGGGCGCTGTTGTTAGGGGTGGATCTGATGGGATATTCCACGCATCAGGGGTTCTTGTCTCCTGACATCGAGAAGCGGAAGAAGAACATGGATGATACGATCGCCTGTCTGGAGCAGGCCTATCAACTGGGGATTCCCACGATGCGGGTGAACTCGGGAACCTGGGGCACATCAAAGTCCTTCGACGAACTCATGGCGAACCGGGGCGAGGAGAAACCGCTGGAAGGCTACACCGAGGAGGATGCCTACGAATGGGTGATCGCCGCCTATCAGGAGCTGGCGAAGGAGGCTGGAAAACGAGGCGTGGTGATGGGCTTGGAAAACCACTGGGGCCTCGGCCGCACCGTGGAAGGGGTGAAGCGCGTGGTGGAGGCGGTGGATTCCCCATGGCTGCGGGTCACGCTCGATACTGGAAATTTCCTGGAAAATCCCTATGACCGCCTTGCCGCATTGGCCGGGGAAACGGTGCTTCTTCAGGCGAAAACCTACTTCGGCGGGGGCGTCTGGTACACTCTGGAACTCGACTACGACCGCATCGCGAAAATCATGAGGGAGGCCGCCTACACCGGCTATGTCTCGCTCGAATTCGAGGGAAAAGAAGACCCGCTGACGGCCATTCCCAAGAGCCTCGGGCTGCTGGAAAAAGCCTTCGCAGGTTGATCGGCGTCAGTGGCCCATCGGGCTCTCGCCGGATGCTTCGCCGAGGGCGGCGAGATGCTCCGGGAGGAATTTTTTGAAGCGCGTCTTGTCGATCGCCTTCATGTAAGCTTCTTCCGGAGAAATCATGCCCTCGCGCAGCTTGGACCAGATGGATTCGTCCATGAACTGCATGCCTTCGTTCTTGCCGCCGGTGATGACGTCGTAGAGCTTCTGCGTCGCACCTTCACGAATGATGGCCGCCACCGCAGGGGTGGCGAACATGATTTCATGCACGGCGGTCCGGCCGGGTTTGTCGACACGTTTGCAAAGCAGCTGCGCGACCACTCCGCGGAGCGAGGCGGCGAGCATGGTGCGGACCTGGGATTGCTGGTTCGCGGGGAACACGTCGATGATCCGGTCAACGGTCTTGCGGGCGTTGTTGGTGTGCAGCGTTCCGAAAACAAGAAGTCCGGTTTCCGCAGCGGTGAGGGCGAGTGAAATGGTTTCCAGGTCGCGCATCTCACCCACGAGAACGATGTCGGCATCCTCCCGCAGCGCGGCGCGGAGGCCGTCGGCGAACGAAGGGGTCTGGATCGGCACCTCGCGCTGGGTGATGATCGATTGTTTGTTCCGATGGACGAACTCGATGGGCTCCTCAACCGTGATGATGTGGCGGTTGAAGTTGATGTTGATGTAATCCAGCAGCGCGGCCAGCGTCGTGGATTTGCCCGAACCGGTCGGACCGGTGACGAGAACGAGGCCGGCGCGCATGTGGCCGAACTCCTTGACGACGTCCGGCACGCCGAGGCTTTCGAGCGAGGCGATCTCGGTGGGAATGATCCGGAAAACCGCGGCTAGGCCGTTCTGTTGCTTCAGGTAGTTGCAACGGAAGCGGGAGTGCTCGTCCATTTCATAGGCGAAGTCGAGGTCGCCCGCCTCAATGTAACGTTGGAATGCCTTGGGTTCGCAGATTTCAGCAAGCAGATTCTTGAAGCTTTCGCCTTCGAGGACCTCATGATCCGGAACAATGACGACGGCACCATGAACGCGGATTTTGGGCACCTGCCCCTCGGACAAGTGGAGATCGGAGCCTTTGTTGTCGATGAGGTAGCGAAAGAGGGTATCAATCTTGGCCATTTGAGAGAGAAAAGGAAATTGAAGGATTTTTGGAGATTTCTCCGGAGATGAAACGAGGAGGATGGAGATGATCAGGACTCGAAGAATGCTTTCATCGACGACTTGTCATCGGAACGGAACAAGGTTTCCTCGCGGCTGATGATCCCTTTCACGTAGAGCTGGCGGAGAGATTCGTCCATGGTGACCATGCCGATGTTCTTGCCGGTCTGCATGACGCCGGGGAGCATGAAGGTCTTGCCCTCACGGATACAGTTGGAAACCGCGGGAGAATTGACCAGCAGCTCCAGAGCGAGGACCCGTCCGTTTCCATCGGCCCGCGGCACGAGCTGTTGGGAAAGGATGCCGCGCAGCGATTCGGAAACCATGATCCGGATCTGCTCGCGTTGGTCGGTCGGGAACACGTCGAGCACCCGGTCCAGTGTCCGCGGGGCGTTGCCGGTGTGCAGGGTGCCCAGCACCAAGTGGCCTGTTTCCGCGGCGGTGAGGGCGAGCTGGATGGTCTCCAGATCGCGCATTTCTCCGACCATGATCACGTCCGGATCTTCCCGGAGCGCTCCACGGAGGGCACGTGCGAAGGATTCGGTGTGCTTGTGGACCTCGCGCTGGTTTACGTGGCAGCCTTTGGACTCGAAAACGTATTCGATCGGATCTTCGAGCGTGAGAATGTGGTCCTCGCGGTCGCGGTTGATGAAATCAACGAGTGCGGCGAGCGTGGTGGATTTTCCGGAACCGACGGAGCCTGTGACGAGGACGAGTCCGTTCTGATAGCGGGTGAGGGGCAGGATGTGCTCGAGCGGCAGTCCGATCTCCTCGATGGTCTTGATCTGGTCGTTGATGATCCGGAAGGTCATGTCCAGGCCGAGGCGCTGCTTCACGACGGAAGCCCGATAGCGGCCGGTGGGGGAGGAGTAGGCGAAATCGATGTCGCCATGTTTGTCCATCCGGTTCCACTCGGACTCGCCGAGGAAGGATTTCGCAAGCCGCTCGGTTTCTTCGGGTTTGAGCGGCGGATGATCAGGCCAGATCGGAGAAAGTTGGCCGAAACGTCTCCAGGCGGGCGGGTAGGCCGTCGCCAGATGGAGATCGGAGCAATCATACTCGCGGCCGAGTTGAAGGTATTGATCAACGTGATCTAGAACCTGGTGTACATCAGACATGGAATGGAATTCGAATGGTTTTTTATGGATGTGACTGACCTGAGTAGGTCCGGCTGGCCGGCGGGCTGCTCCGCTGGCCGACCAGATAATTTTTCACTTGGTCGGTGAGCCAGACTTTTGCGAATGGACGGACGGCGGTCAAGGTGAGACCGAGCAATGCGAGTGGGAAACTGCGGTGTTTTTTCTCCCTCACCACCGTTTTGCGGCGGAAAAGCAGGCTCGCCACCAGTCCCGACGCCAGTGCGCCTAGCAGCCAGCCGGTCGGATGCTGTTTCAGCGACCCGTGGATCCGCATCGGAATGTCCAACCGTTGTTTGAGAGAGGCCACTTCGCCACCCAGGCGGCTGCGGGACACTTCACCCAGGCGGATCAGTCGTTCGATTTCCTGGGATTGTGAAAGTTTTCGATCCATTCGCGGTCTTTTTTGAATTCGGAGCGGGTGACGGGAAACGCGGCGGCTCCTGGCGGTGTTGCGGCACAGCGCACCATGATGACCCCGAGCACCAGGTGCAGAAGCGCTGCTCCCAAGGCGACGAGATTCCAATGCCAGCCCGCAGTTTCCGCAATCAGGGAGATCCCGCCGGCCAACAGAAGCGCCCATGCGGATAAAAGCGCTCCGCAGGCGACGGCGACATAGATGGCGCGCCGGACGCCATCGCTGATGACGTCTTTCGACTCCAACCGGATCAAATCGACCCGGGATTCGATCAGCGCCATGATCGCCTCGCGCCAATTGGCGGGAGATGGATGCGGCGACCCTTCCCTCGCACTGGCGGATTCTTCGGAAGAAACCGGACCGATGTCAGATGACGGGTTCATGAGACAGCTGGAAAACTCACCTGACGTCGTGCGAGGTTTCTCAGCGGCGGACGATGAGGCCGATCAGGAACCCGGCACCGAGGGCGCTGAGGACGCATTTGGTGGGATTCTGGCGGATGTAATCTTCCGCAGTGACGTGGAGTTCCTTGGCTTTCACCCGGGTGTCCTGCCATTGTTCGGTGGCGGATTCCTTGAAATACTGAGCCTTGTCGGTGGCCGCGCTTTTGAAGGCGGTGGCCTTCTCGGTGGCGGCGGCCTTGAACTGGGTGGCCCGCTCGGCGGCTGTCTCGCGGAGATGTTGCGCGGACTCAACGGCGCGGCCTTTCAGAGCGGCGGCCTTTTCCTCAGCCGTGTGGACGAATTCACGGGCCTTCTCACCGGCGGCGGCGCGGAGATCGTTCGCGGCTTGTCCGACGGACGGGGTTTGGGTGAAACCCGCTTCCGGATCAAGGCTGTTAGGAGTTGAAAATGGATTGGACATGGCGATTTGCTTTCGGTTTCAGATGAATCCTCATGATCCATCTTCGTGAGAAGATTAGTGGCACTTCCGGTTGGCGGGCGCAAGGAGTGACTTTCAGAAATCTCACTCAACCGCCGCCGGAGATGACCTTCGCTTTCGGCGGGTCCAGAAGGATTTCCCGTTGGGTTTCCGGTGGTGGGGTGAATTTCATGCTTTCCCATTTGGTCTCCTTCAGAGGACCGGTTCCGTGGAATTGGAAGAGTCCCGAAAACGGCCGCAGCGGGATGGTGATCAGTCCTAGCAGGAAACCGCGGGCGTTCATCCGCATGGTCATGTCCAGGGTCCTGTTGTTCATGTCCACCGAGCCTTCCCCCGCGAAGTTGAGGGAATTGGTGGAGGTCTGGAAATCATTGCTGCTGAGGATGCCGTTTCGGATCCTGAAGGTGCAGAACGCGTTCCTGGCGCTTTGGAAGGCAGCCTTGTCATCGTTCAGGACATTGCCGATCACCGGGCTGAGCGGGCCGAACATCGGCACGGAAAAA
Source organism: Verrucomicrobiota bacterium (assembly GCA_040388015.1). Classification (GTDB taxonomy): domain Bacteria; phylum Verrucomicrobiota; class Verrucomicrobiia; order Verrucomicrobiales; family Akkermansiaceae; genus Luteolibacter. Next base: position 3,413 of record JAZKCQ010000053.1, on the reverse strand, counting down.
AGCTCGGCCTTCTCCAGCGCTAGCAGGCCCTCGCCGTCCATCGTTTCCACCTTTCCATCGGTTAGCGAGAAGTCGATCCGGCCGGTGGCCGATCCTCCGCCTTTCATCTGGAAGCCGTAGGTGGATGCCAGATCCGGAATCGACAGCTTGGTCCAGTTCAAATCGCCCGCGAGCCTGCCTCCTCCGAGGTATTCGATGTTGCCGGCGACAGGGCCGTCGAAGGCGTCGACCTTCAGGTTGCTTACAGTCACCCGATCCCCGCGCAGCGTGACCTGGCCACGCGGGCGGCCCAGCGTGAGATTCGTCCCGAGAAACTGATAGTCGGCCGGATGATCCGAGCTGAAGGAGATGTCCAGGGCCGTTCTGCCCTGCGGCGTGACATCGACCACTCCGGATGCCCTCATGTCAGGCGGTTGATGGAAACGGTATTGTTCGAGCGAGTCCGCCACTTTCGCCGCAAAAAGGCGCACGACGGGAGCTGCCCAGATCAAGCCGCGGACATCCTCGACCTCCACGAGCTTGTTCGGCGCGTCGTAGCGGATGCGGCCGACTTTGGCGGTGCCTTCCTCCGCTCCGTTGAAAGCCTTGTGAAGGGCGTATTTCGTATAATTGAAATTCGCGGTGCCTTCGTAGAAATCCAGTTCGTAATGGTTGAGGGAAAACTTGCACTGCGCGCTGTTGGTCGGGACCCCCCGATAGTTGATGTTTTTCGCACTGCCGCGGCCGGTGTAAGCCCAGGCGTGGCGGTTGGTGAAGTCGAAGCCGCCCTCGGCGGTGATGTCGATGGCCGCGCCCTCCCGTTCGCTGAAATCGTGAAGGATCGTTTCGATGGGAAGCTTCAACCCGGAGACCAACTGCTGATAGACCGGAATCGGCAGCGTGCTGTGGGCCTCCAGCCGGACCAGGGGCCACTCGATCATGGCTTTCCCTTCCGCCTGGCCGTGTTGGTGGGTCACCTTCACATCGCGGAGAAACAGATTTCCATCGCGCCAGGAAAACGAGTTCTCCACCGCCTCGAACTTCATTCCACGCAGTGTCACCGCCTCGCAGCGGGCGTGGCCGGTCATCCGGACCTGTGGCGCGTTCCGTTCGTCCAGAAGGAAATTCCCTTCGGCTTCGAGGATCTGTTTGCCGTCGATCCGGATATCCTTGGGCATCGGAAGCGCGAGCCAGGCGGCCAGCAGCTGTGGCACTTCCAGCGAGGACGTGGCGTCGAAGCGGCCCTCGCGGTTCAGGATGTTGTAGTCGATGTGACCTTCGAAAACACCGTCCGCATCCGTCGCCCGCAGTGAACTCACGGTGAGGAGATCTCCCGCCATGTCCGCCTCGGCGGTGACCTCGTCGAGCACATGGCCGTTCTTAGTCATCTTCTTCACCTGCAAGCCCAGTTTCGCGGTGATCGAGGAAAAATCGTTCACATCACCCTCGATGTTGATCTGGATCCCCGGCGGATGCTTCTCGTCGAACTCCCATTTTTCCAACTCGTCGAGCACTTTGGCCAAAAGCTCGCGCCGTTTGCCGATGTTGTTGTCGTCGGGAGGTTTCGATCCGTCGTGCTGGTACCAGATGATGCGGGCGTTGAGCGCGACATCGATCCCTGCGATCTTGCCGCGGGCGTCGCGGACTTCCATCCGACGATCGCCGGGCATCAGGACCGTGCCGCTGGCGTCTGACACGTGAAGCGTTTCAGAATCGGGATTTTTCGGATCCACCGGCAGAATCAACCGCGCATGGTTCAACTGGATCTTGTTCAGGTGGAATTTTCCCCGGGCGAGTTTGGTTTTGTCAAAATCCAGGATGACACTCTCCAGACGGGAGATTTCACGCAGGTGTTCGGGTTCGGAATACACCCGCACGTCGGTGGCGACGATTCCTTGCAGGATGGCGTAGCGCAGGCTGCCGATTTTAATGTAAGCCCCCTGTTTGGCAACCTGCTGCTCGATGGCCGCCCGCCATGGCTCGGGAAGACCGGTATGGTTCGCCCACCACAGCACGCCGATTCCGGCAAGCACCGCTGAAACGATCAGCAGGAAAGCGAGCGAGCGCAGGTTCCGGGTCAGGTGCAAACGATACATGGAAGCGGTCCGGCGAAATTAAGCCTCCGGAATTCGAAAAGCAACTCAGGGGATGATGCCGGCCGAGCGGAATGAGTAAAAGGGGAGTCTGCCGGGAGATGCGCGACCGATGATCACGTGATCCAGAAACGTGACCTGCATCAGGTTCGCCGCTTCCAGCAGATTGGCGGTGACACGCTCGTCCGCCCGGCTGGGACTCGGATCGCCGGAGGGATGGTTGTGAATCAGGATGAAGCCGAAGGCACCCCGGGTGATCACCGGGCGCAGCACCTCGCGGGGATGGGCGCTGGATTCACTCACGGTTCCGACTGAAACCACCGTGGTTCCGATGTGCCGCAAGCGGGTGTCCACGGTCGCGCAAACGACCTGTTCCTGACTCAGGTGTCTCATCTGCGGGCCGAAAAAATCGTGGATCAGCTCGGGAGTTTCCAGCGGAACGGTCTGCAATTGCTCGCGGGCCACGCGGATGCCGAGCTCGAAGGCGGCGGCCAGTTTCGAGGCCTTGGCGAGGCCGAGGCCCTTCTCCTTCGACAGTTCGGAAACCGGCAATCCGCCGAGCGCGCCCATGGATCCGTATTTCCCGATCAGGTCGCGACCGATGTCGATCGCGCTGCGGCCCTTGGTTCCGGTGGAAATGAAAAGCGCCATCAGCTCGGCATTGTCCAGCGCGGTGGGGCCGAGCAATGCCAGTTTTTCCCGCGGCCGCCGGTCGAAGGGCATGTCCTGGATACGGGAACCCGGCATCTCGTTTTCGTTCATTTGAACAGGCTAACGAATCGGAATGACTTGGCAAGAATTTCGTGTCATCCGGCCCGCTTGCGATTAAGGTCCGCACATGGGCTGGGTGCTTTTCTTCGATGGCGACTGCGCGTTCTGCTCGAAATCCGTCCGGCAGGTCGTCGCCCTCGACAAGCACCGGCGGATTTCCTTCGCCCCGTTGCAGGGAAAACTCGCGGCGGAAAAGGATTTCGCGAAACACGCCGCCGCAGCGGGCGGGACGATGGTCCTGCTCCGTGAATCGGACGGCAAGGTTTTCATGAAAAGCGATGCGTTGATCGAGCTGGCACGCGTGCTCGGTGGTTGGTGGCGGATGACGACACTGACCCGGTTGATCCCGAAATTCCTGCGCGATACGGTTTACGGCTGGATCGCGGACAACCGCCACCGCTTCATGGGGAAATCGGATTCCTGTTCACTGCCGGATCCGGAAGTCCTCAAAAGACTGCGCGAATAAGCGGGAATCCCGCCTTGAAATGCCGGGAACGCCGTGCATCCTCGCCGCCCGCCCATGGCAGGACCTACTTTCCAAGCACTTCCAGGATTCCGCGATTTCACTCC
>JAZKCQ010000052.1:0-36032 GCA_040388015.1 Verrucomicrobiota bacterium | reverse complement strand
CAAACTGCTTGGATAACTCGCCATGCCGAGTTTCTCCCGGATCCTGACAGAAATGCACAGCCCAACAAGCGTTTGGAACTATTTTTCAGACACGCTCTTAGCGGATTGATCTACGCCTCGCTCGGGATCTACACTATCACAAGCATTACGAAAGCCACGCGCAGGGCCAAGGGGATTACACCAACTTGAGTTCAGGACCGAAGTGCAACGTTAGAACATCTTGTGGACAACCTCTCATCAGCTTCACAATCTCCTTTCAAAGGCATCCCCATGGCGGGGTTGGCATCACTTTCGACGTTGGCCGAAGAATGAATATCCTTAAAGACATCCTCACCTACGCGTATCGTGGTAGCGGCAAATACGTCCTCATCGTATGTGTCGTTCTCTCCGTGGTGGCGAAGCTGGCGGGAATTGCACCGCTGGTAGGGCCGGTCGCCGCCTTGTTGCTTGGCGCTTATTTTTGTGCGATTTACTTCCAGATGATTCAGTCATCGGCCACAGGCGGGAAGGAGGCTCCGGAGTTTCCCGATACAGCGAACTTCTTCGAGGATATCATTTGGCCGATGCTACAGATCTTCGTCGTAGCCCTGGTTTCGTTCGGTCCCTTGATCGGATATTCGATTTGGGCTGGTGAGGATCGTTTCAATCCACTGATCGGCTACGGCCTGGTTGGTTTTGGAGTGATCTATTTTCCAATGGCGATGCTCGCCGTTGTGGTTCTGGGATACACAGGTGCTCTCAGCCCACACATTGTGATTCCTGCGATTTTTCGTGGAGGGTGGCTCTACTGGATTGGTGTGTTCATGCTTTGCCTGCTTTACGGGGCTGGTTCGATCATCGGAGACGCATTGTCCGGCAGGCTTATTATCGGCACGCTAGTAATGTCTTTGGTCAGTTCCTACACACTCATGACCAATGCTCGAATCCTCGGTGTTGTGTATCGTGAGCGCCAAGAAGAACTCGGATGGCTCTAGATCAATGAAGAAGACTGACGAGAAAGAGGTGGCGGCGGTGGGCAACGCGTCTTGTTCGCTTGACTCCGGGCGATCCCTTTCCGCCGTGCCAGACTTTTGACGTTTTCTAATGGAAATCACTTCGTGAACTGTTTCGCTTATTCATACCTGCCGTTTTGGGCCATCGTGCTATTCCCCATCCTTGTGATGTCGACAGTTGCTTCGACAGTTGGCTCGATGATTTCCCTGATTCATTACGCCCGATACAAAAAGGCATCGTTATGGACACGATTGACGATTGCCTGCGGGCTGGTCGGGGTTGGATTGGTAACTGGTCTTGCGATCTTAAGTGGATTTTCCAAAGAGATTCTGCATCCAATGTTTTTGACAATAGCGGCTCTACTGATCTTTAATCTGACTTTTGCGTTGCGCACCTCACATCTGTCGAAGCGTTCAAAGGTGGCGCATCACAAAGAATCCTGATTTTACAAAATTCACAGGGTCGGTCGGAAACATTCAATAGCAAGCGAACCAATCGTCTCTCCCAAAGCCTGACCCGCCGCCAATTCCAGCCGGAATGACCATTCCTCCCTTAACCCGCAGTCGATACACCGCCCCCGGTCAGGCGTCGGAGGACTGCTGACCTTCGGGGAAATGACATTCACATGACTATTCGACCTGCAACACAAGGGGATGTGCCCCGAATCGCCGCTGTGGTGCATGCAATGGAAGAGTTACGCTCCGTCGCACAGCAATCGATTGAGACGACGACCCAAACGGTTTCCTCGAATCTCGAACGGGTGTCGTCTTCAGGTTGTTCCGCAGCCTATGTCGCGGAGGAATCTGAAGGCGAGATTGCCGGCTACGGAGCCGTTCATTGGACACCATTCCTCTTCCTTCCTGGTGGTGAAGCGTATGTCACCGAACTATTCGTGCGCCCGTCCGCTTCGGGCAAGGGTGTTGGATCCGGGATACTCGAGACCATTATCGCTGAAGCAAGGCGACGCGGATGCTCCCGAGTCACCCTGTTAAATGGCCGTGATGGGGAGTCCTACCGACGATCATTCTACACCAAGCGCGGCTGGGTCGAGCGCGAGCACATGGCGAACTTCATCCTCCCCATCACAAGCGGGTCAAGCGAGACGGTGGAGGAAAGTGCGCCGGACTCCGTGCCTCACATCCGACGTTCGATGAGGAAATGAAGACGCGGAAGATCATCATGCATACCGGTTGAACGTCGGGGGCCGGAGGAAGCCGACGAGGGTTTGGGCGGAGGCTTTGGCGAAATCGATGGCGAGGGAGCTGGGGGCGGAGATGCCGGCGACCGCGGGGATGCGGGCGGCGAGGGCCTTCTGCATGATCTCGAACGAGACGCGGCCGGAGACGAGCAGGAAGGATTTTCCCAGATCGAGGCCGTGGTGCAGGGCGTGGCCGATGACCTTGTCCGTTGCGTTGTGGCGGCCGATGTCCTCGCGCACGGCAAGCAGTTCTCCGGTTTCGGAAAACAGGCCGGCGGCATGGAGACCGCCGGTGGTGTCGAAGGTGCTTTGCGCGGCGCGGAGTTTGTCCGGAGCTGCGAGAAAGGCGGCATCGGAGATTTCTATCCGCTGATGGATCGCCGGCGATTCGGTGAAGATCGCGTCGAGCGTCGCCTTGCCGCAGAGGCCGCAGGAGGAGCCGGTGTAGAAGTGGCGGGTGAGCCGGCCGAGATCCACGGTGACGTGGTCCTGGAGAAATAGCAGGACGCGGTTTTCCTCGGGACGCGGCTCGATTTTCCGCAGTTGCGAGACTTTGGAGATGATTCCTTCCGTGACGAGAAATCCGGCCGCCAGATCCTGGTCGTGGCCGGGAGTGCGCATGACGACGGCGACCGGATGGCCGTCGAGACGGATTTCCAACGGCTCCTCTACCGCCACCTGATCGCGGATCTGCCGGTGACCCTCGGGCTGGCAGTGGGTGACGGAGATCGTCTGGGAGGCTTCCATTTTTCCAGCGTGGCAGTTCCGGGCGGGGCGGCAACTCCACATTCCCGGGTTGGGAAAAATCGAAATGCGGAGGCGTAGAGGCCGGAGAGAGGAGCGCGGAGTGGGTTTTTACTGAATCTTACAAATCTAAGCGTCTTCCTCCGCGGACTCCGTGTCCTCGGCGTTTCGCTTCATCCCTCAAGTTCTTCTCTTTACCACCACCGGATTCGCCGCTAATTCCGTCGCGCGATGCATGGATTTTCCTACAAAAACGGTTCACTTTTCTGCGAAGACGTCGAGCTTTCCACCTTGGCCGCCGAACACGGCACCCCGCTTTATGTCTATTCCGCGGGCACGATCATCGACCACTTCACCCGCCTCGATGCGGCGCTGAACGGCGTCGATCACGAGGTGGCCTACGCGGTGAAGGCGAACTCGAATCTCTCCGTGCTCCGTCTGCTCGCCACCAAGGGCGCGGGCTTCGACATCGTTTCCGGCGGCGAACTGTTCCGCGTGATCAAGGCGGGCGGCGATCCGGCGCATTGCACGTTCGCCGGTGTCGGCAAGACCCGCGACGAGATCGTGTATGCGCTCGAGAAGGGGATCTACTCCTTCAACGTCGAGAGCGAGGAAGAGCTCCGCTACCTGGACCAGGTCGCCGGCGAACTCGGCATGATCGCCCCGGCGGCGGTCCGCGTGAACCCGAACGTGGATGCGAAGACCCACAAGTATATTTCCACCGGCAAGTCCGAGAACAAGTTCGGCGTCGATTTCACCGCCATCGCGGATCTCTACGAGCGTGCTTCCAAGGAGCTGAAAAACATCAAGCTGCGCGGCCTGCAAATGCACATCGGCTCGCAGCTCACCTCCATCGCGCCGTTCATCGAGGCGGTGGAAAAAGTCACGCCGCTGGTCACCTCGCTGAAGGAGAAATACGGCATCGAATTCTGGTCCATCGGCGGCGGCATCGGCATCATTTATCAGGAATCCCTCGAATCCGGCTCGGTCGATTGGTGGGAAAACCAGCCATTGGAAGAACGCCCTCTGACCATCGCCCGCTATGGCGAGGAGCTCGTCCCGCGTCTCAAGGGGCTGGGTTTGAAAATCCTGTTGGAGCCCGGCCGTCTCATCGTCGGCAACTCCGGCGTCCTGCTCACCAAGTGCCTTTACGAAAAACGCGGCTCGGCAAAGACCTTCAAGATCGTCGACGCCGGCATGAACGATCTCATCCGCCCGGCGCTTTATGAAGGACATCACGAGATCGTCCCGCTGTCCGAACCACCGTCGGGCGAGCGTTTCAAGGTCGATGTCGTCGGCCCGATCTGCGAAAGCGGCGACTTCTTCTGCCAGGACCGCCCGCTGCCGGATTTTCAACCGGGCGATCACATCGCGTTGATGTCCGCCGGTGCCTACGGATTCGCCATGGCCTCGAACTACAACTCGCGCCCGCTGCCAGCGGAAATCCTTGTCGAGGGCGAAACCGCCACGGTCATCCGCAAGCGGCAGACGCTGGATGATCTGATCGAAGGGGAGCTGTGAGCTCCGGCGAGCCACGGCGGGTCTTCGTCCAGCTGCACCTGCTGGTCGCCTTGTTCGCCACGACGGCGGTCCTGGGGCATCTGATCTCGCTGTCGGCCATCCATCTGGTCGTCTGGCGGACGTTTCTGGCATCGCTGGGAGCGGCGTTCTGCGTGGTGGCCGTGTCGCGGAAAAGCCTGCGTCTGCCCGCGAGGCAGGCGGTGGCGCTGCTAGGGATCGGTGCCATCGTCGGATTGCACTGGCTGTGTTTCTTCGGGGCGATCAAACTGGCTAACATTTCCATCTGCCTGGCCGGGATGGCGACGATTTCGTTTTTCACCGCATTCACCGAGCCGTTGTTGGAGAAGCGTCCGGTGCGTCCGCTGGAAGTGGCGCTGGGACTTTTGGTCCTTTTCGGCATCGTGGTGATCGCAGGATTCGAGCGCGGTCATCTCGCCGGGCTCGGCGTGGCGCTTCTGAGCGCGCTGCTGGCGGCGGTTTTTCCCGTGCTCAACCGCTGGCAGGTCAACGAGGCACGGCATGATCCGATGCTGATGGTCGCTTGGGAAATGGCCGGTGCCTGTCTGATCTGCCTGCTAGGCCTGGGCATCTTCGAAGGGCCGGCGGGTTTCGGACAACTCATGAGGCTGCAAGATCTCGATTGGCTTTGGCTGCTTCTCCTCGGCTGGGTTTGTACCGTCTTCGCCCATGGATTTCACATCCACCTGTTGCGCCAGCTCAGCGCCTACACCGTGAATCTGGCTCTCAATTTCGAGCCGATCTATGGCATTTTCCTAGCGGCCGTACTGTTCGGAGAGCACCACCAACTGCATCCGGGATTCTTCATCGGCACGGCCACGATCCTGCTGGCGAACATCCTCCATCCGGTGATCCTGCGGCGGATGAAGAGATGAGGAGGCGCCTCAAGAGTGTGGTGGCTCCTTATAAATCCTGCCCGCCGTCGTCCATCACCGCCGGCCTTCTCCAATACGAAAACTGCGGGGTGAAATCCTCCAGCCCGATCCCCGCCAGCGTCGCCACATGAAACAGCGGATTGAAGAAATCTCCCGGGCCGAACTCGCTCGCATTTTTACGGAAAATCTGTCCGTCCTTTCGTCCGTAGCAGACGATTCCCGGCCAGTCCGATTCCCCATTCGGATCCACGCTCTGCTCCTTCGCGTAGTCTCCGCCGCCGTGCGAGGCCATCCGGAAACTCCACCCGCGCTCGAGCGCGAACCGGCGTTGGGCGAGAGGGGCATTCTTGTTCACGAGGACCACCGAGAAACTGTCTTCCAAATGAGGAAGCGCCGCGTTCAATCCATCCGCCCACGAGGTGCACCAGCGACAGCCGTCGCCCATGTTGTGGATCACGATGAGGGTGTCCTTCTCGCCAAAAAGCGTGAGGAGGTCCGTCGGACCGGCGAGCGTTTCAAAAGTGTAATTTCTGACCGGGACGGGATCGTTGTCCCGGCGCAATTTTTCCAGCCGGTTTGCCAAAGCGAGGGCTTCCTTCTCAAGAGCTTGGATTTCTTCGGTGTGGTTCATGGGAAAGGTCGGTGTGACTACGGATAACACCTTCCTCGTTCCGGGCGATGAAATTCCTTTGAATGCGAGGCGGCCACCGCCCGTCCTTCCGAGATGAGAAAATTCCTACTCTCGATCGTCGGGGTGCTCGCAATGGCATCGGTCACCGGATTTGCGGCGGAGCCCGCTCAGGATCTGCTGCCGAAGGAGGCGGTCCGGTTGATCGCCATGAAGTCGGATGTCCAGGAAAACGCCGTCGAGATTTCCTTCATCGTCGATGGCAGTGCGAAGTGTGGCGAGGGGTTCGAGGTGAAACACGTCCGTCGGGTCGCCGCGATCCACTTGGTCAGGGATGGGGCGCTGCAGCGGCGGAAGCTGGTTTTCTACGACCTGTTTTGGAATGAGTCGCTCGGCTGGTTCATGTGGGAAAGCCGCGAGGAGAGGACCGGGGAGGTGGTTTACCTTTGGAGCCAGTTGAAGGGGGAAATCATGAATCGCTGAGCAACTTCAAGGAGGAGCTGCCTCCGAACCGCTCTGCCTACGGGGTGGCATGAAGTGGATACAACCGCAGGTCATCTCCTCGCATGGTCGATGGCGATTCGGAGATCGCCATTCCTTGACCTTGGCGTGGTTCGGGAAACACTCCGCCAACAATGAGCGGGTGGACGGAAGAAATTTTGAGGAAAGCGGCCGCGTGGCCGGCATTCAAGGAAGGGAAATCCCTCCTCGACAGCGGGATGGTCGTGGAAGTGAAGGCCGGAGCCACCGGCTGGCAAGGGACGGTGCGGATGGGCAAACGGCTGATGAAGGTCAGCGTGGTGGTGAAATCCCCGACCTACCTCGACACCCACTGCCCCTGCTCGGACAACCAGCGCTCCGGCTCGTTCTGCTGCCATGCCGTCGCCACCGGACTGGCGACGCTGAAGCCCGCCTCTGTCCCAAAGCCGGTTCAAGCGGCCGTTCAAAAAGTGGCGACACCGCCAGCCGCCACCGTTCCGTGGCAGATTCTCCTGCCGCTCAATTGGCGCGACGCGCTGACTCGTGGGAAATTCGCCGCCACCTTGGCTGTCGCCAAAGACGAGGAAATTTCGCCCGCTGACGACCGGCTCTGTGCCTGGCTGGCCAAGGAAGGGGTCGTCAGGAAGGAAATCCTCACGATCAGTCTCGACGGATCGCGAGTCCCTTCTTTACTCGAGGCTTTGGCGGATCATCCGCGATTGGCGGTGGGCAAGGACCGGTTGTTGATCGACATTCGCTCCGGTGAACGCCTCCGGCTGAGTGAAGCGGACCACGGAAACGATCACATTCATCTGGTGCCTGATTCGGCATCCGGCCCTTGGATCGAGATCGCGGGGGCCTTCTGGCAGATCGGCGAGGACTCGGTCACCCGGGTGGGCGAGGGGACCATTCCGTCGGATTTGGCAGCTTCCTTGAAGGAGCTTGCCGGGGGGAAACCGGTGAATATTCCGACCCAGCGGTTCTTCAACCACCTCGATTCGTGGCAGGAGTGGGTCCATTTTCCGGAAAGCTCTTGGCTCGATACCTTGCATTTCATCCAAGCCCCTGCCGTTTTCGAACTCTCGTTGGAGGGCTCGCTTCAGCATCTGGAAGCCCAGCTTGCCGTGCGCTACGGTTCGGCGGAGCCGGTGCCGCCGGGATTGGGAAAAGTGGATGGCCTGCCGCGACTGACCGGCGACCACTGCGAAGTCCGGGATCTGGGTAAAGAAGAGCAAGCGGCGACCCGATTGATGAGAGCGGGATTTGCGGTGGAGAACTTTTCAAGCGGTCGTTGGGTGATGAAAGGGGAGTCTGCAATTTTGGATTTCCTGACCAAGACTCTCCCGCTGCTTCGAAAAGATTGGTCCGTCATCGAGGGCGAGCGATTCGGACACGTGCAGAAACAGGTCACCGTCGTTTCGCCAAAAATCGAGATTCTCGGGTCAGGGGAAGATTGGTTGAGTTTCGATCTGTCATTTCAAACGAGCGATGGGATCTCGGTGCCTGCGGCGGAGGTGCGACGTTTGTTGAGGGCGGGCAGTGGATCCAAGCAGGCGGGCGAGCGACGCCTGATCATCTCGGACGACCTTGCGAACGTCATTGATCCGCTGTTCTCTGATCTCGATTTACGCCAAGAAAACGGTCGTTTCATTGCCTCGGCCCGCTCCGGAGAGCTTGTCCGTGAAATCCGGAATAAAATCAACAACTCGCAAACAGGCAAGGGATTGCCAATTTTATTCACATTCGATTCACCTGCCACTTTGGTTGCTGATCTGCGTCCTTATCAAGAACATGGTGCCGGCTGGATGTTTGATCGCGTCCAGCGCTTCGGTGGAGCTTTGTTGGCGGATGATATGGGTCTTGGGAAGACGGTTCAAACGATCGCTTTGATTGAGCGGGTGTTTCAGAGTGAATCTGCAGATTCCGGAGTGGTCATGGTAGTTGCCACTGCGTCGCTGCTCGGAAACTGGCGGGCGGAATTCGCCAAGTTCGCCCCCGCCCGGACGGTTCGGATTCTCCACGGTGCCGGTCGCGATGCGGAGCGGGAGAAGGTGCGATCGGGAGATGTGATTCTCACCAGCTACGGCACCCTCGCTCGCGACCTGGCGTTTCACCTGAAGCGGGACTACCGCGCGGTGGTGGTGGACGAGGCCAGTCTGATGCGGAATCCGGACACGGATCACGCCAAGGCGGTCTCGAAATTGAAAGCCACCTGCCGGATCGCGCTCACCGGAACTCCCATTGAGAACGGCGTGAAGGATCTCTGGTCCATTTTCCGCTTCGTACAGCCGGGCTGGCTGGGCAGTCGCGAGGATTTCAAGGATCGCTACGAACAACCGTTGGTCAGCGGTGGATCGGCGGGCGCGACGGTCGAGCGTCTGAGGTTGAAAATTTCCCCCTTCCTGCTTCGTCGGACCAAGGAGCAGGTGGCGCCCGAGCTGCCGTCGAAGTTGTTCATCGATGAGTTCTGCGATCTCAGTCCCGATCAACAAGGTGTTTACAAAGAGCTTCTGGTGGAAGGCCGCAAGCGTGTGGACGCCATCGCTGATTCCGGAAACAAGGGTGCCGCGCGAATGCAAATGCTCACGGCTCTTTTGCGCTTGCGGCAGACGTGTTGCGATCTCGCATTGCTCAAAAACGAAAAATTCAATCAGTTGTTGGTCGCTCGCCGATCAGCGAAGCTCAATCGTTTGTTGGAGCTGATTGAAGAGGCTGTGAATGGAAATCACCGAATGCTCATCTTCAGCCAGTTCCAAACACAGTTACGCGAAATCGAGAAATGTATTTCCGAGCGTGGTTGGACCAGTCTCCTGCTCGACGGACAGACTCGGAACCGCCAACAACTGGTGGACAAATTCCAGCAGCCCGACGGACCGCCGGTTTTCCTCATCAGTCTCAAGGCGGGTGGCTATGGTCTCAACCTGACCGCCGCCGACACCGTTGTCCACTTCGACCCATGGTGGAATCCGGCCGCCGAAGCTCAGGCGACCGACCGCGCCCACCGGATCGGCCAGACCCGACCGGTCACCGTTTACCGACTTCTGACCCGTGGGACGGTGGAAGAAAAGGTCGTCCGGCTCCAGGCAAAGAAACGCGAACTCGCCTCGGCGATCGACGAGAATGGGGTGGGCGATGCGGCAGGCTGGAGCATGGAGGAGTTGGAATCGATGTTGAATTGAGTTCGGTCGTTTGAAGGGATTTGTCGAGAATTTGGAAAAAGCGCTGATTTCAAGCGAGTGTTCGATTTTGTGTGGGCCGGGTGGAACCAGCTTGGCACTGTCGAAAATGCTCTTGGAATGAAGCATCGAATCTGCTAATGGAACTGGCGGGTATATTTCAATGGGAATTGCCTTCGTCCCCTCCATTCAAATCCATGCAACCCGCATCCACTCCCGCGTCAGAACTGCCAGGTGTCGGCTTCCTTTCCGAGGTTTCATCCGAGCATCGATCGTTTCTCGCCTGTTTCGGGAAATTCCTGCGTCCCGAGAGCGGTGAGATCCTGATTCCGGAAGGAGATCCTCAGGAATCGCTCTACGTCATTCTTTCGGGAACGCTGCATGTCGTGGCGTCCCATTCCGAACGCCCTATCCTGTTGGCCGCCTTCGGGGAAGGTGACTCGCTGGGTGAGATCAATCTCTTCGATCCGGCGACGGCGAGCGCGACCGCGATCATGCGCACCAGCGGTCTGGTCTGGACGATTTCCCGCGAGGAGCTTGAAGCCTTTCTGGCTGCGGATCCGGCGGCAGGAGTTTCCGTGATGCGGGGATTGCTGCGGCAGGTCGCCAAGCGAATCCGCAGCATGAATGAAAAACTGGCGACCGCCGAACAACGCGCGTCGATTCAAAACTTCTGGACCTCCCGCAAGCATTGAGTTTCCTCATCCAGCAAGGGCCTCTGGCACTGTTTTCCGCATTCGTGGTCATGCACGCTCTGGCGGATTTTCCGCTTCAGGGAGACTACATTGCCAAACAGAAGGCCCGGCGTCAGGCGGATAGCAACAGCGTCTGGATCGTGGCATTGCTGGCTCATTGCGTGATCCATGCCGGAGGGGTCTGGCTGGTTTCCGGCTCCCTTGCCTTCGGTTTCACGGAGTTGGTCCTTCACGGGCTGATCGACTTCAGCAAGGGCGAGGAAAAGTTCGGGTTGATTGCGGACCAGCTGCTTCATGTGGGCTGCAAGCTGGCTTACGCCTTGGTGCTGGCGTATGGCTGGGGGCCGCACTGAGCGGGGTGTTTTCATGTTTACACCTCCGGTGACGTGACGCAGCTTCGAGGTGCGTATGAAAATGCTTTTTGTCGCCGATCTTCATTACGCCCTGAAGCAATTCGACTGGCTGTTCGCCAACGCTCCGGCCTTCGACACCGTGGTGATCGGCGGAGACCTGCTCGACCTGGCTTCGTTGCTCGACCTCGATACACAGATCGTCGTGGTGGAAAAGTATCTGGATCGCATTTCGCAGCGCACGCGCCTCCTGGTCAGTTCAGGAAATCACGACGGCGACTCGCGGAATGCCGCACAGGAGTCGATCTGTCGCTGGCTGTTGGAGACGAGGACTGAGACCTTGCATGTGGATGGAGACTGCGTGGACGTCGGTGGAAACCTCGTCACCATCTGCCCATGGTGGGATGGGGATGAAACCCGCGCCGGAGTGGAGGCTCTTCTTGTCCGTGATTCCACGAAGGAAAGGAGGAAATGGATCTGGATCCATCACGCTCCGCCGGACGGTTCTCCGGTGAGTTGGACAGGACGGATGAGCGCGGGGGATGCGAATCTGACCAAATGGATCGCCCGCTTCAATCCGGACCTCGTCCTTTCGGGTCACATCCACAACGCCCCGTTTTACGCCGAGGGGGCCTGGGTCGACCGGCTCGGCGAAACCTGGGTGTTCAATCCCGGGTGTCAGATCGGGCCCTGTCCGTCGCACCTCATCATCGATTTCGAAACCATGGCGGCCCGCTGGATTTCGGCAGAGGACGATTTCATGCGGGACCTCGCATCCCCAGGAGCACTCAGCTGCCCGACTGATGCCGCCGCGGCCGGTGCATGAGGGCGTCCAGCACCTCGTCCACCATTCCAAGATGGTCATGCCCCTCGTACTGCCGCTTCACGTCGATGAGATATTTGTTCAGGGAGTCCAGCCGGCGGGCGAGCAATTCGGAGACGTAGAGACTGGCTTCTGGGTGGATCATGAGAAACTCCCGCGGCTTCTCGATGACCGAGAACACTGCCTCTGATAGCGTCCGCACCGTGGCCGTCGCGGGGCCGCCGAGCAATACCGACATCTCGCCGAAGACCACGCCGGCCTCCACGGCTTTCGCCACGCGGACGCTGTCGCGCAGGATCTCCACTTCCCCGGAAACCAAGACCAGCAGCTCTCCGGACCACTCGCCCTGCTCGATGACAACGTCTCCCGTGGCAAACCTCCGGGAACCGTGGGAGGCGACAAGATCGAGGAAAGGGGACATGAGGAATGAATTTCGATCCGAAAACCGGCTCCGGAGTTTTCTCAATAACCCGGCCGTTTGCTGAAGGGCTGTTGGTTGACGTTGACGGGGCCGCCCCCGTTCTGGCTGTTGCTCAATCCTGTGAAATTCCCGTTCGAGCCATTGTTATAAAGGTGCGAATCCGCGAACACGTTCGTCCCGTTGGGGTTGGAAAGGCGGACCCTGCTTCCGGGATCGATGGTCACGCTGGTCCCGGCGATATCCACGGTGTTGCCGCGGAGGGTGGTGTCGCCCACGAACCGGACCCCTCCCGAGCCTTCCCCATAGAGACGGATCAGATCCGACGCGTTGGTGCCACGGCCGAGGATCGCATCGCTGAGAAGGAGCGTGCCGCCCCCATCAAAGACCCGCGCCTTGATTTCCCGTGCGGCGACGGATGAGTTCACGAGGCGGATGTCACCGCGTTGCGACGTCATTCCCACCACATCGGCATCCACGGTCGAACCTCCGGAAATTTCGACGGCTCCGTTCACCGCCTCGATCATTACCTGCGGATTGTCCAGTTGCGACAGGCGGCGCAACTCAGAGCTGTTCGAGATCGTGATCCCTTGTGCCGCTCGAAGGCTGATAGACCCGGAAGCGGCGAGCTTGGCCGCTCCGGCGGTGGTGTCTCCCAGCCGCAGGTCACGCCCGGCCGACAGCTTGATTTTCGTTGCTTCGACCGTTCCCGCAAAGAGATTGATGTCGCGGCCCGCGGTGGCTTCAAACGTTCCGTTCGGCATGCTGATCAGCCCGGGTTGGAGTCCGCTGAGATTCACGTCCGAGGATGCCCCGTCCGCATGAAATCCGATTTCGTGACTGTCTCCGATCAACTTGAAGCCGTCGAAATTGATGGAGCCCGCAAGCGAGGTGAAAACAAAGCTTTCAGCGCTGCCATCGAGTGTCCAGAGATTGCCGGTCGACACCCCGCTGCCGGCGAAGGGAGGGTTTGCGGTGAAATTGACGTTGCCGGTCGCACCGAGGATCAGGTTCCGGGGGCCGCCGGTGGAGTCCACCGACGGGCCGCCGGAGATGTAGATTTCGTCTCCCTTGAGTGCGAACCACGATTTCTTACCCGACAGCACCTCATCGATCTCTTGGAACGCCAGCGAGTCCCCATACATGTAGCTGCCGAAAGAGCCGTCCTCTTCCGGCACATAGTCCGAGCCGGGTAAAAATGCGAAACCACCGGAAAGGCTGTTGTAGGCGTTCGAGGGGCTGAAGGTGCTGATGATCGATCGGTTGTCGAATACCGTGGTGCCGGGAATTAGGACGGATTTGTTCGGTTCCGGGATGGGAGGATCCGGCGGTACCGGTGGTTCGGGAGGGGGCGATGGCTCGGGGCTGTCAGAAATGTGCTGGCGGTTCGCCAGCAGCAGGCTGACATTCCTGCCTCTGCCTTCGATCTGAAACGATGTGTTGAGCAGATCTCCGTCCGATTTTTTCTGACCTTGTTCCTTCAGCGCCCCCTCCAATTGCTTTTGGTTTCCCAGCGGGCCGAATTCCTCGGCACTCAGCAGTTTCGAGGTTTTTTTGAGCCGTTCCAGATCGACCTGGACCGGAAGCGGAAGACCGGTTTTGTCATTTGCCCGGGTGATCCACATATCCCCGGCGATCAAGGTTCTGAACTGATTGCGGCGTTCGTTCAGCGAGACATCGACCTCGCCCTCGATGACGATGATCTTGATGAAGCCATCCGCAGTGTATTCCAGCAGCAGCGTGGTCCCGGTCACGGCGGCGGTCACGGCGGCCGTGCGCACTTTGGCGCCACCCATCTGCTTCGGCACCTGGAGCAGGATCACACCCTTTTCCACATCCACCGTCCGGGTGGAATGGTCCATGCGGAAAACGGAGTTCGCTCCCAAGCGGGTCAGCGTGTTGTCGGAAAACCGCAGTTCCGCCCGCGATTGCGCGCCGGTGGAGACCGCGGTGCGGCCGCGGATCTTATCCCCAGCTTTCGCAGGAACAGGACCGGCCTCCACCGGGAGGATGCGGACATCGTTGATCACCTTGGTGAATTCGCCCTCGCTCAGCGGTGCTCCGGACACCGTCCCGGCGTGGAATCCGAACATGCTGAGAATCAAACGCGTTGAAGTTTTCATGATGCTTGGTTTCTAATGCTAGAAGCGGATTTGCAGGCCCAGCCCGCCCCCCAGGTTGGTGGCCTGGTAATCGAACACGTCCACGTTCGAATCATTGATATTGAAGGTGCCGCCCACATAGATGTTCATCCATTTCCGCGGCGAGTATGTCAGGTATACGCCCATGATGTTGAGCACATCGGAACGGTCCTCATTGTAGTAGTCGAAGCAAGTGAGACGGTAGGACGCGGATAGTACGAGATCGCGCATGATCTTGAATCGATAGGAAAGATCCATGATGTATTCGGCATGTTCCAGATCGTCCACGTCGGTGGCGACATCCCAATCGCCCATCAGATTCACATAAAGACTGTTGCGACGGTCGAACAACACGGTCTTCTGGATGCCGGCGAGGAGGGAGAAGCTGTTCAGCACGTCGTCGCCGAAGTCATCGCTGGTGGTGCGGCCGAACTGGCCCTGCATGAACAGCGCGGAATCCCACAGCCGGGGTTCCAGATAGATCAGTCCGAGACTCGCCTGAAGGTATTCGTAATCGAGAACATCATTTTGGTCGTAGCGGTACAGTTGCTGGCTGATGAACGCATCCAGATAAAGCCTGTCGCTCAGGCGGGGCTGTGCTCCCAGGCTGACCTGGCTGCCAAAAAACACATCGGACTCCTCTCCCTTTGAGAGATTGGCCGGATTGTCCGCCCAGAAGGAGAAAACATCCGCTTGGGCGGTGAGCCAGCGTTCGCGTTCCGAGTCTTTCAGAATCAGCTGTTGTCCGATATCGTCATCACCGGGGGATTCGGGGGCGAAGTCATTGTCATCCTGAAGTCCCTGATTTCCGGCATCATCTTCCGCCGGCACGTGGGGAACGGCAAGCGGGCGGACACCTTCTGCGAGGCGGGTGGGATCCACGGCCTGTGCCGAGACCGGAGAAAGCGTGGCGGCCAACGAAAGGAATGTTAGCGCGAGCGGATGGCGGTATCTCATGGGGACGAAATTTGGATACACAACTTTCGATACTACTATCAGTGAACAGGACATCCAGCCTAAAATTTATATTGTAATTCTTAATAGTATTAATTCCCGGATCCTGATCTGTTGATTCAACAAAAACGATTGACGGAAGAGGACGCGGGTTTCAACAAGAGCACATGCGGCGCGACCTCTTCCGGGGGACAACTAATGAGAAACGCGGTGTGGTGCTTGCCATGATCGCGCTCATGACCGGCGGCGCGGTGATGGTGGCAAGGCATCTGGATGACTGGACCCGGCCGCCAGCCGGAGATGCGGAACCTCCGCCGGCACACCGTTCGGTTGCGATCGCGATGGCGCGGCCTCTTCAGCTTCTGGAATGGAGGGTTTATGATTTCATTCATGCGTTCGGAGCGAAGACACCCGCGGACCCCGACGTCGTGGTGTTGGGCATCGACGAAGCCAGCCTGTCGTTAGAAGATTCGTCGGCGTTTCCCGAAGATATCGAAGGGTCGCGTCCGCTTCAGCTGATGAACGAGGTCTTTCCGTGGTCACGGGAAGTTTATGCCCTGATGATCGAGCGTCTGGTGGAGGGGGGGGCGAAGACCGTCGTGATTGATCTGATGTTTCCCGCACCCTCCGGACGGCACCCGGAAGGCGATGACGCGCTGCGGCGATGTTTGGAAAAGTATGGGAATCACGTCATTCTGGCTGCGGATGTGGTTTCGCAAGGCGTTCAGAACGGGGATAGCGAAAGCATCCAGCTCCCGTTCGACGGATTGATCAGGCATCGGTGGCCGCCGGATGACCGCATCGGATTTGTTTCCTATTGGCCGAACAGCGACGGGGTGATCCGCGAAGCCCGGTTCAACTATTCCCAAGATCCGGGCCTGCCCGAGCGGACGCTTCATTCCTTCGCGGCCGCCGCCCTTCGATCCCAAAACCTTGGAAAGCGGATTCCCGGCGACACCCGCCTCCACGCCATTCGTTATGGAGATCCGGCGGATTACGAGCCGCTTTCGTTGCACGAGATATTCGTCCCCGCCATCTGGGAAAACAACTATGGTCTCGGGAAACGTTTCGCGGGCAAAACGATCTTTCTGGGAACGGTGGCGAGACAGCAGCAGGACTTCCATCCCACACCGGTGGGAAAAATCGCAGGAGTCCGGATTCATGCCCATGTTTATGCCGCCGCGAAAGCCGGGCAGTTGTTACGGGCGTTGCCGGCCTGGTGTTCTCCGTTGCTGATCGCTTTGGCGGCGGCGCTGGCTTGGGCGCTCATCGCGGTTTCCAGACGACCGGTGCTGGCGATGGGAGTCCTGTTCTGCGGTGCCATCCTGGGCATGCTCGGCCAGTTAGTGCTCTTCAATCACGCCGCCCTGGTGTTCAATGCCAGCACTCCCATGCTGGCTTTCGGGCTCACGGGAATCTGCGGTTTCACTTATGACTTCCTTCTGGAGCAGCGTCAGAAGCATGCGCTCAAGCGCTCCGTCATGCGGTTCCACTCTCCGGATGTCGCGGAACAAATCGTCGAGCATCCGGAAACCTACTACTCGATCCGGCAGGGGGCGGCCCGTTGCATCGTGGTTCTTTTTTCCGACATCCGTGGTTACACCAGCCTGAGCGAGCAGTTGACCGCACAGGAAATGGTCACCCAGTTGAATGAATATTTCGAGCGCATGGTGGCGGTCGTATTTCAACGGAAGGGGGCCGTTGATAAATTCATCGGAGACGCCATGATGGCCGTTTGGGGGCGGTTCCGAAACAGTCCCCGGGAGGAGGAATTGGCGGACGACGCCTGTAAAGCGGTGGATGCGGCACTGGCCATGCGCACGGAACTCTCGATTCTCAATGAAAGGTGGCACGGGAAGAACATGACCGAGCTGACCATCGGCATCGGCATTCACCAAGGCGAGGCGGTGGTCGGGGAAATCGGTTCCCACGAACGGGCCGAGCTGACCGCCATCGGCGATTGTGTGAACCTCGGTTCCCGCTTGGAGGGGGCGACCAAGGAGTATGGGCTCGATCTCTTGATCAGTGATGTGGTGCAGCGGCGTGTGGCGCAACGCTTCATCTGCCGCTCCGTGGATCTCGTCCGGGTGAAGGGGAAAAGCAAACCTGTCGAAGTATTCACAGTGCTCGGTCCCTGTGGAATGGTACCGCCGGCAGGACTGGGTCATTTCGAAGAGGCGATGGGAAGCTATCGCAAAGGTCGGTTCGGGGATGCGCTGGATGGCTTCGAACAATCGGCGATGGAAGGAATGGATGATTTTCTGACCGCCGTTTTCATCAGGCGTTGCCGGGAATTGATGGAAACTCCGGCGGCAAACTGGGATGGCGTTTACACGATGTCTGGAAAGTGATCGGGGCCGGTGATGCCGGACGCGTCTTCCCGTACAATATGGATATTGTCATGAAGTTGATATTTCCATGGTTTTAATCTAATGAGACGGTGTTGTTTGTTAGGTAAATCCATGTTCACTAATCCGTGACACGTGGAGCGATATGATCCGGATGCAATGGATTGAAAATTAACGTGATTAGATGTATTTGTCTTGGTTTATACTGTTTTTTCTTGGGTTTTCCGGGTTTTTCATGCTAGTAGCGCGATCACTAACCAGTGCGATTTCATGCGTGATGTTTTTCATTTGGCATGAAGCCAGCTTTCGATCCGCCCCAAGCCATGAATCCTCAACGCCCGTTCCTATTCCTGCCGATGCTTGTCATCGGAACGGTGGTGTCGATGTCCGGAGCGAAAGCGGAGCCGATACTTCTCGACGGGACATGGATGACCTTGGTCGGGCCCGAGGACTCGCCATTGCCCACCGCTGATGCTCCCTATCTTTTCTCCGGTGCTCCTTGGACCATGAGTTTGACTGTTCCGATGAAGCTCACCGTGACCGATTGGCTGGCCGCTGGCGATCTGTTCGAAGTCTATAATTATAACGTCCTTTTGGGAAAGGGGCCTGCTGTTCCGATCAGCGGAGCCTATGCCACGACGCCGGACCTGGCGTTGGGAAATGCGAAATTCAGTCAGAATTACTGGATTTTGCAACCGGGCGACTATGCGCTTACGTTCGGACTGACCAAGTTCGCGCCCACCTATACGAATGGAACCATCGCCTTCAATGTTGATCGCCTGCCTCTGCCTGAAACCGGAGCCACCCTCATCCTGTTTGGAGCGACCCTGATCGGAATCGCCGGGATACGGGCGGTCCGATGGTCGGGCATGTGTGTCGGCTGAAATCCGGAGCTTCTCTCAAGACTGTCTGGCGACGTTCGCCGTGGTGCAGTCACTGAAGCGCATGGTGGTAATCGGCGCTGAGTGCCGACACCTCCCGCTTTTTCAGGGCGGCGTCAGGAGCGATGCCGTCGATGGTCCGAGCCAGGGTGATCAGATCGTTTTCGGCCTTTGCGAGTGCCTCCGCTTCGAGTGAAATGCTGATATCAAGGGCGACCAGCGTGGCCTGTCGCTCGGATTCGATTTCCTTCGAAAGCCGGGCGATGGGAAGGCTGGCAAGTTGTTCTCGCTCGTTTCTTTTTTGATTCAGCATTCCTACACGAGTGGTGACGACCCCGGCGAAGCGAGTGAAATCCAGTTGATGTGCTTCGGTGGCGAGCGCGATTTCACCGGCCTCGCGGTCAGCAACGAGCACACGGGTATTGATCTCGGCCGCGCTCCACTTTCGGATGGCGTTCTTGAGCGCCGCCAGCGGTGCGGGATTGTCGGACGGAGTGGTTTCCGATTCCGCGATCTGGCGTTTGAGCGAGGTCAGGCGTGATTCGATGGTTGGCGGATTGGTGCGGATTTCACCCAGTGCGTTGCCGTCCGACGTTTGGTACGCCCGGACCGTGCCGTCGCTATCCGCGACGAAGGCTCTCCGGGCTTCGAAATCCAAGGCGACGGCGGTGGGAAGGGCGGGGAGGTTTTGAACCAGATCTCTGGCGTGGGTGAAATCCGGTTTCCAGAATTTTGCCTTTCTATCGCGGCCGGCACTGACCGATGAGCCGTCGCGTGCGAAAGCGAATGCGGTGGCTCCTCCCGGGTGGGCATCGATTTTTTTGACTTCGCTGCCGCCGTTCATTTCCCAAAAGCGGAGGGTGCCGTCTTCGGAGGCGGTGGCGAGAATGTTGGAGTCTGCCCGGAAAACGGCGGCGCTGATCGCCGCCTGGTGACCCCGCAGCGTGTGGAACTCGCTCGCGGTCTCGCTTTCCCACACCCAGACGCCGCCGTTGCGGTCGCCGCTGGCGAGGAGCACGCCATCGGCGGAAAGGTCGAGCGCGGTGATCCAGTCGGTGTGTTTTTTGATGGATTTGACGGCGGCTCCGGTTTCCGTGTTCCAGATCTTCAGGAGCCGTGATGGCCCGCCGGTCGCGACGATGTCGAAGCCCGGCCGGATGTCTGCCGCGAGGACGGTGTCGAATTCCTTGGCTACGGAGAGAAGGCGGGAACCGTTGGTGATGTCGAAGGTGACGGTGACACCGGATTTGCCGGGGATGCCACCTCCGACGATCAGGTAGCGTGCGTCGGGAGTGAATGCCAGGGATACCGGATCGCCTTCGGGAAAAGGAAGGATGCCCACCAGTTCCAAGGTCTCGGTATGATGCAGCAGGATCTGCCTTTGCCCGGTCACAGCCAGCAGCGGAGCCCAAGGGGACGCGGCGATCGCATGGACCGAGGAAGGGCGGGAAGTGACGACGGGCGGCTCAAGCAGCACATGCTCGGGCATCGGCGGTGGACCATCGGGTTTGGCTGCGGGATCCGAGCGCAGTGTGGTTTCAAACTTCGGCTTGGACGGTTTGCGTGCGGAGGAGGATTTGTTTTCCAGCAGGCCGCCCTCGATCCATCGCTTGATGAGGTCGATCTGGCTGCCGGAAAGCTTGTCTCCCTCAGGGGGCATTTTTTTCTCGGATACCTGCAGGACCGAGGAGAGCAGGGGCCCTCCGACATCACCCGCCTCCACGATCTTGCCTCCCGAACTGCCCTTCATCAGTGCTGAATAGGACGAAAGATCCAGGCCTCCCTTGGCCTTGTCGGGGTTGTGGCAGTTCAGGCAGGCCTGCTGGAAAATCGGGAAGATGTGGTCGTCATAGGTCGTCTTTTCCTCTGCGAATCCGCAGGAGGGCAAGGCGATCACAATAACGAGCGGGCGCAACATTCGGAGAAATCAAGTGCGGGGTTCCGACCGGATACGTGTGCCGGAGGGGTGTGCTAGCGGTGAATTACCGATTTCTTGGACCATCCTCATCCATCCGGCCACGGCTCCATGGTGTCATCAGTCGTGGAGTCGGACGTCGAAATGGAAGATCGAAGTTAATTGAAATATAGATTGTCAAAGTTCGCTAAATAGATGAACGGTGCGCCCGGCAGTGCCTGATTCATTCGGACATTCGCCAATTCCCCCCTGAATCTCCCCCCAAATGATTTCAAAAATTGGAAGAATCGTCGGCAATTTCAGCCTGACGGCAGCCGCATCACTGGTTTTGGCTCAAGTCGGTACCGCCGCGTCCATCCCGGCATTGTCCGGCGGGTATGACGTTTTCGTCAGAAATGGTGCTGTTTTCGACGGGGTTCACATGCATGGCGCGACGGCGATCGGTGGCGATCTGAGTCTGACCGGGAACATGAGTGAATTCCTGAACGATCCGGTAACCCGGCCCTCGGGCCTTTCGGTAGGCGGCAGAATTCTCCAAGGTGCCGACGCCCGGATCAACAACTCTGGAAAACTTCATGTTGGAAGCCTCGTTTCGGGGCAAACGGTTTCAGCCAATTCGCTCCAGTCCGGGAGTGGTCGAAATGTTTATTTCGGGAGCGGCCAGCCTCCGGCCAACGTTGTTACCGCTCAGGCCGTGGACATGGTTTCCGCTTTCAACCAACTGAGTGCTCTCTCGGCATCGTTGGCGGCGAAAAGCTCGACTCTTAATTTCAGCTCCTTCGTTTCCGGAAGCAATTTCAACCTGACGCTTCAAAGCGGTTCTCTCATCGGTTACGATGTCATGAACATTACTGGAGCCCAGCTGGCTTCCGTCGGGAACTTGAATTTCAACCATGTTTCCGGATTCGACCAGAAGCTGGTGATCAATGTGGACCTCAGTAATTACAACGGTGGAGCTTTCATTCAGAACCGGAATGGCAACGACGAGGCAAACAACATTCTTTGGAACTTCTTCGGGGCCTCCCAGCTCAGTCTGCAGAACCAATTCATCGGCACCAT
Source organism: Verrucomicrobiota bacterium (assembly GCA_040388015.1). Lineage (GTDB taxonomy): Bacteria > Verrucomicrobiota > Verrucomicrobiia > Verrucomicrobiales > Akkermansiaceae > Luteolibacter. The sequence continues at coordinate 14,815 of JAZKCQ010000052.1, read as the reverse complement.
CCTTGCACCGAATCTGAATCTCACTCATTACAACAATGACATCAAGGGGTCGGTGATTGCGAACTCGTTCACCAAAACGGGCGGGCAGGTTCACGTTCATCCGTTTTCCTTCGATTTTCCAACTCCGGCATCGACATCGACGAAGGGGGTTCCTGATGCCGGGTCGACCGGTCTTCTGGCGTTGCTGGTCCTTCCCTTGTTGGTGGCGTTCAGACGTTGGGCATGATTCCCGTCAGCCACCCGCGACTTCGGAAGATCGTTGCAGGTGAGGCGGCTGCTGGGAAACGGGCATCGGACCAGGGAAATTTTCCCCACCCCGGATTCGGGCTTGCGCCCCGAAAGTCGCTTCTATTGACTCCGCCATGGCAGAGATTTCTCTCGGACTTTCATTTGACGACGTGCTTCTGGTGCCGGCTTTGAGCTCGGTTTTGCCCGGCGAAGCGGATCTTTCCACGCACGTCACCTCGGGCATTCCCTTGTTCCTTCCTGTCGTTTCGGCGGCGATGGACACGGTTTCCGAACACGACCTGGCGATCGCCCTGGCCCGTGAAGGCGGCATGGGCGTGATCCACCGCGCTTGCCCGATCGACGAGCAGGCGGCGATGGTTTCCCGGGTCAAGCGTTCGGAAAACGCGGTCATTCAAAAACCCCACACCGTCCGCAAGGAAGACACCGTGGACCACGTCCGCGCGGTGATGGCGAAGAACGGCTTCTCCGGATTTCCCGTGATCGATGGGGATGGCCGTCTCGAAGGCATGGTGACCGGGCGCGATGTCCGCTATCTGGACCGTATTGATGCCCGCGTCGCCGATGTGATGACTCCTCGCGAAAAACTCGTCACCGCTCCTGCGAATACCAGCTTGGAGGAAGCGCGCCGCATCCTTTATCAGAACCGGATCGAAAAACTCCCTCTCGTCGATGCCGATGGCCGCCTCGTCGGACTCATCACCGGTTCGGACATCGAAAAACGCATCACGTTCACCAACGCTGCGAAGGACGACAACGGCCAGCTCCGTTGTGGTGCCGCCGTCGGCGTCGGCCCCGATTGCATCGACCGCGGCCGCGTCCTGATTGATGCCGGAGCGGACGCTCTTTTCATCGACGCCGCCACCGGCCACACCCGCCACGTCATGGACGTGATCGGAAAACTCCGTTCTCTATCGAATGTCCCGGTCGTCGCAGGAAACGTCGTCACCGAACAAGGCGCTCGCGATCTGGTTTCCGCCGGAGCAAGTGCCGTGAAAGTCGGCGTCGGTCCCGGATCGATCTGCACCACCCGCGTCATTTCCGGAGTGGGCATGCCTCAGTTCACCGCCATCCGAAATGTCGCCGATGTTTGCCGCGAGGCGGGCGTGAAAGTCATCGCCGACGGTGGCATCCGCTACTCGGGGGACATCGTCAAAGCCCTCGCCGCCGGTGCGGACCTCGTCATGCTCGGTTCGCTCCTGGCCGGCACCCGCGAAAGCCCCGGCCAGACGGTGCAGTCGCAAGGTCGACGTTTCAAAACCTACCGTGGCATGGGTTCCATCGGAGCCATGCAAAAAGGTGCGGGCGACCGCTACGGGCAGAACAGCTCCGGCAAACTCGTCGCCGAAGGCGTCGAAGGCCGCGTGCCGTATAAAGGCCCGCTTTCCGATGTCATCTTCCAACTCATGGGCGGCCTCAAGTCCGGCATGGGCTACGTCGGCGCCTCGACCCTCACGGATCTCCGCGAACGTGCCAACTTCGTCCGCGTCACCGCCGGCGGCCTCCGCGAAAGCCACGTCCATGACATCGTCATGACGGAGGAGCCGACGAACTATCAGCCGCTCAGCTAAGCATTAAATCCTAAGCACGGAATTCTAAACGAAGATTTAGAGTCGCAGTGCGTCAGGCCCTCTTCGTTTCGAATTTAGAATTTAAGATTTAGAATTTTCTTCTCCATGCACGATTCCAATCACGTCGCCGTTCTCGATTTCGGCTCGCAATACACGCAGCTCATTGTCCGCCGCGTTCGCGAGCTCGGATACTTTGCCAAGCTTTATGCGATCGAGGATTTTCCGGACATCGGGAAACCCGGAGCCATCATTCTATCCGGCGGACCGAAGAGCACCAGCGAGGCGGATGCTCCGGATCTGGACTTCGAGGCTCTCAAGGCGTTCAACGTTCCCGTTCTCGGTGTCTGTTATGGAATGCAGCTTCTGAACATCAAGTTCGGCGGCAGCGTGGAAGCCAGCAATCGCCGCGAATATGGTCCTGCTGATTTGTTCCCTGCGGCGAGTGTCGGACTCTACGAGGGAGTCTCCGCCTGTTCGCAAGTGTGGATGAGCCACTCGGACACGGTGAAGGTCCTGCCGGAAGGCGCGAAGGTCATCGCCTCCAACCAGCACGGCACACCGGTTTCCCTGCAATGGGACGATCTGTTTTTCGGCATCCAGTTCCACCCGGAAGTGACTCACAGCCACGAGGGCTTGCAGATCCTGAAGAATTTCCTCGATCACTCGGAGAACCTGCTGCCGTTCCACATCGACGATTTCAAACGCGAGATGATCGACAACATTCGCGAGACAGTCGGCACCCGGCAAGTCGTCTGCGGCGTCTCCGGCGGCGTGGATAGCACCGTTCTGGCGGTTTTGCTCCAGCATGCCGGGGTGAAGGTGCGCGCGATCTTTGTCGACAACGGTCTGCTCCGCAAAGACGAGGCGGGAGTGGTGCAGGAGAATTTCAAACGCATCGGTGTGGAAATCGAAACGATCGACGCTTCCGAGCGATTCCTCACCGCGCTGGCGGGCGAGGGAGATCCCGAGAAGAAGCGCAAGATCATCGGCAACATGTTCATCGAGGTCTTTTGGGACGCGGTGGGCGACGCCGAGATGCTCGCGCAGGGCACTCTCTATCCGGACGTGATCGAAAGCGCGTCGAATGCGAAGTCCAAGGCTTCCGTCATCAAGACCCACCACAACCGGGTCGCCAAAATCCTCGAACTCCAAGCTGAAGGAAAAGTCCTGGAGCCACTTGCGGAGCTCTTCAAAGACGAAGTCCGCGAACTCGGCACCGCGCTCGGCATTCCCGAGGATATCCTCCAGCGTCATCCGTTTCCCGGCCCGGGTCTATCCGTCCGCTGCCCGGGAATCGTCGACAAAGAGCGTCTCGACATCATCCGCGAGTGCGATGCGATCTTCATCGGGAAGCTCAAGGAGCACGGCTGGTATGATAAGGTCTGGCAAGCATACGCCGGCCTGATTCCTGTGAAAACCGTCGGTGTCAAAGGTGACGAACGCAGCTACGAATGGGCCACCAACCTTCGCGCCGTCGTTTCCGAAGACGCCATGACCGCCGATTGGGTGGAGCTGCCGCCGATCATCCTCCGCGAGACCAGCCACAAGATTCTCAACGAGGTCAAGGGCATCAACCGCGTGCTCTACGACATCTCCACCAAGCCGCCCGCCAGCATCGAGTGGGAATAAGGAGTGGCGACCTTACTGTCGCCTTCTTCCTATTTTCACCCGCTTGAAGACGCGACAACAAGGTCGCGACTCCTTATTTATGACTTCCCCCCCCGACAACCGTGCGGTGTCCGCCTTGTTCCGGGTTTTCGGCGGGGAAGGGGAACGCGTCGTTGCCGATGCCCGCGAGTGTTCGACCGCGCGGGGGATGCATCTCGGTGAATGCCGCGCGTTCTCCATTCTCATTCCGCTCACCGTGTTCGTCGCCATCGGTGTGGCGTTGTCTCCATTGCTAGGGGTGGTCGCGGGTTGGTTGTTAGCAATGCCCGGCACGTTTGTCGTGCTGAGCCTTCTTCCGTTCGTTCTCCAGGCGAAGCGACCGCTCACCCAATGGCGGATGTGGTCGTCCATCTGCCTGATCTGGGCGATTTTCCACTGCGGCAGCTCGGGGCTGGCCGGGCTTCTCTCCTACGTCTGGATCGGAATCATGGCCATGGGAGTGGTGGCCGACGGGTGTCTGGTCTTTCAAGAACTGATGGCCCTTCCGGGCAAAGCCGGCATCGCCTGGCGGATTTCACTGGTGATTCTGTTGCATGCCCTGGCAATTGCCATCGGTTTCAAGTTCGGCTGGCCGTGGGGAGTCGCAGGCGCTGCCGCCACCGCCGCCGCATTCTGTTGGGCTGTTTTGAATCCCGGTTGCCAATGGCTGGGTCCCGTCGATCGAACCACAGCGGAGGATGAAATTCTCATCACCATCGACGACGGACCCGATCCCCGCGACACGCCGCTTCTGTTGGATCTGCTGGATCGCCATCAGACCAAGGCCATTTTCTTCATGATCGGTGAAAAAGTCCGGGCTCACCCCGACCTTGTGCGCGAAGTGGTGAAACGCGGCCATGAAATCGGCAACCACACACTCACCCATCCGCAAGCGAGTTTCTGGTGCGCCAGCACGTGGCGCACCCGACGCGAGATCGAGGGATGTCAGAAAATCATCGAGGAAATCACCGGCAAGAGACCCCGCTGGTTTCGTGCGCCGGTCGGTCACCGGAATCTTTTCACCCATCCCATCGCCGGTGCGCTCGGCTTGAGGGTGATGGCATGGAACCGCCGTGGTTACGATGCGGTCGAAAAGGACCCGGCGAAAGTCCTCGCACGAATCCTGCCGGATCTCTCGCCAGGCGACATCGTACTGCTCCACGAAGCGACTCCGATCGCGGGTGTGGTGTTAGGCGGAGTGCTGGAGAAGGTGTCTTTAGTGCGCAACGGTGAAGACCCCCTAAAGGGTTAGCAGCCTGCGGGAATCCGGCGACTAAAACCATTCATTGTGACGACTCATGCCGCATCACACCGGACTCCAGCTCCGCCAGAAATCCATCAGCCGCCTCCCGATGAGCCGCTTGTTTCTCAGCGGTCATCTTCTCCCAGCTACGCGCCATCATCGATAGCCGCGGATTCTTCAGGAAAAACGGAGTGTGGTCCGCGATGAAGGTCCAGAAAAGCCCGTCCCAGATCCGGCACCAGTCGCCCTTGGGCTCGTCGGACATTTTCAGCACGTAGTTGGAGCCGGAAATGTAGGGCTTGGTGGTGAAGGTCCCGCCGTCCGCGAATTGTGACATGCCGTAGACATTCGGCACCATCACCCAGTCATAGGAATCCACGAACATCTCCATGAACCAGCGGTAAACGTCGTCCGGTTTGATCCGGCAGAGCAGCATGAAATTCCCGAGCACCATCAGCCGTTCGATATGGTGGCACCAACCGTTGTCCAGCAACTGCCGGATCACACGGTCCACCGGCGGAATTCCGGTGGTTCCCTCGTAAAACGCCTGCGGCAGCCGGGTTTCAAAGTTCCAGAAGTTCCCGTTCCGGATCTCCGTGCCACGGTGTTGATAGATTCCGTGCATGAACTCCCGCCAGCCGATCACCTGACGGATGAATCCCTCCAGCGAGTTCATCGGGGCCGTGCCGGCCCGCTCCATCACCCGGTCGATCACGTCCTTAGGATCGAGCAGGCCGATGTTCAGGGCGGGCGTGATCGCGGCATGATAGATCGTCGCGTTACCGGTGGAAATGGCGTCCTCATACAAGCCGAAATTTTCGAAACGCTCGTCGATGAACTGTTCCAGCCACCGTTCGGCATCGGGGCGTGTCACCGGCCAACGGAAGCGCCTGACCGATCCGGGATTGTCCGGAAATTTCCCGCTGACATACGCCTCCGCTTCCTTGGTGAATGCATTCTTCGGAGAAACCGGTTCGCGCGGTGGCACATGACCTTTCGGCAGTTTCGCGCGGTTCTCGGTATCGAACGACCACTTGCCGCCGGTGGCCGTGCCGTCTTTCTCCAGCAGGATGCCGGTGCGCTTGCGCTGGGCTTCATAGAACGCCGCCATGAAGGGCTTTTTCCGGGAGGCAACATGCGCCGCGATGAATTCCGGCGGGCTGAGAAAATTGGGCGATGGATAGACGACGGCCTTCACGCCGTTTTTCCGAGAGAACCGTGTCAGGCGCCTCATCAGCACTTCGTCCGCCGGATCGGCGAAATGGATTTCTTTCAGGGTTGCAGGCATATGCATTTCCAACAGATCGGCGCTGTCCATGGTGGATCCCGCCGGAACGTCGATGTAATTCACCTCATGTCCCGCCGCTGCCAGTTCCACGGCGTATGCCTTCATCGAGGCCCGGTGAAGCATGATTTTCTGCTGGTGCATTGCTGCCGGCCACCGCGGATCGTTTCCGAAAAACAACGGATCTTCGATCAACCAGACCGGCCGGCCGGGCAGGGCCGCAGGATGGTTTTGAAAAAGTTGGTGGGGATAGACGAGCGTGGCGACCATGAAGTCTATGTCAGGCTGGGGCGGCGACCCATCCCGGATGCAGGACGCCGGGAAAGGCGGTTCATGCCCTGCCAAAAGGACGGAGGATCGGTCCAACGTGGACGGCGATCGCCTCTGGTCAAGGGGCGGACTTTGACAGTCGCCTCAGCCATTCGGATGAGGCTGCGATCGCACCCGATCCTCAGAAATCCGACCTCAGGGCGCCTTCGCTTCAAGGTTTCCCAACGCTTTCATCCGTTCCTGAATGGCCAGCCCGAAGCGGTCGGTCTGGACGATTTGGTTCCATTGCGCGGCCTCGTCTCCGGTCTTCTTGGAGATCGCCTGCCACAGCACTTCCTGACGGGGGCGGAGGACCTCGCTACGGCCCACCAGCACCCGGACGATTTCCACCGGCGGTGGAGAAACCTGGAGCGGCAGGAGGCGGTCGGTCGCTTCCCGTGGCAGAACCCAGAAGACACGCAGCCCGGGTGCTTCGAAATAGCTGTGCCACCAGGTTTCCACCATGGAGCGCGCTTCGGCGTCGGTGAGACCGCAGTTGGCGAGGCCGGTTTTCATCGCCCGGTAGAGCGGTTCGCAAAATCCGGGAGGCCCCGCCTTGAGATCGGTTTCCGGAATTGAAATGGATCCGCCGGCATCGAGTCCGGTGGTTTTTTCCGTCCAGCGGAGTGTGCCTTCGGCGATCTCGAACGCGACCAGATAGGGAATGCGGCCGCCGGTCTGGTTTTCCACATGCAGGGTCTCGTCGGCGCTGACGGTGGTTTTCAATCCGGGATCGAACCGGCCGATGCCGCGATAGAAAAGATAGCCTTCCGTTTCTCCGCCCGGGGTGCGGACGGCATTGGTCACTGGCTGGCGGGCGCGGAGCCAGCCGACGTTGTCGCCGGGTTTGAAGAGGATCGCCTCGCGGGTTTGGGCGGGTGGGAGGATGTCGACGTCCCACTGGATGGCACCCTGACGGGGTTTGTTGAAATCCAGCAGCCAGGCGCTGAGCGGTGTTGGATGGTTGGCGGGGTCAACCGCAGGAGGTGGCTCCGGGAGGGTTTCACCGCCGGAGCGCTGGGGATACCATTGGCTGATGGTGCCGCCGTTGAAGCCGACCCTGACGTTCGCGCGGAAAGGGAGGAGTTCGTTGGAGTGGAAATAGATCACCGGCGTTTCCATCTTCACCGTGACCCCGGCGAGCGGACGTCTGCCAAGACCCTTGAACGATGCGGGAATGCCGCGGGTGCCGTGTTTTTGATAGATCCGCCGGACTTCCTCCATGTCGGGGTGTTGTCCGTTTTCCAGGCCGACGTGGGCATGGGCGAAAGCCGGGAGCGTTTCCTCCTCGCGCTCGAGGCCGGACAGCAAGGTGCCGTCGGAGCCCGAAACCGTGGTGAAGGTACCCCACTCGTGGAGCTGGTAGACCGGCCATGCCTCGCAAGCGGCGGCGGAAAGGAGCAGAAGGAACGGGGACGCTTTCATCACATCCGGAGTGATGCGCCCGAAACGGCTTCCACTCAAGAAGCTTCGATCCGGTTTACGGAGATTTTACAGAGTGTCCGGCGGAGATGGCCGGAACACGTTCAAGCCAAAGGATACTCGCCGTCGTCGTCCATCCCCACCCAGTTGAGGCGGCCGAACGCGCGGAGGATGGAGGCGGCGGGTTCGCCTTCTTCCTCTCCCTCGCCGTGCTCGATGGTGGCGGAGCTGCTGAGCCCGCGGTTGCACTCGATGCTGATGACGGTGGTGTAGCTTTCCAGATAGATCCAGTCGCCCCACGCCTTGGATTCGTGGCGTGGCTCGAGATGTTCCTTGCGGAGCGAGGCGAGGATCTCGGTGACCGTGCTGGGGGTTTCGCTTTCGGGGAGCTGGATGAGAGTTTCCATTTGGAGAAGGTGGTGGGGAAAGGGAATTGGGATTGAATGAAGTCTGCCAGCTTTCAGGCAGCGGGTCTAGGGTCGTTAGCGAAAGTGGCTTCGCAAAGTTTCGCGTAGGAACCCCCGAGGCTGATGAGTTCGGCGTGGGTGCCTTGTTCGATCAGCTTTCCGTGGTGCAGGACGCAGATGCGGTCGGCCTTTTGGACGGTGGAAAGGCGATGGGCAATGACAAAGCAGGTTCTGTCCGAACGAAGATTTTCGAGCGCTTCCTGGACCAGGCGCTCGGTGTGGTTGTCGAGGGCGGAGGTGGCTTCATCGAGCAGGAGCAGCGGGGGATTTTTCAACAGCGCGCGGGCGATGGAGAGGCGTTGCTTTTCTCCGCCGGAAAAGCGGCTGCCGCGTTCGCCGGCGACGGTGGCGAGGCCGTCGGGACTGGCGCGGACGAAGAAGGCGGCGTTGGCGGCTTCGAGCGCGGCCCAGATCTCGTCGTCGGTGGCGTCCTGTTTGGCGAGCAGCAGGTTTTCACGGAGGGTGGTGTTGAAAAGGAAGCTTTCCTGAGTGACGTAGCCGAGCTGGTCGCGCAGCCATTCTTTGGAGACGTTGTCTAACGGGGTGCCGTCGACGAGAATCCGGCCGCCGGTGGGATCGTAGAAGCGGGTGAGCAGGTTGAGCACCGTGGATTTGCCGGCGCCGGTGGCGCCGACCAGCGCGATGGTTTCGCCAGGGAGCGCCTCCAGAGTGAGGCCATTGATGGTGGGTGCTTCGTCGGAGTAGGAGAACGAGACATTCTCAAAGCGCACGTGGCCGGTCATCTTCTCCGGACGCACGCCTTCGGTTAGGTTGGTTTCATCCGGCGTGTCGATGATCTTGAAAACGCGCTCCGCCGAGACGATGCCGCGGGTGAAGGTCTGGGCGAGGGTGTTGATGCGGGAAATGGGATCGAACAGGAATCCCCAGGCGACGAGGAAGGACACGACGACGCCGGGCTGGATGTTGCCCTGCAAGGCGGACCACGCGCCGAACGCGACCATCAGGATGATGCCGGACTCGGCGATGAAGGAGACGCCCGGCCAGACGAGCGACTGGCCGCGCATGACGGTCATGGTTTTTTCCCCGACCTTGCGGGATGCCTTGTCAAAGCTTTCCAATGCCTGAGGCTCGACGGTGTAGGCCTTGATCTGGCGGATGCCGGAGAGGTTGTCGTGGAGGATGGCGTTGAGAGCTGATGTCGCTTCGGACGACTCGCGCCACATCGGTTCGGAGCGGCGGCTCCACCACGTCGTTAGAACGGCGATGAAGGGCAGGGGGATGAGCGTCACCAGCGTGAGCTGCCACGAGTGCCAGAACATGTAGCCGGCCACGATGATGAATTGCATGATCGCCGCCAGCGCCTGATCCACGCCCTCGATGATGATCCGGTTGGTGGTGGGCACGTCGTTGGCGACGCGCGACATGATTTCGCCGGAGGAATTCGAGTCGAACCATTTCACCGGCAGGCGCTGGAGCTTGTCGTAAAGCTCGACGCGGATGAGGTGGGTGAGTTTCAGTTCCAGCGAGTTGTTGAAAAAGGTGCGCAACGTGAAAAGCGCCTGCCTCAGCAGGATCGCGCCGATGCCGATGGCGGCCGTGGGGATGATGAGGTCGGGACGGTTTTTCCCGATGATCACGTCGATGAACTGCATGGTGATGCCGGGCAGGACGAGCACCAGCACGGTGCAGGCGACGGCCATCAGCAGCGAAAGCGCGCTCTGGAGCGGGAAACGGAACGTGAGGCGGAGGATCCGCAGGAGGATGGCCATGCTGTGAACGTGAATCCGTGTCCCTACGATTGGAAAGGGAAAACACAACACGCCCTCAGCCGCCCTCCGAGCCCCGGAAGAGGATTTCACCGCCAAGGCGCCAAGGAAGGGAAGTTTGCGAGGTAGGGCATCGCAAACCGGCAATTTTGTTCCGGAACTTGGCGCTCCTGGCGCCTTTGCGGTTCAAAATTCCGAGATTTGCGCACGCTTCATCCAGCGACGGGTGGAGTCCCGGACTTACGAAGTCCCACTAGCCACCCCCGCGCCTCACTCCGGCTTCCCCTCGGTCTCCATGGATGGCACCCGATAGAGACTCCATGTCACCGGCAGCCTGCGTGAGCCCTGCTTGGCGGAGGCCTCCAGTTTTCCCTTGGCCGTCACGTGGAGCGTCATCATCGGCGGCTCCGGCTCGCTGTAGTCGATCTCATGCGCTCGGAACCACCCCAGGCTCAGCGGCTCCAGTTCCTTGCTCGTCCCGTGCAGATAGACGGCGATGCTGCCGGTGCTGCACGTGAAGCCGGGTGGCGGGGCCATCCGCAGCGGCCGTTCCACCGGGCCGGCCATGCCCGCGTGGATGAAATCCGTCTCCGGCCCCTTGTCCGAGCCGATCCAGATGCCGCGCCTCAGCACCCCGGTGTGCGGGTGCAGTTCCGGATCCACCTCCGCCTGAGCGCGCAACCCCTCCAGTTCATCCAGAAACTGCTGCGCGTTCCCACGCCATTCCAGGGTCAGCTCGCTTTCCTCGGTGAGCACCTCGCGCAGCACGCGGATGGCTTCCTGCGGCAGGCCGAGCTTCTTCATCGCCCCGGCGAAGATGATCTTGAGAATGAAGTCCCCCTTGATCTCCGGCAGCTTCGGATGAATGAGCGCGGCGGTGTGTTCCCTCTCGTCCATGTTGTTCAGGCAGTTCGCGTAGGCGAAAAGGGCGTCCCTCTCCTCGGGGGCGATCCGGTAGGCGGCCTCGGACCAGCGCAGCGCGCCCTCGTTGTCGCGCAGGGTCGCGCAATGCATGGACGCCCACCAATAGCCGCGCCAGGAATGATATTCCTCCGCCCACTCGCAAATCTCCTCTATCAGCTCCGGGTTTTTGTTCTTGGATCCGATCTGGAAGCGTACCTGCACCGCCTGCTGGTGGTTCGGGTCCAGCTCGCAGGTTTGGTAAATGCCGTCCCAGCCTTCATCCGTCAGCCCCTCGTCGAAATCGCACCAGGCCCGCGTGTAGTGCGCCTCGGCGTCAATCGGATCTTCCTCCAGCAGCGTCTCCAGCAGCGCGCGCGCCTCCGGGATCCGCTCCTCCAGCCGCAGGGCGTCCGCCCGCCACACGCGCAGCAGGCGGGTGTCCGGCTGCGGGGCCTCCAGCATCCGGTCCAGCACCACCCGCGCGTGGCGGCCGTCGTTCTTCCCGCGGAACTGCTTGAGCAGCGAGCGCAGTTGCGGGCTGTCCGGCTTCAGGCGCGCGGCGTTTTCCTCCACAAAGTGATCGAACTCCTCCGGCGTGAAATACTGGTCGCGCGAGCTGCCATCGGGAAGATGCAGTGAAAACTTCGCCAACTCCCCGAGCCGCACCAGACCCTCCACCGCCTGCTGGTGGTTCGGCAGCAGCGCCAGCGCCTTGCGGAAACAAAACACCGCCTCCTTCCTCTCGCCGCGTTCCTCGTGCTGGTTGCCCCGGCCCATCCACACATACTCGATCCCCGGCGCCCGGTGCGTCGCCTCCACCGCCGCCGTGATCGAACCCTTCGCATCGCCGAGCGACGCCAGGATGAAGGCCCGGTTGAACGAGCAATACGCCGTCCCCGGCCGCAGCGCCTCCATCTCATCGAGCTGGCGCAGCGCCCCTTTCAGATCGCCCGTCTCCAACGCCCCGCCGAGCGGATTGCACCGCCCGATGAATTCCTCCACCGCGCCCCACTCCTCCGTCCACTCCCTGCCGTCCGCCCGCAACCGCCGGATGCCCTCCAAAAGCGTCGCGAACGGGAAATCTTTCTTCGGATCGATTTCCTCCTCCTTCTCCGCCGGCCAAGGCAGCGGGCTGGGGATTCCCCAGAATTCCAGGTCCGTATGCTCCGCTTCAAGCCAGCGGTGTTTCTGAGTGGGTGGGGTGTCTTTGCTCATGAGTGGGGTGGTTAGGGTGAGGTGGGAGCCAGAACATTCCGGCGCAGGGTGATATGGAGCGGGACGTGGCGTTTGCGAGCTACACTGGGGTTCAAGGCTGATCCCGTTCACTTGAAATCCTCCTCGCACTTCCAGCGCGGCATCTTGTTCTCCTTAGTGGTTGTCGGTAAACTCGTCGAGCTTACCATCGACGTAAAATGCCGAGAAGCCCCAAGGCAGGTCTGCACCATCAATGTCAAAACCGAGGCAGAATGTCTTCGGTTCGACGGGATCGACCAAAACGGACTCAAAAACCAGATTGCGTGGCCGCGAAGGCAGTGCGCTTGTATCGCGAGCAAAGTCATCAAGGCGTTCTTCAAGTTCTTCCCGGATCGGATCTATCGAGTCACTAAGCCACCGTATAATCTCTTCTTGATTCATTGTCGGCATGTCTCCTTCGTAGCTAGACACGGCGATCTCTGATCCGACGTTGGGTACATTCATAGTGGCTTCCCAAGACTTCCGCTTCTGCTTAACCAACCCGAAGAACGGGTGTTCCAGCGTAACAAGAACCTCATCTTCCTTCCTCTGGACCGCGATCAACCATCGGAAAAGTCCTACGAATCCCAGCATAAGTGTCGCTGCAGCTATGACTCGGGGTAATGGCGGGTTGAGACCGACCACGCTATCGAAAATCCACCAGATGCCGAAAAAGGCTGCGATTGGAACGGCAATAATGCCGAGATATACGACCAGTAAGCGGAGGCCATTCATTTTCTGGAGAACGACATTAGCGCTGGAACCGGCCAGCAATTGAAAAGAAAATGATCACGAAATTGAGGTGCTTATGGCCGGTTCCCAGCCGCGAATTGTTCGCTGTTTTTATTGATGAATGTCCTAGCAATTCCGATCGTGACTTCACGAGCGTCAGCCTTATAGAGTTGCTCGAAACACGTCGGATATTGTCCTGCTCGAATGTCGGAAAGACCGTCATCCAGCAAATACCAGTCCATGAGGTAGTCAGGGTAATCATTGGTGTAGCAAAGTTCGTAAAGCTTGGAAACAAGACGTTCGTAATCGCTGCCCGGTTCCAAGATCGCATTTGCAAGGTGGAGAGAGTAAGTCCGAACCGCTTCATCTTTCTGCGGCTCGCAGAGTCCCAATTCGGACTTCACTTTCGAAAAGTATTCTTGCAGCTCGAAAATCGACTCACGTTCGTCGAATCCCGCCAAGATCCGCAAAGAGTCAGAATCCAACCCGGCCACCATAGAGTCCACAGCCCACTCAACGATATCCTTTGCTTGAACACATCCTAAAGCGCTCATCGCGAGCAAGACGTTTGTTGGTGTCTTCATTTTTCTAGCGAACAGTTTTTATTCGTGGCACGTCCGGGAGTGATATCCGAGGTGACTATGTCGGGAGGTTCGCTGGGAAATCCTTGATGTGGCAAGGGAGTCCGCGGGCGGTGTGTCTATCCGGTAGTAGCGGGGCTTGGGTTTGAGACGTTGCGATCTAGCGGATATGTCGAAAGAAGGCATGGGGCGGCTGGCGGTTTTTGCGATGGGCGGGCGGGCCCTTCATGGTTCGGTCGGCGCATCGGGGCCATCCCCTTTTCCGCCGCCCGCGGGGACGACCTTGCGGGCGGATTGGTAGGCGGTGAAGAAGAGCGGTTGGTCGGTCTCGAACTGGAGGATGAGGCGGTCGAGGATTTGTTTGAGGTTTTCATCGGCGCGGTCGATCTCGGCGGCGATGGCGCTGGTGATGGCGGTGCGGCCGGAGATGGCGGCGCGCGGGGTGCCGAGGACGGCGGAGCAGGCGGTGATGGCGCTTTGGAGATCGGTGAGGAGGGCGGGGGTGAGATTGAACTCGGCCATTTTCACGGGTTGCGCGGTGACGAGGGCGGCGGCCTCGTCGTGGATGAGTTGGGCGGCGTCATCGAGGAGCGGCTCGCGGATGGCACCGAGGGAGGTGGCGGTGACGTCGAACTTGGCGGCGAGGGTGTTGTTTTTCGTCTCGAAGGCGTAGGCCCCGGCGGCCCCGGCGACGACGAGGGTGCGGCTGATGAGGGAGCGCAGGAGCCGGTCCTTGTCGAGGGTGATGCCGGTGAGGGGACTTCCCTGGGTCCGGGCGAGGGCGGAGAGGATGTTGATGCTGCCCTCCAGGGAGGCCTGGCCGCGGGCGAAGGCGGGAAGGGCGGACCAAAGGGCCTTGTTGGCGGGTTGGTTGAGCACCAGGTGGGTGGCCTGATACATGACGGTCTTGTCGATCTGATGGTGGTTCATGGATGAAATTCTTGCCGGATCGATGAGCTTGCTAGCTAACTCTAGCGGGTGATGGAAGGAAAATGTCCCGATCCGCCCGGAAAAATAAAAAAGCCAGCGGCGGTCTGTTGGGTTCAGAAGGCGGACGGCGGTTTCAGATGAGGGGAATTCATTTTCAGGATCGAAAACGGAGATTCAGATAGAGGAATGCGGCTTCAGGCGAGGGGGTGTCGTTTCAGGCGAGGGGGGATGGGTCTCAGGAACGGGGAATGGGTTTCCAGTAGCGGGAAGCGGGTTTCAGGGGCGGGAAATTGATTTCAGCGGCCGGAAATTCATTTCAGATCCAAAGTTTCTTCTTCGGGGATCGTTACGAGGCTGGGTTCGCACCCAAGGCAGGATTTTGAACCGCCAGAACGCCGGGAGTGCCAAGGGGAGAGGGTTTCGATTCATTTCTCCCCAGCTTGTCTTCCTTGGCGTCTTGGCGGTGTGAGATGCAACGGATTTTTGGACCGGTTGTGGTTTAGTTAAGAGAGTGGATTC
>JAZKCQ010000051.1:0-38584 GCA_040388015.1 Verrucomicrobiota bacterium | reverse complement strand
GGAAAGGAAAAGTCTGGATCCGGATTTTCCCACACAAGTCCATCACCTCACGTCCGCCGGAAACCCGGATGGGTAAAGGTAAAGGCGCCGTCGAAGGTTGGGTCGCCGTGATCCGCCCTGGCAACATCCTCTTCGAAATCGGAGGTGTTCCAGAATCCGCCGCCAAGGAGGCGATGCGTCTGGCTTCCTACAAGCTGGGCATCCGCACCCGCCTCGTCACCCGCAATCCGCACGCTTGATCCGTCCGATCAATTCCATCTCATATCCGTCTGAATTATGGCCAAAACCAAAGCCAAAGAGCCCAAGCAACTTTCCGCTGACGAACTCCAAGTCCGTCTGAAGGAGCTCAAGCAGGAAGCTCTCAACCTCCGTCTCCAACGCGCCACCGGCACCTTGGAAAATCCAGCCCGCATCAAACAAGTGCGCCGCGAAACCGCTCGTATCCTCACGGCTGTGACCGCGAAGAAGAGCGCTTGATCCCAGTAACCAACGCCTCTACCTAACTTTCCCATGAGCGAGACTCCTTCGGACACACAAGTCCACCTCCGTAAAACCCGCGTTGGCGTGGTCATTTCCAATAAAATGGACAAGACCCTCGTCGTCGAACACGTTGCCCGCGTTCCCCATCCGAAATTCAACAAGATCGTCAAGCGCTCCAAGAAATACTACGTGCACGACGAGACCAACCAGGGCCAGATCGGCGACCGCGTCCGCATCGTCGAGACCAAGCCGCTTTCCAAGCTGAAGCGTTGGACCCTTGCCGAAGTCATCTCCCACTAAGCTTTTTCCGGATTCTCCGGGACTGATTCAACTTTTCTCACTCGACCCTATTTTACTGTCATGATCCAGATGGAAACCATGCTTGTCGTCGCCGATAACACCGGTGCACGCAGCGCAAAAATGATTGGCGTGCTCGGCAAACGCAGCCGCACCGCCGCGATTGGTGACGTGATCACCTGCCACATCCGCGATTCCATCCCGACCGCCGCCGTGAAAAAGGGCAGCGTGGTCAAGGCCGTCGTTGTCCGCACCGCTTATCCGATCCGTCGTGCTGATGGATCGATCCTCCGCTTCGACTCGAACGCCGTTGTGATCATCGACAAGGACAACAATCCTCGCGGAACCCGGATCTTCGGACCCGTGGCCCGCGAACTTCGCGAGCGTTCGTTCATGAAGATTGTTTCCCTTGCACCTGAGGTTCTTTGAGCCTAAGGCCTCCGCCATCCACTCCATTTATCCTCCAATTTCATGAGCCGCATCAAGACACACGTCAAAAAAGGCGATCAAGTCGAAATCATCGCCGGCAATCACAAAGGCAAGCGCGGCACCGTGCTCCTTGTGAACGCTGAAAAGGGCAAAGTCACCGTCGAAGGTGGCCGCCCCATCATCAAGGCTGTCAAAGCCACTGAAGCCGACTCCGGTGGTCTCAAAACCATCGACGGTCCCGTCCATATCTCCAATGTCAAGAAAGTGGGCTGAAGCGAGAGGCTTCGAAAGAAGCACCCGAGCTTCCGCCCGCGCTTAAGCGCCTGAGCAATCAGCGCTGACCCGCAAAGAAAATGAGCACACCAGCACTACAACAACACTACAAGGACAAGGTTGTCCCGGCTCTCACGAAGAAGCTCGGCTACAGCAATGCCCACCAAGTCCCACGTCTCGAAAAGATCGTGGTCACCTCCTGCATGGGCAAGGCCCCGGATCGCAAGGTCGCCGTTGACGACGCCGTCAACGAAATCCAGAAGATCACCGGTCAGAAGCCGTCCATCACGTTCTCGAAGAAGGCTGTCGCCAACTTCAAGCTCCGCGAAGGTGAAGCCCTCGGAGCCCGCGTCACCCTCCGTGGCACCCGCATGTGGGAATTCCTGCATCGCTTCATCAACATCACCGCTCCCAACATCCGCGACTTCCGCGGGATTTCCTCCAAGTCGTTCGACGGCCGTGGAAACTATGCGTGTGGCATCAGCGACCAATCCATCTTCCCGGAAATCGAAATCGACCAGATCAAGCGCACTATCGGCTTCGACCTGATCTTCGTCACCTCCGCACCGACCGACGCCGAAGGCCGCGAGCTCCTCTCCGAGCTGGGCATGCCGTTCCGCGATATGAAAAAGGCCAACGAAGCCGAGGCCGCAGCTGCCAACTAACAACACGGAACCAATTTATAAGAAACACCTGTTATGGCAGTTCTCACCGATCCAATCTCCGATTTCCTCACGCGTTTCAAGAACGCCGCCCGCGCCGGCAATGAGGAATTCTCCGCTCCTTACTCCAAGATCAAGGCGGACATCGCCCGCATTCTCCAGGAAGAAGGCTACCTCTGGAACTATGAAGTCGTCACCGGCGAGCGCACCACGCTCAAGGCCAAGCCGAAGTTCATCGACGGCCGCTCGGTCCTCACCGACCTCAAGCGCGTCTCCACTCCCGGCCGCCGCCATTACATCGGCGCCGGTGAGGTTCCACGCGTCATGTCCGGCCTCGGCATTTCCATCCTTTCGACCTCGAAGGGTGTCATGTCCGGCGGCTCCGCCAAGAAACAAAACCTCGGCGGCGAGCTCCTCGCCAACGTCTGGTAAACCCTAACTCGTAAAAGGAAAATACTACCATGTCACGAGTCGGTCTCAAACCAATCTCTCTTCCTGAAAAAGTCGCCGTCAAACTGGACGGCCGCACGGTGATCGTCGAAGGCCCGAAGGGCAAACTCGACTTCCCGCTTCCGGAAGGCATCTCGCTCAAGTCGGAAGACGGTACCGTTACCGTTTCCCGCGCCAGCGAACTTCGCACCCACCGCGCCCTCCACGGCACCGCCCGCAGCCTCGTTCAGAACATGATCGTCGGCGTCTCCGCAGGCTTCGTGAAGGACCTGGAAATCATCGGCGTCGGTCTCCGCGCCGCTGTCAAAGGCTCCGATCTCGACCTCTCCCTCGGTCGTTCCCATCCGCTGCTTCACCCGATTCCTTCGGGTCTGAACGTCACGGTCGTGGAAAACACCAAGATCAAGGTCGAAGGCATCGACAAGCAGCTCGTCGGTCAGTTCGCTGCCGAAGTCCGCGGCTTCTATCCACCCGAGCCATACAAGGGCAAGGGCGTCCGCTACGTCGGTGAGAAAGTTCGCCGCAAAGAAGGCAAAAGCGTCGGCAAATAATCCACGTCCGTCGCCACACACCTACACACATTTACGGCAACATGAGCACTATCAATCGCAAGTCGATCCGCCGCCGCGTTCACAACCGCATCCGCCGCAAGGTCAGCGGAACCGCCGAACGCCCGCGTCTCGCAGTCCATTACTCGAATCAACACATCTACGCCCAGGTCATCGACGACGCGGCCGGCAAGACCCTGGTCTCCGCCTCCACGCTCGACAAGTCCTTCGAAAAGGCCTCCTCGAACATCGAGAGCGCCCAGAAGGTCGGAGCACTCCTCGCCGAGCGCGCCAAGGGTTCCAACATCAGCGCCGTCGTCTTCGACCGCGGCGGTCACCTCTATCATGGTAAGGTCAAGGCCCTCGCCGACGCGGCCCGCGAAGCCGGACTCCAATTCTAACGTTCTGACCAGACAAACATCATGGTAACAATTCCAGACAATCAAACGCCGGCTCCAACACCGGCAGCACCTGCCCTCCCACTCGGACCGGTCGCAGGTTCCGGCTCCCCGGGCGGCTATCAAGGCAATCGCGGCCAAGGCGGCGGTTATCAAGGCGGCGGCGGTGGTGGTGGCTATCAGGGCGGAGGCCAAGGCGGCCGCGGTCGCGGTGGTCCACGTCGTGAAGAGCGCGCCGCTCCGACCGACGCAGAGGGCAACGAGCTTTCCGAAAAGGTCGTCTTCATCAACCGATGCGCCAAGGTCGTCAAGGGCGGACGTCGTTTCAGCTTCTCCGCTCTCGTCGTCACCGGTAACAAGGTCGGCAAGGTCGGGCTTGGTTACGGCAAGGCGAACGAAGTGGCCGATGCCATCAAGAAAGCCAGCGAAGGTGCCCGCAAGGTGCTCGAAACCATGGCGATCGTCGATGGCACGATCCCTCACGAAATCTACGCCGAATACGGTGGTGGCAAGGTTCTCCTCAAGCCGGCGTCTCCGGGAACGGGCATCATCGCCGGCGGCGGTGTGCGTGCGGTCTGCGAAGCAGTCGGCATCCGTGACATCCTCGCCAAGTCGATGGGTTCCTCCAACCACGCCAACGTGGTGAAGGCCACCCTCAAGGCTCTCTCCCAACTCCGCACCCGTGACCAAGTGCTCGGCGGACGCGGCAAGAAAAAGCGTGAAAAGGCGATCTGATCGTCCTTTCCCTCACTTCCAACGAAACATTTAGAATATGGAACTCCATTCATTCAGTCCGAATCCGGGATCAAAGCACAAGGTCAAGCGCCTTGGTTGCGGCGAAAGCTCCGGTCACGGCAAAACTTCCTGCAAAGGCAACAAGGGCCAGAAGGCCCGCTCCGGTTCCGGCACCCGTGTCGGTTTCGAAGGCGGCCAGATGCCACTTCACCGTCGTCTTCCGAAGCGCGGTTTCAACAACTACGATTTCCGCGACAAGGTGGCGGTCTTCAATGTGGGTGAACTCGATGATCTCTTCGACGACGGCGCCACCATCGACGAGGCCGCCCTCAAGGGCCAGGGGCTTGTCAACGGCACCTTCGACAAGGTCAAGGTTCTTGGCGTCGGCGAAGTCACCAAGGCACTCCACCTCGTGGTGTTCAATGCCAGTGCTTCCGCTCGCGAAAAGATCGAAAAAGCAGGTGGCTCGGTCACCGTCCCTACTGCTTGATCGCCTCCGACTGATTTCTGATTTCCGACGAGGAAGCGCAACCGCGCTTCCTCGTCGTGTTTATAACCCACGCGTCATTCTCCTTACCCTTCCGTCATGATTTCTGCGTTTGCCAACACTTGGAAAATTCCCGAACTCCGGGACCGCATTCTTTTCACCCTCGCCCTGATTGTCATCATCCGTCTTGGCGTGCATATCACGCTTCCGGGGGTCGATGCCACCGTGATCAAGGCCTGGATGGACAGCTTGAAAAACCAGGATCCGAAAGCGGGCGGCGGAATCACCGCGTTGCTTACGGTGTTCTCGGGCGGTGGTCTCCAGCAGGCTGGCATTTTCGCTCTCGGCATCATGCCTTACATCTCCGCGTCCATCATGGTGCAGCTGATGACGGCGGTCGTGCCGAAACTCTCCCGTCTTGCCCGTGAAGACGGAGGTCGTCAGAAAATCACGCAATACACCCGGTACATCACGATTTTCATCGCACTGGTCCAAGGGTTCTTTGTCGCGAAGTCGCTGACCAATCCGGGGAATATTCCCTACATGAGCGGCATCGAGCGGTTCGGCAAACTCGTTCCGGATCCTTCGATCACCTGGATGGCGCTGACGGTCATCACCATCGTTGCGGGCACCGTGCTCCTGCTGTGGATCGCTGACCAGATCACGGAGAAGGGAATTGGCAACGGCACCTCCATCATCATCACCGTCAACATCATTTCGGCCCTGCCGGGTGCGTTGATCCAAGCGTGGAACTATTTCGTCAACGGTGGCAATGCGTTCAACGCGATGTGGATGGTCGTCATGATCATTCTCCTGCTCGTCGTCATCGCGGCGACCATCGCCATCACGCAGGCCCAGCGCCGGATCGCGGTGCAGTATGCTAAGCGTGTTGTCGGTCGCAAGCAGTTCGGCGGACAGACCCAGTATCTTCCTCTCAAGGTCAACTACGCGGGGGTCATGCCCATCATCTTTGCCACGGCGGTGCTTTCCCTCCCGCCGATGATGCTCAACTGGTTCTTCGCCGGACAACCATGGGCGACCAAACTCTACGGCGAACTCGTGGGTGGCGGTACTTGGTATTACATCCTCGGTGGACTTGGAATTTTCCTCTTCTCCTACTTCTGGGTGGCGATGATGTTCCAGCCATCGCAGATTGCGGAGGATCTCAAGCGCAACGGTGGCTACATTCCCGGCGTGCGCCCGGGCAAGCCTACGGCTGATTTCCTGGATTTCACCATGACCCGTCTGACCTTCGCGGGTGCGATTTTCATGGTGATTCTCTTCATTCTTCCCGTGCTGACCGGTCATTTGGTCGGTCTGCCGCCATCGTCGCTGGTTCTCCAGTTCTTCGGTGGAACCTCGCTGCTCATCATGGTGGGCGTGGTGCTTGACGTGATGCGCCAAGTGGAAACCCAGCTGCTGCAAAAGCACTACGACGGCTTCCTTCGCAAAGGAAAACTCAAGGGCCGCTACGACCGCCTCAGCCAGACCAGTGGTGCTGCTCCGAAGACGGCCATCGTCTATCTCTGGACGGTGATCGCGGTTCTGATTGTGATCGGAATCACCGCCTACATCTATCAGCGATAACCGTTGACCGCTCCTGCTGCCAGAACGCTCCGCGTTGTCCTGCTGGGGCCCCCGGCTTCCGGGAAGGGCACCCAAGGGCGGCGGCTGGCGGCGGCTCTCGGCCTCGGCTACCTCAGCACCGGCGCCCTGCTCCGGGAGCAGATGGAGGAAGGAACCGCACTGGGCAGACAGGCGGAGCCGATTCTCGCCCGAGGAGAATACTTGCCCGACGATCTGATGTGTCCGATCCTGGCGGACTGGCTTTCCCGCCAGACCGGGGGGTGGGTGCTGGATGGATTTCCCCGCAGCTTGCCACAGGCGCTTTTTCTGGATGAGTGGTTGGCGCGCAGGGCATTGAAAATCGACGCGGCGGTTTCCCTGGAGGTGCCTTACCCGGAACTCGTCGCCCGTATCGAAGACCGCGTGGAATGCGTGGAGTGCCGGTGGACCGGGCGGAGCGGAGCACTCGCATCGGGATCCAGATGCCCCTCTTGCGGCGGGAGTGCAGGGCGTCGCGCCGACGACAGCCTTGAAAATTTCCGCAGCCGCCATGCCGAGTTCGTGAGCCAGACCCAACCCGTGATCGAGCACTACCGACGTCTTGATCTCGTTTCTCCTTGCGATGCGACGGCCCCACAGGATGAAGTGGCGTCCCTCCTGCTTGAAAAATTCATTTCTCAATCTTTGCTTTAATATCGTGTCCCGCAGAACCCGCATCCCTATCAAGTCGCCGCGTGAGATCGAGTTCATGCGCAAGGCCGGCTCCATCGCCTCGACGATCCTGCAGGCCCTCGCCAAAGAGGTCGCTCCAGGAAAAACCACCGGTGAGATCGACCGGATGGCGGCGGAGATGATGCGCGAGCACGACTGCAAGAGCGCCTTTCTCGGCTACCGCGGATTTCCCGGCTACACCTGCATTTCCGTGAATGAGGAGGTCGTCCACGGCATCGGCGGTGCACGGAAGATCCTGCCGGGTGACATCGTGAAAATCGATGTGGGCATCGTGAAAAGCGGTTTTATCGGCGACAACGCCACGACGGTGCCGGCAGGTGACATTCCTCTGGAAACGAAGCGGTTGCTGGCCGTGACGGAGCAATCGCTCTACGAGGCGATCAAGCATGCCCGCGCGGGTCGCAAGCTTGCTGATTTGTGCGGGTCGGTGGAGGAATTCACAAAGCCGCATGGTTTTACGATTGTCCGTGAATTCGTGGGGCATGGAGTCGGCCGCCGCCTGCATGAGGAGCCGCAGGTTCCGAACTACCGGCCGCAGGGGAAATCTCCAACCTTGGAAGCCGGCATGACCCTGGCCATCGAACCGATGGTGAACGCCGGGGTGGCATCCGTCAGGATTCTCGACGACGGATGGACGGTGATCACGGAGGACAAAAAGCCCTCGGCGCATTTCGAGCACACGGTGTTGGTCACTTCCGGAGAGCCGGAAATCCTGACCTGGCGCCCGCGGGAGGCGCTGCCGGAGATGTTGGGACTGCCGCCCTGGTGAGCTCGATGGACGTCCTTCGTCCGAAACGGTAGGACGCCGGACTGTTTCCTCCGGAGGTGGAGGATCCGCAAGCCTGGCTCAAGAAAGAAGGAACTTGGACGCTTGTTCCACATCCTTGTCGCCTCGGCCTGACAGGTTTGCGATCAGGATGCAGTCTTTCGGAAGGCTCGGAGCGATCTTGGAAACGTAAGCCATCGCGTGAGAACTTTCGAGGGCGGGGATGATGCCTTCGCTGTGGGCGAGTTCCTTGAAGGCCGCAAGCGCTTCGTTGTCGGTGGCATAGGTGTATTCCACGCGGCCGATGTCCTGCAGGTAGGCGTGCTCGGGACCGACGGCCGCATAGTCGAGACCGGCGGAAACGGAATGGGTCAGCTCGATCTGACCGTCCGCGTTGGCGAGCAGCCAGGTTTTCGTTCCCTGCAGCACACCGAGCTTTCCTCCTTGGAAGCGGGCTGCGTGGCGCTCGGGGATGATGCCATCACCACCGGCTTCCACGCCGACCATGCGAACGTTTTCATCGTTGAGGAAAGGATGGAACAGTCCGATGGCATTCGATCCGCCGCCGACGCAGGCGACCAACAAATCGGGAAGACGGCCTTCCTTTTCCAAAATCTGGCGGCGGGCTTCCACGCCGATCACCCGGTGGAAGTCCCGGACGATCATGGGAAACGGATGAGAGCCGAGAGCGGAGCCGAGGATGTAGTGCGTGTGATCCACGGTGGCGACCCAGTCGCGCATCGCTTCGTTCACGGCCTCCTTGAGAGTTGCCTGACCGGCCGTGACGGCACGGACTTCGGCACCCATCAGCCGCATGCGGGCGACGTTGAGGGCCTGTCTTTCCATGTCCACCGCTCCCATGTAAACGACGCACTCCATGCCGAACCGGGCGCAGACCGTGGCGGTCGCGACGCCGTGCTGGCCGGCTCCGGTTTCCGCGATGATGCGTTTTTTCCCCAGACGTTTCGCGAGCAGGATTTGGCCGATGGCGTTGTTGATCTTGTGCGCTCCGGTGTGGAGCAGGTCCTCGCGTTTGAGATAGATTTTCGCGCCACCGAGCAGTTCGGTCCAGCGTTCCGCGAAATAAAGTGGAGTCGGGCGGCCGACGTAGTTGGTGAGCAGATCGTCGAGTTCCGCTTGAAACGCCGGATCCGCCTTGGCCGCGTCATAGGCGGTGGAAAGCTCCTGCAGCGGAGCCATCAGGGTTTCCGGGACGAACATCCCGCCGAACTGGCCGAAGTGGCCGGTGGAGTCGGGAAGCGTGGGAATGGGTGAAGTTGCGGTGGCCATGGACGCCGGAGTCTCCGGCGGGATGGCCCGGGATTCAAGGGGAGAATGCGGGCTTGGGATGTCCTGTTTGGAATGGTTTCGGTTCCTTGCGGCGGGAGGGCGGCTTCTGGTTGCGATCCGGCCTGATCCAACAGGCCGCTGATGGATTTCAGGACCGGGGAATGTCACGATTTCGTGAATATATTGAGTTGCCTAATATCCATCAAATGACTAACAAGGCACCGTGTGATATCCGGCGTCCGCCGGTGCATTCCGAACGGCGGCATCCTGCCGCTCCCGGAAATCCAATCGGTTACAAAAGTGTATGAACGAGCCAGCAATCCGGGGAAAAATGAGAGCGTTGCATGCGGTCCTTGGCGGGGGCGGAAAGACGTCCGCCTCACTTTCATTCGCCAGGTCTATCGGATGCTGGTTGCTGATGTTGTTCGGGCTGATAGCTGCTCCCGGGCTGATGGCGCAGACTCCGGGAAATCCGCTTGATCTGGTTTGGGATTTCGGTGCGACGGACGCGGGTACGCAGGTGGTGGCGCAGCCGGCGAATGCTCCGGGCAGTTATTATTTCCGAATCAACACCAAGTCCGCGGAGGTCTGGAGGACACGTCTGAACGTGACTTCCGGAGAAGCCCATCTCTATCTGAGGCGCGGGCAGATACCGGTGATCGGCCAGGCCGGGGTGAAGGCGTCGGAATTGGCGGGGAGCGACGGACTCGTGCTCGCCGCTCCGGATTTCGCTCCGGGTGAGAACTGGTACATCCAGGTGGAGGCTACGGGGATTTCGAACACCTGGTCGCTGGTGACGGGGGAGCCGTATGTCAGGGATTTGGGGAGCCTTCCATTCACGGATTCGAACAATGACGGCAGTTATACGATCGGCGAACCCTCGCAGAACGCGGGGGTCAGCCAGCAAACGATGCCGCCGGAAGGAGTCGTTTTTTACAAGGTCACCCTGCCGGTGAATGTTCCCGCTTGGGCGCTCTGGCTGAACGGGGGCAACCAGCTCCTGGGAGTGAGGAAATCCAAAGTCCCGCTGATGTTCATCCCGACACCGGTGGCTGATAGGAAACAGGCCGGGAGCATGTTGCTGGTGCCTCCCTATCTCGGGCAGGGATCGGACAGTTATTTCGTGAGCGTGGTCGGAGCGGCCGGGTCCTCCATCAGCCTGGATTCCCGGATCCAGCAGGTGGAGTCCATGTCCTTTGACGGAGTGGTTCCTCCATTTTCCGTGTCGGGCTCGCCCTACAAGGTTTTCCGCCTAGATGTGCCGTCTGGGGAAATCGTCTGGGACGTGGCGCTGAAGCGGTTGAGCGGAGATCCGAGCATCTGCATCCGCAAGGAGAGCGTGTCCTCGGAGACCGAAAATGACGCGGTGAACGAGGCTCCGGGAAATGTGGACGACAGCATCAGCATCGTCGCGCCCGCACTGACCAACGGAACCTGGTTCGTCACCGTTTATGGGACAGCGGCGTTTGAGACGGGGCTGGTGAGCGGCCCACCGGAGATTTCGGACATCGGTTACCGGGACCTGGTCACCAACGACCAGCCGCTCCGGGCGGGTTGGCGGTATTACAGGGTGCCGGATTTCGGCGCGCAGGTGGGAACATTGGGGTGGGAAATGGCGTTGGCGAACGCACCCGCCGGAACGGAACTCGCCGTGAGACGGGCCCAGATTCCCGGCATCTGGAAGAAGCGGACGGGTGGCAGCACGGCGTTGGTGGAGGTGAAGTATGCCGATGCCAGCAGCAAGAACGGTATCCTTCAGCGGGTGGATCACGAGGCGGACATCTGGTATGTGGGGGTCTATCAACCGAGCCTGCCGCTGGGTGGCTTCACCCTGACCCTGGATGACATCCGGTCCTCACCGGTTTCTCTGGATGGCAGCTTGTCGCCGGTGACGGATCAGGTCGAAGGGTCTTGGAAATATTTCCGCCTGGTTGTGCCTGACGATCCGAATCTGTTGGGCTGGTATTTGAATCTGACAGGAGTTTCAGGCACGGCCGCTCCGAAGATCACCGTTCGGAGGGACCGTCTTCCTCCTTCGTCCGTTGCGGTGGTTCCGACCTCCCCGACATGGGCTTCGGGAGCGTCCTGGTCGCAGGATCTGGATTTCACCGGTTTGATGACGAATGCCGGAAATGTGAGTGTGAACGGCCAGCAATTCCTCGCCGCGGCAGGGACCAACAGGCCGCTGGTTGCCGGCACCTACTATGTGGGCGTGCTGTCCGGTGCGGCGCAGCCCACGGCCGGAGTTTTGAAAAAGGTGTCTTATTCGCTCCAAAGCCGTGGCATCGGTCCGGAGGGATACAGCATTCCGATCACGCCGCTGAATCCGACGGGTGGCAGCATCGCGACCGGTCCTCTCGCTCCCCGGGAATTCGGGATTTACAGCGTGACCATCCCCGCGGGAAGTGACATTCCGAGCTGGCAACTGGATCTCACCCCGACGATCGGCGAAATGCTGATGCAGGTGCGGCGGGATTCGATCCCTGATTTTTTCACTTCGACCTTCGTGGGGGAATCCGCGTCCGCCGCCAATGTCGCGGGTGGCAAACGCCTCAAGCGTGCCGGCAAGGAGTCCCTGCTGTTGCTTCCGGAAAATGGCGCGACCTCGCTTCAGCCGGGAACCTACTATATCACCGCGGTGAGCGAGGGCCTGGCTCCGACGGCATTGGTCATGGGGGAAGGATCCGCCTCCGCCACGCTGACTTCCACCCATCCCCGCGGGGTTACGGATTTGGGAGTGCTCGGGTCATCCGCTCCTCTCACGATTCCCGTCGATTTGAAAGGGGGAGATTCGTCTTTGTATCGCATCACGGTTCCGCCCGGCATGAAGGTTCTGGAAGCCTATCTGACGAACCGCTTGGGGAATCCCGGTCTCTCCATCATCCGAGGTCGTCTGGCACCCTTGCCATTTCCAGGAACCGCCTCCGGAAACAACGGCTACGGCTGGGTTGGCGGACAATCGGCTCCGACGCACCCCGTGCTGGTTACTCTGCAGGATCCTGTTGCGGACGACTACACACTTGTCGTGCGCGCCAATGCCGATGGCACGGGCTTCGCCGATGGCAAAGCCACTCTGAACCTCCGTCTGGTGGAGAACCTGCCCCAGATCGATCCAGTCAACGGCAGTGGAATGGTCACGGTGACCGATCAGATCGCGGAAGGCTGGCGCTATTTCCAATTGAACATTCCCAACGACGCGAGGCTGAAAGGAATCCGCGTGAGCCTGAAAAACGTGACGTCCGGAGTGCCCCGGATGATCATCCGGAAGGGGACGCAAATGCCCAGAGACTTCACGTCCACCGCCACCTTGAATTCCGACAGCGGCACCTGGCTGGAGAACCAGCAGTGGGCGCAGCTTAATGATTTCACCAGCCTGCAGAAGGATTCGACGGGAGCCATCGCTGCCGGTCGATACTTTTTGGCAGCATACAATGCTCCGATGGATGCCGGGACCTACATCATCGGTGTGTCCAAGGACTCCTCCATCAACACGGTGGCCGTCCCGAACACGCCGGCGATGGGTTACTCGGTGGTGGCGGAAGCCATCGGTGAGGATCTCGACCTCCCCATCAAGACCATTGCCTTCGACAATGGCCCGGCCCCGGAGCAAATCGCCGATCTGCCCGAGCGCGAAATGATGTTTTACAAGGTGAGCGTGCCGGCAGGGCGCACCAGTTGGCGCATCCACCTCGCGGAAAGCCACACCACGGATGCTCCGCCGAAGGCAAGGGACGGCGGCATCACCGTCCGCCGGGATCGCATCCCCGCTTTCGACAGCGCCAAGGATCCGAACGCCCGCGGGGGCGCGACGGTGAAAATGATCGCGATGGGAGACCATTGGGCGTTGTTGCCCACGACCACGAATGCGGTGTTGGAGGCGGGGGATTATTACATCGCCGTCACCTCGTTCGGATCGGGTCCCACCCAACAGACCGGCGCCGGGACCAGTTCGCTCACCCTGATATCCAAGGGGGAGATTCCAGTGGACGTGCTCCCCACGCTCTCAGTGGAAACCGAGCAATCGCTGCCCTACCTCCTCGGTCCCGGGGAAGTCGCCGCCTGTGAGTTCACCGTTCCCGCCCGCTCGGGAGGCGACACTCCCTACGGGCTCTCGCTCAACATCAATCGTACTTCCGGGGCCTCGAATTATTCTCTCCGAAAAGTAGAAACCAACGGGCTGGGATTCCCCACGCCGCCGGGTAACGGAACCGACGGCTATTTCGGGGGACTTTCCCCGCTGGCATACACCACCGACGAGATCTACGGACGCATCTTTGCGGAAATCGCCCCCGGCACCTACCGCGTGATCGTGCGCTCCTCCCAAGCCGGGGCGGGCTATGGAAATTCGCGTGGAAGCATCTCCGCCCGGCTGCTGATTTCCTCCGACATTCCCACGCTGCCCTTCGACGGTGCCAACCTCAGCGTCACCAATGCCGGGGCCACCACGGACATCCTCCAATACCGCGTGGAGATCCCGGACGAGCCGAACTGGCAGGCATGGGGGATACGGCTGGATGGTCCGATTTCAGGTCGCCCGGGCATCATTGTCCGGAGGGCGGTGCCGGTGGAATCCACCGCCGGACAGAACGTCAGCTCTGACCTCATCGATTGGCCGTATGGCTACCAATGGACCCAGCCCGATGATTTTACGAAATTGAAAAACGACCCGCTGACTCCTAGCGGTTCCGTGGATCGGGATCGCTCCCAGCAGTTCTTCATGGCCTCCCGGGAGAAGCCCTTGCAACCGGGAACCTACTACATCGGCATCGACAACCGCGGAGTGACGGCGATTTCTCCGAGAACCTTCACCCTCCGCACCTTCGCCGTGGGAGACGGCTATTCCGTTCCCCTCAACGATCTGAGCGCCGTCGGCGCGCAGGCATCCGTGGCCGTTTCCACCCCGCGCATGCCGGGCGTGTATAAGATCACGATTCCACCGATGACCAAGGGATGGGCGGTTTCCGTGACACCCACTCTCGGGGATTTCACCCTGAGGGTCCGCTACGGTTCCATTCCGGATCCGGTCAGCGACACGGTTTACCCGGATGCCAAGGGCGGCGTGCACATTCAGAAATCCGGAGACGAGCGCTTCACTCTCCTGCCGAAGCCGGGAAACATCTATCTTCAGGAGGGAGATTATTATGTCATGGCGGTGAGCGAGGGCCAGAACTCCGTGCTGGCCACCGGCCTTCAAGGAACCGGCGAAGCGCTCGGGATGATCAAAAATGAAGGTCCGATCGTGGTGAGCCCCTTGGGGGTGGTCACCGAAGAGGGGCTGTCAAAAGCCGTCACTCTCGCCGCTGCGGAGGTGAAGCTTTTTTCGGTGGAGATCCCCGCCGGCATCAACAATCTGGAGTTCCGCCTCAAGGACCGCAGTGGCGAGGCGAACATCGCCATCCTGCGTGGCAGCCAGATTCCCGCGCCAGGCATTGGCGAGTCTTACGGAGTTTTCGGTGGTGAGACCGCCGGCCCGCCTGCGAAGGACCGTTCCATCATCAATCTCGGGAATCCCGTCCCCGGAATCTACACGATCGCCGTGCGCGCCGCAGGCACGCTACCTTCGAACTACGCCCCCGCTTCCGCGACTCTCGCCGTCAATGTCATCAAGCCGAGCCCGCTCAATTTCGCGCAGGAACTGAACGCCGGGAACGGCCTCTCCAATGTCGGCAGCCGCACGCTTTCCGATAAGGAGAAATATTCCTACAAGGTTCCCATCCCCCGCCAGATCGCGGGCCAGGATGTGTTGGGATGGCTGATCACCTTGGAGCAGGGGAATCCCACCGTAAGGATTTTCAAATCCGAACTGGATTTTGGAAAGACCCCGGTGGTCACCATGGTCGGACGGTCAGCCCTGATTGTGCCGCCGGTGCTGACATTTGATACGAACTGGTTCATCGAGGTCGAGGGATCCGGCACCACGGAGTACACTCTGCGAAGCCAACCGGTCAGACTCTCTGCCTCGCCATGGGCGTTGCCGCCGGCATTCAACCAACTCGCCGGTGACTCCAGCCCGGGTGAGCCCGATGGTCTCGGGATCCGTAGGGAACTTCCCCAGGACGCCTGGGATTTCTTTGCTCTCGATGTCCCGGAAAACAACCTCGGTCTGATGCGGCTGGCTCTGGAGCAATATGGTGGAAATACCAATGTCTACGTCCGTTACAACGCGATCCCGACCACGGATCATTTGTCCACCGGCGCGACTGGAAACAAAGTCTTCCAATACAAGATGATCGCGGAAACCTCCGAATCGGGAAATTTCTCGGAGCTGAGCGATATTGTCCGGCAACCCGACAAGCTGACTCCGGGCCGTTGGTACGTTGCCGTCAAATCCGAGCCCTTGGGCGTGGTCCGTACCGGCAGCGGTTACCGGTTGAAGGCTCATTCCGGCGTGGTCACGGATGTGGATCTGACCACCACCGCCCCGCTGACGAACCAGAATCTGGCGGAACGTGACTGGAGATACTACCGCTTCACGATTCCCAGGACGGGCATACCGGCCGAGTGGAGGCCGCTGTTCAGCCGCATCAGCGGCAGTTCCATCGCCTATCTCCGGGACACCTTGCCCCCGTTTTCCTATGTGAATCCCACGGCCACCACCATTACCAGTCCCGGCTTCGTGGATTGGGGGTCGGACGGGAAAAACAAAGCCCCCGCCGGTGCGTTTCCCAAGGCGATCGCACCGGGCGCGAGCACCCTCACCGTGCCGCCACTGCGGCCCGGCGCCACTTACTTTCTCGGAATTTATGGCAATACCTCCGGTGGCTCGGTGGATCTTTCCTCCTCGGTCTCCCCCCAGCAAATCACCGTCGACGGAGAGCTTCCCTACAATGCAGGCAGCGCGCAGTTCACCGTTCCTGCCAACTCCAGCCGCCTCGTTAGAATCACCACCACGCCTGATGCCACGCGGCTCAAGTTCGAGTGTCTCCAGTCGGCCCTCGGACTCTCCCTGAAGTTGGAACAAGGCTCCCTGCCTTACACGGCTGTCGCGACCTCCGCGCACAAGCAGAACTCGGCTCCCTATCCGCTCGGCTTCACCTTCAACGAAACCCTCGGCTCCACCTGGCCTTTTGTGCCGAACCGGGACTACTACCTCCTGCTCTCCAACACCACCGCCTCGGCGATCACCTCCACGCTCAACATGCAGGGCTCCAGTTTCTCCACCGAGGACGAGGATCACGATGGGCTGTTGGACCGCTGGGAAATCCAGAATTTCGGGAACCTGACCCAGATCGCGGCAGGGGATTTCGATGCGGACGGAAGCAGCAACCTCCAGGAATTTCAAAACGGCACCCTGCCTGCGAATTCCGCTTCGGTGCTCTATCATCTCAATGTTCTCTCCCCGGGGGGAACTCATTCCAAGGACCCCTTGCTCGCGACCTATCCGTCCGGTGCCTCGCTGCGGATCACGGCCAGTCCCGCACCCGGCGACACATTTCGCCAATGGAAATCCACGCTGGCATCCCTCAACGGATCATCGAACGCTTCGGAAATCATTTCCATGTTTGCGAACGTGGAGGCGACGGCCTTGTTCCAGACCACGCTCGCGAATGGTCTGGATGGTTCGCCCTCGCTGGGGCTGGTTCCCGGAGGCACCGGCCTCTGGTATGGACAATATGAGACCAGCCACGACGGCGTGGACGCGGCGGTTTCCCCCTCACTGGGAACCAACCAGCAATCCCGCTTCACCACCAATGTCACCGGCCCCGGCACCTTGAGCTTCTGGTGGAAGGTCTCCTCACTCGCCAACAGCGGCAGGCTGTCGCTGTTGATCGACAGCTTCGTCCAGACCACGCCCGCACCGATCAGCGGGACCACCGGAGACTGGGCCCAGGTCACCGTCAATCTCCCGGTCGGAAGTCACGCCATCGCCTGGCGCTACGCCCGGGATGCCAATCCACTGACCGGTGGTGAGAACCGGGGCTATGTGGACCAGGTGAGATTTGTCCCCGAGGGGGGAGTGGAAGGGGTATTCGAAACTTGGCTGGCCGACCAATTCACCCAAGCGGAGCGGGCGGATCCGGCCATCGGCGGACCGTCGTCGGATCCGGATTCCGACGGAATTTGCAACCTGATCGAGGCGGCGATCGGTTCCTCGCCGAAGACCGCGAACTCGCCGTCGCTGGCACTTTCGGTGGCTTCCTCCACCGTCTCAGGCGGCAGCCGTACCACCACGCTCGCCGCCTCCATGGCCGTTCCTCCCATTCGCAACCTCAAGATGGAGATCCAGGCGAGTTCTTCATTGGAAGGAAGCCCTTGGGTCACTCTGGTCGAGAAAACCGGGGATGGAACTTGGCTGGTCATGAATGCCGGCGTGGCCCAGCCGCAGGTCATGCCGACTGCCAATGGGACCGCCCCGGTCCGGATCGATGAATCGGTTCTTCCCGATATCAGCACCCGCCGTTTTTACCGCCTTTGGGTGTCATCGGTTCCTACGCCTTGATGGAAACGGGAATGCTCCCTTCCTTTCAAGGGAGCTTCCAGGCAGAGCGGTATTTTTCATATTCCGCTTTGGGAAGCAGGACATAGAGCGGGCGCTTGGCGGGATCGATTTGAGAAATCAGCCACTGGAGCTTCGCTTTCTCCATGGTGGTGCATCCGGCGGTGGGCGCGGCTCCGTCACGGCGCCAGATGTGGAAGAAGATGGAAGAACCCGCGTTGGGGGTGACATTCGGTGGGGCGTTGTGGGCGATGAAAAGTTTGAGCGCGTGGGCGGCGTCATCCTGTTTCATCTGCTGTTTCTTCTCCCAAGGTGTGGCGGGATCGTGATCGAGAATGACGTTTTTGTTATACTGAGGAGAAGACGGATCCTCGACCCACAGGTCGCGGGGAGTGACCTGGCGATAGAATTGCGAGGGATGTTTGCGGATGGAGGCGTCATAACCCCACGCACCGCCGATGGAGAAAACTCCGGTGGGCGAGCGGTTGTCGCCTTCTTTCTTGGTGACCGCCCCCGAGGGCACGGGGTGGAGGCCTTTTCCCCAGATGAGCCCGCTTTTGCCGAGCCTCCCTTTCCACGAAGCGGTGGCCGGTTTCCAAGCGCCGCCTTTTTTATCGTAAAGGGTGAGGGTGACGTGCGAACTGTCCCAGCCATCGGAAATTCCCACCAGGCATTGGGTGGATGATGACGGAAGTTCGAAGGCCGCCGCCGGGAGAATGGCGAACAGCGCAAGGATGAAGAGTCTGGAAATCATGCTGATGAATCAATACGTGCTGTGGAGGGGCGCGACCGACAGCAATGGTCGATGCGTTCCCGGCCAGGTCAAGGCTTGCGATGGGAGACCAGCGTCGCGCGGACGTCGCCGATGAAAGCCGAGGCGCGGAACTCGATGGGGATGCGATCCGCATCGTCACTGAGCCATAGAGTGGCGTCCTGTTTCAACTTCTTGTAAGGGAGAAGTTCAAGCGTCTTCCTGTCGATTTTCCGCATGCCGAGGGTGAGGCGGATCGTGTTGCGTCCGTTGTGGATCTCGCGGCCCTCGACCTTGACGCGAAGCAGATACGGGGTCTCGAACGGATGGAGGGCGAGGGTGATCCTGTCGCCAGCGTCCAGCTTCTGGCTGCGGACGTGAAGCATGGCGGAGAAGATGTCGAAAACCGGTGAAAACTTGAAGGTGCGGTCGGTCTGTTTGCTGGAACCCGACTTCGTCTGTTTGGCGATCGCCTGGCTTTCGACACGGTCCGGGAAATGGCGGACCGTGGTGGTGACCGTTTCCCTGTTGTCGATTTCCACCGCATGGAAGAAGCGTGGCTGAAGGGAGGACGAGGAAATCTCGGACCAGAAATTCGTCTTGTAGGGAAACAGCACGGCGGCGGCTCCAAGACTCGAAGCGGATGAACGGACGACGTAGATTCCTGCTTTTTTGATGTCCGGAGGGGCGAACTCCATGCGGATCCTGCCCGCATCGATCGTCCCGTTCCAGCTCACCTGAAGCTCCAGAACGGAAGGAACCAGCTTGGAGAACGCACCTGGCGCGGGTGAGGTGAGTTCTCCCTGCCATGCCGGAGCGGCATGGAGGAGTGGAAGTGACAGGAGAAAAATCAGCAGGACCCGGTAGCAGGCGAACATGCTGTCCGAGACGTTCGCCCTGCCGGGGTTATTCATCGGAAGGCAGGAAAACCGGCTCCGCCCGCGGAGGAAGGACTCCGGGCCCATCGTCGAAACTGGTGTCGGAGCGTTCGCGCTCTTCACTGACAGGCATGGGCCGGAAGGATTCGGAATGGGTGTCCACGCGGAATTCGAGCTTCATCACATCCCGGTTGGTCTCCGCCATCTGATCCAACAGATCCCGGTTCTGGTTCTGGAGGTTTTCCATCTTTTTGATCAGAGCCTCATAGAAATTTTTCTGAGAAGCGTCGGTGGGCGGAGTTGGACTTGCCGTGGCCTTTGCTAGGATCGGTGCCTCAGCCTTCTTTGCGGGTGCCGGATCGGCGGGCTTTGACACGGGCCTGACCGGAGCTGGAATTGGCAACCCAGCATCACAGGCGGCGACGAAGTTTCTCACCGACCACCAGTGGCTGACGCCCGCGGCGGACATGGCGGCGAGTGCTAGGCCGCAGATCATGGGAAGTGTGGAAGGTTTCATCGCTTGCGGATGGGGGTGGGTTTGGTTTCCGGTTGGACTTCCGGTTTGGGCAGGGAGATCAGCAGCTGCTGGAGGCTTTCGATCGCGGTGCCGAGCTGCTTCGAGTCGTCGTCAAGCTGGCGGATCGAGTTGGAAAGGATGGCCCCCACCGTCGCGGTCTGCCGATAGCCCAGGGCATTGTCATAGCCGGGTTCCGAGATGGTGAAAACGCTGGCGCCATCGGCATCCGGCACCAGAAGATGGGGGCGGATGGTGAGCGTGATTTTCGTGCCCGGGGAGATCTCCACCTCGCGGGTGAACGGCGGAGCGCTGTCCGAAGCATCGAGATGCCAGCCGGCGGGTGCCGCTGCGAGCGGCTTCGCAGGAAAGGGGGCAAGCAGTTTCACTTGGGCGGGATCCATGACTCCCGTACCGGAGTGGAGTTTTTCGACCCGCACTGCGAGACCGTTCTCGGGTTTCGGAAATTCCTCATCCGGTGCGACGGCGATGGCGTTCTGAGGCTCGGCGACGGGAGTTTTTGTCAGATCCGCCTCTTCCGGGGGCTTTCCCGTGACAAGAACCGGCGACGGTTGCTTCGCCGGCTCGGTGGAGGTGGCGTCCTCTTTCACCGCTGCGGGTGGTTCGCCGACAGGATCGAGCACGACGGTGACCTCGTTGGGCTTCTGTTTGTCCCGCTCGTTGAAATCATGGATGGCGTCGAGCACCGGATCCGGCTGGGGCTCCTCGGTGACATTCTGTGCGAGGGCGAAGGATGATCCGAAGACCGCTAAGGCTGCTAGGGCAAGGCGTGGATTCATTTTTTCGCAGGTTGGATCTGGATCAGCTCGGTGGTGTCGAGGCCGGCGGGGCGGGGGGTGTCCGCGGCGTCCTGCTGGTTGGTGGGAAGCGTGGGACTGTCGGCCCGGAGTTCTCCCGCGGGAATCGAGCTCCCTATCAGCCGGTTCCAGGAGTCCAGCAGCTCGGCTCCCTCCAGCCGCAGGCTGCGTGCCTTTTCCTGATAGCCGGAGAGGCGTGTCAGGAGCTCGCGGGCTTCCGCGACCTCGGCCTCGGTCCAGCGCAGGCTGCGGCTTTGATAGAGGACGGGAACATCCAGATCGATCTTCGCCAGATGGCCGCCGGGCGCTTCGGCGGTGAGGATGTGCTGGATGCGGAGGTTCGTCTGCTCGAACGCCGCTCCGGCGTCGGCCCGAGGCGGTGTTTCGCGGGTGCCTGCCGACACCGGCCGGGAGGCTGGGTTCTCTCCGGGCAGACGGTCCTGGTTCGGCATCAGGGATGAGCGATCCACGGCCTCGGCGGCGGGTTTGGAGAATACGGGATTATCGAGATAGCCCGGGGTGATGTTTTGCGAGGCCATGATGACGGGCTTCGTGATGTACATCAGACAGAACGTGGCGGCCACCGCGGTGCTGGTGAAAAGCAGCCACGGGTAAACCCGCTGGGTGGGGCAGGTCGCGGTCCGGCGGTTCGACGTCGAGTAGGACGCCGTCGGGTTGGCCAGCGGGGAAGGGATCGAAGGCATGGCGCTGTCAGTCGCCTTCACGACGTTGGAGTTCTGAGCGGGGAGGGGCTTCATGGTTTCGTCGATGAGGTTTCCACGGTCCGGAGGTTCTCGGGTTTCGGTTCGGCTGCGATGGCATGGCTGACGATGGTTTGGTCCGACACTCCGGGGAAAGTGGTGATGGTCATGGATTCGCGGGAAAGGCGCAGATGGCGCAGCGTGCCTCCGACGTTGCTCGTCGCCTGCAGTCCGGGGATGACTTCCAGCGCTCCTGCTCCCTGGCGCTGGCGTCCGATCCCATCGGAGCGGTAGATGTCGAAAGTGGTGTGGGCATCCTCATCGCCTTCCGCCGTGACGCGGATATGGACACCATCGGTAAACACCCGGAACGCGATGGGCTTCATCGGGATGGGCGTCACCTGCTGGCCCGTGATCTTGAAATGGGATTGGAGCAGGAAATCGCCGACGTGTTTGAAATCGGCTCCCCATGCCGACGCCGCGAACAGAAAAAAAGTTAGAAATTGGATCGCCCGGGTCATTCTCCAACATCCCATAGGGAGTCCCTGTTGTTACCGGAGGGGTCGTAGGTGACACCGGCGCCGGCATTGATGACGGGGGGAGAAACGTTGACGATAAGGGCGAGGTTGGCTCCGGTCAGTGACTTGACCGTCGGCATCGCCGCCGCGTTGTTGGGCAGGTAAGGAATAAGGAGCGGAGCGGTGAGATCTGCCACCTGCACGGTCGGGTTGTCCGCCAGATACATCCGCTGTGCGGAATAAGCGGTGCGGAGGGCTTCGGAGGCGCCACGCCCCAGTCTCCACTCATCCATCTTGCGGGAAGTGAACATCCCGATTTTTGTCAAAGCGAGAAGCACCATGATGACGACGGTCATCTCCAGAAGGGTGAAGGCCCTTTTGGTTTGGTGTGGCGGACGCGACAGTTTCATGACAAGAATTGTTTAATGAGTTTTAAAGGTCTTGAAAAGCTGGAAATCGTGTCGATTTAGCTTTTGAAGAGTTTGAGAGCCTCCATGAAGTTTTTCCGAAATTCGGCATCCTCCACGAGTCCCTTGAGATAGAGCAGCACGAAAAAAACCGAAATCGTGATGAAAACCGCGGAGAATAGCCACCAGGTGACGGATTTGTTCTTGGGGGCGATGAACGGCACATACCAGTCCTTGCGGTCCACGATCTGTGTCGTGTACATCTGGCTGTTTTCCTTCAGGTGGGATATCAGTTCATCCGCGACCTTGCTGCTTTTCGCGACGAACAGATGCTTGTAGCGCTTTCCCGGGATGTCGGGAATTTCCACCGTGCGGATCCCCGCCGGCAGCGATTCGGGCAGACGCAGGGTGTGGATATGTGTCTCATAAACATATTTCTCACGTAACCAGCGGTCGAAACGTGTGAGTTGCATATGGTTGGATGGTTAGGCTTGGAAAATCTCACATCCCGCTCTGCATCATCTTCGGTCCCATCAGGAAGATCGGCAGGAACGTTCCCACGAAAACACCGGCAATGAGGCCGACGGCGATGATCAGCACGACGAAGCTGATCGCGGCGGAAAACGCATTCATGTGGTTCTGCAGATCTTCCTCATACATTTCCGCAAGCATTTCCAACTGGGCGTCCAGCGAAGCGGATTTCTCCCCGATCGAAAGCATGTGGGTGACCTGCGAGTCCACCGACGTGTATTTGGCGAACGCGGTCGAAAGCGGCACTCCCGAGTGCTCATACTTGTCGGCGGCGGTGCGCAATTCTTCGTAGAACGGGGTGTTGCGGACACTGTTGGCCGAAACACGGATCGATTTGGCGAGATTGATTCCGTTCGAGTGAAGCAGCTTGATCGTCGACAGGAATGTCACTTGTCGCAGGCTCATCACCAGCAGGCGGAGCAACCGCCACTTCGACATGACGAATCCGAGGATCAGGTTGCGGACGTGAGGGGACTTGAAAATCACCGTGGCGATCGAAATCAGAGCGATGATGAACACCGGCCATACCGATTGGGTGAAATGGCTGACCTTGAAGGAAATGGCGGTCATCCCGTCAGGCTTGGCGCCGACACCGCTCAACATTTCCTCGACCTGAGGGACGATCTTGACCTGGGAAACGATGAACGCACCGATGAGGACACAGATGATCACGCAGGGAGTGATGGTGGCTTTTTTAAGCTGCTTCTGGAAAAACAATTCGCTCTTCAGCCGCGTTGCCAGAGATTGGAACGCGTAATGAAGCTGGCCGGCATCCGATCCGGCCTGGACAAGACCGATGATCGTCTCGCTGAACCGCCCGGTGCGGCGGAATGCCTCGTGGACATTCATCCCGGTGTTGATGTCTTCGCGGATGTGGGCGAGAGCATCCACCATGGCTTTGTTAGGGAGTCCTTGTCCGTAATACTTCAGCGCGTCCGCGGTATTGATCTGTGCGCGCAGCATCGAGCCGAGTCCGCGGAACAGATCGACGAGTTCCTTCTTCGAGAACTCCTTGACCTTTTTCGGTTTGTTCAAGGAGGCCATCAGCCCTTTGGGGGCGGATGCGGGAGCTCCGCCTTTTACGGAAGCGGGAGAGTTGCCTGGGGCTGTGGTGGTCGCGCTAGTCATCGGTGTATGTCATGTCAATGACCTTGCTGACGGCGATAAGGTCGGTTTTTCCATCACGGAGCAGTCTCAAGCCACTGCGGCGGAGACTTGGTAGAACTCCCTCTTCCGCGACTTTCATTTCCAGTTCGTAGGGAGTCATTTCTCCTTTCGCCAGCATGTCGGAGATTTTCGGTGTGATCGGAATGATCTCAAGAATCGCGGTCCGTCCGTTATAGCCGGTGTTCCGGCATTCCGCGCAGCCCCCGTTTTTAGCGGTGAAGACAGGGATCGTCGCCCAAGTGTCGTCGAGGCTGAAGGTCTTGCGATCGAACTCGTTGACGCCGCCGGAGGGCTCCTTGCAATAGGGGCAGAGCAGTTTGACCAGACGTTGGGCGCAGGCGGCTTTCAGGGTTTGGGCGATTTTCCAACGCTCCAATCCGAGTTGCTCGAATCGCTCGATGATCTGCGAGGCGCGGGCGGTGTGAATGGTGGTGAGCACCTTGTGGCCCGTGACGGCGGCCTCGATGGCGAGTTCGGCGGACTCGAAGTCACGAACCTCACCCATCAGGATGATGTCCGGGTCCGACCGCATGAAGGAGGCGATCATCGGCTTGAATTCCTTGGGGCTTTTCAAGTCGCAGTGGGTGATGCCGGGCACCTCGTCCTCCACCGGGTTTTCCAGCGTGAGGATGTTCACGTCCGGCCGGTTGAGTTCCCGCAGGATGGCGTTGAGAGTCGTTGATTTGCCAGAGCCGGTGGGGCCGGACATGACGATGATGCCGGCGGGGATTTTCATCACCTTGTTCAAGGCGAACATGGTGTCGTCGTCGAAGGCGAGCGTA
The DNA here is from genome assembly GCA_040388015.1 of Verrucomicrobiota bacterium. Taxonomy (GTDB): domain Bacteria; phylum Verrucomicrobiota; class Verrucomicrobiia; order Verrucomicrobiales; family Akkermansiaceae; genus Luteolibacter. The sequence continues at coordinate 13,967 of JAZKCQ010000051.1, read as the reverse complement.
CCCTTGCCCAGCGTGACGTTGATGTTGCTCTTGTCCAACAGACGCATCGTCACGTGGTAGCCGCGATAGGTGCGGTGGCGCTCGTAGCGGATGTCGATCGGCCGGTGGAAATAGGAAATCGTGAAACGTCCGGAAATACCCGGAGCGGTGTTCCGGATCTCGGTCGGCAGTTTCATCAGGTTGAGGAGGAAGGCGTCGAGCCGATCCTTCAACTTCATCGGGATGTCCACTTTCGCTCCAATGTCGCCGTCGCAACGGAAGGCATAGTAGAAGGATTCCTTCTCCACCTTGAAATGGACGTCGGAGGTGCGGGTTCTGACCGCGTCGGACATGATGGTGGCGACCAACTGGGCCATGGGTTCGGCGTAGTCGGTGGTGACGTCGAAATCGTGGATTCCGTCGTCGAGGTCCTCCACGTCGATGGCTTCGAGGTCGGATCTGCTAGGGCCGCTGTTGGTGGCGACGGATTCGATCGCCCGGCTGATTTCCGTGGCGAGGGTGACGACCTTGACGATCTCCAGATTGGGGAAACGCGGGGCGAGATACTCTTCCGGCAGCGGGCTCCAGGGATTGGCGATGGCGACGATGAGCTTGTCCGTTCCGGAGAGGCAGAGCGGGGCGAAGAAGCCGCGGGTCATCACGGTGGAATCGCAGGTGGCGTGCAGCACTCCATCACAGAATTCCGCGACTTTCGGGAAAAACGGCAGGCCGTTGATCTTCGCGATGGCCGCCATGAAGCTGTAGCGGGTCACCCTGTTGGGCACCTGGTCCTGTGCCAGTTCCGAGTAGCTCGGATCGTGGCCGCCGAGCTCGCCCATGATGCGGCGGCTGATCAGCTCGTTGAAGGAAATGCCGTCGAACTCGATCATAGCTCGAAGTGTTTGCGGGTGAGGAAAGTCCAGCTCTCGTAATCGAGGCGGGCGATGGTGACGAAGGGGCGGATCCCGAAGCGCTTGTAAACCGAGTTGCGGATTTCCTCCGCCAGGATCGCCGATGCGATGGGGTTCGCCGATGCGGTGCCGATCGCGTCGGTATCTTCGGCATAGACCACCGGAGAAAGCAGAACCCGGGCGGTCTTGTGGATTTGATCGAATGCCTCGTAGAAGGCGGATGGCGCGATGAGTCTTCCCGCGAAGGGGATCAAGGGCGCGTAGGGGGTCAAAGTGGTGGAAACCTTGTTGCCAAGATCGAGAATGGCGGCGCTGATGTGCTCCTCCTCGTGCCCTTGGACCCTTGCCAGCACCTCGAGAAGGTCTGACGGCTTGCCTTGGGCATGAAATTCCCGAGCGATGGAAATCGCTTGCGAGATTTCCGTGTGGCTCGCGGCCCGGGCTTCCTGGAGGGAACCGGCGGTTCGTTGAAGGCAGAATTCCGCGAAATCCCAGAGATCGCCCACCCTGGCGAGAGAGGCGGGTTCTTGGGCTGCGAGAAATGGAGCGGCGGATTGCATGAAACGGGGTGGGGGGTGAAAGTGGGGGAAAGCGCCGGAGTGGGGGGATGTCAGCGGCTGGGTCTCAATGTCTGGAGGCTTTGCTGAAACGTGGCTGGCTGCTGCGTGTCGCGGGGGCCGGTGCGGGTTCCAGCGGTGCGAGTTCTTCGGTCCGGGGATAGTATGGGGCTTGGTCCGGTTGAAGTCCGCGGATGGTCCGCTTCATGTTCGGCTCGTGAGCGGGTCCCGGATTGTCCTCGTCGATCCAATCATGGTCGCAATCGAGGACGGTGGTGGAGCGGACCCGGCGGCTCGCACTGTTGTTCGCCAGGCCGCTGCTGGGGTCGTAGGACTTGGGAGTGACGATGAAGACAAGACTGGTTTTCTCCTTGGTCGCTTCCTTGCTTTTGAAGAAGAAATTGAGCATCGGCACATCGCCGAGGATCGGCACTTTGGTCTTTGCTCCACCTTGTGCTTCGCCGTAGAAGCCGCCGACCACCAGCGAGTAGCCGTCGGGAACGCGGGCCAGGGATTCGACCATCGACTCGGTCACCCGTGGGTACTTGTTCCCCGTGATGCTGACAATCTGTTCGACGATCTGCGCCGAGCGCGGGCGCAGTTTCATGCGCACCGTGCCGTCAGGCAGGAGGGTGGGGGTGACCACGATCGAGATGCCGATTTCCCGGTGCTTGTCGGGATTCGAGTCGATGCTGATATCCGCAGTATCGATTTTATAACGAACTTCTTCTGTTACGGTCGGATTGCCTCCGGAGGTGTTGGCGGTGGAGGTGGAGGTGATGATAGGAATCCGGTCGATGATGGAAATGGTGGCCTGCTCGTTGTCCTCGGTGATGAGGGTGGGATTGGAAACCTGACTGGCGAGTCCGCCCTCGGCGAGCGCGCGCAGGACACCCGACAGCTGCATCGGGCTGAGAACCAGGTTCGTGCCTTCGGCTCCGATGATTTGTGACCTGACGGAGGAAGGCAGGCCGAAGACGGAGTTGAGATCTCTCGCCAGATTAATGGATGTGCCCTCTCTTCCGAGCGAGGTGGCCCAATTGACGCCGGTGCGTTCGGCAGCCGTGCTGTTGACGCGGAGGATCTTGGTCTCGACGATGATCTGACCTTTCGCCTTGTCGATGCCATGGAGCAGCCCGCGGGCCTGCTCGATGCGGTGGGCCGAGTCGATGATCACGATGGTATTGGTCTTCGGCTCGAAGTTGACGATCCCGGTGCCGGGGCTGAGCATGGGCTTGATGAGCTCCTTGATCTGCTCCATGTCGGTGGGGCGGAGATAACGAAGCTGATAGTGAAACTCGGCGCTGGGCAGCTGGGCGAGCTGGGCTTGGGTCAGGGCGTAGATGGTATTGCCCTTGGTGTGCAGCGAGAGCCCGTACATGAAGGCGAGCTCTTCCATTTGCTGGAGAGGGTTGCCGTCGTTGAGGTGGCCGGTGACGAGATAGTCAGGCCCCGCGATCTTGCTGTTATGGAAATACTGGCGGCCTGCGGATTTCGAGAGAAACTGGAAGATGTCATTGAGTCCGGCATCCTTGATGATGAATCCTTCGTCGGATTTCTGCATTTCCTGTTTCTGCTGCTCAAGCGGAGCGAAAGGAGCCGCGGTGGCGGCGTTGCCTGCGGCATCATCAGAGGCAGCGGGAGCCGCTGGCTCGGGAGACGCCGGTATTTCCGCCGTGGCGGGAAGTTCGGAGGTTGGCGGCGCATCCGGAAGGGCTCCGGGCTGCGGGTCTCCGGCGGCCGGGATTTCGGGAATCTGTCCTTCGGCGGCGGCAACCGGTTCGATCATCGGATCGCCGGGTGTTTGCGCGTGAAGCATTCCCACCGCAAGGATGGCTGCGGAGAAGTTGAGAAGAGTCGCTGCTTTCATGGTCGTGTGGTAGGAAAAGATCAAGGCGCTGTGTCTCCGGCTCCGAGTTCGATCGGAGCGCTCGGGCGGTCCGGAGCCATTCCGGGAGCGGTGATTCCGTGGGTTCCCGGTGTCATGCCGACGGGAAGCATGTCGAGTTTCCTCTCGGCGATTTCACCCGTATCGAGATTGCGGAAAACAATTTTACGTGAGGTCACTTCCGCCACTTGGACTCGCACCGGTTTGTTGCGGAAGAGAAACGGGATCTGGTCGCCCTGCTTGAAGGAGCGGTTCATGATCAGGAAGCGCTTTTCCCCAGGCATGATCGTGTTGACGGTGATCATCTGGACGATCTCCGGAAACGGAGTGACGGTTGGAGCGACGCGCGCGATGCCTTGGACCGGGCTTTCCTTGATGACCGGTTTGGCATCCGGATCCTGGTTTTGACCGAAGGGATCCCTGGTCCTGCTTCCGATCAGGAAGACGGATGAGAGAGAGCTCACATAGGACTCGATTTCGGCAGGTCCGATCATGCGCGAAGGAGAGGCGCTGACAGGAGGAGCCGCTTCCTTGGGCACGGGCTTGGCCGCTTTTGATTCCGCCGGGGTGGCAGGATCGGTGGTGACGATCTCGGGAGAAAAATTCGCCGCCGACTGCGCGAAGGCACAAGGCGTCAGGATCATCCCAAGGCAGATGGCGGTTAGTTTTCCCATGCGGTGTAGTTGACTTGGAAGTTGAGAAGCGAGGGTTGGGTGGCGATCGGATCGATGCGGAGTTCCTGAAGCTGAAGCTGTGGCATCCGGGTTTCGAGTTCCAGAAATGCCTTCTGCATCGTCCGGAACGTGCCCCGGAAGGCGATGCGGATTTGGGACGAGCCTTGGGTGGAGATGGCACCGTAACCGGCCTTGGCGTTGGTCGGTTCGAACGCGGTCTGCTGGATTTCCTTGCTGGGAAGATGTTCGGTAATTTCGCGAAGATTCGTGGTAAAGGTACTGGCGCTTTCTTGGGCAAGCTGCGCGTTCCAACGCTCCATGTGCTGCCGTTGGCGGGTGACCTGGGCTTCGATTTCAAGCCCGGCCAGGCGTCCCATTTCATAGGACTTATAAGCCTTCATCTTGTTGTCGTAAGAGACGGCCATTTTTGACTTCAGCATGAAACAAAGCCCGACCACCGCCGCCGTGATGACGAGGGGGATCACGATTCCGAACAAGACGATGGTTTGACGGTAAAGATGCATGGTTCAGGGAGCTTTGGCGCTGATGGCCATGGGATCGGTGGCGTCGAAGCGCTGGCTGATGGTGAGATCGAAGGTGAACGGATAGGTGGTATCATCCACTTCGCTGCCTTCTTCCGGTGGGGTGGCTTTGTAGCGGCCGTTTTCCTGGGTTCGGACATTGACGACCAGGTTGCGGTTGCCGATACCGGTGTTGTATGCGCTGTTCCCGGTGATGCGCGCGATCTCGCTGAAGTGGGCGGAGAGACCCTCCCGGGTATTCAGCGTGCTGAGATATTCCAGCGCCTCGTTGCGCGCGAAGCCGGTGATTTTCCATTCCTTGACGAAACCTGACTTGGCCGGGCCGGCAGCCGTTTTTGTCTTCGGATTCGCGGGTTTGGGTTGGCCCGTGGCCATGTCAGCGCGGGTGACATAGACATAGGTTTTGACCAGCATACCGCCGTCTTCAGGAAACATCCGTGAGAGTGACTCCATGTTGGACCAGGCTTTCGAGCGGTCTTCGAGGAGATTGCTCCAATGATCGGATTTCTGCCGTTCGACCGACAATTTGGAAAGCCGGCCTTTCGCCGCTTGGGCTTGCGAGGGATCGAACGACCACTCCGGACGGCGGACCAGATCGATCATTCCGAAGGCGAAGTAGGCGATGCAGAGAATCGCGATGGCAAAGACGGCGACCCGGGCCAAACGGAGGACCCGGAGCAAACGCATTTCCGAGCGACTGGGATGAATTTCCACAATGTCCTTCGGAGTGGGGAGGAAATTCTGAAGCGCCCATTTCTCATCGCGGAGGATTTGGAAGGTGAGGCTGGTCTTTGATTCCGCCTGAGGAGTCAATTGACGGGTCGAGATGACCGGCTCGGGACACCAGGACGGGACGCCCTCCTGGCTGACCGGTAGAATCACTTCCACGCGGCTGGTGGTGAAGGTAATCCTCAGATCGGCATCCAGAGTGGTATCCACGTTCGCTCCGAGCGGGACGATGAAAAGATCCGGATCGATGAATTCCAACGACGCATTGGTTGTCGCCAGCGCGTTGCGGAAATTGGTGGGACGGCGCAGGCCGCGGTGCTGGAGGGTCCGGATCAGCCGCAGGTCCGCATGCTCGTTGAAAAACGCCAGTGCGGTGAACCAGGGATATTGGAGAATTGCTACGAAGGGCTTGTCCGCGCTTGGGCGGATGGCGTGCCCCATCCCCATGATGGCCACCAGCGGCGCACTCAGGGAATGGGTGACGATCGGGAAATTTTCCTCCTCGCCCGCTTGCCGGAGCAGGGTGAAGAGCGGCTCGTATTGTTTGGACAGGGTGATCGTTGTGCCGATCACCGAGCTGCCTGCGGCTGGATAGGGAATCACCCGCCAGGACGACTGGTCGGCGAGGATCGAGGAATCTTCCAGGATCGATCCAGGGTCGAAGACGGCACTGGCACGCAGGTCGGGAAGCGAGGCCGGATTGTCGAGCTCCGGCTTCAGCTCGGTGGTGGCGAACTCATCCGCCACATGGAGGATGACACCCAGCGAGTTGGCACCGTTCGAGCGGGCGTAGCGGAGGGCTTCGGCGACGACGGACTCCAGTCGGGCCGTGTCATGCAGGATCTCATCGGTCAGAGATGGGCCGCCGGTCCACTGGTCCTTTTTTTGGTCGTGATAGAAAGTGGAAATGCTCACGCCATCCGTCCGGATGTGGAGCTGCAGGTTCAGATCAAGGGCTTCCTGATACCAAGCGGGATTCGTCGCCCGTGTGGTGTTGCGCAGGACGGAGCAAGCCTGGCGGAATTGCCGGAAAGCATTCAGAGACGCCGGATGTTGGAAAGTGGCCAAGGGACTGTAAGGTAAGGGAGTGCATGGCGGACTGGGGGGGCGTTCCGGGGATTGGGAAAAGACGGCCCGCCCGCCAAGGCAGGCGGGCCGTGGGATTAGAACTTCCCGAGGGAAGTGATGCTGGAATTACCAGTCAGCGGTCAGCTCGTCCGATGGAGCATAGTCCTCTGAGCCGCTGTTGATGTAGTTAGCGGTCAACCAGAGTTCGCCTGGTGCTGGGACAGCGGATCCGCCTTCATAGCTTTCAATATCAGCGTTCGGCGGCTGAGGCTTGCGCAGGTAACCACCGATGCCGTCGTCAGCAACACCATAGATGATGTCTTCGGTAGGAGCTTGGTCGGGACGGAGGTTCTCGTGACCACGCACCGCTTGTTGGGCGTTGCGGATGTTGAGGATGTTCGCGGAACGGTCGGAACCCTTCTTCCAGGCACGTGCGCCGATGAAGAGGATCGAGATGAGGGAGAGCAAGACGAGGATGACGACCGTCAATTCGAGGAGGGTCATGCCGGACTTGCGCTTCATGCTAGGGGTGTTTGTCAGTTTCATAGTGTGTTATTTTCTATTTTATACGGGTGTGTTGTTTTTTTGTCGGAGGGAGAAGGCCTGGCGCAGCGGAAGGTTTCTGAGTTCTTGCGATGCGTCCGGCGGTTCTCGAAAGGGGTGTGGGAAAACGAGGGTGGTGAAGAAGGAGTTCACTCGAACCCGTCGTCGTTTTTGTTCATTTTGGTGTTCTGGAAAGTTTCCTGGGTGATGACGCCCTGGTTGAGAAGGCGCTTGAGATTGTTGTCCCATTCGATGTTGCCGGCCCGGCGGATGACGTCTTCCAGCGAACGGGCGCCGCCGTCGTAGTTGGCGATGGCGCTGGAAACCGCGTCGTCGTTGTTTTGCAGGAACTCATAGGTGAGCACCCGGCGCTGGACTCCGTTGAGAAGACCTTGCGAATGAATGAAGATGAGGATCTCCGCGAGGCGGCTGAGCACGGCGGTGTGGTTATCCTTCGGATAGAGCTCCAGGATCCGGCCGATGGTCTTGACCGCGCCGGTGGTGTGGAGGGTGGAGAGGACAAGGTGACCGGTCTGAGCGGCTTCCATGCAGGTTTCCATGGCCTCGCGGTCCCGGATTTCTCCCAGAAGAATGATGTGGGGCGCTTTCCGCAGGACGTCCTTGAGCCCCTGGCGGTAGGAATGGACGTCGCGTCCGACCTCCTGCTGGGTCACGATGCTTGGTGACGGGATGCGGTGGCCGGGATAGTCCGGGTCCTCCATGTCGTCCGGATACTGATACTCGATCGGGTCCTCGACCGTGACGATGTGCTTCGGATGATGGCGGCGCGCCCAATCGATCAGCGAAGCGAGAGTGGTGGATTTTCCCGAACCGGTCGGGCCGGTCACAAGGCAGAGGCCGGCGCGCTTGAGTACGCCGTGACGTAGCGTGTCCGTGGTGTCCGGATCGATGCCAAGCGACTCGAGCTCGGGGATGAAATCATTAAGAATACGGCAGGTGACGCCGAGGCCGGACGAGCTGAGGTGGGCCTGGATCCGCAGACGTCCCGAGCGTTCGCCGCTGTCGCCCATCGGGATGCCGTCGCAGGAGAAGTCCGCGACACGGGTTTCAGAGAAGGTGGCGATGGCGAGGCGGATTTTTTCATCCACCCGCAGGTTCATGCTTTGATCCTGTCCGAAGCCGTGACTTCCGCTTTCCCGGTTGGTGATGAGTTCCTTGAGGATCTCATCCATGTGAGCGGCCGAAAGAATCCCGAGGAAGTCCAGCTTCTCCATCCCCTTGTTGGTATGGATGTAAACCGGCCGGTCGGCGCGCATCTGGATGTCCGACACGCGCAACTCACGGCAGACCCGGAAAATGATGCCAAGCAGATCGGTTCCGCGCATTCCCGCAGCAAATCGCACCGGCGCAGCTGCCGGGGCATAACCCGGAAGCGGTGGTGGTTCGATGATTGAGCTGAGGACGGACATGGTCGGAATTATCGGGAGATTGCGAGGTGGTTGTTAGTTCGAGGCTTGGGATTGGAGTTTCCCTTCGAGGAGAACGATTGTCTTTTCACAAGTGTCGCGGATGTTGCGGATGAAGCTGTAGCGTTCCTGACACTCCTGTACCCGTTGGCTTGAAATCAGCTTCCAGTTTTTGGATTGGTCCCACTTCCGGCCGATGGCTTCGTAGCGGGCCAGGCTGAAATCGAGAACGTTGAGGAACTGCCGCATCTGGGCGGTATTGAATTTTGGAGAAGGTTCCTTCTGGTCGGCGAACATCAGCTGCAGGATGTTGGTGGCGGCTGCTGCCGCGGTCAGCGAGGGACGGGGATCGTTCTCCTGTTTGAGGCAATACCGGATCGTGTCCTCGGCCAGCTTCGCGGACGTCGCCGTCAGCTGGCGGCGGGTGCCGACCGCAGGCTCGGTTAGGAAAAAGTGCAGGGCGTTGTAATTTCCGTAGTGCGCCGGATCGAGCTGATAGGCGAAACGGAGCTTGTCCTCGGCCTGGCGGCGGAGGTGGCGCTTGAGCGCGTCTCCCGCAGCGTGGGGATTGGTGCGGACTTCGGCGACTTCTCCCAAAGAAGCGAGGAAGGTGTCGAATCCCTGTTTTTTCGCCAGATGCTTGCCGGCGTGGGCGGGGTCTGCGCAATGAGCGCTGTCTTGATGCGAATGGCCCGTGCCATTCATCCCCATGTCAAAGTAGGTGTCGATGGGCCCCTGCATCGCCATGGCGAAAACCTCACCGTATGGGCTGCCGTTGATTCCCATGGGGTTCAACGGGGTGGCGAGATCGGGATTCGTCACGAGCGGGCGTCCTGCAATCGCCCACGTCAACGCGCCGACGCCGATAAGGCCGGTGGTGATTGCGTGAGTGCTGATGCGTGACATGGGAAAACGGATTTGGAAGATGGGTGGCGGGGTGGTGCGGAATCTCAGGCGCTGAGTTTGGTCCTGAAGCAGAGGCGTGAGAGTCCGACGTAAACCGCCAGAATTCCGGCGAAGTAGAGTGTCATGTTCCAGAAGGCGGCGGTCGGAAGCGCTCCGGATTTGAAAAGAAGGCGTTGTGTCAGGTCCGCGAAATTGTAGTGAGGCGAAAAGGTCCAGATCCCGTGCAGGATGGGGTTTGCCTCGACCTTCAGCATGCTTTCCAGATAGCCGACGCCGTAGAGGCCATAGAGAGACACAAGCAGGGTGATCGTGAATCCCGTGATTCCGCCGAAACGGGATGCCAGGGCGGTTGCGAGGGCCAGCAGCGGTGAAAGGACCAAGAGGAACAAGGCGGTGTATTGGAGATTCAAGATCCACCACATCGAATGCTCGACCGGGTTGGCCGGCGCTGCTCCAAACTGGCAGACGGCCGCGGTCATGAGTGCCAGCGGTGCGATGAAGCAGAAGATCGCCAGCCAGATTTCCAGCAGTTGTCGCGGTGCGGACATCCCGGTGGTTTGGAAATATTCTCCGACGCCTGATTTCGCGTTCGTTTCACCCTCCTTGGCGGCGGTGAAGAGGCCCCAGAGCAGGGCGCATGTCCATAAGGTTCCCCACGCCGCCTGGATGCGGGCGGGCTGGACCAAGATGGGTTTCTCCTCGGCGCTGGAAATCAACGGCAGGGCGAAAGGCAGGGCGATTACCGCAAACGCGCAGATCGCCCAGGCCTTGCGCTGGAAAATCGTTGCAAATGTGAGTCGGAAAAGTCTCATGGCTCAGTTCATCAGATTTTTCAAACCGCTCCACGTCTGACCGGGTTCGTTGAGGTGGCGGGCGGATTTCCCTTCGATCATCACGGCGCTGGGCATTTCCATCGAATCGTAATCCGGATGGCAGCTCACGAGACGGAGGACATTGTCGGAGGATTTTTTCCAAATTTCCTCAAACGCCTGACGGGCAAATGCGTCGAGTCCGCTGAAGGGTTCGTCGAGCAGGAGGATGTTTCCGGTGTTTGGCTTCACGGAAAACTCAGCCATGATCAGACTGGTTTTGCGGCGGTTGCCGGTGGAGAGGCGGCCGTAAGGCTTTTTCACATCGAGCTCGATGCTGGAGGCGAGTGTGAGCGCTTCGGCGAGCCGGCCTTTTGGCAAGAGCATGCGGAAAACCATGCCCGGGGTGATTTCCGGATCGAAGCGGAGATCCTCGGGAAGATACTGGAGAAAGCCTTCGGTGCGGAAATTTCCCGAAACCGGTTTTTGGGTTCCGGCAAGAGTGCGGAGGAAGGTGGTTTTGCCCCGGCCGTTGCGGGCGAGCAGGAAATGGGTGCCGCCGGTGAGCTTCACCTCTTGTCCGAAGCGGGCAAGGGGGCTGCCGTAGCCAATTTCCAGACCGGAGTCGAGATGGATGGATGGGGCTTGAGGGTTCATCGTGGGAGGGGTCGAGTTCGCTGCCGTTCTAGATCAATTTGATAGATTGTCAAGTTGTCTTAAATATCCGCTTCGCTAATCTTTCCGACATCTAAAATAATCGTATTAGGTTGGCAATCTTTTTTTGAACATTTTCAGAGTTCGTGTGTCACTTTTTTTAGAAAAGAGAATTTTGAGGGGTCCGCCCCTGATGAAATCAATGAATTTCCGGGATCGATGCCCTTATAAAAAAACCAAAGATTTTTTCTTCGTGACGGGAAGAGGGTGGCTTGTAGAACTCCCCGCAGCGGAATATGGCGGGCAAGTTAACTTACCAACAGGCTGGAGTGGACACGCGTAAAGCGGCCGCTCTTGTGGGCGACATCGGCACTCACGTGCGCAGAACTCAACAGACGCGCAAGCTGTGGGGGGCCTTCGGGCTTTTTGCAGCATGCTACGACCTGAGCAGCTACAAGGAGCCGGTCATGGTCACCGGCTGCGATGGCGTCGGGACCAAGCTTGAGCTGTTGCTGGAGCACGATTTGCTCGAAACGGCCGGCAAGGATCTTGTTGCGATGAGCGTGAACGACATTCTCACCACCGGCGGCGATCCGCTGGTATTCCTCGACTACATCGGCATCGCGGCGCTACATGAGGAAAACATCACCCGCCTGATCGCCGGCATGGCCGACTGGCTGGAAGCCTGCGATTGCATCCTCGCCGGCGGCGAAACGGCGGAAATGCCGGGTATCGTCCCCCCGAACGTGATCGAGCTTGCCGGCTTCTGCATCGGCTGTGCCGAAAAACCCGACCTCATCGATCCCACCACCGTCGCCGTCGGCGATGTCCTCATCGGCTACGCTTCCGACAGCATTCACGCCAACGGCTGGTCGCTCGTCCGCCGCGTGCTCAACGAATTCCCCGGCGAGGTCACTGATGAAGAACTCGGCGAATGGCTGAAACCCACCCGCCTTTACCACGACGTCACCCGCGATTTGAAAAAATCCGGCGTGAAGCCCAAAGCCATGTCGCACATCACCGGCGGCGGACTCCCGGAAAACCTCGAACGCCTCTTTCGCGGAATGGGTGCCGATCTGCAAATTCCGAAATGGAACCTGCCCGGCATCGAGAAACTCCTCTCCCACGTCGACGCGGAAGACCGCTTCCACACCTTCAACATGGGCATCGGCTGGGTGGCCATCGTCGCCGAGTCCGACGTCGAAGCCGCGCTCAAAGCGGGCGATGGCGGCACTGTTCTCGGCCGCATGGTCCCCGAAGAAGGGGTCCGCGTTTGCGTAATCGGCGAGTGAAGCTAGTATCCCACCACGCATGAGCGACTTCCTCACCCACGAATGCGGGATTGCCGCAGTCCGGCTCCGCAAACCGCTGGCTTATTACTACGACCGCTACGGCACCAACCTCTGGGGACTGAACAAGTTGTTCCTCCTCATGGAAAAACAGCGCAACCGCGGCCAGGACGGCACCGGGATCGGCTGTGTGAAACTCGACATGCCCATCGGCCAGCCCTACGTCAACCGGCGTCGCGGCGTGGAAAAGGACGCTCTCTCCGAGATTTTCCGCAAGGAGACCAAGAATTTCTACAAAATGTCCCGCAAGGGGCTGATGAACCACAAGGATCCGGAGAGCGTCAAAAAGCACTTCGATTTCGGCGGCGAAATCCTCATCGGCCACCTACGCTACGGAACTTCCGGTGAATTCGACGTCGGCTGCTGCCATCCCTATCTGCGCCGCAGCAACTGGCCCACCCGCACCCTGATGGTGATGGGGAATTTCAACATGACCAACGCCGGCGAGCTCAACGAAGTGCTCATCGACCGCGGCCAGCACCCGGTTTTCGGCACCGACACCCAGACGGTGTTGGAGGAAATCGGCTACCACCTCGACGAGCACCACACCGATCTCTACCGCCGCCTCCGTGACGAGGGCGTGCCCGGCGCGGAAATGCCTGCCAGAATTTCCGCCGAGCTCGATGTACCGAAGCTCGTCGCCGAATCCGCCGCCGCATGGGATGGTGGTTACGCGATTTGCGGCGTGATCGGAAATGGCGACATGTTCGTCATGCGCGATCCTCGCGGCATCCGCCCTTGCCACATGTTGGTGACGGACGAGGTCATCGCGTTCTCCTCCGAGCGCGTGCCGCTCATGACTGTTTTCGAAGCCGACGCCAGCGAGGTGAAAGCCGTCGATCCCGGGTCGATGATCACCATCAAGTCGGACGGCTCGATGTCCGACTCGGCTTTCGCCCCGCCGCAGAAATACACACCGTGTTCCTTTGAGAAGATCTACTTCTCCCGTGGCAACGATCCGCAGATCTACCGCGAGCGGAAGGCCATGGGCGCCGCGCTTGTCCCGCAGGTCGTCGAATCCATCGGCGGCGCGTTTGAAAAGACCATTTTCTCCTTCATTCCTAACACCGCCGAGACCGCTTACTACGGCCTGATGGACGGTCTCCGTCTGTTCCGCCGTCAGGAAGTTCGTTCGTCGATCCTGAAAGCCTCCGAAGAGGGAACCCTCACCGCCGATCTGGTTGACGATCTGATCCTCCGCAACTGGCCGAAGGGCGAAAAGGTCGCGCACAAGGACATCAAGATGCGGACCTTCATATCGCAGGAAAAAGGCCGCGACCAGATGGTGTCGCACGTTTACGACATCACTTACGGCGTCGTGAAACCCGGCGACTATCTTGTCGCCCTCGACGATTCCATCGTCCGCGGCACCACACTCAAGCAGTCGATCCTCAAGATCCTCGCCCGCACCAAGCCGTCGAAGATCGTCGTCTGCTCCACCGCGCCGCAGATCCGTTACCCGGACTGTTATGGCATCGACATGTCGGAGCTCGGCAAGTTCATCGCCTTCTCTGCCGCCATCGCGCTGCACCGCCGCGCGGGCAGGCAGTCGCTGCTGGATAGGGTTTACGACGATTGCAAAAAGGAACTCGAACTTCCCGCTAAGGATCGGCGCAACCGCGTTCAGGCGATTTACGAAGCCTTCACCGACGAGGAAATCTCCGCCGAAGTCAGCCGCATGGTCTATCCGGAAGGCATCGATTGGGACGGCGAGGTCGAGGTGATTTTCCAATCCATCGAAAACCTCCACGCCTCGATCAAAGGACCCTGTGGTGATTGGTATTTCACCGGCAACTATCCGACGCCCGGCGGCTATTCGATGGTCAACCAGGCCTACCTCCGCTGGTACGAAGGTGTCGTCGGCCGCAGTTACGATCTGCCGCTCTGACGCGTCGCACCGCGCAGCTTCCGCATGTGATCGCGGTAAGCTG
>JAZKCQ010000050.1:0-11722 GCA_040388015.1 Verrucomicrobiota bacterium | reverse complement strand
CCGCCGGTGTCCACCAGCGTGCCGTCGATGTCGAAGAGATAGAGCATGAAAAAACGTGGCGGCGGAACCGAATCCACCGCCACGGGTTGTTGAAATCAGGCTTTCGGAGTCTCTTCCTTTACCTCGGCTTCGGGAGCCTCGTCGGGGACCTCATCCGGGACGAAATCGTCATCCGGAATTTCCTCTTCGTGGCCTTCCTCATCCTCGAAGTCGTCTTCCTCCATCAGCTCGCCGTGGAAGAGGTGGAACTTGCGCTTGCGCTGGTGCGCAGGAAGCGGGGAAAGAATCATTGCTACCGCACGACCGTTGAGACGCGGGGGTTGGTCCACCTGGGCCATGGTCTTGAGATCCTCGATGATCCTGTTCAGAACCACGAAACCAAGGTCCTTGTGGGCGTTTTCACGACCACGGAACTGAAGCACGAAGCGGCACTTGTGGTTCGTATCGAGGAAACCTTCCGCGCGGCCCAGCTTGATGTTGTAGTCGTGCGCACCCGTGCCGACGCGGAATTTTACTTCCTTCATCCGGGTGGAGCTTTTGGACTTCTGCTTTTTCAGCTTCGCCTGCTCGTACTTGTATTTTCCGTAATCGACGATCTTGCAGACCGGAGGGTCGACTTGGCCGGCGATCTCGACGAGGTCGAGTCCGAGCGATTGGGCTTTTGCGAGCGCCTCGCGTGAACTCATGACGCCGAGTTGCTCGCCGTTGGCGAGGACGACACGAACTTTCGGGGCGCGGATGCGGTCGTTGATCCGCGTCATATCGCGGAAACGACCCCTGTTTTGGTCTCTTTGTGGCTTAGCGATGGCTTTGTCCTCCAGTGGGTAGATGCGACGCGCCGGTGCACGGACGGACAATGCCGCCGCACGAAACCGGTGCGAAGAGGGATGCGGAACGATGGACCAAACGCCGGATCATAGATCGGAGACAGCGGGGCCTGACCGATCATCTGTGAGATCGGTTCTGAGAGTCATTCTATATCGTTCCAAGAAAATCATTGATCGGCGGGTGCCGGGGATCGTCACGTCCGAAATCCGGGATGGGAAAATTCCAATCCGGCACTTCGAGGTGCGTCTAGGGCAACTTTATACGGATCCCCCCCGCTGCGGGCAAGACTCTTTTTTCCGTGGGGTAACGGACTCACAAGCTTCTCTCCGCGATCTCCGATTTCACCTTGGCGACGAAATCCTCCAGTGACATCGTCGTGAGCTCTTCCGTATCGCGGCGGCGGATGGAGACAGTGCCTTCATCGACTTCCTTCTGGCCGAGGACGATCATGTAAGGCACGCGGTCGAGACGGGCGAGGCGGATCTTCGCGCCGACCTTGTCCGACGTGCGGTCGATGGTGACGCGGATTCCTGCGTCAGCGAGTTTCGCGGTGGCTGCTTCGGCTGCTTCGAGGGTCTTCTCGGAAATCGGCATGACGCGAACCTGCTCGGGAGCGAGCCAGGTCGGGAATTTTCCTTCGAAATGCTCGATGAGCAAACCGGTGAAGCGCTCCAGGGAACCGAACGGCGCGCGGTGGATCATCACCGGGACGTGCTGAGCGTTATCGGCGCCGACATAAGTCAGTCCGAAACGAACCGGCAAATTGTAGTCCACCTGCACGGTGCCCAACTGCCAATCACGGCCGATCACGTCCTTCACCACGAAGTCGATCTTCGGCCCGTAGAAAGCAGCTTCGCCGAGTTCTTCCGTATAGTCCACACCGAGTGTTTGCACGGCTTGGCGCAATGCGGCTTCCGCCTTGTCCCAGTTTTCCGGATCGCCGACGTATTTGTCGGACTCCGGATCCCGCAGCGAAAGCCGCACGCGGTAATCATTCATGCCGAGCGTTTTCAGCACTTTCTTCACCAGTTCAAGGCAGCCGGTCACTTCCTCCGCCACCTGGTCCGGCGTGCAGAAAAGGTGGGCGTCATCCTGCGTGAAACCACGGACGCGTGTCATCCCGCCGAGTTCTCCGGATTGTTCCCAGCGATAGACGGTACCGAACTCCGCCAGCCTCACCGGAAGGTCGCGGTAGGAGTGGTGGTCGCTCGCGTAGATCTTGATGTGGTGCGGGCAGTTCATCGGCTTGAGCAGATAGCCCTCGTAGGTGCCGTCCGACAGGCCGTTGATCAGCGTGGCGCAGGTGGCGTCCTCATCGGCGAGTTTTTCCAACACATCGCGCTCGGCGATGGCCGGATACTGGCTCTCCTGATAGTATGGGAAATGGCCGGACGTGCGGTAGAGGTCGAGCTTGCCGATGTGCGGGGTGAAAACCTGCGAATAGCCCTGTTTGTCGAGCTCGGCGGTGATGAATTCCTGCAACGAACGACGGACCAGCGCACCCTTCGGTTTCCAAAGCACAAGACCCTGACCGACCATCTCATCGATGTGGAAAAGCCCCAGCTCGCGGCCAAGCTTCCGGTGGTCGCGCTTCTTCGCTTCTTCCAAGCGGTTGAGGTGCGACTCCAGCTCCTCCTTGTTTTCAAACGCCGTGCCATACAGCCGCTGCAGGCTGCCCTTCGACTCATCTCCCAGATAGAAGGAAGCGGAAACCGACATCAGCTTCACGTTCTTGCACTTCGACGTGTAGCCGACGTGAGGCCCCGCGCAGAGGTCGATGAAATCACCGTTTTGGAAACAAGAAATTTGTTCTCCCTCAGGAATCTTGTCGATCAGATCCAGCTTGAAACGCGACGGATTGCCCGGACGCTCGGTGAGTCCGCCGAGACGGCCGTTCTCGGCCATCACCTTCGCGTCCTCGCGGGAGATCGCCTTGTATTCGAACTTCTGGTTTTCCTTCGCGATCTTCTTCATCTCCGCCTCGATTTTCTCGAAATCATCCGGCGTGATCCGATGCTTCATCTCGAAGTCGTAATAGAAACCGTTTTCAATCGGGGGGCCGTAGGCGAACTGCGCGTCCGGCCAGATCCGCAGGATGGCGGTGGCCATCACGTGGGCGGAGGAGTGGCGGACCCGCTCCAGGTCGGTCATTTGGGCGCGTTCTTCGAGAGTCTTGCGTTCGGACATTGGGAAAGAAGTTGAGAGTTTGGAGTTGAGTGTTGAGAGTTAGAGGAGAGGAAGAGTTGTGGAAGGTGAGGGGATCGGGAAAATTGCGGCGCATTCTTTCCCTCAACTCTCAACCCTCCACTCTCAACTTCTTCACCGATCCATCAGCGCGAACTTGAGTTCGGCTTCGGAAACGACCTCGCCATTGACGAGGCAGCGGGCGCGGGTCTGGCCGATGGAGCCGCGCATCTTGAGGATTTCCGTCTGGATGAAAATCGTGTCGCCGGGCATGACCGGGCGGCGCCATTTCACGTTGTCGGCGCTCATGAAGTAACCGATTTTTCCGGTGTTTTCCGGTTTGCGCAGCATCAGCACCGAGGAAACCTGGGCCATCGCCTCCAACTGAAGCACGCCGGGCATGATCGGGTGGCCGGGGAAATGTCCGGCGAAGTAAGGCTCGTTGATCGTGACGTTCTTGATCGCGGTGCAGAGATTCTCGCCCTCGAAGCTGACGATGCGGTCCACCATCAGGAACGGATAGCGGTGCGGCAGGATTTTCATCACTTCGTTGATGTCCAGCACGCTCTCGCCGTCCGGCAGATTCACATCAGCCGGCACCATGGAGCGCATGCGGGTGTATTCGGCCTTCAGTTTGGCCGCCATTTTCGTGTTAGGGCCGTGGCCCGGTTTCACCGCGATGACGTGGCCGAGGATGCGGACCCCGGAAAGCATGAGGTCGCCGATCAGATCGAGCGCCTTGTGACGGGCGAACTCGTTGTTGAAACGAAGCGCTTCCTTCGACATGATTTCGTTCCCCCGGATCACCACGGCGCTCTCCAGCGAACCACCCTTGATCAGTCCTTTTTCCAGCAACGGCTTCACGTCCTCGTAGTAAACAAAGGTCCGCGCGGCGCAGATTTCCTTTTCGTAAAGCTCAGGAGTGACCTCGCTCGAGAAATACTGCGTGAAACGTCCTTCCGGGCCCACATTCGTCACGGAAACCTTGAAGGTCTTGCAGGGCACGATCGTGATGATCGTGCCATCGCCCATCTCCTGATGGATCGGCTCGCGGATTTCCCAAACCTTGCGGATCGCGTTCTGCGGCACGATGCCGACCTTCTTGATCATCTCCACGAACGGCCGCGACGAACCATCGCCGATCGGCGGCTCGTTGGCGTCCATTTCGATCAACGCGTTGTCCACGCCCATCCCGGTCAGCGCGGAAATGACATGCTCGACCGTGTGAACCTTCACCGATCCCTCGGCGAGGGTCGTCGCGCGTTCCACCGTCTGGACCTTGTCCACATCGGCATTGATGAACGGCTGGTCCGCGAGATCGATGCGGCGGAACTTGAAACCGTGTCCTTCAGGAGCGGGCTTGAGAGTGAGGGTGACCTTCTGCCCGGTGTGGAGAGAGGTGCCTTCGAGAGTGGCTTGGCCAGCGAGGGTGTGTTGGACGGCTGCGGACATGGGGGCGCAGGTTTCATTTTTACCGTCAGATGATCAAGCCGTAAAGGTGAGCGCGGTTGGAGGTCCTTGCGGGGAGGGGAGGTCTTGGAAATCCGAGTGAGGGGTCAGGACAACGGCTGTCGTAGGATCTGTTTCTCCCGGAGACCGGTCTGAAACATATTGACGCTGAGATGGAATTTCATACGGTCGGAAGGTCAGGAAAAGCCGCGTAATTCGCTCCCTCCAGCTGAGAACATGGAGGACTGCCACCTGCTTTCTGACGGAACATTCACCATTAGAAAACACCACCATGAAAACAGATTGTATCAGCAGAGGCTCGAAAATGTCGCGGGCCATCAGAGGAATCGTCGCCACATTGGGAGTGGTCGCCGCCACGGCATCGTTCGCGGCTCCCATCGGGAAGGTCGGCGTGCTCATTTCGGGACAAGAACTCGGCAGCGGGAAGGAAATCCACGGAACCAGCGGTACCAAGCGGATCATCGCGGCCGAGGCCTACACCTACCAGCTTTCCGGCAAATGCCGCGGCAAGGCGGGCACCGCGCTTGGGAAATTGATTCCCAAGGATGTCGCCATCTCGGCATTCATCGAATCGCTCTCCCCGGGGGCTTCGAGCTACCTCAGCGGAACTTTCACCAACCCGGGTGGCACTCTCCCGGTGACCGTCCTCAACAAGAAAATTTCGGGTAAAAGAACGATCGCAGGCGTCGGAGTCGTCAAGGTCACCCTCACAATCGTCGGCAAGATCCTTGCCAACGGCGAATGCGTTGTGGATGTCACCAACGTGAAATTCTCCACCAAGCCCAAGCGCAACGTCGGCTCCATCGTTTTCAAAGGCGGTTCGAAGCTGCTGATCTCGGCGGCACCCACGATCACCTTTAAAAGGCTGAATACCAATGTCAGCGAGAACGCCGGCAGCGTGGTCGTTCCCGTCTACCGCGACAGCAACCGCCACGGCGCGGCTTCGATCAAGTATTCCACCGTGAACGGCACCGCCGACAGTTCGCACTTCACCCCGGTCATCGACGGCATCATTGATTTTGCCGATGGCGAAACGCAAAAGAACATCACCCTCCAAATCCTCAACAATGTCACTCCTGAGCCGAATCGCACATTCAGCATCCAGCTCAGCGAGCCCGGAAATGGCGCGCTTCTCGGTTCGCAGACCAGCACCACCGTCACCATCACGGACGACGACTGATGTCCGCCTGCTGCGGGCAGGGTATTGACCATGATCATCATCAGGCCATCCGATTCACGTCGGGTGGCCTGAATTGTTTCATCCCGCGGATGCTGTCGCATGTCCCTCAAAGTCCGATGTGTCGGAGGGGAAATTCAAATTTGCCTCATGGCACCTCAAAATCCGGTGATCCTTTGATTCCTTCATCAAGGTAAAATAACCCATTTTTGCCTTGCCAAGGGGGCGTTGGTCCCTAGTTTGCCCGTCCCATGCCAAGAGTCGGAGGAAAAGCAAAAACACGGAAAGCCGTTGCCAAGCGTTTCAAAGTCACTGGGACAGGGAAAATTCTTCGTCGGAAACAAGGGGCTCGCCACTTGTTGCAAGGCAAGAACAGCAAGCGCAAGCGTCGTCTTGGGCAAGCTGCTCTCGTCTCCGATGCTGACCTTCGCAACGTCAGAGAGAATCTTCCTTTCTCCCATCGCTAAGAAACCGAAAGCAACGAAACTACGCCCCCGTCCGCGAATCGGACGGCCTTTACACAGCCTGATCCCGTGAGGGAGACAAGAACAGTCGAGACTGTGGAAGGAAATGAAAACAACGGTCTGTTCAAACTGAAATAATAAGAAATGCCACGTGCCACCAACTCACCGGCCAGCCGCGCCCGCCGCAAGCGGACGCTGCTCCGTGCCAAGGGTTTCCGCGGTTTCCGCTCGAAACTCTTCCGTTACGCCAAGGACGCTGTCCGCAAGGCGATGACGTATGAATATCGCGACCGGAAAAGACGCAAGGGGCAGTTCCGCCGTCTGTGGACCCAGCGTATCAACGCTGCATGCCGCAACGAGGATCTGACCTACTCGCGTTTCATTGAAGGCCTGAAGGCCGCCGGTATCGAAGCCGACCGCAAGATTCTCTCGGATCTCGCCGTCTCCGATGCCGCCGCTTTCTCCGCCATCATTGCCCAGGCCAAGAAAGCCCTCGAAGCGAAAGCCGCTTCCAAGGCTGCCTGAACCTGATCAGCGATTCCTGAATCATCACTCGCCGTCCGGATCCGTTCCGGGCGGCGTTTTTTTTGCGACGGAATTGAAGCCCGAAATTCATTCCACGCCTTGGAGTTCATGTCGCCCCTGTCTTCAGGGCAACTCCAATGCCTCGCGTTGGATCCCGCGGAGTTCGAAGATTTTCACGAGGGTCTCCTCGATCAGGTTGTTCGGGCAGGACGCTCCGGCGGTGATGCCGACGGTGACGGGCCGGTCACCGGAAAAAAGGCGGGAGTAGTCGGACGTCTTCTCCTCCTTGTGGTGGAGATCGTAGTGGATGATTTCCTCCAGCGACTTGATGCGTGAGGAATCGCGGATGAAGAAGGTGGGGACCTCGGGCTCGGCGATCTCGACGAGGTGGGCGGTGTTCGAGCTGTTATAACCGCCGACGACGAGGAGCAGGTCCATCGGCTTGCGCAGCATTTCGAAAAGCGCGTCCTGGCGTTCCTGGGTGGCGCCGCAGATGGTGTCGAACATTTGGAACGCCGCATCGGTCCCGTCGCGGTCGGTGACGGCCTTGCGCAGGCGGCGCTGGATTTCCTCGGTCTCGGTCTTGAGCATGGTCGTCTGGTTGGCGACGCCGATTTGTCTCAAGTGGAGATCGGGATCGAAACCGACGGAGTGATCGCCTTGGAAGCGTGCGAGGAAAGCCGCCTTGTCGCCTCCGTGCCGGAGGTAGTCGCAGACGTAGTCGACATCGGCGAGGGTGAGGACGACGAGGTAGTTTCCATCGCGGGCTTCGCCGAGGGCGCGGGAGGCCGTGGCGCGGGTTTCCTCGTGGTTGGATTTCCCGTGGATGATGGAGGTGATGCCGTCCTTGGCGTAACCGCGGACGCGCCGCCAGACTTTCATGACGTCGCCGCAGGTGGTGTCGACGACGTAGCAGCCGCGCTCCTCGACCTTGTCCATGAAGACGGTGGGCGCGCCGAATGCTGGGACAATGACGACGTCGTCCTCGTTGAGGTCGTCGTAGCTGTCGTTCATTTCCTTCCACGGCAGAGAGACGATGCCCATCTCGCGCAGGTGGCCGTTGACATCGGGGTTGTGAATGATTTCTCCGATGAGGAAGATGCGGTTGTCCGGGAAAACCTTGCGGGAGGCGTAGGCGAGGTCGATGGCGCGTTCGACGCCATAGCAGAACCCGAATTGCTCGGCGAGGAGGACGGTGGTGTTTCCGACGGTCATTTTCCCGCCGTGGTCGCGGAGTTTTTCCACGATGGTCGAGTGGAAATGGACCGCCACCTCGGCGGAGACGCGTTCCATCACATCCGGACGTCGCACGTTGACCCGGGGCTTCTTCGCTTTGCTGGCGGCTTCGCTCATCTGGGGTGGATATAGTCGCGAAACGGCGGGCGACCAACTCATTTTAGCGGACCGGAGCCGGCGGAACGCGGGGGAGGCTTGATGGTGGCCGAGCCCGCCGCGGTTCAAGCGGGCGGGGGATTCGGAGCGGGTTCATCGAATGCCGGGAGACCTGGCGGGGTGAATTTCCACGTCAAGAAAGGCGGTCAGGGTTTCACGCCCGTGCCTTTCAGTTTGATCTTGAAGGCGGGTTCGTCGGAATCATTGCTCTTGATGGTCAAGGTCGTCCTGCGGAGGCCTTTTGCTTTGGGGCGAATCGTGAGTTCAATTTGAATTTTGTCTCCGGGAGCCAGCGACGAATGATATTCGGAAATGTATTTGTAGTATTCGATCCGATATTCGGGCGAATGCTTTCCGGCATTTTTGATGCCTCCGAGTTTCAGCGGGATGTTGCCGGTGTTTTGGATCCATAACTCTTTCGAATTGGACCGCTTTCCGACCAACTGGCGGCCGATGTTGACGGTGGCATTGTTCCGGATTGGGTCGCCCTTGAAGCCGAGAACGGTGATTTCAGGCGAGAGCACCAATTGTCGAAGCTTCGAAACAGCGAACAGATAGACGGCTCCGGCTCCTTCGCGCGATTCGTTGACGGCCGGGTTGAATCCCTTGCCGCTTCCGGACTCCCCGGGTGCGCCGAGAACAATGGTGTCCCCGTCGATGGCGACGCTGGCCCCCATATAGTCGTCGGCTCCGGTGTTGGATGCTTTCAGATAGGATTGCAGGGTCCAAAGGCGATTCTGGCGTGTGAAGGCATAGGCGGCTCCCGAGTAATTCGCCTCTTCATCGGATACCGGATTGAGGCCTTGCCCGCTTCCCCATTCGTTCTCCGCTCCGACCACGATCGTGTCGCCGGAAATCGCCACCGAATTTCCGAAGTCATCGCCCTGTTCCGCATTGAACGCCTTGATCAGGCTGGTTTCCACCCATTCGAATCCGTTCCGCTCGAAGACATGGACGGCTCCGGTCGCCTTGGAGAATTCCGCTTCTTTGAACTCTTCCGCAGGGGCTCCTACCACGATGGTTTCTCCGGAGATGGCGACCGCCGCACCGAACCTGTCATCGTAGGCGGCGGTGGGGGATTTCAGCGATGCATGGAAAAGCCATCCGATTTCGGTCCTGACAAAGACATGACCTTGTGAAACCAACGTATTGCCGGAAATGGCCACGGACAGTCCGATCGCCGAGTAGGATCCGTCATGGGCGACTTTCAAATTGGCCCGCTGCATCCACTGGTTTCCATTCACACGGCTGAACACATAGGCTGCTCCGCCTGCGAAATCGGTGGCATTGAAAGGTGGTTTTTCACGGGCTCCGCTTCCATCGGCATAGGGAGCTCCGATCACAATATCATCGCCGGAAATGGCCACCGAGTAACCGAACTGGTCGCTTTGATCCGCGTTGGATGCACGCAGGGTGGCCTGCAGGGTCCATACCGTGCCGCTGCGGACATAGACGTAGGCCGCTCCGTATGCGAGGTCCACATATGGTTCGGCATCGATCCCGTCCTGATCGGGTGCTCCCACCACCATCGTGTTGCCGGAGATGGCGACGCTGGATCCGAAGAAGTCATAGGTGCCGGCATCCGGGGCGGTGATACGGGCTTGCTGGATCCAGGATTCACCGCTGCGCACAAAGACATAAGCGGCTCCGGCCCCCGGCTTTCCAGAAGCGGCGCCTTCCTCGGGAGCTCCGATGACCAGGGTGTCGCCTGAAATGGCCGAGGAGTCGCCGAAGTTGCCGTACCGCTCGGGAGAGGAAGATTTGAGATAGGCGGGAGTTGCGACCGCACCTGCCGCGGGCTTCGGATCACCCGGGGCAGGTGATTTTCCGCTGGGTTCCGGAGCGGCGGAGGCGAACCGGCACATCGCCAGAAGCAGAATGGAACCCCGGGACGGAAACGGGCAGGCGATGATTTTCAAAGGATTGGAAGTTGAAACGGACTGGAAGTTGTTAGCTTTGCCTGTCGCCGGTTTCAAGAACGGAGTGATGGAGAACTCAAAAAACGGAATTTCGGGAGTGCCCCGGGACGGCGGAGATCCGGCCATCCTCCGGGCTTGCCCTCACGGATTTCCCGGCCATGCTTCGCGGCCTTGTGAGTTCCATTCCGGTCGAACCATCGTTGGAAGCCTTCGCCGAGCTGGCGAAGCGGGGCAATGTCGTGCCCGTTTACACCCAGCTCGCCGCGGATTTCGAGACCCCGTTGTCCGCCTACCTCAAGTTGCGGGATAATCGCCATTCTTTCCTCCTGGAAAGCGCGGAGAGTACGGAAAAAGGCGGCCGATGGTCGATCGTCGGCAGCGGTCCGCGCTTGGTTTTCGAGGCTCGCGAAAAGGAAATCACCATCCGCGATGGCTCGAAGACGCGCACCTTTACAGCGGAAGACGACGTCCTCGCCGCGCTGGAGCGCGAAATGGCACCCTACAAACCGGTGACGCATGGCGCGCTGCCGCAGTTTTCCGGCGGGATGGTGGGCTATCTTTCCTACGACGCGGTGAGGCAGTTCGAGCCGACGCTCGGATCTCCGCCGCCGGACGCGCTGGGGATTCCGGACGCGATGTTCATGCTGGCGGACACCCTGCTGGTGTTCGACCACCGCTTGCGCCGGCTTCAGGTGATCGCCAATGCGTTCATCGACGAATTTCCGACTCCCGAGGAGGCCTATGCCGCCGCCCGTGGCCGCATCGCGGCGATGGTGGAAATCCTGAACCGGCCGTTCCACGTGCCGGCACTCAACGGACTCGCGAAAGTGCAGCCCGCCGAGGCGCGCAGCAATACGACGCAGGCGGAATACGAGGCGATCGTCTTGGCCGGCAAGGAGTTCATCAAGGCGGGGGATATTTTCCAATTCGTGCCGAGCCAACGCTTCGAGGCCGATTTCGACCAGCCTCCGGTGGACCTCTATCGTGCGCTGCGGTTTGTGAATCCTTCGCCTTACATGTTCATCCTGGAACTGGGTGACTTCGCGCTCGTCGGCAGTTCGCCGGAAGTCCACGTGCGCTCGATCAACGGCCGTATCGACATCCGACCGATCGCAGGAACACGTCCGCGCGGGAAAACTCCGGAAGAGGACGACGCGCTTGCCGCCGACCTGATGAAGGATCCGAAGGAATGCGCCGAGCACCTCATGCTGGTCGATCTCGCCCGCAATGACGTCGGTCGCATCGCCAAGCACGGCAAGGTGAAAGTGGACGATTTCATGATCGTCGAGCGCTACAGCCACGTCATGCACATCGTGTCCAACGTCTCGGGCGAACTGGATCCCTCGCACAGCGCCTACGACGTCCTGCGGGCGACCTTTCCCGCAGGCACTGTCAGCGGTGCGCCGAAGATCCGGGCGATGCAGATCATTAATTCGTTAGAAAAAAACAAACGCTGCGCCTACGCCGGAGCGGTTGGTTATTTCGGCTTCGACGGCTCGCACGACTCCTGCATCACGCTGCGGACCTGCCTGCTGAAAAACGGCAAGGCCTACGTCCAGGCCGGCGCCGGAGTGGTTGCGGATTCCGATCCCACCTACGAGTATATCGAAACCGTCAACAAGTCGAAGGCCCTGCTCAGCGCCATCGCCCTTGCAAAGACCCTGGGACCTGAAAACTGAACACTAGCAACTCTGTTCCATGCTCCTCATTCTCGATAACTACGATTCCTTCACCTACAACCTCGTCCAATACTTCGGCGAGCT
>JAZKCQ010000049.1:0-10344 GCA_040388015.1 Verrucomicrobiota bacterium | reverse complement strand
TCGGCAACCAGCAGAACATCCTCGTTTCCGAACTCAGCGGCCAGGACAACATCCTCATCAAGGCCGAGCAACTCGGCATCCCGCTGGCAAAAGGCTCCCCCGAAGCCAGCGCCATCCTGCGCCGGGTCAAGGAACTGGAAAACGAAGGTTATTCCTACGAAGCCGCCGGTGGATCATTGGAAATCCTGATCCGCCGCGAACTCGGCACCTATCAGAAGCCTTTCGACCTGACGGAATATCACACCAGCTTCCGCCAATACCGCGACGGTCACCCGCCGGTTTGCGAAGCGACCGTGAAACTCTCCGTCAACGGCACGCCCGAACTCACCGTCGCGGAAGGCCACGGCGTGGTCAACGCGCTCGACCTAGCCTTGCGCAAGGCGCTGCTGCCATTCTATCCGGAAATCGCCAGCGTCTCGCTCGCCGACTACAAGGTCCGCATCCTCGACGGCCACGACGCGACCGCGGCGAAGACCCGCGTGCTCATCGTTTCCACCGACGGCGAATCCACCTGGGGCACGGTCGGCGTTTCTGACAACATCATCGAAGCAAGCTGGCTCGCGCTTGTCGATGGCATCGACCTGTTCCTCCAGCGCCGAAAGTAAGGAGCGCGGACACTTCTGTCCGCCAGCCAATGAAACGCGAAAGCGCGGCTCTGTCAGACTTTCCTTTCTCCTCATATTGACTTCGCGGACAGGAGTGTCCGCTCTACTTATTCCGGGCGGATATGAGCACGTTGAAAAAGCCATTCACTCTCGCTGTCCTTGCGGTCGTTGCCCTCGCGGCAGTCATCCTCATCTTCCGACATTTCAACACTCAGTCCCCACAGGCAAAGCCGGTGGTGGCCACGGCTGATCCGAACGCCCCCGTCCTCGCGCCCGAAGACAAGGTCCATGCCAAATATGCGGGCTCCGAATCGTGCCGCAAGTGCCACGCCGCCGAGTTTGAAAAATGGCAGCACTCGAACCACGGCCTCGCCGAGCGTGAGGTGAAAAAGGACGAGGATTATCATGCCTTCGCTCCCAAACAAACCCTCACCCACGGCAAGGACACGTCGGAGGCCTTTGTCGATGCCGACGGCCTCGCGAAGATCCTCACCCAGGGACTCGACAAGAAACGCCACGCCTATCCTGTCGTTAGAGTCATCGGCAACAACCCGCTGCGGCAGTTTCTCGTCCCGGCGCCCGGTGGACGGATGCAGACCCTCGATGTCTCCCTGGATCCGGCGAAGAACGAGTGGTTCGACGTTTACGGCAACGCCGACGAACGCGCCCCCGGCGATTGGGGCCATTGGACCGGCCAGGGCATGAACTGGAACGCGATGTGCGCCGCCTGCCACAACACCCGCCTGCGGAAAAACTACGAGCCGCAGACCAACAGCTATCACACGTCGATGGCCGAAATGAGTGTGAGCTGCGAAGCCTGCCACGGCCCGATGAAGGACCACGTCGAATGGCAGGAGAAACCTCCGCTCGGCCATTCGAAGGATCCGACGTTGCGCAGGTTCAGCCGCGATCAGGTGATGGAAACCTGCGCCGCCTGCCACTCCCGGCGCGGGGAACTCACCGGCGATCTCATTCCCGGCGAGTCGTTTTACGATCACTTCAGCCTGACCGTCACCGACGAGACGGACACCTATCACCCCGACGGCCAGGTCCGCGATGAGAACTACGAGTTCACCTCGTTCCTCTCCAGCCGCATGCACCATGCCGGCGTCCGCTGTGCGGATTGCCACGATCCGCACAACGGCAAACGGATCGCGACCGGCAACACGCTGTGCATGACCTGCCACACCGGCGGCCGCGGCGATTTCCCCACCGCACCGGTCATCGATCCGGTCGCCCACAGCCATCACGGTCCGGAAAGCACCGGCAACCAGTGCGTTTCCTGCCACATGCCGGTCACCACCTACATGCAACGCCACCCGCGGCACGACCACAGCTTCAGCATTCCGGATCCCAAGCTCACCAAGGAAATCGGCGTCCCCAATGCCTGCAACCGCTGCCACACCGACAAGGATGCCGACTGGGCGATCGCTGCGAACAAAAGCTTCTTCGGAGAAAAACCCGACCGCCCGTCACGCACCCGCGCCCTGCTGATCGCCAGCGCACGTCGCGGCGATCCTCCGGCACGGGACGGATTGATCCGGCTTCTCGCCGGTGAGGAAACTCCCGCGTGGAAAGCCAGCGCATGTCATCTGCTCACCCGCTGGGTGATGGATCCGACGGTTAGCCAGGCGTTGCTGCTTCAAACTTCGCATGAAAGCCCGCTTGTTCGTGAAGCCGCCGTGCGTGCGCATGGCGAATCGGCTCGGAATCCGGACTCTCCGGTGCGTGAAAAACTCCGGCCACTGTTGGATGATCCGATCCGCGGCGTCCGGATCGCCGCCGCATGGGCGCTTTGCGACACGCTGGATCTCAACTCCCGCGCGGGCCGCGAATTGGTCCACCTGCTGGATCTCAACGCCGACCAACCCACCGGCCGCATGCAGTTGGCGCAGTTCGCCATGCACCGTGGTGACAATACCGCCGCCATCCGCCAGATTCACAAGGCCATCGAATGGGATCCCAATTCTCCCCCTTTCCATCACGATCTCGCCGTTCTCCTCAGCACGACGGGCGACAGCAAAGGCGCGGTCAAGGAACTCCGACAGGCCATCCGTCTGGATCCTGAAAACGCCGAGTATCACTACAAGGTGGCGCTCGCCCTCAATGAACTCGGCTCCACTTCGGAATCCACCTCCGAACTTGAAACGACCGTCCGGCTCGATCCCGGTTACTCCCGCGCCTGGTACAACCTCGGCCTCGCGCGCAGCGGCATGAACCAACCCCGGGAAGCCATCGCCGCCCTGCTCAAGGGCGAAGCCGCCGATCCCGCCGACGCTTCGATTCCTTATGCCCGGGCCACCATCCACGCACGGATGGGTCAGAAAAAGGAAGCGCTGGCCGCCGCGTCCCGCGCCCTCCAGCTCCGGCCGGACTTTCCCGAAGCCCGGCAGCTCGTCCAGATGCTCTCACGCTAACAAACCGATGGGATCGTGGATGCCGCCGATATCAGCCCGCGGCCTTGACCTCCGGCCCGTTTGCTTGCATGTTATAGCACAGTGAAAGAGCATTTGAACTGGATCAAGCGCATGCTGGGCACGGAAGGCATCGCCGAGGAAAACGCGGATGTGTTGCGCAGGATGACCGAGGATGGAGATGACCTGACCCAATCCCGGGATATCGATTTCAACCACCTGTTCGCGAGGGAGGAAGATGCCATCGCGTTCCAAGAAATGGTGAGAGGAAATGGTTACTCCGAAGTGATGCGCGATTTCTGGCCGGAGGAAAGCAGCTGGTTGACCACCGTCGCAATCCGGATGGTGCCGGAGCTGGAAGCGATCACGGCCACGGAACTCGCCTTGAATGAAATCGCCCTGCCACTTGACGGGAGACCTGACGGTTGGGGGTGCGTGGAGCTGATAGCGACCGAAACATCATGACCATCAGCGGCTTGCATCATGTCGCCGTGATCTGCTCGGACTATCCGGTGTCGAAGCGGTTTTACACCGAAGTGATCGGGCTACGAATCGTTTCGGAAATTTACCGAACGGAGCGGGATTCCTGGAAACTGGATCTGGAAATTCCCGGTGGACCCCAGATCGAATTGTTTTCTTTTCCGTCAGCCCCGGAACGCCCGTCCTATCCGGAAGCGCTCGGCCTGCGGCATCTGGCCTTCCGCGTGAGGGATTTGGATCAGGCGGTGGCCGGGCTGGAAATCCAAGGAGTTGCCGTCGAGAACATCCGCGTGGACGAACTGACGGGGAAACGGTTTACGTTTTTCGCCGACCCGGACGGACTGCCGATCGAGCTTTATGAAGAGTGAGGGGTGCCACATCTCGCGGCAACATCGGACCGGATCGTTGCCGCATGACACGGCAACCACCATCGGATCAATCTTCCTCGAACTTGCGGGTGATGAGGTCACCGATCGCTTCGAGCGCGGCCTCTTCATCGGAACCGTCGGCACTGACGGAGATGACCGAGCCGTGGCCGGCGGCGAGCATCATGAGGCCCATGATGCTTTTGCCATCGACTTCCTCGCCGTCCTTCTCAACGAAGATATCCGATTGGAAGCGATTGGCCGTTTTGACGAATTGCGCGGCGGGGCGGGCGTGGATGCCGAGCTTGTTGAGGATGGTGAAGTCTTTTTTGGCCATGGGTAACGGCTTGCGCCGGGCGGAATGTAGAAAGTGAAACGGACCGCTCCAAGGTAAAAGTTATGGAAGAATCATGGGAAGCGGCCGCGAAAAAACAAAGAGCCAATCCGGTTTTCACGGACTGGCTCTTTTGAAAGGAGGTTTCGTGCGACCGATTAAGGAAGCAGGTTGATCGCGCGGGATTGCTTGATCGCGTTGTTGATCTTGCGATGAAGCTTCGCGGAAACTCCGGTGACGCGGCGTGGCAGGATCTTGCCGGTTTCGGTCGTGAACTTGGTGAGAAGCTCCGGATTGGTTGCGACGAGTTGATCGGCAGGGATGTCATGACGACGGCGCGTCATTTTACGGTTCGCCTTGCGGAAATTGATTCGGCGCTGGATTGTTTTTGGCTCGGACATGGGAGTGGAGGCGCGTGTTAGCGGAGTTCGCGGTGAAGGGTGCGGCGCTTGAGGAAGTGGTTGAATTTCACTTTCTCGAGACGACCCGGTGTGCGGAGGCTCTTCTTGTTACGCGTGGTGACGTAACGTGAGGTCGGCTTGCCCTCGGCTTTCGCTTCGGTGCATTCTAGAATAATAATCTCGCGTGGCATGACTTTGGGGGCGGGAGGATGCTTTAATCGTCGTCTTCGTCAAGAGAAACCGTTTCGGATTCTTCGTCATCGACATATTTTCCTCCGCTGAAGCCCACTTCATTGGACGGACGGAAGCGGCGGTTGCCGTATTCCTTCTCCCATTGGGCCTGGCATTCGACGGTCAGACGGGCGAATGGGATGGCTTCCAGACGGGCTTGAGGAATTTTACGGGCGGAAATTTCGCAGATGCCATAGGAACCGGACTGGATGCGGCGGAGCGCCTGTTCGATTTCGTAAAGCGCGTCCTGTTCCTTCGCCAGGACGGAGAGGGCGAAGTCGCGGTCGTAGGCATCGCTGCCGGCATCACCTTGGTGCTGGCCGCTGCCGGAAGCCTCGGAACCCTCCGGCGCATTGCGGATGGTGTCGCGGGCCATGCCGGAAACGGCATCGACAAGATCATCGCGGAGATCCAACAGACGCTGGCGCTGCTTTTGCACGAACGCCGGGCTGTGGGTGCCATTGCTGCCCGGAGCGACCGGATCGCCGGCTGGCACGGGCGCGGCCTTCGGTGGAACGAAGGGAGGCTTCACCGGCGCAGGAGGTGCGGGAAAATCAACAACGGAAGAGCGGGGCTTCACGGGAGCAACCTTTTTCGCTGGAGCGGCGGCCTTCACCGGGGCTTCGGCGGGGGCGGCTTTCGGCGCCTTGGCGATCACCTTTTCCTCGGGTTTGGCGGGAGGAGTGGCCTTTTTGACCGGCTCCTCGGCAATGGCTTTCTTCAGCGGCGCCTTTTTCGCTGGAGCCGGCTTTTTGGCCGGAGCCGCCGATTTTTCCGCTTTGGCAGCGGGTTTCTTCGCAGCCGCATCGGGCTTCGAGGATTTGACGGCGGGCTTTGCTTTCCCTTTTTCGGGAGCAGGTTTGGAGGTGGTTTTCTTCGCGGCCATGGCGCAGAGATGAAATGCGGGTGATAAAAATTCTCCCCGTCGGTCCCGGAATGAAATCCCGGGGGCGTGACGAGCGCGGTGGGTTAGCCCGTGAACCACAGTCCATCAAGCGGAAAGTTCACGGTTTGCAAAATAAGTGATTCTCACCTTTTCCGCAGGAGGCTTGAAATGCCCGGACGGATCCTTAAGGTGCGGCCCCGCCATGCAGCTCAGCGCCATTGTCGAAGCCCTTCTCATCGCCTCTCAAAATCCTCTTCCCTCGGAGGAAATTGCCAGGCTGGTGCGTGCCCGCGTCGCCGAAGCCGAGGATGTGAGGATCCGCGAAACGGAGGAAGGAAAGGAATCCCCCCCCCTTCCGGACTGGCTGATCGCCCTCACCGCGACGTCGGCGGAAAAAGTGGCCGAGGCCATCGGCGAGCTGAATGCCGCCTATCACGACAGCAGCCGCGCTTTCACCATCATCGAGCGGCCGAAAGGGTGGAAGCTCTACACCCGCCTCGAATACGGCGAATTCGTCCGCCAGCTTTTCCCCGGCCGCAAGCCGGAGCGGATGAGCGGCCCGGCGATGGAAACGCTGGCGATCATCGCCTACCGCCAGCCGATCACGAAAGCCGCGATCGAAGCCGTCCGCGGCGTGGCGTGCGACGGGATGATCCAGAAGCTCCTCGACCGCGACCTGATCCGCATCGGCGGGCGGGCGGAACTTCCGGGACGGCCGCTGCTTTACGAAACAACCGACCTGTTTTTCGAACACTTCGGCATCCGCTCCATCGACGATCTCCCGAACGCCTCCGAACTCCGCAAGGTGAAGCTGCCCGAACCGCAAACCGCACCCGTCCCGGCTGCGGATCCCGAACAGCAGCTCGCCCTCAGCTCGGTCGGCATTCCTGCCGCCGCAGCCGGTGACGAATCCTCGAACGACGCCTAACTTTCCCTTTTCCCTCCGTGAATCTCGACGACATCCGCTACCACATCGACACGATCGACCGCGACTTGCTAGACCTGCTGTCCCGCCGCGCGGACCTGGTGCATGAGGTGGGCTTGGTGAAAAAGCGCGATGGGCTGCAAATTTACGCGCCGGAGCGAGAGGAGGCGTTGCTCCGCCGGCTCATCGAGATGAACCAAGGCCGCCTGCCGGAGAAATCCATCCGCGCGATTTATCGGGAAATCATGTCGGCGGCGCTGGCGCTGGAGGACGATCTGACCATCGCCTACCTGGGACCGGAAGGGACGTGGACGCATCAGGCGGCGATCAAGAAATTCGGCCATTCGGTGAATTACTCCGCACAACCGAATTTCTCGGATGTCTTCGACCAGGTCGCCCGCCGTGCCGCGAGTTATGGCGTGGTCCCCATCGAGAACTCCACCGAGGGAGCGGTTTCGCACACGCTGGATCTGTTTGTGGATTCGCCGCTGCACATCTGCGCGCAGATTTTGCTCCGTATCGAAAACGGCCTGATGGCGGCGATTCCGCGTGAGGAAATTAAGACCCTCTATTCCCACCCGCAGGTTTTCGGCCAGTGTCGGAGCTGGATTTTACGAAATTTCCCGAATGCGGATCTTGTCGAGGTTTCCTCCACCACCAAGGCCGCGCAGATCGCCAAGGATCAGGCCGCGCAGGGTGCCGCCGCGCTCGGAGGCCCGCTCGCTGCGGAAATGTATGGGTTGACGCTGTTGGAGGAATCCATTCAGGACCGGGCGACGAACACGACGCGCTTCCTCGTCATCGGCGAGAAACCCTGCCCGCCAACCGGCAAGGATCGGACCTCCATCCTTTTCGCCATCCACGACCGGCCGGGTTCGTTGGTGAAGGCGCTGCAGGCGTTCGACCAATTCCACATCAACATGTCGAAAATCGAATCCCGGCCGTCGAAACGGAAGGATTGGGAATACATTTTCTACGTCGATCTCTCCGGCCACTGCGACGATCCCAAGGTCGCCGAAGCTCTCGAAGAACTCGGGAAACACTGCTCGCTGGTGAAGCTTCTCGGCTCCTACCCGGACGCCGGAGAGTGAGCCGGATGAATAATCAAGCGATTGAGTGTGAGTGAAATTGCTGAAAATTCGCTGCAATGGATGCTGGCGTAACCGAACGGGAGATGTTTAGGATCGCGCCGCATGAACGGAACAGCGGAATTGATCATCGACGGCAAGACTCTTGAGCTGCCTACCATTGTTGGAACTGAAAACGAAGTGGGTATCGACATCGGTGCCTTGCGGGCCAAAACCGGCTGTATCACGCTGGATCCGGGTTATGGAAACACCGGTGCCTGCAAGAGCGCGATCACGTTCATCGACGGAGAAAAAGGCATTCTCCAATACCGCGGCTACGACATCGCCGAACTCGCGAAGAAGAGCACGTTCATCGAGACCGCTTACCTCCTGATCTACGGCGAGCTTCCGACCGCCACCGAACTCGCCGGTTTCTCCGCACTGCTGACGGAAAACCAAATGCTGCATCAGGACATGTTGCAACATTTCGACGCCTTCCCGCCCAAGGCCCATCCGATGTCCATCCTCTCGGCGATGATTCATGCCTCATCCGCCTATCCGAGCATGAAGACTTACCGCAAGTCGCTCAAGGAAGCCTTCCCGATCCACGCCGCGCGGCTCATTTCCCAAACCCGCACCATCGCCACCTGTTCCTACCGCAAGGCCGCCGGACTGCCGCCGAGCTATCCGAAAACCAATCTGAAATACACCGAGAACTTCCTCCACATGATGTTCTCGCTCCCCGGCGAAGATTACGATCTCAACCCGGAAGTCGTCCGCGCGCTCGACCTGATTTTCCTTCTCCACGCCGATCACGAGCAAAACTGCTCCACCTCCACCGTTCGCATGGTCGCCTCAAGCCAGGCGAATGTTTTCGCCTCGGCCTCCGCCGGCGTCTGCGCGCTCTGGGGTCCGCTCCACGGCGGCGCGAACCAAGCGGTGCTTGAAATGCTCGAGGAAATCCACAGGGACGGCGACGACGGCTCGAAATTCCTAGAGCAGGTGAAAAACAAGGTCGGCAACCGCCGCCTGATGGGCTTTGGCCACCGTGTTTACAAGAGCTTCGACCCGCGCGCGGTCATCATCAAGGAGCAGTGCGACAAGGTGCTCGCCCAGCTCAACGTGTCCGACCCGCTGCTCGACATCGCCAAGAAGCTTGAGGAAGTCGCGCTCCACGACGAATACTTCGTCTCCCGCAAGCTCTACCCGAACGTTGATTTCTACAGCGGCATCATCATGCGCGCCATCGGCATCCCGATGAACATGTTTACCGTCCTCTTCGCCATCGGCCGCATGCCGGGCTGGGTCGCGAACTACAAGGAAGTCATGGACGATCCGGACAGCCGCATCTCCCGTCCCCGCCAGATCTACACCGGCGAGACGCTCCGCAGCTACAAGCCGATGGCCGAGCGGGCTTGAGCATCTTCGGGTAAAGTTCATTTCTGAATCACGCTTCCGACCGAGCTGGCTTGGATGAGAATCCTCAGGCTTGGCCTGATCCTCAGCTCCTGTGGCTGGGGCATCTCGTTTTTCTTCACCTTCGCACCGTGGCAAACCGCGGCGAACCAACTTTACGACATGGGGGCAAATCAGATCCCCTATGATCCGCTGCTGGATTATTGGCTGAGAATGGCGTCATCCGCATTCGGCAGCATCGGGATCGCCTCTGCCATCGCCTGCGCGCGACCGGCGAAATTCACCGGATTGATCACGCTTTTAGGACCGTTCCACTTTGTCGTCGGCATTACCCTGGCAGTCTCCGCCTGTCGCAACCACCTTGATCCGGAGCTTCATTCAACTTTCATTCCGGACATCACCTTTTGTTTTTTAACAGGATGCCTGATCGTGATTCCGCAGCTTCGGGAACGACTGATGAAGGGCAAATAGTACCGTCATCTAATCCGCTTATGAACGCCTAGGCCTGAACCCCATCGCGAAGCGCAAGACAAACATCGGCAACGCCGAGATCACCAGCGCGGCGGCGGCGATCTTGAGTCCTGGATAGACACGGGCGGCATTTCTATCCAAAGCGCCTAATGCTTCCTCCACCACCTGCTCTTTCGGCACGTAGAAGGATTTCTTGGACGGCATGCCCGGGCCATCCGGTGAGCGGCGGGAAACTTTTCCAAACTCGGTCCTCACCGGTCCGGGACACACCGCCACCACCGGGATGTGATGCTCCCGCAGCTCGATGCGCAGGGCTTCGGAAAAACTGGAGACATAAGCTTTCGTCGCCGCATAAACCGCGAAGTCCGGGATCGGCAGGGTGCTGGCGAGCGAACTGACGTTGATGATCGCCCCGCTGCCGCGACGGATCATCTCGGGGACCAGAGCGTGACTGAGATGGGTGAGAGCCTCGATGTTGACGTGCAACATCGACTGCAGTTTCTCCCATTCGGCGGTGGCGAATTCACCGTAGTCGCCGAGGCCGGCGTTATTGACCAACAGATCGGGCAGGAAGCCTCTCGCTGTCAGGGTTTTCACCAGTTCCTCGCGTTCCGCCGGAACGTTCAGATCAACGGCGAACACCGCGACGGCGACATGGGGAAATTTCGCGCGGACGCGGTCGGCAAGCTGCAAAAGAAGCGGCTCGCGACGCGCCACGAGAACGAGCTTGCCGACCCGTGGCGCGATTT
>JAZKCQ010000048.1:0-6704 GCA_040388015.1 Verrucomicrobiota bacterium | reverse complement strand
GCGGCCCGGATCGTATTGGTTTCGAGCGCATGCAAGTTGAATTCCGCCGGTCCATCAAGGGCCATTTTGACCGGGGCCGGCGAATCGAAGGCGGGCTGGTCTTGGAAATGCAGGAACTGCGGCAGGTGGCGCACCTCGATGACGGAATCGTTGCTCATCACCACGCCGTGTTCGATCACCGTCCGCAGCTCGCGGACGTTGCCGGGCCAGTTGTATTTCAGCAGCAGCTCCATCGCCTCGTCGGTCAGCGGCTTCACCGGGCGGTCGTTTTCCTTGGCGAATTCCTGGAGGAAGCTGTTCGCCAGCAGCACGATGTCCTCGCGCCGGAACCGCAGCGGCGGCATTTCGACCTTCACCACGTTCAGGCGGAAATAAAGGTCTTCGCGAAAAGTGCCTTTCGCGACCAGCTCCTTGAGATTCTTGTTTGTCGCGGCGACCACCCGCACGTCGACCTTGATCGGTGAGTTCGAGCCGACGCGCTCCAGCGTCCGTTCGGACAAAACGCGCAGCAATTTCACCTGCGTCGCCGCGTCGATCTCGCCGATTTCATCCAGGAAAAGTGTCCCGCCGTCGGCCTGCTCGAAGCGCCCGATCCGTCGTTGCGCCGCTCCGGTGAACGCGCCTTTCTCATGCCCGAACAGTTCGCTCTCCAGCAACTGCGGGGAAAGCGCCGCGCAATGGACGATCACCATCTTCGCCGCCGGCCGGCCGGAAAGGTGGTGCAACGTGTGCGCCACCACCTCCTTGCCGGTTCCGGATTCGCCCTCGATGAGCACCGTCGCCCGGGTCGGCGCGACCTGTTGGATGAGTTCGGAAACGCGCTTGATCGCCGGCGACTTGCCGATCAGGCGGTCGAGTTTGTGATGTTTTTTGACCTGCTGGACGAGTTCCTTGTTCTCCGTTTCCAGCGTGCGGTTGCGCAGCGCGCGCTTGAGCAGCATCTCCACCTCGTCGAGGTTCAGCGGCTTCGTCACGAAATGCCACGCGCCCCGCCGCATCGCCTCCACCGCGGTGTCGACCGAGCCGTAGGCGGTCATCATGATCGCCACCGGTGGCTCGGGCATTGCCAATGCCGTGTCCAGCAGATCCATGCCCGAGTCACCACCCAGCCGGAGGTCGGTGAGCAGCAGCTGGATGCGCTCGGATTTTAAAATCGCCAGCGCCTCGCTCGTCCCCGCCGCGGTGTAAACTTCGAACTCTTCCTCCAAAGCGCTGCGGAGTCCCTCGCGGGTCGCGCGTTCGTCTTCCACGATGAGCAGTGTCGGTAACATGAGTTTGGAAAATTATAAATCGATGACCGGATCGGGATCCGGCGGTCCTAACAACCTCACCGGCCGGTCGGTGTGCGGCAGATGGATCAGCACGCGCGTTCCCTGGTTTTCCTCGCTCTCGATGGCGATCTCCCCGCCGTGCTCGCGGATGATCCGCCGCACGATGAGCAGGCCGAGCCCGGAGCCCGAGGATTTCGTCGTGCGATACGGCTCGAAGATCGCCCCCATGTGCTCGGGGGAAATGCCGGTGCCGTTGTCCTCGATGGAAATGATATATTCGAAATCACTCACCCGCGTCCGGATGGTGATGCGCCCGTTCTCGCAGGGGATCGCCTGATAGGCATTCCGGATCAGGTTGTAGAAAACCTGTTGGAACTGGCCCGGATCGATCGTCGCCGGCGGCATCGACTCCGCGAGATCGAGCTGCACCGAGATGTCGCGTGAAGCGAGTTCCGGCTCCAGCAGCTTCAGCGTTTCATTCAAAATCACATGCAGGTCCTTCCGCTCGCGATGCGCCTTGGTCGGCCGGACCGCGTGCAGGAATTGTTTCAAAATCTGATCCAGCCGCTGGATCTCCTCGCGCGCCGTGGATAGATTCTCCTCCAGCGGCTTGCGATCGCCCGGCGGCAGCTTCTTCAGCTTGCGGCCTAGCAGCTGCAAATGGATGTCCAGCGAGTTCAGCGGATTCCCGATCTCATGCGCCACCCCGGCGGCGAGCAGCGTGAGCGCGTTGAGCCGCTCGGATTCCAGCGTCTCCTCCGCCTCGGCGCGCGTCGTCGTCAGGTCGCGCACCAGCATCACGTAGCCCAGCGGTTCGTTCGGACGGTCCGCGTCGTCGATGGGGGCCAGATAGAAATTCAGGAAACGTTTTTCCGGATAGAACACCTCCAGATCGCGGCTGATCGTCCGCCCCGGTTTCCCCAGCGACTCCCAATCCAGCCCCCGGATCTGCGTGGAAATCTCCTCGCCCGGCGCCTGCTCCGGATCGAGCCCGAAGAACTGGCAGGCCGCGTGATTCAGGAATCCGATCACGCCGTTGGGATCCAGAATGATCACCCCTTCGTGCAGCGCCTCGAACACCTTTTCCAGGAAGCCCTTCTCG
The DNA here is from genome assembly GCA_040388015.1 of Verrucomicrobiota bacterium. GTDB lineage: Bacteria > Verrucomicrobiota > Verrucomicrobiia > Verrucomicrobiales > Akkermansiaceae > Luteolibacter. The sequence continues at coordinate 4,331 of JAZKCQ010000048.1, read as the reverse complement.
CGGATCAGCCGCGTCACGATCTGCTGCACGTCCCCCGGCACCACCCGGTCGAGCCGTGAAACCAGCTTTTCCAGAAACCCGGACTTCACCTTATGTTTGCCAGATTTCGATTTCCGGTGTTCAGGAAGAGCCATGAGTGACGTTTTAGTGATCCTATGCACCTTTCCCGATTCCGGTCAGGCGCGACAAATTGGCACGGCCCTGGTGGAAAAGCAACTCGCCGCGTGCGTGAATCTCATCCCCGCCCTCGAGTCCATCTACCGCTGGCAGGGTGCCCTCGAAACCGCGACCGAGGTCCTCGCGATTTTCAAAACCACCGCCGCCGCCTTCCCCGCCTTCGAGAGGACCCTCACCGAGCTCCACCCCTACGAGGTCCCGGAGATCATCGCCCTCGCCCCGGAAAAAGTCGCCGGGCCGTACCGCGCCTGGGTCCTCGGCCAGATCGCCTGACAACCCGTGTCCCCAAAAGTGGGGGCTGTTCACCGAGCCTCGCCTGAGGGCATCCTTCGGGACAGTGGCGAATCCCGGTCTCTTCAAAAATCTGCGTCCCGCCTTGCTCGCGGCCCTCTTCTCCGCTGCCTCCGCCGGCGCCCAGTCTCCGCCCGCCTTCCGTTACGGCGCCGAGCCCGTCTTCGTCCCCAGCGAGATGCCGCCGGTCGTCCGCAAGTGGAATCCCACCAACAAGCTCAACGAGCCCGGCATCCGCAAGGGCACTTCCTTCGAGGCCGCCCTCGTCCGTGTCTTTAATGAAGACACCCCTTGGAGCGCCGAGATCGCCGTCTTCCGCCTCCGCGACGGCACCGTCCGCGCGTGGAAGGCCCGGTCCTTCTCAGACAGCGACCGCCGCCTCATGCGGGAAATGAGGGCCAAGACCCCCGTCCCCCCCGCCGACAAGCGCAAGTGGACCACCCGCCTCAGCGAGCAATACGCGAAGCTCGTGAAAGACGGCCAGCTGCACCAGCACGAGACCCCGCACTTCGTTTTCATCTGGGGAAACAAACAGGAAGGTGAGGTCAAAAACCTCATGAGCTCCCCTCAATTCATCGAGAAAGCCGGCGAGTGGTTCGAAAAAGTCTGGGCCTCCTACGAGGTCGACGCCCAGGCCCCCATGCCCTACGCCGACAGCCGAAAGCCCGAGCGCATCCTCGTCAAGCTCTACAACACCGGCATCCCCGGCGTCGGCGACGGCTATGCGAATGCCGCCAAGGAAATGGCCATCACCCCCATCGCCATCCGCTACGGCTCCACCGTCGTCGGCCACGAGTTCTGCCACGTGGTCCAAGCATACACCGGCGGCTTCATGATCCGCTCCAGCGTCGGCCCCTGGTGGGAGACCCATGCCGAGGCCGGCTCCTTCAGCTACTCGCCCACCCACGGCGACTCCTTGGGAAACATGTTCTCCCACCTCCACCACGGCTGCCAATGGCCCGAGTCCCGTTATTCAAACTGGGCCATCGTCATGCACCTCTGGGAAAAACAGCGCACCCGCCACCTCGTCTACGGCATCTGGACCAAGAACCGCCGCGGCGACGGCGGAGCCTCCGAGGAAGACCCCATCGAGACCACCGTCCGCCTCGGAAAATCCGATGGCTCGCTCCCCAAAGGCTGGGAGTCCTTCACCGACGAGATCGGCGAGATGGCCGCCCGCATGGTCACCATGGACTACATCCACCAAGGCTTCCTCCTCGACGCCTCCGCCGGCATGCGCAAGAGCACCATGAGCCAGGTCACCCCCGCTCCCGGCACGCCCGGCTGGTATGCCTCCCCGGCCGACAAGCCCCTCTACGCCTACGGAGCCCACTGGCTTCCCGTCCGCAAGCAGCCCGGGGAAAAAACCATCACCATCTCCTTCCGCGGTGCCAGCAAGGCCAATGACGCCACCTGGCAGCTCACCCTCGTCGGCGTCGACGGGGAAAACGTCGCCCGCTACTCACCCCGCGTCACCGCCACCGGAGATACCCAGGCCGAGGTCCGCATCGATGTGAAGCCAGGCGAAGACTACGTCCTCACCGTCGCCGCCACCCCCACCAAGTACCGCCCCCTCACTTGGGACCAGACCCCCGAGTTCAGCTTCCCCTATCTCGTCAAGGCCACCGGCGGTACCTGGGAGACACCCCCCGCCGCCCGCAGCCGCTAATACCGCGCCACCGCAGGATCGATCCTCACCGACCAATCCTCGATCCCGCCCTTCATCGAAAACGCCTTTTCGACCCCGATCGACCGGAGGAACTGCGTCGCCCGCAGCGACCGCACCCCGTGGTGGCAATACACCACCACCCCCCGCTCGTTCCGCGCCTGCAGAGTCTCCCGCGCCCCGGGGAAAAGCCCCAGCGGCACCCACTCGTGTCCGGAAATCCGGCAGATCCCCAGCTCATCCTCCTCCCGGCAGTCGATCACCCGCGGCCGTTCCTCCGGCGGCAGGGAGATCCACTCCGCCACCGCCTCCGGGCTGATTTCCATCGTCACCGAGGCATCCGGCAGCTGCGTGTTCATTGTTTTAAATTGGCAGCGTCCCGCTCATTCCACGATCACCGGCGTCCCCACCTGCACGTTCTCGAAGAAGTGCGTGGACATGTGGTGCGGCATCCGGATGCACCCGTGAGAGGCCGCGTAGCCCGGCAGATACCCCGTGTGCATCCCGATCCCGCCGTTGAAGCGCATGAAGTTCGGCATCGGCGCGTTGTAGAAGATCTCGCTCGCCTTCGGCTTGTCCGTGCGGATGTCCACATTGTCATTCGTCGTCATCCCCGTCGCCCGGTCCTTGAAGACCCCGTAGGCCGAAGACACGTGGTCCTCATCCTTCTCCGTGATCTTGTAGCGCCCCGCCGGAGTCCCGTGATCCTCCGTCCCGCTGGAGATCCGGGAAACCCCGACCAGCGTCCCACCCTTGTAGAAAAACGCCTTCTGCTGCGCCCGGTTGATCTTGATCATCGGGCTGCCCTGCACCGCATCTCCATCCCAGTAGGACACATCATCCGGGATCGCCGGCGGCGAGTGGTGCGGCCCGCCCGAGACCGGCTTGTGGATCGGCCCGCCCATCCCGGCCAGGTAGTTCGAATAAGCCGGAGCCGGAGCCGAGCACGAGGCCAGCACCAGCGCCCCCAGCGCGGAAACAGACAGGTAGTTAAGAAAGGTAAATTTCATTTTGCCGCGCAGACTGCACCCGGAACGCCCGCAGGTCAAGCGAACCGGCCACCCGCCGCGGGCTAGCCCACCGCCCCAGCGCCCGCCACCCCTCCCGGCAGCGCCCTGGGAGACCTTCGCGGAATGGTTCGCAATTCATTGATGCCGAGTGCTGCCGAGATAATCCCATCTTCCCCGGACCGGCCGCCATCCTTCCGGTGCGGCAGCCCATGCGGCATTGGCAGCCTGCCATCCCACCCCACCGGCCCGGCATTCTGCGGCAAATCCCCGCCATACCGTCGGCAACCTCATCGGCCCCTTCACCCAAGGAAACAATATCCGCGTCCGCACCGACGCCGGAAACAGCCGCGACCACACCGAGCAAGCCCCGAGCAAGCCATCACCATCGGCCCGGCCGTCTGAACAACCTGATCCACCTCCGGTCACGCGGTCCCACCCGGCCCCGTGACCGGACGAACTCCGGCCTCCCCTCGATATCCGTTAGCTCACAGTCTCCCGATCTCTTCCCCATCCGATCCTTCCATGAAAGCGAAACAAAACCGTAATCCACTCCATTTCAATCTCCCCCCGGCAAGATTTCCGCAGCCTTGCATGAGCTAACCCAGATGAATATCATCCGGCGCTGAAACAATACACTGTTGGGAAAATCAATATGTCAGACGGCAAACAACTTGAATCTTTAGTTTCTTATCTGGAGGAATCCCTCAAACCAAAAGGTTTCGAAGTAGAAAAGAACGATAAAGTTTTTGATGACGACGGAAACCAAATTGCAGAATTTGATATCATTGTAAGTGGCAAGTTCGGATCCACAGAAATGAGATGGTTGATTGAGTGCCGTGATCGGCCGTCCGCAGGAGCTGCACCCGGATCTTGGATCGAACAGTTAGTCGGAAGGCGATCAAGGTTCGGGTTCAATAAAGTGACTGCGGTATCTACAACTGGGTTTGCGCCTGGACTGATTGAATATGCTAAAAGAGAAGGAATTGAGCTAAGGACTGTAAGCGAAGTATCGCCTGAAGAGTTCTCGAGTTGGATTCAAGTTGGGTCGTTCCCGATGCAGACCAATCGATACAACCTTAAGCATGCTCGCGTTAACGTAGCTGCTGACCTTAGAGCATGTCTGAAAAATAATTCATCGGGCGATTCTGGCGAGCATGAGTTTGATCATCGAGATTTGGACCATTGCC